>NZ_JAPWGO010000009.1 GCF_027213785.1 Limimaricola sp. G21655-S1 | reverse complement strand
GACGGGACAGGCGTTCGCGCTCTTTCCAATGGCCGTTATTCTGCGCTCGCGAACGGGAGTTTTTCCACGGAATCGGCCCTCCTATGCTGTTCGCCTTACCAACTTTCTGACCTGAAGGTTATTGATGGGCAATGGGGCTTCCGATGCGCAACATCAGTCGAAACCTAATGAGCCGTCGTTGCCCTACGGGGCACAAAGCCCTACGAACTCCAAATACACTTTTCGCAGGATTAAAGGGGTAACCCCTTAAGAAGACTGGAACTCCGATCCCAAACGTGCATCCGCGGCGCGAAAAAATATGCGCGCCGCGAAAAAATATTCGCTCACCTACAGAGGCTTCAGAAGTCGAGATGCTCGACGTTGAGGGCGTTCTGCTGGATGAACTCGCGGCGCGGCTCGACCACATCGCCCATCAGCTTGGTGAAGAGGTCGTCGGCCTCGAGCGAATCCTCGATCTTCACCTGCAGCAGCGTCCGCGCCTCGGGATCCAGCGTGGTTTCCCACAGCTGGTCGGGGTTCATCTCGCCCAGACCTTTGTAGCGTTGCAGCGTCAGGCCGCGCTGGCCCTCTTCGAGGATCGCGGCCAAGAGGTCGAGCGGGCCGTGGATCAGCTGGGTCCGGTCCTTGCGCACCAGCGTCGCGGGCAGGTCGTAGATCTCCTGCAGCGACTTGGTGAAGCTGCCGGTCTTGCGCGCCTCGCCCGAGCGCAGCATCGGCCCATCCAGCGTGCGCACCTCCTCGACCCCGCGCAGGATACGCGCCAGCCGGATGCCGTGATCCTGGGTGATCCGACCATGCCAGCCACGCTCGTATTCGAGCGCGATCAGGTCGAGCCGCTTGGCGACCTTGTCGGCCACGCCCTGCAGGTCGGCATCGACCGCGCCGGGCACGAAGGCGCCAGAGATCGCGGCCTGTTCGAGGATGTGGCGCGGGTAATGGGTCGGGAAGGCGTCGAGCACGCGCTTGAGCTGGCGCGCCTCCTCGACCACGCGGCGCAGGTCGTTGCCGGTGATCTCCTCGCCGGTGCCGAGCCTGAGCGCGGTGCCGTCGGTGCCCTGATGGATCAGGTACTCGTCCATCGCGGCCTGGTCCTTGAGATAGACCTCGGACTTGCCGCGCGACACCTTGTAGAGCGGCGGCTGCGCGATGTAGAGATGCCCGCCCTCGATCAGCTCCGGCATCTGCCGGAAGAAGAAGGTCAGAAGCAGCGTCCGGATATGCGCGCCGTCCACGTCGGCGTCGGTCATGATGACGATCTTGTGGTAGCGCAGCTTCTTGATGTCGAACTCGTCGCGGCCGATGCCGGTGCCGAGCGCCATCACGAGGTTGCCGATCTCCTGGCTCGACAGCATCCGGTCGAAGCGCGCCCGCTCGACGTTGAGGATCTTGCCCTTGAGCGGCAGGATCGCCTGGGTGCCGCGATCGCGGCCGGTCTGGGCCGAGCCGCCCGCGGAATCACCCTCGACGAGAAACACCTCGGTCTTCGACGGGTCCTTCTCGGAGCAGTCCTTGAGCTTGCCGGCGAGGAAGTTGACGTCCATCGCGGTCTTGCGGCGGGTCAGCTCGCGGGCCTTGCGCGCGGCCTCGCGGGCCAGCGCCGCCTCGACGATCTTGCCGACGATCTGCTTGGCGATGTTGGGGTTTTCCTCGAACCACTCGGCGAGCTTTTCGCCGACGAGGTTCTCGACCGCCGGGCGCACCTCCGAGGAGACCAGCTTGTCCTTGGTCTGGGACGAGAACTTGGGGTCCGGCACCTTGACCGAAAGGACGCAGGTCAGCCCCTCGCGGGCGTCGTCGCCGGTGAAGGAGACCTTCTCCTTCTTGGCGATGCCGGAGGTCTGCGCGTAGTTGTTGATGGTCCGGGTCAGCGCGCCGCGAAAGCCCGCCATGTGGGTGCCGCCGTCGCGCTGCGGGATGTTGTTGGTGAAGGGCAGCACGGTCTCGTGATAGGTGTCGTTCCACCACATCGCGACCTCGATGCCGATGCCGTCCTTCTCGCCCTCGATCCAGATCGGCTCGGGCATGACGGCGTGCTTGGAGCGGTCGAGATACTTCACGAATTCGCGCACCCCGCCCTCGTAGAACAGCTCGGTATGCAGCGGCTGCGCCGGGCGGTCATCCTCGAGGATGATGCGCACGCCGGAGTTCAGGAAGGCCAGCTCGCGCAGGCGCTTTTCCAACGTCGCGAAATCGTAGTCGAGGTTCGAGAAGGTGTCGGTCGAGGCGAGGAAGCGCACCTCGGTGCCGGTCTGATCGGTCGGGCCCACCACCTCGAGATGCTTGACGGTATCGCCGCGCTCGAAGCGGGCGACATGCTCCTTGCCGTCGCGCCAGATCCGCAGTTCGAGCCAGTCCGACAGCGCGTTGACCACCGAGACGCCGACGCCGTGCAGGCCGCCGGACACCTTGTAGGAGTTCTGGTCGAACTTACCGCCGGCATGCAGCTGGGTCATGATGACCTCGGCCGCCGAGACGCCCTCTTCCTTGTGCATGTCGGTCGGAATGCCGCGACCGTTGTCGCGCACGCTGACCGAGTTGTCAGCGTGGATCTTGACCTGCACGAAATCGGCGTGACCGGCCAGCGCCTCGTCGATGCCGTTATCGACGACCTCATAGACCATGTGGTGCAGGCCCGAGCCGTCATCGGTGTCGCCGATATACATCCCCGGACGCTTGCGGACCGCATCCAGGCCCTTGAGAACCTTGATGGAATCGGCGCCGTAGACGTTGGGTTGCAGAGCGGGTTCAGCCATGGGGGAAATCCTCGGGACGTTACCGGCGGAATATACGAATACTGGTGGGGGATGTCACGGTTTTCCCCCATATTTTGCGCTATAGCAGGGGAATGAGCAGCCCGATGCCGACCAGCATCACCGCCGCCGCGCGGTTGGTCCGGCGCAGCGCCGGCGGCGAGGTCAAAAGCGCCCGCGCCCGGTCGATCGAGGCCGCCAGAACGAGGTTTCCCGCAAGCGGCACGACGAAGGAGATCGCGCAGATCGCGGCGATGTCGGGCACGGTCAGACCCGACAGGTCGAAGAAGCCGGGCAGCATCCCCATGTAGAACAGGATCGCCTTGGGATTGCCCAGGATCACCGCCAGGCCGGCCGCGAAACCGGCCCACATGCCGGGCCGCGTCAGGCGGCTGTCGCGGGCGATGGAGGCGTCGGCATGGCGCCACAGCAGAACGCCCATGGTCACGAACATCGCGGCCGCGACCCAGCGCAGCAATTCCAGAAACCCGCCATAGACCGAGAGCACCCAGCTCACGCCGAGGATGGCGAGGAGCGGCCAGAGCACGTCGCCCACCACCACGCCGAGCGCCAGCGGCCAGGCCGCGTGAAACCCGCCCGACAGTGCCCGGGCGGTCAGCGCCACCCAGACCGGGCCGGGCGTCAGGAACAGCACGAAAAGCGCGCCTGCATAGAGCGCGAGGTCATGCGCGGCGAGGGTCATGCCGGCTCGGGCAGCGTCAGCGACCCGTCCGCGGCCAGCGGCCAGAACGGGTTGTGGGCGATCTCCCAGACATGGCCGTCGGGATCGGCGTAATAGCCCGAATAGCCGCCCCAGAACACCTCTTCGGGCGCCTTCAGCGCCGTCGCGCCCGCATCGAGGGCCCTGCGCCAGGCGGCATCGACCGCGGCGCGGGTCTCGAAGTTCTGCGCCAGCGTCATCGCCCCAGTGCCGAGATCGGCGCCGGCCCGCCCCTGATCCTTGGCGAGATCGGCCCGGCCGAACAGCCCCAGCACCGATCCGTGCATCTGGTAGAAGGTCACGGAAGGCTGGCTCGACGGGTGCGGCGACCAGCCCAGAGCCTCGTAGAAGGCGCGGGCGCGCGCCATCTCGTCCACGCCGAGGGTGATGAGCGTCACGCGCTGTGGGGTCATGTCTCGCTCCCGATCCTCGAGACGCCGGCGGTTTCGGTCACCTCGATGCGTTGCGCGCGCTCGCCCAGAGCCTCGAACAGCCCCGGCTCGGTGCCGGTCATGAAGGCCTGCAGCCCGAGCGCGCAGATCTCGTCATAAAGCGCCGCGCGGCGTCGCGTGTCCAGATGCGCCGCCACCTCGTCGAGCAGCAGAACCGGCGGCGCGCCCCCGGTGGCGGCCAGCGCCCGGGCATTGGCGAGAATCAGCGAGATCAGCAGCGCCTTCTGCTCGCCGGTCGAGGCGTCGCGCGCCGCCACCCCCTTGGCGCGCCACAAAGCATCGAGGTCGGCGCGGTGCGGCCCGATCAGGGTGCGGCCCGCCGCCATGTCGCGGCCGCGCATCGCCGCGAAGGCCGCCCCGAGCGCCCCGGCCTCCTCGGGCGTCTCGTCGGGATAGGTAAGCGCCAGATCGGCGGTGGGAAACGCGGTCTCGGTCTCGTCCTGCGCGCCGGCAAGGCGCTCGATCGCGGCGCGGCGCGCGGTGGAGATGGCCGCACCCGCCTCGGCCATCCGGCCCTCCAGCGCGCCGTACCAATGCGGATCGCGCACCCCGTCCTTCAGCAGACGGTTGCGCTCTCGCATCGCCTTTTCGTAATCGAGCACCCGCTCGGCATGGCCGGGATCGAAGCTCAGCACCGCCCGGTCGAGGAAGCGCCGCCGCCCCTCGGCCGCCTCGATCCAGAGCCGGTCCATCGAGGGCACCAGCCACAGCACCCGGAGCACCCGCGCCAGCGCCACCTGCGGCACGGTCTTGCCGTCGATCTGCACGGTGCGGCTCTGCCCGGCCTCGGCGCGGGTCTCGATCTCGTGCGGCGCGCCCTCGGCCTCGACCTCGGCCCAGACCTTCCAGCCCAGCCGCTCGGGCCGCCGCGCGATCTCCTCGGCCCCCGCGCGGCGCATGCCCCGCCCCGGCGACAGCAGCGATATCGCCTCGATCAGGTTGGTCTTGCCGGCGCCGTTGGGACCGAAGATCGCCACCGGCCGCCCGTCGAGCGCCAGTTTCGCCCGCTTGTGCGAGCGGAAATGCGACAGCTCGAGCGCGGTGACGGCCGCCTTCACGCGCGGCCCTCACCGACTTTGTTCTTCAAATACGCAAATCCTGCCCGCGTCACACGCGCATCGGCATGACGACATAGACCGCCGACTGGTCGTCGCCCTCGCGCATCAGGGTCGGATCGCCGGAGGAGTTGAACAGGAACACCGCGTTCTCGCGGTCCACCTGGCTCGCGATCTCCTGCAGGTACTTGGCATTGAACCCGATCTCGAGCCGCTCGTCGCCATAGGCCACGGCCAGCTCCTCTTCGGCCGCACCCGAATCCGGCGCATTCACCGAAAGCACCAGCCGGTCTTCCTCCAGCGACAGCTTCACCGCGCGCGAGCGCTCGGAGCTGACGGTGGCGACCCGGTCCACCGCGCGGGCGAACTCGGTCGCGTCGACCTCGAGCCGCTTGCGGTTGTTTTGCGGAATCACCCGACTGTAGTCGGGGAAGGTGCCGTCGATGACCTTGGAGGTCAGGGTGATGTTCGGCGTGGTGAAACGGATCTTCGTCTCGCTCACCGACACCTCGATCAGCGCCTCGTCGTCGTCGAGCAGCTTGCGCAGCTCGTTCACGGTCTTGCGCGGCACGATGACGCCGGCCATCGTCTCGGCTCCCTCGGGCAGCTCGGCGTCGATCCGCGCGAGCCGGTGCCCGTCGGTCGCGACGCAGCGCAGCACGCGGCCCTGCTCGCCCTCGGCCACATGCATGTAGACGCCGTTGAGGTAGTAGCGCGTCTCCTCGGTGGAGATCGCGAACTTCGCCTTGTCGAACAGCCGGCGCAGCACCGGCGCGGGCGCGGTGAAGCTGGCCTCGTATTCCGAGGAGGCCATCACCGGGAAGTCCTCCTTCGGCAGCGTCGCGAGCTGGAAGTTCGAGCGCCCGGCCTCGATCGACAGGCGGCCGTTGCCGCCCTGATCGGTCAGCGTCACCAGCGCCCCGTCGGGCAGCTTGCGCACGATCTCGTTGAGCAGCACGGCGGCGACGGTGGTGGCGCCCGCGGCCTCGACCGTCGCCGGGGCGCGGTCGACCACCTCGATATCGAGATCGGTGGCGCGGAAGCGGACCGTGTCGCCCTCGGCCTCGATCAGCACGTTGGCGAGAATCGGGATGGTGTTGCGGCGCTCGACCACCGACTGGGCCTGGGCGACGGCCTTGAGCAGAACGCCGCGTTCGATCGAGAATTTCATGTGCATCGCTCCGCTGTTGTCGCCGACCGGGGCCGGGACTGGAAAACTACCTGTTTTCAGCCCGTCCTCAAGCATTTTCGGCGGCGGGGCGGCGTCACTCTTCGCGCCGGGGGCGCGGCCTATTCCTCGAGCGCGCGGCGCAGCAGTTCGAGGTCGTCGGCGATCTGGCTGTCGGTGGCCTTCAGCTCCTCGATCTTGCGCACGCCGTGCATCACCGTGGTGTGGTCGCGCCCGCCAAAGCGGCGGCCGATCTCGGGCAGCGAACGCGAGGTCAGCTTCTTCGACAGGTACATCGCCACCTGGCGCGGTCGGGCATAGCTGCGCAGCCGCTTCGGGCCGATCATGTCCGACAGGCGGATGTTGTAATGCTCCGACACCCGGCGCTGGATCTCCTCGACGGTGATCTTGCGATCGCTGGCGCGCAGGATGTCGGCGAGGCAGTCCTGCGTCATCTCGAGCGAGATTTCGCGGCCCACCAGCGAGGCAAAGGCAAAGAGCCGCGTCAGGGCCCCCTCGAGCACCCGCACGTTGTTGGAGATGCGATGCGCCAGGAACTCGTAGACGCCGGGCTGTACCACGATGCCGGGATATTGCGCGCGGTAGTAGTCGGCCTTGGCCTGCAGGATGCCGACGCGCAGCTCGAAATCGGTGGGGAACAGGTCCACGACGAGGCCGGAGCCCATGCGCGAGGTGATCCGCTCCTCGACATCCTTCATCGCGCCCGGCGCGCGATCGGCCGAGATGATGATCCGTTTGCCGGCGTCGATCAGCGCGTTGAAGGTGTGAAAGAACTCCTCCTGCGTCGAATCCTTGCCGCCGAGGAACTGGATGTCATCGACCATGAGCACGTCGACCGAGCGGAACAGCTGCTTGAAATCCATCATGCGCTTGTCGCGCAGCGCGGTGATGAAGCGGTACATGAACTGCTCGGCGGAGGTGAGCACGACCTTCAGATGCGGCTGGCTGGCGCGCAGCTCGTGGCCGATCGCGTGCATCAGGTGCGTCTTGCCCAGGCCCACACCGCCATAGAGGAACAGCGGGTTGAAGCCGAGGCTGCCGCCCTCGGCGATGCGGCGCGCGGCGGCATGGGCCATCTCGTTGGGCTTGCCGACGACGAAGCGGTCGAAGGTGAAGCGCGGGTCGAGCGTGGCCGAGGGGGTGGCGTCGTCATCCTCGAGCGCGAGATGGGCGGGGGCCGCGTCGGCTTTCGGCTGGGGCGCCGCGGGACGGGGCGCGGCGGCGGCGCTGGCGGACTGGGCGAAGATCAGGCGCTGCACGGTGAAGCCGGCGCGGGCCAGCTGCGTCAGGATCTGGTCGCCGAAATTCTGCAGCACGTAGTTGCCGTGGAAGGTGGTGGGCACGTGGAACCGGGCGACGCCGTCGACCAGCGCCTCGAAGCGCAGCGGCGCGATCCAGGTGGTGTGGTTGTTGGCGCCCACTGCCTGCTTGAGCTCTTCGCTGACCTGCGCCCAGATTTCGTTCGTCATGACCTGTCCCCGACCTGCCTTCATCGTCACCCGGGCGCGCCCGCCGCGCCCGGCCTTGCCATCCACATCCGGGCACAGGCGGTGCGGTCGCCGGCGCGCATGCGCCGACGCTGTTCCGCACCGGACTGACCTAACCTCCGGACCCGAACGGGGGCGGCCAAGGCCGCCGACCCGCTATCGCAGTTCGGCCCGGGATCGGGACATGACGGCATGTGACGCCCGCCGAATGGCGGTCGCAATGCAGACAAGCGCGGGACGGCCAATGGCACGGCCGAGGCCGTGCACCCGTCACGCTCCAGAGAGCAGGCACCCCGTTCGCGGTCCCGATCTGATCGGCCGTGCAGCTGGCCTTCGGACCACCGTGGTGCCGACTCGTCCATGTTCCCCCAGGAACGATGTGAATCGCATGGGCAAGTTAGCCGCTGGCTTTGGAGGTCATCAACCGAACAACGCGCTTGACGACGGACTCCGCTGAATCGAATCCGCGCCGATTTCACCGGTCCCCTGAATCCTAAGGGCCGCGCGCAAGAGCCGTGCGAGGCCGCCACAGCACGTTCCGGACGGCCCCGATATCCTAAGGGATCAACTTGACAGCGAGGTGACGCCAAGCCCCGCGATTCTTTCGCAACGGCAGCGAAACGACAACGAAAAAGGGGCGCCCCTTTCGGGGCACCCCTCTGTATTCGTTTGCCTTTGCGGCAAGATCAGGCGGCGAGCGCCTTCACGCGCGACGACAGGCGCGACATCTTGCGGGCGGCGGTGTTCTTGTGAACGACACCCTTGGTGACGCCGCGCATCAGCTCGGGCTGAGCTTCGCGCAGGGCGGCCTGGGCGGCGTCCTGCTGGCCGGAGGCGATCGCCTCCTCGACCTTGCGCAGGAAGGTACGGATGCGCGACCGGCGCATCTTGTTGATCGCGAAGCGGCGCTCGTTCTGGCGAGCGCGCTTCTTGGACTGGGGCGTGTTGGCCATGTGTCGAGAATCCACTTGCGGGGTAACTGTTCTGAAGCCGCGTCTCTAAGCCCGAGTCGGCCGCTAGTCAACCTGTCGCGCCGCCTTTTCCACAGCTCAGCGGTCACGGTATTGCGGTTCGCGCTTCTCGCGGAAGGCGGCCATGCCCTCGGCCTGATCCTCGGTCGAGAACAGCGCCTCGAACAGCCGCCGCTCATAGGCCAGCCCCTCGGTCAGCGGCAGCTCCTGGCTGCGGTTCACCGCGTCCTTGATCGCGAGCACGGAGACCTGGCTCTTCTCGGCAATCTTCGTCGCCGCCGCCCGCGCCTCCTGCTCGAGCTGGCGCGCTGGCACGACACGGCTCACCAGCCCGGCGCGCTCGGCCTCCTCGGCCGACATGAAGCGACCCGTCAGGTGCATGTCCATCGCCTTGGGCTTGCCCACGGCGCGGGTGAGCCGCTGGCTGCCGCCCATCCCCGCCATGATCCCGAGATTGACCTCCGGCTGCCCGAACTTGGCGGTGTCGGCGGCGATGATGATGTCGCAGGCCATCGCCAGCTCGCAGCCGCCACCCAGCGCGTAGCCCGCCACCGCCGCGATGATCGGTTTGCGAATCCGCGCCAGCCGCGCCATGTCGCCGGCATAGAGCGCGCGGCGATACATCTCGACGAAGGACAGATCGGCCATCTCGGCCACGTCGGCGCCCGCCGCGAAGGCCTTGTCCGAGCCGGTCAGCACGATGCAGCGCACCTTGTCGGAGCGGTCGGCCTCATCGAGCGCGGCGACCAGCTCGCGCAGCAGCACCGAGTTGATGGCGTTCATCGCCTGCGGGCGGTTGAGCGTGATGGTGGCGATGTCGTCCTCGGTTTCGACGAGGATGGTAGTATAGGCCATGGCTGTCTCCGGCTGCTTTCGCGAAACCTGACCCGCCCCGCCCCGGCGATCAAGTCACCTCTGGCAGCGCGCGCACAGGAAGGTCGAACGCCCGGACTGCACGATCCGGTCCACCCGGCCGTCGCAGCCCGCGGTCGGGCAGGCCGCGCCCTCGCGGTCATAGACCCTGAAGCCGTGCTGGAAATAGCCCATCGCGCCGTCGGCCTGCCGGTAATCCTTGAGCGAGGAGCCCCCGGAGGTGATCGCCTCCTCCAGCACCACCCGGATCAATGGCACCAGCGAGGCGACTCGCGCCGCCGAGATCCGCCCGGCCTTGCGGCGCGGATCGATGCCGGCGCGGTGCAGCACCTCGCAGACATAGATGTTGCCCAAGCCCGCCACCACGCGCTGGTCGAGAAGCGCGGTCTTGATCGGCACCATCCGCCCCCTGAGCCGCTTTACGAGATAGGCCTCGTCGAAGCGGTTGCCCAAGGGCTCAGGCCCGATCTCGCGCAGGAGCCAATGCGCCTCGACCGCCTCTGTCGCGGCCAGGTCCATCGCCCCGAAGCGGCGCGCGTCGTTGAAGGTCACCCGCGCGCCATTGGCCATGTCGAACACCACGTGGTCGTGCTTTTCCGGCGCGGGATGCTGATGATGGAAATGGCCCAGCTTCATGCCCGACACCGTCATCCGCCCCGACATGCCCAGATGCACGATCAGCGTCTCGCCGCCCGACAGGTCCGCGAGTATGTATTTCGACCGCCGCCGCAGCCGCTCGACCCGCTGCCCCGCGAGCCGCTCGGCCATGCGTTCGGGAAACGGCCAGCGCAGGTCGGGGCGGTTCACATGGGCGGTCTCGATCACCACCCCCTCCATTGCGGGGGCAAGCCCGCGACGAACCGTCTCGACCTCTGGCAATTCGGGCATGGGTTCTTTCTTTCGCACGTTGCGGCCTATATGCCGCCACTGAGCCCTATCAAGGCATCACGGCGGCACGGGACAAGACCCTTGAGCGACGATCAGACCACGCATTTCGGCTACCAGACGGTGCCCGAGGACGAGAAGGCAGGCCGCGTGCGCGGGGTCTTCACCTCCGTCGCCTCGCGTTACGACGTGATGAACGACGTGATGAGCGTCGGCATCCATCGCCTGTGGAAGGACGCGATGATGGACTGGCTGGCGCCGCGCCCGGGCCAGAAGCTGCTCGACGTCGCCGGCGGCACCGGCGACGTGTCGTTCCGCTTTCTCGGCCGCGCCGGGCATGGCCATGCCACGGTCTGCGACCTCACCGAATCCATGCTGGTCGAGGGCCGCAAGCGGGCCGAGGCCGAGCGGCTGGGCGACAGTCTCGACTGGGTAGTGGGCGACGCGATGGCGCTGCCCTTCCCCGACAACAGCTTCGACGTCTACACGATCAGCTTCGGCATCAGGAACGTCACCCGGCCCCAGAAGGCGCTCGACGAGGCGTTCCGGGTGCTGCGCCCGGGCGGCCGCCTGATGGTGCTGGAGTTCAGCCAGATCCCCAACGAGATGATGCAGAAGGTCTACGACCTCTACAGCTTCAACATCATTCCGGCGATGGGCGAGCTGATCGCGAACGACCGCGACAGCTACCAGTATCTGGTGGAATCGATCCGCCGCTTCCCGGATCAGGAAACCTTCCTCGGCATGGTCGAGGCGGCGGGCTTCGAGCAGGCCAGGTACCGTAACCTGAGCATGGGCATCGCCTGCCTGCATTCGGGGTGGAAGCTCTGAGGGGCCCGCACAACCTGATCCGGCTGATCCGCACCGGCGCCACCTTCGAGCGCACCGGCGCGATGGCCGTGGTGCTCGACGCGATGGACGCGCCGCGCCCGCTGCGGCTGGCGATCCGGCTCTTCGCCGCGCCGTTCCGCTGGCTCGGCTACGAGGGCGACCCCGAGATGCCCGCCGCCACCCGCGCGATCACCGCGCTCGGTCCCGCCTATATCAAGTTCGGCCAGATCCTCTCGACGCGACCGGACGTGGTGGGCGACGAGCTCGCGGTGCAGCTGCGGGTGCTGCAGGACCGGCTCGCCCCCTTCCCCACCGCACAGGCCAAGCGGGCGATCGCGATCGAGCTGGGCCAGCCGGTCGATCAGCTCTTCTCGGAGTTCTCCGAGCCCGTCGCCGCCGCCTCGATCGCCCAGGTGCACCGGGCGCGCCTCGCCGAGACCGGCGAGATCGTCGCGGTCAAGGTGCTGCGCCCCGGCATCGAAAAGGCGTTTCGCCGCGACATCGAAGCGTTCTACTTCGCCGCCCGGATGATCGAGCGGTTGTCGCCCGCCTCGCGCCGGCTGCGCCCCGTGGAGGTGATCGCGCATTTCGAGAGCGTGGTGCTGGGCGAGCTGGACCTGCGGCTCGAGGCCGCCGCCGCGGCCGAGTTCGCCGCCAACACCGCCAAGGACGAGGGCTTCGCCGTGCCGGCGCTGCGCTGGCACCTCTCGGGGCGGCGGGTCATGACGATGGGCTGGGTCGACGGCATCGGCGCGGCCGAGGTGGCCGAGATCGACGCCGCCGGTCACGACCGCAAGCACCTCGCCGCCCGGGTGCTGCAGCTGTTCCTCGCCCATGCGCTGCGCGACGGCTATTTCCACGGCGACATGCATCAGGGCAACCTCAAGGTCGGCCCCGACGGCACGCTGATCGCGCTCGATTTCGGGATCATGGGGCGGATCGACGAATACACCCGCCGGGTCTATGCCGAGATCATCTTCGGCTTCATCCGCAAGGACTACAAGCGCGTCGCCGAGGTGCATTTCGAGGCGGGTTACGTCCCCGCCGACCGCGACGTCGATGCCTTCGCCTCGGCCCTGCGCGCCGTGGGCGAGCCGATCTTCGGCATGGACGCCTCGCGGATCTCGATGGCGCGGCTGCTCAACTACCTGTTCGAGGTGACCGAACGCTTCGGCATGCAGACCCGCACCGAGCTGATCCTGTTGCAGCGCACCATGGTGGTGGTCGAGGGCGTGGCGCGGACGCTCGACCCGCATATCAACATCTGGGAGGCCTCGCGCCCGGTGGTCGAGGACTACATCCGCGAAAGCATCGGCCCCAAGGCCGTGGCCCGCGATCTCGGCCGCACGATACAGGTGCTGTCGCGCTTCGGGCCGCGGCTCCCCGCGCTGGCCGAGGCGGCGCTGGTCCGGCAGAGCCACCCCGAACCGAAGGAGCGGCGGCGCGAGTTGCCCCCGCTTGGCTGGGTCGCCGTCGGCGCGGCGCTGACGGCGGCGGCCGGCTGGGTCGCCTCGCTGGTCTAGAAGGCCTCTCGCAGCGCCGTGACCTGCGCCACTGGTACCAGCGCCCCGCCATCGAGAAGCAGCATCACGCCCCCGGCCTCGAGCCGCGCCTCGCGCACACGGCCATAGGTTTCGACCACGTCGCGGCCGATCTCTTCCCCCCCGGACAGGCTGGCGATGGCAAAGCCGTAATCACCGGCCGGCAGCGGCATGCCCCGCGCATCCGTACCGGCCCATCGAAAGGATTGCGGACCGGGCGGGACCTCGTGGCGCATCACCTCGCGGCCCGCGGCATCGCTCACCACCAGCAGGCCGGCCTCGGCCCCGGGCCGGGTCTCGAAGCCGATATCCAGCGGCGCGCCGTCGAATGTGGCGGGCACCGGGGCGCGTATCTCGCGCCCGACCCAGGCCGCGACCTGTGACAGCTCCCCCTGCCCCTGGCTTCCCGCCAGCGCTGCCAGCAGCTCGTTCGTCCGCACCTGCTGCTCGACCCCCGAAAAGGTCGCGAGCTGCACCGCATAGTCGGCGGACTCCATCGGTTCGAGCGGATCCTGATTGCGGATCTGCGCCGTCAGCATCTTCAGGAACATCTGGAAATCCGCGGCGCCGGTAAGACCGGTGCGGCCCTCGGCCCGAACGGGCGTCGGCAACTGGGCGGTGGCATCTGGCAACAGGGTCATGTCGGCCTTTCCTAGAGACGGAGATCAAGGCCCATGAGGGGCGCTCCCGCTGGAGGGTGGGGGATTGCGGCGCCTGGCCCCTCTCCCGGCGGCAAGGGGTCCCAGTGATCCGGGTCGCCTTCTTTTCGCGACGGCGTCCCATCGCCCCCCCGTCCGTCCTCGAAGCCGAGGCTGACGGAACGGTAGCCCAGCGCGCGAAGCTCCCCGGCAAGCTCCTGCAGGTGCCGCCGGATCAGCTCGGTCGTGTCACCGCGTTCGGCAGCTATGGTCAGGGTGATCCGATCGCCCTCGGTATGGATCTGCATCGCCACGCGGCCCAGCTCCTCCGGATCGAGCCTTAGATCGACCCGCCCTCCCGCCATGGCGGTGATCCGGGCGGCCTGTTGCGCCATTTGCTGCGCCACCGAACGCGGCGTCGTCGCAATCCGCATCTCTTCCACTGCCGCCTGGCTCCGTTCCGCCGGGACCAGAGCGCCCCAATCCTCCAAACCCGGCGCTTCGGCGCTGCCGGGTGCCGAAGGAGCCGGTGCCACCGCCCTCGGGGAGGAAACCCCCGCCAAAACAGAAATTCTTCGGACCGTCACCGTAGCTTCCCCCGCCCCGGCCATGTCGGTCCTGTCTCCATCTCCCAGCCGCACTGCAGGAACCGGGGCGTGATTCGGTGGGGCAGTCCTGCTTCGTATCCCGGCCCTCTCCGTCACTATGCTGCCTCGGGCTGCCCCTTCTGAGTGCGGCGCAAATCCTGCTCCCTGAACCAAATCAGCACGATGGGCGCTGCGCGTCGGGACGGCACCATCCAAGGGCGTCTCCCGATGGGCAGCATCCATCGCTGAGACCGACCGCGTTCCGGATGTCTCCGATCCGGCCGCGCTTCGGCCGTGCGATCCTGGCATCGCATCCGCTTCGAAATCCGGAGCCTCCGCCTCAGCAGGTTCCGAACCGCCTCGCCCGACTTCGGCGGCAGGGGGAATTGGGCTGGTCTCCCGATCCGAGGGGCTCGCCTTCTTCGCGGTAGAGGCAGGCTTCTCCGAAGCGGCTGCCGGAACCGCGAGCGCCGGTTCCTCCACCTCCTCGGTTTCCTCGCGCCTCACCTCGGCCTCGCCCCCCCGAGTTCCGTCCCGTCCTCGTCCTCCCTCGGAAACCAGCGCCGCGAAACCCTTCCCGCCCGTCGAGGCGGCCATCTCTCCCCGCGGCGAGATGGGTCTATTGCCCGGACCAAGAAGCGGGTCGAACATGCGGCGTCCCTTCGTCGTGTCGGCTTGGATGCAGCATGACCGGAAAGGCTTACCGTATCTTTACCGGGTGGCGGAATGATCGAGGCCGATCCCTGTGGAGAAGAGATTTGCCATGATTCCCCAGACCTCCCTCTCACCGCCACCGGCAGGACCGTCCGGGCATGACACCAGGCCAGCGGCCCCCGACCCGCTCTGGCGCGCGGCCCAGGCGCTCGAGGCCGGTTTCCTGTCGGAACTCCTGCGCCTGTCGGATCCCGGCACCTCTCATGCGGGCTTTGGCGGAGGCCCGGGCGAAGCGCAGTTCCGGTCCTTCCTGATCGAGGCCCAGGCCGAGCGCATGACCGCCGCCGGTGGCATCGGGCTGGCCCGGAAACTCTACACCGCCATGGGCGGGCAGGATCGATGAAGCCCCCCCTGACGGAACGACTGGCCGAACTGCTGGCAACCGAACGCGCGGCGCTCCTGTCGGGGCGCCTGGCGGATCTGGGCCCGATGCTCGACACCAAGACAGCTCTCGTGGAAGCGCTGTCGACGCAATCGCAAAACCGGGACGCGCTCGCCGCTATCGAAGCGGATCTGGCTCGCAACGCCCGTCTTTACGAGGCGGCGCTGGCGGGGCTGCGCGAGGGAGAGGCCCGGGCGGCCGCGCTGAGCCGTGTCGAGGGCGGCTTTGCCACCTATGACCGCGACGGCCGGCCCCGCCCCGCCACGACGGCTGCCGCACCGGCGCTGCGGCGCGGGGCCTGAACGGTTCGAGTCGAATGCCCCGCATTCGGGCCCCGCGCATTAGGACCCGTTTAAGCCCGGCTTGCGACAAGAAGGTCGTCACCGGATCAGCCGGCGACAGATGGCGGCGGGATACGACCCGGTCCGCGCGACGTCAGAATGGCCGTCCGAACGTCCGCGCCCCGCGCGGGCCTGCATTGAAACCCGGCGCGCGATGGCCGCCGAGCTTTGGGACCACATATATGTCCAGCATTCTGACCAATAACGGCGCGATGGTCGCGCTGCAGACCCTCAAGGGGATCAATTCGAGCCTTTCCAAGACCCAGACCGAGATTTCGACCGGAAAATCGGTCTCCTCGGCCAAGGACAATTCCGCCGTCTGGGCGATCTCCAAGGTGATGGAGTCCGACGTGAAGGGCTTCAAGGCGATTTCCGACAGCCTGGCGCTGGGCGAATCCACCGTCGCCGTGGCGCGCCAGGCCTCGGAGACCGTGACCGACCTCCTGACCCAGATGAAGGGCAAGATCGTCGCCGCGCAGGAGGGCAACGTCGATCGCGTGAAGATCAACGCCGATGTCAGCGCGCTCAAGGACCAGATCACCTCGGTGGTCAGCGCCGCCCAGTTCAACGGGCTCAATTTGATCGACGGCAATACCGCATCGGCCGACGTATTGTCCTCGCTCGACCGGGACTCGGGCGGCAACGTCACCGCCTCGAACATCACCGTCACCGGTCAGGATCTGGCGATCGGCGGCTACAGCGCCAAGGCCGCCTTCACGGGCTCCGACGGGCTGGCGGCCGATAATGACGACGCCTTCGGCTTCTCGCTCGATGGCACCGGCGGCACCGATGACGACGGCACCATCGTCATCGTCGATCCGACCTATGCGGCGGGCGACAAGATCTCGCTCACCATCGGCGAGCAGGAGGTGTCCTATACCATCACCGCCGACGACATCGCCTCGACCTCGGTCGAGGACATCATCGCCGTGAACCTGAAATCGGCGATCGAGGCCACCGATGCCGAGGTCTCGGTCGACTACAACATCGCCAATGCCGGCACGCTGGTGATCACCAACACCGGCACAGAATCGGTCGCCATCTCGGGCCAGTTCCAGAACGCCGGGGCCGGCGGGCTGGGCACCATGGCGGCGATCGACGTCTCGACCCAGGCCGGCGCCGCCTCGGCGCTGGGCACCATCGAGACGCTGATCGACACGGCGATCGATGCCGCCTCGGCCTTTGGTTCGGTGCAGGGCCGGATCGAGACCCAGGCCGACTTCATCTCGCAGCTGACCGACTCGCTCAAGGCGGGGATCGGCAGCCTCGTCGATGCCGACATGGAGGAAACCTCGGCCCGGTTGCAGGCGCTCCAGGTGCAGCAGCAGCTCGGCGTGCAGTCGCTGTCGATCGCCAACCAGGCGCCGCAATCGATCATGTCGCTGTTCCGCTGAGGAACCCCGGGCGGGGGGCCGGATCGAGCGCCCCGCCCAGCTGCTGCTGACGGAACCGACCGCTGCAGGGCCCGGCAAAGCCCGGCCCCCTGGTCCAGCGTCCTGAAAGGACCCATTCGTGAATCTCGTCGAACAAGCGCGCCGGGCCTACGGCCCCGGCAACATCGCCCTGCGCTCCGGGCGCTCCGCCGAACACCAGGTGATCAGCGACGTCACCGCACGGCTGCAGGCCGCCGCCAGCTTCGCGCAATGCGCCGCCGCGCTGCACGACAATCGCCGGCTCTGGACCCGGCTCGCCGCCGACGTGGCCGATGGCGCGAACGGCCTGCCACCGGCATTGCGCGCCCGCATCTTCTATCTCGCCGAGTTCACCCATCACCACAGCCGCCGCGTGTTGCGCGGCGAGGCCGGGATCTCGGCACTGGTCGAGATCAACACCGCCGTGCTGCGGGGGCTGTCGCGCCGCCCCGACGAGGGCGCGGCCTGATGTCGGGGCTGGTGCTCAAGCTGGGGCCCGGAGAGCGATTGCTCGTCAACGGCGCGGTGATCGAGAATGGCGAGCGTCGTTCGCGGTTCTCGATCCTCACGCCCGAGGCCAACATCCTGCGACTGCGCGATGCGATCCGCCCGGGCGAGGCCAACACCCCGGTCCGCCGCGTGTGCTACATCGCGCAGTTGGTGCTGTCGGGCGACGTGCCGGCCCCGGCCGGCCATGCGCAGATCCTGTCCGGGATCGAGCAGCTGAGTCAGGTGTTCCGCGACGCCGACAGCCGGGCGCTGCTCGCGGCGGCGAGCCAGGCGGCGGTCGGCGGCGAAAGCTATCGCGCGCTCAAGAGGCTGCGCGCGCTGCTGCCGCGCGAGGAACGGATGTTCCGCCTGTCTCCCGACCCGTCTTCGAATCCGCCCCCCGGTGCGTCATGAGCTTTCAGCCGGTGCTGCCGCTTTCCGGCTATGCCGGCTGGCGCTTTCTCGGGCGCACCCTCGGGGCGCAGACCGAAAGCCACGCCAAAAGCCCGCGCGTGGCCAGCCTCACCGCGCATTTCCGCGACAACATCACGCGGGTGCAGACCCCGGACGACCTTTTGGGTGACCGCCGCCTGCTGACCGTCGCGCTCGAGGCTTTCGGGCTGGGTGCGGATATCGACGCGACCGCCTTCATCCGCAAGGTCCTGGCCGACGGCACGACCTCGGGGGAGGCGCTGTCGAGCAGGCTCGCCGACAAGCGCTACGCCGCCTTTTCGCGCGCCTTCGGCTTTGGCGATCTCGGCCCGCGGACCGGCCTGCCGGCATTCGCCCAAGAGATCGTCACCCGCTACGAGCGGCTGAGTTTCGAGGCGGCGGTGGGCGAGCAGGACGATGCGCTGCGCCGGGCGCTCAACGCCGACGCCGCGATCGCGGAGGTGATCGAAGGCGCGTCTTCGGACAACGCGCGCTGGTTCGCGATGATGGGCAACGCGCCGCTGCGCTCGGTTTTCGAGGCGGCGATGGGGCTGCCTTCCAGCTTTGCCAGTATCGATCTCGACCAGCAGCTCGAGCAGTTCCGCGACCGGGCCGAGCGGATCTTCGGCCTCTCGCGCTTCGAGGATTTCGCCGCGCCGGACGCGCAGGAAAAACTGGTGCGGCTGTTTCTGGTGCGCGAGCAGGCGGCGCAGGCCGCCGCTGCCGGTCCGGGCCAGATCGCGCTGATGCTGCTTCAGGGCTAAGCCCCCGGCAGCGGAGACAGGATTCGGCGCAGCGCCGCGTGGCTCGCGGCGCAACCGGCGTCGCGTCGCGCCAAGAACGCGTCGAGTTCGGCGTGGCAGGCCAGCGCCCGGTCCACGGCCGGATCGGAGCCCGCCTGATAGAGCCCGGCCTGAATCATCGGCTCGGCCCGAGCATAGGCACCGAGCAGGCGGCGCGCTTCGGCCAGCACCGCGTTCTCGGGGCCGCTGGCCGAGGCCGGCAGGGCCCGCGAGACCGAGGCCAGAAGATCGACCGCCGGAAACCGGCCGCGCTCGGCGATGCCGCGATCGAGCACGACATGGCCATCGAGTACGCCGCGCAGCCAGTCGGCCACAGGCTCCTCCATGTCGGAACCGGCGACCAGCACCGTGTAGACCGCCGTGATGTCGCCCTGCCCGCCCGCGCCCGGCCCCGCCCGCTCGCACAGCTGCGCGATTGCCGCGGGGGTCGAGGCCGGAAAGCCGCGCAGGCGCGCTGGCTCCCCGGCGGCGGCGGCGATCTCGCGATGCGCCTCGGCATGGCGCGTCACGCTGTCGATCAGCAGCAGCACCTGCCGCCCCGCATCGCGGAAATGCTCGGCCACCGCCGTCGCCGCCTCGGCGCAGCGGCGCCGCATCGAGGCGGCGCGATCCGAGGTGGCGGCGACCAGCACTGCGCGCGCCATGCCCTCTCCCAGCACCTCGGTCACGAAATGACGCAGCTCGCGCCCGCGTTCGCCCACCAGCCCGATCACGATGATGTCGGCCTCCACCCCGCGCGCCAGTTCGGCCAGAAGGGTCGATTTGCCGACACCGGAGCCGGCGAAGAGGCCGAGGCGCTGGCCCCGCACCAGCGGCAACAGCGTGTTGAACACGGCAAGCCCGGTGTCGAGCCGGAGCCCGAAGCCGCGCCGCGCCTGTGGCGGCGGCGGCGCGGCGCGACGGGCCCGCGGCACCGGCCCCGGCAGCAGCGGCCGGCCATCGAGCGGTCGACCGTCGGGATCGATCACCCGACCGATCCAGCCCTCATGCGGCGCAAAGACCGGATCGGGCCGCACACGCACCGGATCGCCGACCGCCACGCCCTCGGCCCCGCTCTCCGGCAGCAGCCGCGCCAGCGTCTCGCCCAGATACACCACCTCGGCGGCAAGGCGCATGCCATCGGCGCGGACCACCTCGACCCGCGAGCCGAGCCGGACCCGGCCGATCAGCCCGGAAACCAGTAGCGCCGCATCCCCGGCCTGCACGACGCGCCCTTGCGCGGAGCGCGCCGAAAGACGGCCCAGCGCCCGGGTGACGAGATCGACCTGATCGGTGTCCATGGCGAGGCCCTCCTTGCTGCCGCGAACCCGTTTTTAAGGAATCAGGCTTAATCGGGAGTTGAAGCGACCGAGGGAGAACCCCGCATGTACCAGTCGATCAACCTCTTCGACGCCGCCGCGACGCTGGCCCGCCGAAGCGGCGCGCGCGCCGCCGTCATCGCCGCCAACATCGCCAATGCCGATACGCCGGGTTTTCGCGCGCAGGCGGTGGACGGCGTGGCGGCGGAGACCGGCTCGGGCGTCACGCTGCGCCGCTCGCGCCCCGGCCATCTGGGCGGCACCGGCGCCACGGGACCGCGCCTGGCCGATCGGCCGGGACCGGCCGCGCCGAACGGCAACACCGTTTCCCTGGAGACCGAGATGATGGCGGCGGCCGCGGCCAGATCGGATCATGGCCGCGCGCTCGCGGTCTATCGCCACGCCATGGGCGTGATCCGCAGCAGTCTCGGAGGCCGGTGATGAGCGATTTCGACACCGCCCTCGGCGCGGCGGCGAGCGGCATGCGCGCCCAGGCCGCGCGGCTGCGCCACGTGGCCGAGAACATCGCCAACAGCGACACACCGGGCTATCGGCGCAAGACCGTGAGCTTCGAGGCCGAGATGGCGCGCGCGCGCCCCACCGGCAGCGTCGCCGCCGGGCCGGTCCGGCTCGACCAGAGCCCGCTGGAGCGGATCTACGACCCCGCGCATCCGATGGCCGATCCCGACGGTCACTACGAGGGCTCGAATGTCGACCTGCTGATCGAGATCGCGGATTCGCGCGAGGCGGGACGCGGCTACGAGGCGAATCTCAAGATGTTCGACCAGGTGAAGCAGATGTCGCGGGCGCTGCTCGACCTTCTGCGCCGGTAATCAAGGAGTATTCCGTCATGGAACTCGGCCCACTCGTCTCCCGGCATTACGCCGCCTCGAAATCCGCCACCACGCCCGAGCCGGGCGGCGATGGCGCCACGCTGGCCGCCGCGGCCCGGGATTTCGCCGCGACCATGGCGCGCGGCGAAGGCGCCGCCATGGCCGCGATGCAAGGCGGCGGCGACCCGCATGCCCTCGTGCAGTCCCTCGCTCAGGCCGAACTGGCGGTCGAGACGGTCACGACCCTGCGCAACAAGGTGGTCGAGGCCTATCAGGAAATCCTGAGGATGCCGGTCTGATGCCGCAGGAGCAGTTCTTCGACACGATGCGCCAGGGGCTCTGGATCGCGGTCACCGCGAGCCTGCCGATCCTGAGCGTCGCGCTGACCGCCGGGCTGGTGATCGGCCTGTTCCAGGCGCTGACCTCGATCCAGGAGGCGACGCTGACCTTCGTGCCCAAGCTCGCGGCGATCGTCGCGGTGTTCTGGGCCACGATGGGCTTCATGACCGCCACGCTCACCGCCTTCTTCCACGGGGTGATCGTGCCGCAGATCGCAGGGGGCTGAGATGGAGAACGCGGGCTACGCGACTCTGACGCGGCAATCGGGGCTGATGGCGCAGATGCGGATGGTGGCCAACAACGTCGCTAACACCGCCACCACCGGCTACCGGGCCGAGGGCATGATCTTTGCCGAGCATGTCGCCGCCACCGGCGATGGCCAGCCTTCGCTGTCGATGGCCAGCGCCAGCGTGCGGATGACCGATGCGACGCAGGGCGCGCTGTCGCGCACCGGCGGTGCCTTCGACCTCGCCATCGAGGGGCCGGGCTTCTTCCTCGTCGGCACGCCCGCTGGCGACCGGCTGAGCCGTGCGGGCGCCTTTACCCCCAACGAGCTGGGCGACCTCGTCACGCCGGAGGGTTATCCGCTTCTGGATGCGGGCGGCGCGCCGGTCTTCGTGCCGCAGGGCGCGGGGCCCGTGGCCATCGCCGCCGACGGCACGATCTCGGCCGGGGGCCAGCCGGTCGGGCAGATCGGGCTCTTCGCGCCCGAAAATCCGCGGGACCTGATCCGCGAGGATGGGGTGCGGTTCAGGACCGAGGCCGGGGTGATCCCGGTCGAGGGACGGATGGTGCAGGGCTTTCTCGAAGAGTCGAACGTCGATCCGGTGGCGCAGATCGCCCGGATGATCGAGGTGCAGCGCGCCTACGAGCTCGGCCAGAGCTTTCTCGACAGCGAGAACGAACGCATCCGCGGCACCATCGAAACCATGGGCAGGTAGGGACATGACATGAGAACGCTCCAGATCGCGGCCGCCGGCATGAGCGCGCAGCAGATGCGGGTCGAGGTGATTTCCAACAACCTCGCCAACATGAACACCACCGGCTACAACGCCCGCCGGGCCGAATTCGCGGATCTGCATTACCAGCAGATGGCCCGTCCCGGCACGATCAGCTCGGCCACCGGCACGGTGCTGCCCACCGGCATCCAGCTCGGGCTCGGCGTGCGGCCCACATCGGTGTCGATGATCGTGCAGCCGGGCGTCTCGGTGGCGACGGGGGGCGATCTCGACCTCGCCATCGAGGGCGAGGGCTATCTCGAGGTGACGCTGCCCGACGGATCGGCCGCCTATACCCGCGATGGCGGGCTCAAGCTCACCGGCGACGGGCTGGTGGTGACCTCGGACGGGCATCCGGTGGTGCCCAACGTCACGGTGCCGGCCGATGCGCAATCGGTCTCGATCAACGCCGAGGGCGAGGTCTATGCGCATTTCCGCGACCGGGTCGAGCCCGAGCTTCTGGACCAGTTCGCGCTCGCCGGTTTCCCGAATCCGCGCGGGCTCGAGGCGATCGGCTCGAACCTGTTCCGCGAAAGCCCCGCCTCCGGCCCCTCGCTCGCCGCCGCGCCCGGCCAGGACGGTCTGGGAACCTTGCGGCAGGGCTATCTGGAGGAAAGCAGCGTCGACCCGGTCAAGGAGGTGACCGAGCTGATCGAGGCGCAGCGCGGCTACGAGCTGAACTCCAAGGTCATCTCCGCCGCCGACCAGATGCTCGGCGCCATGGTGCAGATCCGATGATCCGCCCCATCGCCCTATTGGCGCTTCTTGCCGGGCCCGCCGCGGCCGAGATGGTGGTGGTGCCGGCGCGCACCCTGCCGCCGCGCACCATGATCGGCCCCGAGGACCTGCTGTTGCGCGATCTCGACGCGCTGGGCGCGGTCATCGACCCGGCGCGGATCATCGGGCTGGAGACGCGGGTCGCGCTCTATGCCGGCCGCCCGGTGCGGCCCGGCGATGTCGGCCCGCCCGCGACGGTGGGGCGCAACGCGATCGTGCCGCTGATCTACGAGGCGGCGGGGCTGCGCATCGTCACCGAGGGGCGGGCGCTGGACCGCGCCGGACCCGGCGACCTGATCCGGGTGATGAACCTCGCCTCCCGCGCCACCGTCACCGCCCGGATCGGGCCGGACGGGATGGCGCATGTCTCACGCTGACGGCCCGAACGGCCGTCCCTTGGCCCCCGAAGCCGGGGCCGCCCCACGGCCCCGAAGCGGGCCGAACGCCGCGAGGACGAGATGCGCCTGACCCCTCTTCTGCTGCTTCTGGCCGCCGCGGCCTGCAACCGCGCGCCGGTCGGGCGGCCGCCCGCCTTCACGCCGCCCGAACAGAGCGGCGAACGGCGCGCCATGCTGGCGCCGCCCGCCCCCTACATGACCGAGCTGCCGAGCCACCCGCCGCAGCTCGCCCCCGCCTCGCTCTGGACCGGCGATCGCGGCTCGCTCCTCGGTGACAGGCGGGCGATGCAGCAGGGCGACATCCTCACCGTGGTGATCGAGATCGACGACAGCGCCGCGATCTCGAATGCCTCGGACCGCTCCCGCTCCGGCTCGGAATCGATGGCGGTACCGAACCTGTTCGGCCTGCCACAGCGAGCCGCGCGGCGCCTGCCCGACGGCGCGACCCTCGATCCCGGGGTCGGGCTCAACAGCGCCTCGACCTTTTCGGGCGATGGCTCGGTGCGCCGCGACGAGCAGCTGGAGCTGCGCATCGCGGCCACGGTGACGCAGGTGCTGCCGAATGGCGTGCTCGCGATCGAGGGGCAGCAGGAGGTGCGGGTGAATTTCGAGCTGCGCGAGCTGATCGTCACCGGCTACGTGAACCCCGCCGATATCAGCCGTCTCAACCAGATCACCTATGACAAGATCGCCTCGGCCCGGATTTCCTATGGCGGCCGCGGCCAGATCAGCGACGCGCAGCAGCCGCGCTACGGCCAGCAGGTCGTGGATTCGGTGCTGCCCTTCTGAGGAGTGACGATGAAAGCCCTGCTGCTTCCCCTGCTGCTCGGCGGTCTCGGCACCGGCGGCGGCGTCGGCGCGGCGCTGCTGCTCGCCCCCGCGCCGGACGCCGAGGAAGAGACCAGCTGCGCCGAATCCGAACCGGTGCAGGCCGCGCCCGCCCCCGCCGCGCCGCCGCCGGACGTGCCCAGCGCCTTTGCCAAGCTCAACAACCAGTTCATCGTGCCGGTGGTCGAGGAGGGCCGGGTTTCGGCCATGGTGGTGATGTCGATGAGCATCGAGGTGGTCGAAGGCGCGCAGACCGAGGTCTTCGCGCGCGAGCCACGGCTGCGCGACGGGTTCCTGCGGGTGCTGTTCGACCATGCCAATCTCGGTGGTTTCGAAGGCGTCTTCACCGCCGCCGCGCCGATGCGCGAGCTGCGCGCCGGGCTGCTCGAGGTGGCGCGCGACACGGTCGGGGCCGAGCGGGTGATCGACGTGCTGATCACCGAGTTCGGGCGGCAGGACGTCTAGGGCCGCTCGACCCGCCGCGGCGCGGCCCGCGCCCGTGCCTGCCGCGCATTCTCGACCATCCGCCTTGCCGCCTCACGTCGTCCGAAGGCAGGGCGCAGCTCCTCGATCGCCTTGTCGATCTCGACCCTGAGACGGGCCAACTCGGCCAGCAGGGCGCGGCGCCGGGTATCCGCCCAGCCCTGCCACAGCAGGTCGGCCCCGGCGCGCCGGGCGGGATCGATTTCCGGCCCCGGCGCGCGCAGCGGCCGCTCCAGCCCCCGGATCGCCCGGTGCAGAGCCTCTTCCTCGGCCCGCAGCGTCACCAGACGGCCCCGCTTCGCGTCGAAGACGGCCTCGGTCAGCCGCAGCAGCAGCTCGGGATCGCCCCGTTTCATCGACCGCGTCTCTTGCGGCGCATCGCCTCGGCGAAACGGATCGCGGCGGCGACGGCGCGGTACTGCTCGGGCGCGATCTCCTGGCCGATCTCGACCGTGGCGTAGAGCGCCCGCGCCGAGGGCGGGTCCGATCGCAGCGGCACGCCCGCCTCGGCCGCCACCTCGCGGATTCGCGCGGCCATCGCGTCGACCCCCTTGGCCACGCAGCGCGGCGCGCCGCCGGCGGCCCGGTCCCAGGCCAGCGCCACGGCGTAATGGGTCGGGTTGACCATCACCACCTCGGCCTTCGGCACCTCGGCGATCATCTGGCTCATCGCGATCTCGACCCCCTTCTGCCGCCTCTGCCCCTTCAGATGCGGGTCGCCCTCGCTCTCCCTAGTCTCGTCGGTGAGCTCCTTGCGGCTCATCCGGTTGCGGCGCAGATGCTCGGCGCGCTGGAACAGCAGGTCGAGCGCGCCGAGCGCCAACGCCACCAGCAGCACGAGGCCCATCAGGCCGAGGCAGAGCCGTCCCATCTCGGCGGCGATCTGGCCGGGCGACAGCTGCATCTGTCCCAGAAGCCGCGGCATCTGGCGCCGCAGGTAGATCGCGAGGATCACGCAGTAGAGCACCAGCTTGGCAAAGCTCTTGGCGAATTCGAAGAGCCCGGCCCGGCCGAACTTGTTGCCCAGCCCCTTGATCGGCGAAATCCGATCCGGCTTGGGCCGGATCTTCCCGGGGGCAAAGACCAGCCCGCGCTGGGCCAGAACCGCGAGCAGCGCCAGCGCCGCCGGGGCGACGAACAGCGGCCAGATCGCGCCCGCCACGGCCCCGATCAGCCTACCGGCGACCGCTCCGCCACCGCCCGCGAAGGCATCGCGGGCCAGGGTCGCGGCCCGGTCGAGCGGCGCCATCAGCGCCGTGCCCAGCGCTTGGGCGATCATCGGGCCGGCGGCGAGCCCGGCCAGCACCAGCCCGCCATAGCCGGCTGCGGTAATCAGGTCGGTCGAGCGCGGGACCTCGCCGCGCTTGCGGGCCTCGTCGAGCTTCTTCTGCGAGGGTTCGTGGCTTTTTTCGGCGGCGTCCTCGTTCCCGCTCATGGCCCGGCACCGAAGGGCACCCCCATGAAGCCCCACAGGGCGGCGCGCCAGATCGGCAACAGAAGCGGCGCGCTGAGCCACAGCAGCAGCAGCGCACCGCCGGTGATCGCGGGCGCGCCGATGAAGGCGACCATCAGCTGCGGCATGGCGCGGTTGATGACGCCGAGCGTGAGGTTGTAGACCAGCGCCGCGATCAGGAAGGGCGCGGCGAGCACGAAGCCCAGGCCAAAGATCCGCGCCACCTGCGCCAACCCCGCCTCGGCCAGCGCCGCCGGGTCGGGAAACTGGCCCGGCGGCAGGATCTCGTAGCTCAGCAGCATGTATTCGGCGGCGCGCAGGTGCAGCCCCGACAGTGCGGCCAGCGCCAATCCGCCCAGGATCAGCACCTGTCCGATCGCGGGGGCCGGGTCCGTCGCCGTGCCGCCGGTGAGCTGCGCCAGCGAGGTCGATTGCGCCGCCATCGTGCCCGCGACCTGCAGCGCGACGACGAAGAGCCGCAGCATCAGCCCCAGCGCCAGCCCGGCGACGATCTCGGCCCCGCCCTGCGCCAGCCGCGCGCCCGCGCCGCCGGGCAGCGTCGCCATCAGCGGCGCGAGCATCGGCAGCAGCACGGCGGCAAAGCCCAGCGCCGCCGCGAGCCGCACCCGCACCGGCACCAGCTGTTCGCCGAAGACCGGCAGCAGCGTCGCCAGCGTCCCGACCCGCAGGAACACCAGCACCGCCGCCCAGAGCCCGTCGCGGCCCTGATCGAGCAGCAGGCTCAGCGCCGGATCGGTCATGCCGGCACCAGCCCGACGATGGCGGGGCGCGCATCGACGCCGATTTCCTCGAAGGAGAGCACCGGGTTGGGAATGCCCTTGGCGGCCATCACCGTGCGCAGGAACCGCCGCCTGCGGCTGGTGGTGACCAGCGCCGCGTGGTCGCCCTGCTCGGCGGCGCGGGCCATCTTGTCGGCGATGGCCTGCGCCAGCCGGTTGAAGGCCTCGGGCGGCAGCGCCACGTCCGAGCCCCGGTCCGGCGCCATCTGGTGCGCGGCAAAGGCCTCCTCCCAATCGGGCGATAGCTGCACCAGCGGGATCGTTCCGTCGGCGCGCCTGAGCTCGGCCACGATCTGGAATCCGAGCCGCTGGCGCACATGTTCGGCCACGGCCTCGGCCGAGGCATGCAGTTGCCGCCCCTCGGCCGAGGCTTCGAGGATCACCGGCAGGTTGCGGATCGAAACCCGTTCCTCGAGCAGCAGCCGCAGCACCGCCAGCAACAGGTCCATGGGCAGCCTGTCGGGCACCAGCTCGTCGAGCAGCCGGCGATTGGCCTCCGCCCGGGCCGCGTCGCTGAGATTGGTCATCTCGTCGAGCAGCCGGCGCAGCGCCCGCAGCGTCAGCAGCCGCGGGAAGTTGCGCTTGATCACCTCGAGCAGATGCGTGGCCAGCACCTCGGCGGGCCAGACGGTGGTGAGGCCCGCCAGCGCGGCCTGTTCCTGCGCCTCGGGCGCGATCCAGCGCGCCGGCGCGCCATAGACCGGCTCGGCCACGCTTTCGCCCGGCAGCTCCTCTGCGGCCTCGCCCGTGAGCAGGGCCAGCACCTGGCCCGGGCGCAGCAGGTCGCGCTCCTGCTCGACGCCCTGCACCCGGATCACGTAGCCGCCCTCGGGCAGCCCCGCATCGTCGGTGAGCCGGATTTCGGGCAGCAGCAGGCCGAAGCGGGTGGCCACGTGGCTGCGTATCGAGGCGATGCGCGCGTCGAGCCCGGTCGCCGGGTCGAGCACCATCTCCACGAGGTCGGGCGCGAATTCGACATGGATGTCGTCGAGATCGAGCATGTCGCCCATCGAGGCCCCGGGCGCCGGCGCGACCGCCTCTTCGGGGTCCGGCCAGGCCCGCGCCTGCGCCTGTAGCCCGAGCCAGGCGCAGCCGCCCAGCACCACCGCGCCCAAGAGGAACGGCAGCGCCGGCAGCCCCGGCACCAGCGCGAAGAGCCCCAGAAGCAGCGCCACGGTGCCCAGCGCCGCCGGATGACGGCCAAGCTGCGCCACCAGCGCCAGGTCGGTGGCGCCGGTCGCGCCGCCACGCGCCAAGAGCAGCGCCGAGGCGACCGAGATGATGACGGCGGGGATCTGGCTCACCAGCCCGTCGCCGACGGTGAGGATCGCATAGGTCTCGAAGGCGCGGCCCGCCTCCATGCCATGCACCAGCGTGCCCATGACGAGACCCATGACGAGGTTGAGCGCGGTGATCAGCAGCCCCGCCACCGCGTCGCCCTTCACGAACTTGGACGCGCCGTCGAGCGAGCCGAAAAAGGTGGTTTCGGCCTGTTCGCGGGCGCGGCGTTCGCGCGCCTCGGCATGGTCGATCGCGCCGGCCGACATGTCGGCGTCGATGGCGAGCTGCTTGCCCGGCATCGCGTCGAGCGCGAAGCGCGCGCCGACCTCGGCCATCCGGGTCGCGCCCTTGTTGATCACCACGAAGTTGACGATCAGCAGCACCCCGAAGACGACGATGCCCAAGAGCACCGAGCCGCCCATCACGAACATCGCGAAGCCCTCGATCACCCCGCCCGCGGCGCCGGTGCCGGTATGGCCCTGACCGATGATCAGCTTGGTCGAGGAGACGTTGAGCGACAGCCGCAGCATCAGCGAGGCAAGGAGCACCGTCGGAAAGGCCGAGAAATCGAGTGGCCGCTCGATGAACAGGGTCGTGGTGAACATCAGGATCGCGAGCGCGAAGCTCGCCGCCAGCCCGATATCGAGCACGATGGAGGGCATCGGCAGGACCATCATCACGATGATCGCCATCAGTGCCAGGGCCAGCAGGACCGTGGGCTGGAACAGCGCGCGGGGCGAAAGGGCTGGCATTCTCATCCCCCCAGCGGCACGAGCGAGCCGGGCGCGCGCCGAGCCTGCGCCGAAGGGGTCTGCAACAGCGGATAGGCGTTCACGCGCCGCAGCGCGGCGGGCGGCGCGGCCGGAACGGGCGGGCCGGGCCGCGTCCTTCGGGCGGGCGCGGCGTTCGGCAGGCGATCTCCCGCTCGGCGCACCGAGGCGAGGTGCGTCTCGAAATGCTTGCGATAGCGCGTCGCGTGTTTCGGCGTGCGCGAGTGGTAGGCTCCGGCGGCGGCGGGCCATGTTCCGAACTCGCGGTGCAATTCCGACAGGAAACGCGCGGCATAACGCGCGCCGGCCAACGGGTCGAACATCTCTTCGAGCGAGGCGAAATGCGCGCGATGCCAGCGCCAGTTGATCTGGAAACAGCCGACATCGAAGCTCACGGCGCCGCGCGCGCGGTGGCGGCGGGCATAGTCGAGCGCCGCGGCCGGGTCATCGAACCAGCGGCCCGCCCCCTCCATGTTCACGGTCCAGGGCCAGGGTCGCAGCACCCCGTCGCGCCCGCGCCCCGTCTCGGTCCGGGTGATCGCGGCCAGCACCTCGAACGGCACGCCGGTCTCGGTCGCCGCCTGCCGCGCGGCGGCATCGCACAGCACCCATGGCGCGGTCCCGGGGACCGAGCCGCGCGCGGGAAGACCGGCCCCGAGGGCGAGACAGAGGATCAGGTGAGCCAGCCGCATCGCGCGCGCCTTCTGCTGCGTCTACGGGGACATCATTCGCGGATCGGCATGAGAATACGGTTAATCGTGCCTCATTCCGGTTCGGGATCGAGCGTGAAACGCGACATCAAGCCGGTGGCGAGATCGCGCGCCGCGCGGGCCTCTTCGACAAGGGCCCGGCCCTGCGACAGGCTGGGCGCGGCGCCCGGGGCCGGCTCCGGCTCCGGCTCCGGCGGGGTGGCGGGACGGCGCGCGGCGATCGAGGCGGCCTCGAACAACGGATCGCCGCTTTGAGCCAGCCCCTCCCAATCGCCCGCGCGCCAAGCGGCCATGGGATCGGGGGCCAGCCTCGCCGCGTCGCGTTTCGTGTCCGTCTCAGGGTCTTCGTCCGCCTCCTCGGGTGCGATGACTGCCGCTTCGCCCGCTTCGACCAAACCGGATGCGGCCCGGTCCAGCGCCATCTGCGCACGGCGGCGCAGCCCGTCGCGCTCGGCATCGCCGGGCAGGGCCGCGAGCCGCGCCAGTGCTGTCTCGGCAAAGCCCAGATCCAGAAGCCGGGCCGCGATGGCGGTCTCGGCGGCCTGCGTCAGCGGTCCGGGCGGCGGCGCGAAGACACGTTCGAGAAAGGCCGCCTCGTCGAGATTGCGGGTCATCGCGAGGAATGCCGCGCCGCGCAGCCGCCGCGCCAGATCAGGGTCGAAGGACATCGCATCGACGAGATCGAGCGCCGCCTCGTGCAGCCCCGTGGCGATCAGGGCCCGGGTCTCGCTCTGGGCCAGGACCAAGGCTGCGGGCTGACCACGATGCTCGAACCGCAGCGCCCGCGCCAGCTCCAGCAGCCCCCCCGGCACCTCGTGCCCCTCCTCCAGCAGCATGTCGATCAGCCGTGACAGCCCCTCCGGCGTCAGCCTCGCATCCTGTTCGGCGATCTCGGACAGCGCCTCGATCTCCGCCTCGGGCCCCTCCAGCGCCCCGGCGATCTCGGCCTCGGCATAGCGCGCCTCGAGCGTGTCGCCGGTGGGCGCCGCCCCGCTCCGTCCGAGGATTTCGTCGGCGCCGCGCGGGTCGCCTGCCGCGACGAAGAGCCGGGCCAGTCTTGCGCCCAGATGGCCGCGAAGCGCCTGCGGCAACAGGCGAAGCTCCGCAATGGCGGCGGTGCGGGCGATCTCCGGCATTGCCTCGACGCTGCCGCGGGCCAAGGCTCCCCAGAGCGCCGTCGGGCCGAGGCAGGCCTGTGTTTCGGCAAGGGGGCCGGGATCGCCGATCGGCCCGTCGACCAGCCGGGCAAGAAGCGCCAGCCAGACGCGTTCGCGCGAGCCGGTTCCGTCGATCGCCAGCACCGCCCGCGCCTCCTGACCGAAGCCGTGACGGATATAGAACCGCGCCAGCGCCTCTGGCGCCCCCGGCGGCACGCGGCCGAAATCCCCCGCCATCGCGTCGCGCAATGCCCTGTGGGTTTCGGCAAATTCGGCATCCGGCAAGGTCCCCTCCGCGAGCGCGAAGTGGTCGGGGTCGGGACAGGGCGACGGCGCGGCGGTGCCGTCGGCGACGTCGAAGCCGCTGCGGGCCGAGAGGCCGGGCACCGGCGCACCGGTCGGCACGGGGAGCGATGGCAGATCGCTCACCACCGGCGCGAGGCTCTCCGACGCATCCAGCAGACCCTGACCCGCGGCCCGTGCGACGCCTTCGAGCAGGGCACGCCGCGTCGTATCGAGCTGGGCCGAAGGACCTCGCCCCAAGTGGTCCTTCGGCTCCGACTGTACTACTCGGGGAAAGGACAAGCGAAGCGGCGGCGGCGAAGCGGCGGTTTCGAAGATCACGGGCAGCAAGGCGGGCTGCCCGGGCGCCGGTGCCTCGATCGGACGTTCGAACCGGCTGCCCGGCGGCGGCGGGCCGTCGATGATGTCGATCACCAGGCGGTCGCGCCACAGGAACGCGTCGGCGTGACAGGGCGCGCAGGCCAGCCGCAGATGCAGGCCGCCCGGCACCGGCTCGACCGAGGACACCCGGTCCCTCTGGATCTTCTCGAACACCGTGGTGGCGTCGAAGCGCGCCGTCTCGGCGCCGAGCCGCAGCGCATAGCCGCCCGGCTCCCGGCCCAGCCGCCAGTCATCGCCGGGCGGGATCTCGGCCACGATGCGAATGCGGTCGGGATGTTCGCCAGAGCGCAGGCCAAGCTCCTGCGCCACGGCGGGTCCGGCCGCCCATGCCAGCACCGCCAGCAGCGCCGCCCGCCTCACGCGGCGTCCTTCGTGGCCTTGAGCGCCTCTTCCAGCTCGGTGAAGCCGGGCCGGTTATGGCCGGGGGTGTTCTGACGCCCGACCTCGATGCAGATATTGGGGGCATGGCGGTGCAGGTTGGCAATCAGCACCTCGCGGATCAGCTGGTGAAAATGCAGATCCTCCTCGATCACGGTCTTGAGCTTGGCCGCGAAGGGCCCGACGAAGCCATAGGCGAGGAACACGCCGAGAAAGGTGCCGACCAGCGCGCCGCCGATCATCTTGCCCAGCACCTCGGGCGGCTGATCGATCGAGCCCATGGTCTTGATCACGCCCAGAACGGCGGCCACGATGCCCAGCGCCGGCAGCCCGTCGGCCACCGATTGCAGCGCATGGATCGAATGCTCGGCATGGTGCCGGTTCGCCTCCATCCGCTTGTCGAGCACCTCCTCGACCTGGTGCGGATCGTCGTAGTTCATCGAGGCCGCGCGCATCGTGTCGCAGATCAGCGCCACGGCCTCGGCGTCGGACTGGATCTTGGGATACTTGCCGAACACGGAGGATTCGGCCGGCGCCTCGATATGTTCCTCGACCGCGATCGGGTTGGCGCGGGCGATCCGGATCAGTTCGAACAGCAGGCACAGGAGATCGCGGTAATCCTCGTGTTTCCATTTCGGTCCCTTGAAGACGCGACCGACATCCTTGAGCGTGTGCTTGATCGCCGCGCCGTCATTCGAGATCACGAAGGCGCCGATCGCGGCGCCACCGATCATGATCATCTCGAAGGGCAGCGCCTTCAGGATGATGCCGAGCTTGCCCCCGGCAAGCATGTAGCCGCCGAAGACCATGACGAAGATGATGACGATGCCGACGAGACCGATCACGGGCGGGGCTCCTTCAAGGCGGACGCCGGAAGATGGCGCCGCTCAGGAGATCGCAGAACGGGGTTAAGGTTTCCTCGACGCGGACGTCTTCGGCGCCCCTCTCATTGCGTCGGGGCGAGCGCGTTGCGCCCGGCCATGATCGCCGAGATCGAATAGGCGGTGGCGGGATCGAGCAGGCTCATCACCGGGGCGGCGGCCTCGGGCCGCATCCGCCCCACGAATCCGGCGGCGAAATCCGGGGCCATCTGCTCGAACAGCCGCGCCGCCTCCTCGGGGCGCATGTTCTCGTAGACGGCGGTGAGCCGCGTGAGATCGGTTTCGGCCGCGCTCTCGGAGAGCGCGAGCGTGTCCTCGAGCCGGGCCTGCGCCGCGTCCAGCGCGGCGAGCTTCTCCTCCAGCTCGGCCTCGGCGAGCCGCAGCGCCCGCATCCGTTCCTCGATCCGGCCCTCGCGGGCGGTGATCCGCGCCTCGCGCGACTGGAACGCCTCGAGGAGCCCCGCCGTATCGGTCGCGGCGGCGCAGCTTTCGGGCGCGTCCGATCCGGAAGGCTCCAGCGCCTGATCCCGCGTCGCGACATCGCGCGCGAGCCCCACCGCGCGGGCGCGCCAGTCATCGCCCGAAAGCCGCAGCAACGCCGAGGCGAGCAGCAGCCCCGCCACCACCGGCAGGACCCGCCTGCGCCGGGCCTGGCGCTTGGGCGTAGGGGCGCGGCTCATCCGCGCGCCCGCGCCGCTGCGGGCTCCTTGATGAAGACGGGCTTGGCCGGGGCGCGATCGGGCATCTCGGTGCCCGGCGGCTCCGGCAAGTCGTGCAGCGAGGCCATCAGCAGTTCCAGCCGCCGCGCCGCGGCCTCGGCCCGGGCGCTGGCCGAATCGATCCTTGCCGCCTGATCCTTGGCGGCGCCGCCAGCCCGGCCCAAGGCCTGCTCGAGCTCTTCGGCCTGCAGCGCCAGCTGTGCCACGGCGCTGCCCACCCCCTCCTCCAGATCGGTGAAGCGGCGCAACCGCCGCGACAGCATCGCGCAATAGAGCGCGGCGCCCAGCGCGCCCGACAGCAACAGCACGTCGGAGACCCAATCCATGGCCCTTCCTCCCTCAATCGAGCACGAACTCCATTACCAGCAGGTCGCGCACGCGCCCCGCCCCCGCCACCACCTGCACCCGCCGCAGCATCTGCGCCCGCAGCCGGGTCAGCGCCGCCGGATCCTCGAGATCGGCCAGCTCGACCGCCCGCAGATAGGTGTTGAGCACGTCGACGATGCGCGGACGCAGCGATTCGACCTCGGCGGCGTGCTCCGGCGCGACCTCGATCTGCGCCGCAAAGCGCAGCAGGCGGCGCCCCGAACCGGGCGGCAGGTTGATCACCAGCGGGTCCAGCGGAACGAAGCTCGCGGGCGTCGCCTCCGGCATGGCGGGCGCTTCGCTCTCGGGCTCCTCCACCGTGCCGCCGCCCAGCATTCCCGACGACACCGCGAAGAACCCGCCGCCGCCACCCATCAGCGCCAGCACCAGCCCGAGGATCAGCGGCAGCCCGCGCTTCCTGCGCGGCGTGTCATGTTCCTGCGGCGGGAGATCGGCGGCGGTCATCGGCGGGGTCCTCCGGATCGGCTTTGTCCCAGTTAGACCGGCAACGACTAACCGATTGTTAATCCTGATCCCGCAAGCAGGGGGGACACGCGGCAGCCGCCGCCCCGCATCGGAGCCCTGCCCTTGGCCAACGTCCTCTCCGCCTGGTCGCGCCTCGACACGAAACGCCGCCTCGTGGCGGCGCTTGCCGGGCTCGCCGTCTTCGCGGCGGTGATCGCCTTGGCGCGCGGCCCCGGCCCGGGGCCGATGGCGCTCCTTTATGCGGGGCTCGAACCGGCCGCGGCGGGCGAGGTGGTGACCGCGCTCGAAGCGCGCGGCATCCCCCACGAGGTGCGCGGCCCGGCGATCTGGGTGCCGCGATCGGAGCGCGATTCGCTGCGCATGTCGCTGGCGGCGGAGGGGCTGCCAGCGGCCGGCGGCGCGGGCTACGAACTGCTCGACGGGCTGTCGGGCTTCGGCACCACCAGCCAGATGTTCGATGCCGCCTACTGGCGCGCCAAGGAGGGCGAACTGGCGCGCACGATCCTCGCCGTGCCCGGCATCACCAGCGCCCGGGTGCATATCGCGCGCCGCGACAGCGGCCCGTTTGCCCGTGCGGCGGAGGCCGGCGCGGCGGTCACGGTGGGCACCGCCTCCGGCACCCTCGCGGCGGAACAGGCCGAGGCGCTGCGCCACCTCGTTGCCTCGGCGGTGCCCGGCCTGGCGGCGCGGGACGTCGCGGTGATCGACGCGGCGGGCGGGCGGCTCGCGCGGTCCTCGGACGAGAGCCGCGATGCCGACAGCCGCGCCGAGGCGCTGCGCGCCCGGGCCGAGCGGATGCTCGCGGCCCGGGTCGGACCCGGCAACGCCGTGGTCGAGGTCAGCGTCGAGACCGTCACCGAGCAGGAGCAGATCAGCGAGCGGCGGATCGACCCCGAGAGCCGCGTCGCCATCTCGACCGAGACCGAGGAGCGCAAGGACAGCGCCTCGGGCGGCGGCGGCGCGGTCACCGTCGCCTCGAACCTTCCCGATGGCGACGCGGCCGAGGAGGGCCGAAGCAGCGAAGGCTCCGAAAGCCGGGCGCTGACCAACTACGAGGTGTCGGAGACCAGCCGCGAGGTGCTGCGCGCCCCCGGGGCGATCCGCAGGCTCTCGGTCGCGGTGCTGGTGAACGACGCCGAGGTGACAGCCGAGGACGGCACGGTGAGCCGGGTGCCGCGCTCCGAGGACGAGCTGGCCGCGCTCGAGGCACTGGTCGCCTCGGCGGTGGGGCTCGACCCGGCGCGGGGCGACGTGCTGACGCTGCGCTCGCTCGCCTTCGAACCGGCGGCGGCGCCCGGCACCGCGGCGCTCGACCTGCCCGCCGGGCCGCCGCTGGACCCGCGCATGCTGATCCAGACCGGCGTTCTCGCCGCGGTGGCGCTGATTCTGGGACTGTTCGTGCTGCGCCCGATCCTGGCCTCGGGACGCGCCGCCGCGCCCGAATCCGCCGAGGCGCTGTTGCCGGCGATGGCCGCGCCGGGGCAGGAGTTGTTGCCCGCGGCCGTGGCCCCGCCCGGTGCCACGCGTCTCGGCCCGTTGGACGAGACCGAAACCGAGCCCGATCCGCTCGACCGCCTGCGCCGGCTGATCGATGAACGCCAGGACGACACGATCCAGATCCTGCAGAGCTGGGTCGAAGAGAGCGACGAGACGGAGCGCTCGCCATGACCCCCCGGCCGCTTCTGTTCGAGAGCTTCGACGCCACGCCGACCGAGCCGGAGGGGCCTGGCCCCGAATGGCAGGCGGGCCATGACGCGGGCTTCGAAGCCGGGCGGGAGGCGCAGCGGCTGGAGGCGGCCGCGCTGTCGGAGCGGCTGGTGGCGCGGATCGAGGACATGGCCTTTGCCCATGCCGAGGCACGCCTGGGGCTGCTTTCGGGGCTGGAGCCCTTGTTCGAGACGATGCTGGACCGGCTGCTGCCCGGCCTGGCCGAGACCGTGGCTGCGGTCCAGCTGCGCGCGGCCCTGATGGAGGCGCTTCAGGCCGATCTCGCGGCGCCGCTGGAGCTGTACCTCCCCGAGGCGGAGATCGACACGGTTCGGCCGTTGCTCGACGCGATGGGCTGCGACTGGCTCACGCCCTGCCCCGATCCCCGGCTCGGCCCCGGCGAGGCGGTGATCCGCGGGCCGTCCTTCGAGACCCATCTCGATACGGGGGCGATGCTCGACACCGCGCGAGAGGCCCTGTCGGCCCTGTGCGCGCCCAAGAAGGAGAAGTTGAGACATGGATGAGCCCGCCGTTTCCGTCCGACCGCCGACGCATCCGCTGCACGCGATCCCGGTCGAGATCACCGTCTCGGTCGGTCGCGCCCGGCCAAGCCTCGGCACCTTGCTGGCGCTGGGCCAGAACGCGGTGCTGCCGCTCGATCGCAAGCTCGACGACCCGGTGGAGCTGTTCGTCGGCGGTCGCCTGATCGCGCGCGGCACGCTGGAGGAGGTGCAGGGCGGTGAGCCGGGTCAGCTGGCGGTGCGGCTGACCGAGGTGGCGGGCGCCGGCGGCGACCTGACGTGAGGCCGCTTCTCGCCGCGGCGTTCCTGCTGTTGCTCGCGGCGGGACCGGTCGCAGCACAGGAGCTGTCGCTTGATCTGGGCGACGACCGCTCGCTCGCGGCGCGGTCGATCCAACTCATCGCCCTCGTGACGCTGCTCGGCCTCGCGCCGGGGCTCGCGATCATGGTCACCTGCTTTCCCTTCATCGTCACGGTGCTGTCGATCCTGCGGCAGGCGATCGGGCTGCAGCAATCGCCGCCCAACATGCTGATCGTCAGTCTGGCGCTGTTCCTGACATGGTTCGTGATGGACCCGGTCTTCTCCGCCGCATGGGAGCAGGGCGTGCGCCCCTATCTGAACGAGGGCGTGGCGCTGGAGACCGCCCTGCCCCGCGCCATAGACCCGTTTCGCGGCTTCATGGCGAACCGGACCATGCCGGATACGTTCGCCGAACTGGCGGCGCTGCGCCCTGCCACGGAGGCCGCGCGCGGGACCGGCGACGCGCCGCTTTCCCTGCTCGTCCCCGCTTACCTGCTGTCCGAGATCGAGCGGGCGTTCCAGATCGGTTTCCTGATCTTCCTGCCGTTCCTGATCATCGACCTGGTGGTGGCGGCGGTGCTGATGTCGATGGGCATGATGATGGTGCCGCCGGCCATCGTCTCGATGCCCTTCAAGCTGGCGTTCTTCGTGGTGGCCGATGGCTGGAGCCTCGTCGCGGGAAGCCTGGTGCGCAGCTATCAGTAGAGGTCCGAACTGCCGTCTTCGGATCAATCGAGGACCCTGTTTCCGGCCTTCCCCAGCCTTTGCATCATTCGCAGTGACTTCCGCCCTAGCGGACGATGAACTCCGCATGCAGCGCGCCCGCGGCGCGGATGCTCTTGAGAATGTCGATCATGTCATGCGGCGCCACGCCCAGCGCGTTGAGCCCGGCGACGAGCTGCGACAGGGAGGTGCCGCCCGCCACCTCGGCCAGTCCAATCCCCGGCTCCTGCCGGATCTCGGCCTCGCTGCGCGGCACCACGACCGTCTCGCCGGGGGAGAACGGGTTCGGCTGGACCACCATCGGGGCCTCCTCGACCGAGAGCGTCAGGTTGCCCTGGCTCACCGCGACGCGGGAAATCCGCACATCCTCTCCCATCACGATGGTGCCGGAGCGTTGATCCACCACCACCCGGGCCCGGATCTCGGGCTCCACCAGCACGTTTTCGATCCGGCCCAGCGCATGGGCGGTCGTCGGCATGTTCATGCCCGCGATATCGAGCCGCACCGTGCCGGCATCGGTCATCAGCGCCACCGCGCGACCGAACTCGGCGTTGATCGCCCGCTCGATACGGCCCGCGGTGGTGAAATCGGGACTGCGCAGCGCCAGGCGCAGCTCGGACAAGTTGGCGAAGTCGAAGGCCACCTCGCGCTCCACCTTGGCGCCCGCCGGGATCACCCCCGCCGTGGGCACGCCCTGCGTCACCCGGGCAGCCTCGCCTTCGGCAGTGACGCCACCGGCGATGATCGTGCCCTGCGCCACGGCATAGATGTCGCCATCGGCCGCGTTTAGCGGCGTCATCACCAGCGTGCCGCCCAAGAGCGACGAGGCATCTCCGATCGCGCTCACTGTCACGTCGATCGGCGAGCCCGCGCGCGCAAACGGAGGCAGGCTCGCCGTGACCATCACGGCGGCGACGTTGCGGGGCCGGAACTGCTCGCCCGACACGTTGACCCCGAGCCGCTCGAGAATGTTGGTCATGATCTCTTCGGTGAAGGGCGCGTTGCGCAGCCCGTCACCTGTCCCGGCTAGCCCGACTACGAGCCCATAGCCCACGAGGTCGTTCTCGCGCACGCCGTCGAACTCCACCAGATCCTTGAGCCGCACCGGCGCCGCCGTCGCCGCTAGCGCGCCGCAGCCCAGGAGCGCCGCGATCAGCAGCGCCCTCATCTCAGATACCGGGTCAGCGACAGCTCCGAGAGCCGCGCCGTGAGCAGGTAATGGGTCTCGAGCTGGGTCTGGATCTCCTGCAGCGCCGTCGCCGTCGCATAGGGATCGGCGGCGGTCATCCGGTTCTGCATCAGGCCGAGCGCCGTGGCACGGGCGGCGTGGCGCGTGGATGTCGCCTCGACCGTGGCCTCGGCGGCGCCCAGCGCCGCCCGGGTTTCGGTCATCCCGGAGGCGGCCGAGAGCAGCATGGTGCCGGCCTCGCGGATCAGCGCCCCGCGCGCCGCGCCGCCCATCGCTTCGGCCTCGCCCGCCAGCGTTGCGAGCGCCAGCGCCTTCATCACCGTACGCGGCGCCGGATCGTCGGCCCGGGCCGCGAGCGTCACCGTCTGGCCCGCGCCGACCCGTGGCGTCGCATGACCCTCGGCATCGCCGAGATAGCCGGCGCTTTCGAACCCGCCCCCCGGCGTGTCGAACCAGTCCGACACCGCGATGCGCAGGGCCTCGGCACCCGGCTGTGGCGGCAAGGTCGCGCGGATCGCGTCGAGCATCTCTCCGGGCGGGGTCAGCGCCGTCGCGTCGCCGTCGTGCCCGGCGAAAAGCGCGGTGCCGCCCATGCGCCGGTTCAGGGCGGAGACGACGGCCCCGAAACCCTGCTCCGCCGAACGGCCCATATGGGAGAGCACGCCGTCGCTGCTGGTTTCGCCCACCAGGACAAGTTGCCCCGCGAGCGCCTCGCGCAGCCCGTCCAACTCTCCGAGCGCGGTCTGCATCAATGCGAGCCGCTGACCGGTTTCGGCGGCGGCGCGGCCATAGGCCTCGGTCGCGCCATGGGCACTGCGCGTGGTGGCGAGGCGGGTCGGATCGCGGCCCATTGCCGCGACGGGATCGGCGGCGCGACCCGAGGACAGCGCCGAGACCAGGCCGTCGAGCCTGTGGCGCAGCGCGACGCCCTGGTTGCGCATCAGGAAATGGCGGCTGCCGTCGCCGAGCGAGGTGAGGCTCATGGTCAGATCTCCATCAGGCGGTGGATCATGGATTGCACCACCTGCATCACGCGGGCATTGGCCGCATAGCTTTCCTCGATGCGCAGCAGGCGCTGCATCTGCTGGTCGCTGTCGACACCGCCGGCCAGTTCGGCCGCGTGCAAGCTGTCGCGCCGGGCTTGGGCGAAGCCCAGCACCTCCTCGGCCCCGAGCCTGTCGGCGCCGATCCGGGCCGTGAAACGCGCGGCATGGGTGGCCGCGCCGGCGCTGCTGCCCTCGCCGTTCAAGAGGCGCGGCGCGCCCAGCGCATCGAGCCAGCGACCGATCTGCGCGGCGTTACCTGTAAGGCCCGGCGCCGTCGCGCCGACCCCGCCGCGCAGACGCCACAGCGCGCCGCCCCGTGCGGGATCGACGGCCGCGTTGACCGCGATGCGTCCGGCAAGCCCTGCCCCGCCCCCGGGGTCGAGCGTACCGCCCGCCTCGGTCAGAAGCCCGGCCTGCCCGGCGCCGCGACCGGGATCGGCCGCCGCCGTCTCGAACCGGGCGATCAGGTCGCGTGCCAGCGCGTCGAGCCCCGCCTGCGCCGGGGGGAGGACCGTGTCGCGCAGCGCGAACGCGGCGCCGAGCCCGCCGCCCCCCATCCGTCCGAAGCCATCCGCCTCGCTGCGCGCGACCGGCTCGCCATTCCGCGTGAGACCGGAGAGCGCGCCGCCGGCAAAGCTCATTTCGGGGGTGATCAGCGGCGTGGGGGTAAAGCCGAACTCGGCGGCGCGGCCGTCGATCAGCATCACCCCCTGCGCCGAGATCAGCGCCACCTGCCCCGCCGGACGCGCCATCTCGCGCAGCGGCACGATTTCGGACAGGGCGTCGATCACCACCTGCCGCTGATCGATCAGGGCCGCCGGATCGCTGTCAGTACCGCGGGCACGGGCGATGTCGGTATTAAGCCGTTCCACGCGGGACAGGCCCTGATTGAGAGCGGCGACCTGCGCGGCGATGTCGGCATCCGCCTCGGCCCGCATCTCCGAGATCGCGGCGCTGCCGTCGTTCAGCGCGCCGGTGAGCCCGTCGAGCGCCGTGAGCACGTTGGAGAGCCTGAGATCGGAGCCGGGATCGGCAGAGGCCGAGATCAGCGCCGTGTTCAGCGCGTCGATCCGGCCTGGCAGAGAATCCGCCTCGCCGATCGCGCCGAGCCGCGTCTCGAGGCGCGACAGCGCCGTGGAGGTGGCGCGGTCGGCCGAGAGCCCCGCATCGGCCCGGCGCCGGTCGGCGAGCAGCGCCCGATCGAGCTGCCGCACCACGGCTTCGACCCGCACCCCGGCCCCGCGCCCGCCCACGGCGCGGGCCGAGAGCACGGTCTCGCGCGGGGCGTAGCCCTCGGTCATCGCGTTGGCGAGGTTCGAGGACACGGTTTCGGCCATGCGGGCGCTGGCGGTCAGCCCGCTCAGCGCGTTGGACAGCGAATAGGACAGGCCCATGACCGGTACCTCCTTTCGGATCAGCGCTTGAGATTGGTGGTTTCCTGCAGCATTTCATCGACGGTCTGGATGACCTTGGCATTGGTCGAATAGGCGCGCTGGGTCTGGATCAGCTGGGTCAGTTCGGAGGCGACGTCGACGGTCGATTCCTCGCGCGCGAAGCCGACGATGTCACCGGTGGGGCCGTCGCCCGCGTTCCACAGCAGCATGTCGCCGCTGTCGCGGGTCAGGGTGTAGGACTGGCCGTCATGGGTTTCGAGCCCGTTGGGATTGGGCACGTCGACGAGCGGGACCTGATAGATGCGGCGGCTCGCGCCATTGTCGTAATAGGCATGGACGAAGCCGCCGGGATCGACCTCGACGGAGGTCATGTTGCCGGTGGCGGCGCCGTCGCGGCTGATCGTCAGGGGCGAGAACAGCGCCGCGAGCTGCGACAGCCCGCCGGACACGTCTCCCGCGCCGATATTCACCGAGATCGGTCCGCCCGCCACCTCGATCTCGAAGGCACCGGTTTCGGGATCGTAGTCGCCGCCCAGCGTCGCCGTGGCAGAGAGAAGCGCCCCGCCCGCCTCGCGGCTGTCCTCGAAGGTAAGGGTGTATTCGCCCACAAGCGTGTCGCCTGCGGCGCCGTCGGTGATCTGCATCACCCATTCGTTCGTCGGCGCGCCGCCCGCCGCCGGCAGGCTCGGCGTGAAGGTCAGGCCGAGCTGCTGCGTGGTGCCGAGATTGTCGTAATACTCGACCGTCAGCTCCTCTGGCAGGCCCTCGGCGCCGTCCTGCGTCGAGGTGGCGGGCAGGTTGACCGCGAGCGTCACCTCGGTGGTGGGAATGCCCGAGAGCTGCCCGGCGGGCACGCGCACCGGCTGCAGCCCGCCGATCGTGTCGCGTGGAAAGGTGCCGATCGTCCCGTCGAGCCCGGCGGGCCAGCCCAGCAGCGTCTGCCCGTCCGGCGTGCGCAGGTAGCCCTCCTCGTCGGCGCGGAACGAGCCGGTGGTGGCGAGCCGGAAATCCGCATCGTCGCCGCCGATGATCGCGGTGGCGCTGACCGGCAGGAAGCCGCGGCCGCGCACCGCGAGATCGGTGGAGTTCGAGGTCGAGGAGAGTGCGCCGCTTTCGTCGACCAGCCGCTGCGACGTGGCCGCCACCCCGCCCGCCACGTAGCGGCCCGGCCCGCTGCCCATCATCAGAGAATGGAAGTCGGTGGTGGCGCGGCGGTAGCCGAACGTGGCCGAGTTGGCGATGTTGTCGGAGATCGTCGCCAAACGGTGGGCATTGGCCGCGAGACCGGAGACGCCGGCGCTGAGAGAGGAGGAGATCGTCATGGTGACCTTTCCGGTGAAACGGGTGGAGCCTGTCCCTTTCCGACCTACAGCGCCGGGCTTAAGGCGGCGCTAATGGCGGCGCAGCAGCGTGATCTCGAGCCGGTCGCTGCGCGGCGCGGCGGGCCCCTCGGCCGAGGGGTCGCGGTCGCCGAGACCCGTGACGCGACGCATCCGCGCGGGCGCGAGCCCGGCCGCGACCAGCCCCGCGCGCGCCGCCTCGGCCCGGCCCGAGGACAGGCGCCAGACCGGGTTGTCGGCCAGCACCACCGGCCGCGCGGCCAGATGCGCCGCCACGGCGACCGGGTTCTCGACCAGGGAGGCGGCCTGCGCCACGAGCCCCAGAAGCAGGGTCGTGACCGGCAGCGGCGCGGTCTCGCCGGGGGCGAAGATCGGCGCGCCCGGGCGCGCGAAGATCTCGATCACCAGCCCCTCCTCGGTCAGCCGCGTCACCACGTGGCGCAGCGCCTCGCGCGCGACGAGGCTTTCGCCACCGCGGCCGAGCAGCACCTCCTCGATGTCGCGCAGCGCCGCCACCTCGGCGAGGGCGGCACCCTCGCCCGGCGGTCGTGGCGGGTCGTCGGCGAGAGGCGGCAGGGCCGCGGGACTCCCCCCATCGACGCCGGAGGCGCTGAGCCGTTCGCTGCTGGACAGGGAATCGCCCGCGAGCACCTTGTCACCGCCGCCCGAGGTGCGGCTGATCGCGATGGTCGGGGCGAAGTAGTCGGCCAGCCCCTTGCGCTGCTGCTCGGTGGTGGCGTTGAGCAGCCACATCAGCATGAAGAAGGCCATCATCGCGGTGACGAAATCGGCATAGGCCACCTTCCAGGCGCCGCCGTGATGGCCGCCGCCGGCGACGACCTTCTTGCGCTTGATGACGACCGGCGCGTTCTGTGCTGACATGCGCTTTCTCCCCGGGCCGGAGCGGCCCGAGGCCCGAATGCTAGCGCCCCGGGGTTAAGCGCGGGTGTAGCCCCCGGGGCGCGACGCCTATCCCTGCCGGGGCCTGCGGGCCACCGGCGTCACCAGGGTCTCGGGACGGCGCGCCTCTGCCGCCTCGAACAGCGAGAAGGTCTGGTTCACGTAGTTCACCGCGCCCGAGATCAGCTCGAGATATTCCAGCAGTTCCGGCGTGCGCTGCGCCTCGACCATGGCCACGCCGCGATCCTGCGGCAAGGTTTCGAAACAGGCATAGAACAGCGGATCGCCGCGCGCGATCTTCAGCGGCTTTTGCGGCTCGTGCCATTCGAAGGCCCACATCAGCGGCCGCGGCCAGACATTGATCGGAAAGCGTCCACCGAAGATCGTGCCGGGCAAAGGTTCGCGGCTGTAATGCATGAAGGGCGCGACCTGGCTCATGTACACCGGCTCGTCGCACAGGAACAGATAGGGCGAGGAGAGCTGCAGCGTCGGCACGCCGGGGTGGCGCCATTCGGCCTCGCCGACGAGATGCAGCTTGTCGCCGAGCTTGTTGGCGCGGATCGTGCTCGCCGCGCCGTTCAGGTTCCTCAACACCGGCTTGCCCTTATCGTCGCGGGCGAAGCCGATATGGATGTCGAAGGGGCAGCGGATCAGGAAATGGCGGCTTTCGAGGTTGATCACCGCCGGGCAGCGCGAGGCCGATTTGGCATGGCTGCGGTCGAGATCCACCGAGCGCACCCGTTCCGGCGGGGCATAGATGATGCCGGCCTTGGTCTCGTTCAGGCACCAGCCGACCGTGACCGGGCCGCTGTTGGAACCGGTATCGCGGGTATTCTCGAAACGGACGGACAACTGCATGAAACGAACACCTCGAAGCTCTGTTGGAGGCGGACCATGCCCGACCACGAGGGGCTGTCAAAGCCCCAATCGCATCAGAGCAAAGCCGAGAGCCCGTCCCAGCACAGCTTGAGACCGACGAGGACGACCATGGCGTACATCACCGGATAGAAGATCTCGGCCCGCATCCTGCGGACCACGAAGGCCCCCGCCAGCGTCGCCGCGACCGCGAGCGGCAGCAGGGTGGCCGCCGCGGTGAGATTGGCCGCGTCGAACTGCCCCAGAAAGGCGTAGGGGATCACCTTGATGGCGTTCACCACGGCAAAGAAGATCACGCTGGTACCGGTATAGAGCCGCGGATCGAGCCGGAGCGGCATCGCGTAGACCTGGTACGGCGGACCGCCCGCATGGGCGACGAAACTGGTGTAGCCCGCGAGCGTGGCCCAGAGCGAAGCGCGCATGATGCTTTCGGACCGGGGCGCGGCGCGGCGCGCATGGCCCGACAGCAGCCAGCGTGCCGAAAAGGCCAGCGCCACCACGCCGACGATCAGCCGCACCGCCGCGTCCGAGACCAGCGCCGCCGTCAGCCAGCCGATGCCGATGCCGATCGCGGCCCCCGGCAGCATCCGCTTGAGCGTGCCGATATGGTACTGGCCACGCCAGGCCCAGAGACTGATCGCGTCCATCACCAGAAGGATCGGCAGCAGGATACCCGCCGCCTGCACCGGCGGGATCGCCAGCGCCATGATCGGTACCCCTAAAAGTGCCAGCGCGCCGCCCAGGCCCCCCTTGGATAGCCCGACGAGCACCACCGCGACGCAGCCCGCGAGCAGGGCCGAAGGCTCCGAGAAGACGAAATCCTGCATGCTCGTCCCGGCGGCCTCAGAAACGCGCCGCCTCGACCTCCTCGCGCGAGGGGATCGCATCGGCCGCGCCGTGGCGACCGACCTTGAGCGCCCCGGCCCGCGCGGCCAGTTCGAGCGCCCGCGGCATCGTCAGGCCCTCGGAGAGCCCGGCCAGCAAGTAGCCGGTGAAGGTGTCGCCGGCGCCGGTGGTGTCGACCGCCGTGACCTTGGGCGCATCGACATGGTGACGCGCGCCCGTCGCGGTCTCGATCCAGTCGCAGCCCGCCGCGCCCAGCGTCACCACGACATGCGGCACCGGCAGCGTCTCCACCGGGGCGTCCAGTGCCTCCGAAAGCTGGCGGGCCTCGACCTCGTTGAGAACCAGAAGGTCGAGATGCGGCATCACCGCGCGCACCGCTTCCGCCTCGAAGGGGGCCGCCGCATAGGCCACGGTCAGCCCCAATACCCGGGCCTGCGCCGCCGCCTCGACCTGGCCATTGGTCTCGTTCTGCATCACCAGCAGATCGCCCGCGACGGCCCCGTCCAGAGCCTGTTTCACGGCGTCGAGGTCGATCTCGCGATTGGCGCCGGGCCAGAGCGTGATCGCGTTCTCGGCCTGCGCGTCCACGGCGATGATCGCATGGCCGCTCGATCCCTCGCGGCGCTGCACGTGTGTGCAATCGACGCCGTAGCCCTCGAGCCGCTCGATCATCCAGCCGCCATCCGCCCCCACCGCGCCCAGATGCGCCACCCGCGCCCCGGCCCGCGCCGCCGCGACCGACATGTTGGCGCCCTTGCCGCCGAGACCGTGATCCAGCGCGGTCGCCGCCAGTGTCTCGCCCGGGGTCGGGATATGCGGCACGGCATAGACGTGATCGGCATTGATCGAGCCGAGATTCCAGATCGTCATGCGCGGCGTGCCTTGCAGGCAGCCATGACGGCCATGTTGACGATGTCGTTGACGGTCGAGACGGTCGAGCAGATCTGGATCGGCTTGTCGACGCCGGACAGGATCGGGCCGATCACCGTGGCACCGGCCATCTCCTGCATCAGCTTCACGCTGATCGAGGCCGAGTGGCGCGCCGGGACCACCAGCACGTTGGCCGGGCCGGTGAGACGCGAGAAGGGATAGTTCTCCTGCCCCTTGGGGTTCAGCGCCACGTCGACGGCCATCTCGCCCTCGTATTCGAAATCGACGTTGCGCCCGTCGAGAACGCCTGCGGCGGCATGCATCTTGGTCGCGCGCTCGGAAACCGGATAGCCGAAGGTCGAGAAGCTGACGAAGGCCACGCGCGGCTCCAGCCCTAGCTCGCGTGCCACCTGCGCGCCCTGCGTCGCGATGTCGGCGAGATCCTCCTCGTCGGGCCATTCATGCACGAGCGTGTCGGCGATCAGCACGATCCGGCCGTTATGCATCACCACCGAGACGCCGACCGCCCCGTCATGCGGGCCCGCGTCGAAGACGTGGTTCACCAGTTCCATCACATGCGCCGATTTGCGGGTGGCGCCGGTGATCATGCCGTCGCCATGGCCATGCGCCAGCATCAGCGAGGCAAAGACGTGCCGGTCCCGCCCGGCGAGGCGATGGATGTCGTGCTGGTCGTGGCCCTTGCGCTGCAGCCGCTCGTAGAGGAACGCCTTGTAGGTATCGAGATGCGGCGTGTTGGCGGCGTTGACCACCTCCAGCTCGGCCGCCGCCTCGGCCATGCCCTCGGCGGCGAGCTTCTCGGCCACGTCGTCGCTGCGCCCCACCACCAGGGCCTTGCCGAAGCCCGAACGCTGGTACTGCACGGCGGCGCGCAGCACCCGCGGGTCGTCGCCCTCGGCGAAGATCATGGTGGCCTGCGCCGCCCGCGCCCGGGCGTTGAGCCCGCGCAGCACGCTCGCCGTGGGGTCCATCCGGCCCTTCAGCGCCTGCTGGTAATGCTCCATGTCCTCGATCTTGCGCCGGGCTACGCCGGTGGCCATGCCGGCGCGGGCCACGGCGGGCGGAATCCGGTGGATCAGTCTCGGATCGAAGGGCGTCGGGATGATGTAGTCGCGCCCGAAGCTGAGCTTCTGGCCATAGGCCAGCGCCACCTCGTCGGGCACCTCCTCGCGCGCCAGCTCGGCCAGCGCCTCGGCGCAGGCGATCTTCATCTCGTCGTTGATGGCACGGGCATGGATGTCGAGCGCGCCCCGGAACAGGTAGGGAAAACCGAGAACGTTGTTGACCTGGTTGGGATAGTCCGAGCGCCCCGTGGCCACGATCGCGTCCTCGCGCACCTCGTGCGCCTCCTCCGGCGTGATCTCGGGGTCGGGGTTGGCCATGGCGAAGATCACCGGGTTCGGCGCCATCGACCTGACCATCGCCTGCGTCACCGCGCCCTTGGCCGAAACGCCGAGGAACACGTCGGCCCCGTCCATCGCCTCTTCCAGCGTCCTGAGCGAGGTGTTGGCGGCGTGGGCCGATTTCCACTGGTTCATCCCCTCGGCGCGGCCCTTCCAGATCACGCCCTTGGTGTCGCACATGATGCAGTTGTCATGCTGCGCCCCCATCGCCTTGAGCAGTTCCAGGCAGGCGATCCCGGCCGCGCCGGCGCCGTTCAGCACGATCCGCACATCCTCGATCTTCTTGCCCGAGATATGCAGCGCGTTGATCAGCCCGGCGGCACAGATCACCGCGGTGCCGTGCTGGTCGTCATGGAAGACGGGGATGTCCATCTCTTCCTTGAGGCGCTGCTCGATGATGAAGCATTCGGGCGCCTTGATGTCCTCGAGGTTGATGCCACCGAAGGACGGGCCCATCAGACGCACCGCGTTGCAGAAGGCGTCCGGGTCCTCGGTGTCGAGTTCGAGGTCGATCGAGTTCACGTCGGCAAAGCGCTTGAACAGCACCGACTTGCCCTCCATCACCGGCTTCGATGCCAAGGCGCCGAGATTGCCAAGCCCGAGCACGGCGGTGCCGTTCGAGATCACCGCGACGAGATTGCCCTTGTTGGTGTAGTCATAGGCGGTCTCGGGCTGCTCGGCGATCACCTCGCAGGGGATCGCCACGCCGGGGCTGTAGGCGAGGCTCAGATCGCGCTGGGTGGTCATCGGGACGGTCGCCGTCACCTCCCACTTGCCGGGGCTCGGGGCCTCGTGGAAGTTCAGCGCGTCCTCGCGCGTGAAACGGGGTTTGGCCATCGCTCGTCCCTTCTGTCCCTTGGACGCACAGGCATAGCGGGATGCTGCGGCGCGGCGCAACGCCCTAGCGTCAGCGCGGCTGCGGGGTTTCGCGCGGCGGCCGCAAAAGCTAGTGTCGCGCCGCTGCACCCCCGGGAGAGACGCATGAACACGCAGGCCGGCACCGTGACGCCGATGATGGCGCAGTATCTGGAGATCAAGGCGGCGCATGCCGACGCGCTGCTGTTCTACCGGATGGGCGATTTCTACGAGATGTTCTTCGACGACGCGGTGGCCGCCGCCGAGGCGCTCGACATCGCGCTGACCAAGCGCGGCAAGCATATGGGCGAGGACATCGCGATGTGCGGCGTCCCGGTCCATGCCGCCGAGAGCTATTTGCTGACGCTGATCCGCAAGGGGTTTCGCGTAGCCATCGCCGAGCAGCTCGAAGACCCGGCCGAAGCAAAGAAGCGCGGCTCGAAATCGGTGGTGAAGCGCGACGTGGTGCGGCTCGTCACCCCCGGCACGCTGACCGAGGAGAGCCTTCTGGACGCGCGGCGGCACAACTTCCTCGCCGCATTCTCGGAGCTGCGCGACGACTGCGCCCTGGCTTGGGTCGACATCTCGACCGGCGCGATCTCGGTGCTGGGCTGCGACCGGCTGGCGCTGGGCCCGGAGCTGGCGCGGCTGACCCCACGCGAGCTTCTGGTCGACGAAAGCCTCGAACAGAGCCTGTCGGAGGTCACCTCGGGATTCGATCTGGCGGTGACGCCGCTGCACCGGGGGGCGTTCGACAGCGCCGGCGGCGCGGCGCGGCTGGCGGGCCTTTGGAAGGTCGCCTCGCTCGATGCCTTCGGATCGTTTTCGCGTGCCGAGATCTCGGCGATGGCGGCGCTGGTCGAATATCTGGAGCTGACTCAGAAGGGGAACCTGCCGCTGCTGCGCCCGCCGCATCAGGAGGCGCGGATGTCGGCGATGCGGATCGATGCCGCGACGCGCCGGTCGCTGGAGCTGACCCACGCGATGCAGGGCGGACGCGAAGGCTCTCTCCTGCACGCGATCGACCGCACGGTGACGGCGGGCGGTGCCCGGCTGCTGGAGCGGCGGGTGGCCTCGCCCTCCTGCAATCTCGACACCATCACGGCGCGGCAACAGGCGGTGGCGCATCTGGTCGAGGAGGACCGGCTGCGCGGCGATCTGCGCGAGGCGCTGCGCGGTGCCCATGATCTCGACCGGGCGCTGTCGCGGCTCGCGCTCGACCGGGGCGGTCCGCGCGACATGGCGGCGATCCGCGCCACGCTCGACGTCGCAGACCGGATCGCCGCCTTGGCCGAGGGGCGCGACCTGCCCGGGCCGCTGGCCGAGGCGATGCGCAGCCTGAGCGGACAGGAGGCGCTGCATGCCCTGCTCGACGGGGCGCTGGTGGCCGAGCCGCCGCTTCTGGCGCGCGATGGCGGCTTCGTCGCGGCCGGATATGACGCCGACCTCGACGCGGCGCGGCGGTTGCGCGACGAGGGGCGCGGTGTGATTGCCGCGATGCAGGCCGAGTATGCCGCCGAAACCGGTGTTCAGAGCCTGAAGATCAAGCACAACAACGTGCTGGGCTATTTCATCGAGACCACCGCCACCCATGCCGCGAAGATGCTGGCGCCGCCGCTTTCCGAGCGGTTCATTCATCGCCAGACCACTGCGAACCAGGTGCGGTTCACGACCGTGGAGTTGAACGAGATCGAAACCCGTATCCTGAATGCGGGCGGTCACGCGCTCGAACTTGAAAAACGGGTCTATGACAGGCTGAAATCGGCCATTCTCGATCATGCCGCGCCGCTCGGGCAGCTGGCCCGGGCGCTGTCCGAGATCGATCTCGCGGCCGGTCTCGCCGATCTGGCGCGCGGCGCGGATTGGTGCCGACCGCAGCTCGATGACAGCCGTGTGTTTCACGTGGAATCCGGTCGCCACCCGGTGGTCGAGCAGGCGCTGCGCCGCGCTGGTGAGACCTTCGTCGGCAATGACTGCGATCTCGGCGATGCGCCGCTCTGGCTGCTGACAGGGCCGAACATGGCGGGCAAATCGACCTTCCTGCGGCAGAACGCGTTGATCGCGGTGCTGGCGCAAATCGGCAGCTACGTGCCCGCGGCCTCGGCGCATATCGGCTTGGTCAGCCAGATTTTCAGCCGCGTCGGCGCCTCGGACGATCTGGCGCGCGGCCGCTCCACCTTCATGGTCGAGATGGTCGAGACGGCGGCGATCCTGAACCAGGCGGACGACCGCGCCTTGGTCATCCTCGACGAGATCGGGCGCGGCACCGCCACCTATGACGGGCTCTCGATCGCCTGGGCGGTGCTGGAGCATCTGCACGACGTGAACCGCTGCCGCGGCATCTTCGCCACCCATTACCACGAGATGACCCAGCTTGCCGCCAAGCTCGACGGCGTGGCGACCGCGACCGTCGCGGTGCGCGAATGGCAGGGCGAGGTGATCTTCCTGCACGAGGTGCGGCGCGGCAGTGCCGATCGCAGCTACGGCGTGCAGGTGGCGCGGCTCGCGGGGCTTCCGGCGGCGGTGGTCGATCGGGCGCGGGTGGTGCTGCAGGCGCTGGAGCAGGGCGAACGCGAGGGCGGCGGACGGCGGCAGGCGCTGATCGACGATCTGCCGCTCTTTGCCGCCGTGAGCGCCGCTCCGGAACCCGCCGCGCCGACGGTCTCGGCGGTGGAAGCGCGGCTGCGCGAACTGCATCCCGACGAGCTGACGCCGCGCGCCGCGCTCGAACTGGTCTACGAGTTGCACGGGCTGCTGCCCGCGTCGCGGGACCGCTGAAAAAAGAAAGGCGCGGCCATGGGCCACGCCTTCGATCACGTTTCAAATCGAACTTGCCCACTCAACCCGCGTCGACGGGACAAGTTCCGAAGAAATTTCAGCTTTCCTTGAAGGAAGACACGCCGACCTGCGCCGGGCGCAGCAGCCGGTCATGCAGCAGGAAGCCCTGTGCCGCGACCTGGATGATCTCACCCGCCTTGGTGCCGGGCACCGGCGCCTCGAACATCGCCTGATGCATCTGCGGGTCGAACTTGTCGCCCACCTTCGGGTCGATCGGGTGGATACCGTGCTTCTTGAAGACGCTCAGCAGCTCGCGCATCGTCAGCTCGATTCCCTCGATCAGCGCCTTTTGCGCCTCGCGCTGGTCCTCGGCGATGGCGTCGAGGGCGCGTGAGAGGTTGTCATGCACCGGCAGCAGGTCGCGCGCGAGCTTGGAGCCGCCGTAGTTCTCGGCCTCGCGGCGATCGCGCTCCGCCCGCTTGCGGGTGTTCTCGGCATCGGCCAGCGCGCGGATGAAACGGTCGCGGATCTCGTCGCGCTCGCGCTTGAGGATCTCGAGATCGTCCGAGCCCTCGGCGGCCTCGGCGCTCACCTCGCCGTTCTCGTCCACCTCTGCGGCCAGCTCGTCGAGGCTGCGCGGTTCGTCTTGCTCTGCCATCTATCGTCTTTCCCTTCAGGAGCGGTCGGAGACGAGGCGCCCGACCAACTGTGCTGTGTAGTCCACGATGGGCACGATCCGCCCGTAATTGAGACGGGTCGGCCCGATGACGCCCACGGCGCCGATGATCTTACGGTCGGCGTTCATATAAGGAGAAACCACCAGAGAGGAACCCGAAAGTGAGAAAAGCTTGTTCTCGGAGCCGATGAAAATCCGCACCCCGTCACCTTCTTCGGCAAGGTCAAGGAACTGCGCGATGTCACGTTTGCGTTCGAGATCGTCGAAGAGCGAGCGGATCCGGTCCAGATCCGCCTCCTCGCCCGGGCCGCCGAGCAGGTTTCCGCGACCCCTCACGATCAGGCGTTCGCCCTGCTCGCCCGGATTGACCCATGTTGCGAGGCCTGATTCGACGAGATCGGCGGCGAGCCGGTCGATCTCCTGCCGCCGGGCCGCGATCTCGCGCGAGATCACGCCAGCCAGTTCGCGCAGCGTGTGACCCCCGGCGATGGCGTTGAGGAAATTCGCCGCCTCGCGCATCGAGGAAGGCGTCTGACCGGCCGGCGGGGTGAAGATGCGGTTCTCGACATGGCCATCGGCGAAGACCAGCACCACCAGCGCCCGATCCGGCGAAAGCGAAACGAATTCGACATGCTTGATCGGCGCCTCGTGCTTGGGCGTCAGCACGAGCGATGCGCCATGGGTGATCCCCGACAGCGCGTGTCCGACCCGGTCGAGCAGCGTGGTCACGTCGCCATCGGCCTCCTGCATCGACTGGTCGATGCGGCGGCGGTCCTCGCCATCGAGATCGCCAACCTCGAGAAGCCCGTCGACGAACATCCGCAGGCCCGTCTGTGTGGGAATCCGCCCGGCGCTGACATGCGGGCTGCCGAGCAGGCCCAGATGTTCGAGATCCTGCATCGTGTTGCGAATGGTGGCGGCCGAGACCTTTTCCGACATGTGCCGGGTCAGCGTGCGCGATCCGACCGGGGCGCCGGTTTCGAGATAACCCTCGACCACGCGGCGGAACACCTCGCGGGAGCGGTCGTTCATATCCTCGATTCGGGGCGATCTGTCTGGCATCGCGGGTTTGGGTCCTGTCTGGGGGCACGGCACATTAAGGGCGGCATCGGCAGGAGGTCAATGCGGCCCCATGCCGGCCTTGGATTTGTGGCCTGCAAGGCGTATGCGCAAGCCCGACATATGAAAGGATGAGACCATGCGCCCCTCCGGCCGGACCCCCGACGCGCTGCGCGCCGTCGAGATCGAAACGGGCTTCAACCGCCATGCGGAAGGCTCCTGCCTGATCCGCATGGGGGATACCCAGGTGATCTGCACCGCCACGGTCGAAGAGCGGGTGCCGCCGTTCAAGCGCAATTCCGGCCAGGGCTGGGTCACCGCCGAATACGGCATGCTGCCGCGTGCCACGAACAGCCGGATGCGACGTGAGGCCAAGGACAAGCAGTCGGGCCGCACCCAGGAGATCCAGCGTCTGATCGGCCGCAGCCTGCGCGCCGGGGTCGACTTCCACGCGCTCGGCGAGCGGCAGATCACCATCGATTGCGACGTTATCCAGGCCGATGGCGGCACGCGCTGCGCTTCGATCACCGGCGGTTGGGTCGCAATGAAGCTCGCGGTGCAAAAGCTGATGAGCGCCGGGCTGGTGAAGTCCGACCCACTCGGCGATCCGGTCTCGGCGGTGAGCTGCGGGCTCTATGCCGGGCAGCCGGTCCTCGATCTCGACTATCCCGAGGACAGCGAGGCCGGTGTCGATGGCAACTTCGTCATGATCGGGTCGAAGCTGATCGAGGTGCAGATGTCGGCCGAGGGCTCGACCTTTTCGCGCGAGCAGATGACCCAGCTTCTGGATCTTGCCGAAGCGGGCTGCGCCGAGCTGGCCCGGGCGCAGTTGCAGGCGACCACCTGATGCGGCGCTTCACCGAGAAATCGCTGGTCGTGGCGACACACAATGCCGGCAAGCTGGAGGAATTCCGCGCCCTGCTCGGGCCGTTGGGGGTGACCGTGACCGGCAATGCCGATCACGGCCTGCCCGAACCCGAAGAGACCGAGCACAGTTTCGTCGGCAATGCCAAGATCAAGGCCCGCGCCGCCGTGGCCACGACGGGCATTCCGGCATTGGCCGATGACAGCGGCCTTGAGGTCTTCGACCTCGATGGTCGCCCCGGGGTTCATACCGCGGATTGGGCCGAGACCGGGAATGGCCGCGATTTCGATATCGCCATGGAGCGGGTTCATCGCGAGTTGGAAGCGAGCGGGCGCCCTGCCCCGCATCGCGCCCGGTTCTGCTGCACGCTGGTGCTGTGCTGGCCCGACGGGCATGAAGAGGTTTTCGAGGGCTTCGCCGAAGGGCAGGTCGTCTGGCCGATGCGCGGGGCGCGGGGCCATGGCTACGACCCGATATTCATGCCTGACGGGTATGACATTACCTTTGCAGAGATGGATGCCTCGGACAAGAATGCCATGAGCCACCGGGCCCAGGCCGTCGAGAAATTGCGGGCCTGTCTTGGAGAATAGGGTCGAAAATTGGCAGAGAGGCGGGTTCGGTCTCTACCTGCACTGGCCTTTCTGCCAAGCCAAATGCCCCTATTGCGACTTCAACAGCCATGTCGCGCAGCGGATTGATCAGGACCGATGGGCCGCGGCCTATCTTACGGAACTCGACCGCTTGGCCGAGGAGACCGGCGACCGGATTCTCGGCTCGGTCTTTTTCGGTGGCGGTACGCCAAGCCTGATGGAACCGCGCATCGTCGGGGCGATCCTCGACCGGATTTCGCGTCACTGGCGGTTGCGCAACGATTTCGAAGTGACCCTGGAGGCCAACCCGACCTCTATCGAGGCGGACCGGTTCACCGGATACCGCCATGCCGGGGTCAACCGCGTCTCGATGGGCATGCAGGCGCTGAACGACGTGGATCTGCGGCGGTTGGGACGCCTGCACAGTGTCGATGAGGGGCTTCGGGCCTTCGACATCGCGCGCAATGCCTTCGACCGGATCAGCTTTGACCTGATCTATGCGCGGCAGGATCAAAGCCCCGAGGCTTGGGAAAGCGAACTGCGGCGGGCCATGGAGCTCTGCGCCGACCATCTTTCGCTTTACCAGCTTACGGTCGAGGAAGGCACGGCTTTTGGAGACCGGCTGGCACGGGGCGGGCTTCGCGGTCTGCCGGACGAAGATCGTTCGGCGGAGATGTACGAGATCACCCAAGCGCTGACCACCGAAGCGGGCCTTCCGGCCTATGAGATATCGAACCACGCGGTTCCCGGCGCGGAGAGCCGACACAACCTCGTCTACTGGCGCTCGGGCGACTGGATCGGCATCGGTCCGGGCGCGCATGGCCGGTTGGAATTCGACGGCATCCGTTATGCCACCGAAGCGCCGAAAGCGCCCGGAGCCTGGCTTTCGCAGGTGGAAAGTGGTCGTGGTGGCGAGATCGATCGTGTACGGCTTTCGTCCCCCGAAGGCGTCGAAGAACGCCTTATGATGGGGCTGCGGTTGGCAGAGGGTGTGCAGCTTCCGGAGAAGATCGATCTCCTCGCCGAGGATTTCGACCGGCGCGTGGATGCGCTGGCGGAATTGGGTCTCTTGAACCGAGTTCAGGACCGGCTCGTCGCCTCAGAGGCGGGCCGACCGATCCTGAACGGCGTGTTGCGGGAATTGCTGACCTAGGAGCGCTCAGTTCCCCGAGAGCACTCGAAGGATGTCGTCCAACTGCTCCAGATCGCGATAGCGCATCGAGATACGGCCGCCCTCCCCTTGGCTATCGTGATCGATGCTCACTGGCATTTGCAGCGTCGCGGAAAGCTCGCTCTCGATCTGAAGGGTATCGGCATCCTTGCTCGGCTTGCGTGCGGCCTTCGGTGTCGGTGCCTTGCCGGGTTTGCGGACCAGCGATTCAGCGTCGCGCACCGACATGCCCTTGAGCAGGATCTGGCGCGCGAGGCTGGAGGCATGTTCGTTGCCGACCAAGGTCCGCGCATGGCCAGCCGTCAGCTGGCCGGTCGTCAGCATTTCCTGGACATCCGCGGGAAGAGACAGGAGGCGCATCAGGTTCGCGATATGGCTCCGGCTCTTGCCGAGCGCGCTGGCCAGTTGCTCTTGCGTATGGCCGAACCGGTCCATCAGCTGCCGATAACCGGCGGCTTCGTCGATCGCATTGAGATCGGCGCGCTGGATGTTCTCGATGATCGCGACTTCGAGAACCTCGGTGTCGCTGTATTCGCGGATCAGTACCGGGAGTTCGTGCAGTTTCGCGATCTGCGAGGCGCGCCAGCGGCGTTCACCGGCGACGATTTCGAAATAGCCGTCGCGATTGGGATCACGGCGCACGATCAGCGGCTGGATCACACCCTTTTCGCGGATCGAAGATGCGAGTTCCTCGAGCGCCGTTTCGTCGAAATGGCGCCTTGGCTGGTCCGGATTGGGACGGATCTTTTCGATCGGAACCATCATGTCGGGACGCCTTGCCTGTTCTGCGGTGGTCTGATCCTGGGTTACATCGGCCATGAGGGCGGAAAGCCCCCGCCCGAGACCGCGCGTCTTCTGCTTTTCGGCCATATCCGCTCTCATCCCTCCCGTTCAATGACTTCTGCGGCCAGATCCAGATAGGCCTTGGTGCCCGCGCAGGCGGGATCGTAATCGAGAACCGGCATGGCATGGGACGGCGCTTCGCTCAACCGCACATTGCGCGGGATCACCGTCTTGAACACGAGATCGCCCAAGGTGCCGCGCGCGTCGGCCTCGACTTGCTGGGACAGATTGTTGCGGCGATCATACATCGTCAGGACGATGCCCTCGATCCGCAGGGCTTCGTTGGCGGTGCTGCGCACCTCGCGCAATGTCAGCATAAGCTGCGAGAGGCCTTCGAGCGCGAAGAACTCGCTCTGCAAGGGCACGATCATCGAGCCGGCGGCAACCATCGCGTTGATGGTGAGAAGGTTCAGCGCCGGAGGACAATCGATCAGAACGTAGTCGTAGTCGCCCCTGTCGACGATAAGCTCGGCCAAACGGCGCTGCAGCATGCGACTGCGGCCGCCCGAGGCCATCAGCTCGACATCGGCGGAGCTCAGATCGGTCGTCGCCGGGATGATATCCAGCCCATAGACCTGCGTCCCATGTATCCCCTCCGACGCGGGATCCTGTCCCAGTAGCAGGTCGTAGGTAGTGGATCGACGATCGCCGGCGGCAAGGCCGAGGCCTGTGGAGGCGTTGCCCTGCGGGTCCATGTCGACCAGCAGGACCCGCCGCCCGGCCTTGGCCAAAGCCGCGCCGAGGTTGATTGCCGTGGTGGTTTTCCCGACCCCGCCCTTCTGGTTGGCAAGGGCGATGATACGACAGGTCTCAGGCATGGGTCAGGTTGCTCACGAGCAGGATACGGGCTGCGGGGTCGGTAACACTCTGTCGGGCATCGACGTCGAATTGCCAAGTCCTACGTGCTTCGTCAATCTCGGCTTCGTAGGTCTGTCCCTTCAGGAACACGCATCGCCCGCCCGGCGCAAGGTGCCGGTGCGCATAGGTCAGTAGATCCGTCAGCGGCGCCAAGGCACGCGCGCTGATTGTTGCCGCCCCCAAGGAAGCGAGCTGCTCGACCCGCGTGCAGTGGACGGTCAGGGAGAGATCTAGCTCCCGTCCAGCGGTCCGTAGAAATGCCGCTTTCCGTTGGTCGCTTTCGACCAGATGCAAGTCGAGACCATTTTCCTGCTCGGCAGCCAAAATGGCGACCACGATCCCAGGAAATCCGCCCCCTGATCCGAGATCCGCCCAAGTTCCAGGCGCGTTAGGAAGGAACTCAGCGAGTTGCAGGGAATCGGCGATGTGCCGGGTTTCGAGCTGTTCCAAGTCGGATTTTGAAACGAGATTGATCGCCGGGGACCATTTGCGGACGAGTGCGGCGTAAGCGATCAAACGTTCTCGTGTTTCACGTGAAACACCCAAGTCGTAAAAAACGCTGTCAGCGGTCATGCGGCCGTCCGACGGCTGGCGTTGATAAGCAGAAGCATACCGGCCGCGGTCATGCCCTCGATCTTTCCAGCCTCGCCTACCGACCGGGGGCGCGCCGCCTCGAGTTTCTGCCGCAACTCGTTCGAGAGACCGGGCAAGCTGGCGTAATCGAGATCCGAAGGAAGACGGCGTGCTTCGTCGCGCCGGATCGAGTCGGCATCGCGATCCTGCCTCTGTGCGTAGGCGCTATAGATCGCATCGTTCTTCAGTTGAACCGCGGTATCAGTGTCGATTTCGGCGAGTTCAGGCTCGATGGCACGCAGCATTTCGAAGCCGACATCGGCGATGCTCAGGGCCTCGATACCGTCCTTTCTCGGACGATCCGGGTTGAGATTTGCACCTTGTGCGGCAAGATCCCGCGGCGCGAAACTCAGCTTCGCAAGTTTCAAACGCCCGGTTTCGAGACGGTCCATCTTGGCCGAGAACCGTTCCCAGCGCACCTCACCCACGCACCCGGCAGCGTGCCCCATGGGTGTCATCCGCTGATCTGCGTTGTCCGCGCGAAGAGACAGCCGGAACTCCGCCCGCGAGGTGAACATGCGATAGGGCTCGGTCACGCCCCGCGTGACGAGGTCGTCGATCATTACGCCAATATAGCTGGATGTCCGGCTGAACTCCGGAGGCGTACGATCCAACGCCTCGGACGCCGCTGCGAGGCCAGCGGCGCAGCCTTGGGCGGCCGCCTCCTCGTAGCCGGTCGTGCCATTGATCTGCCCCGCAAGATACAGCCCCGGGACGTCCTTCAGCTCCAGCCCGCGCGTGAGCGCTCGGGGATCGATGTAATCATACTCGATGGCGTAGCCGGGCTGTTCGATACGGACGTTTTCCAGCCCCACCATCGCGCGGATGAAGGTCTCCTGCACGTCAATGGGCAGCGAGGTGGAAATGCCATTCGGATAGACCGTGTCGGTGTTCAGCCCCTCGGGTTCGAGGAAAACCTGGTGGCTCTCCTTCTCGGCAAAGCGAACGACCTTGTCTTCGATCGAAGGACAATAGCGCGGGCCGGTGCCGCTGATATTGCCGCTATGCATTGCCGACTTCGAGAGGTTCGCGCGGATCACGTCGTGAGCTTCGGGATTGGTATGGGTGATACCACAGGAAATCTGACGCGCTTCGGGACGCTTGTTCAGGAACGACAGCATCACCGGATCATCGTCGCCCGGCTGCATTTCCAGGCGCGCCCAATCGATCGTCTTTCCGTCCAAGCGCGCCGGCGTGCCGGTCTTGAGCCGGCCCATTTGCAATCCGAAACCGTCGATACGCTCCGCGAGACGGGTCGAGGGTTCATCCCCTACCCGACCGCCCGGCCGCGTTTCCGCGCCGAAATGCAGAACGCCGCGCAGGAAGGTTCCGGTAGTCAGAATGACGCTCCGAGCATCCAGCCGCGTTCCATCAGCCAGGTCGACGCCGCAGATCCGACCGCCGCGCTCGACCAGATCGTAGACCTCGCCTTCGACGAGATCTAGGTTTTCGATCGCGTTCAACTCCGCCTGCATGCGGCTGCGATAGATGTCGCGATCCGCCTGAAGCCGCGGGCCTTGGACGGCGGGGCCCTTGCGTCGGTTCAAAAGGCGGAACTGGATGCCCGACGCATCCGCCACTCGCCCCATCAGGCCATCGAGAGCATCGACTTCTCGGACGAGATGCCCCTTGCCCAAGCCGCCAATCGCGGGATTGCAGGACATCGCGCCGATCGTCGCAATCTTCATCGTCACTAGCGCCGTCTTCGCGCCCATACGGCTTGCGGTAGCTGCAGCTTCGACGCCGGCATGACCGCCACCGACCACCACGATGTCGTAGGATTTCTGTTTCACGTGAAACAACTCCTATTTCCCGATACAGAAGCTGGAGAAGATCTCCCCGAGGATATCCTCCACATCGACCCGACCGACGAGGCTGTCAAGCGCCCTGACGGCAAGCCGGAGTTCTTCCGCCGCCAAGTCGAGGCTCATGCTTCCTTCCGGCAGGATATCTCGGCAACGGTTGATGTGTCCGATGCCATCACGCAGAGCCAGGCGATGCCGTTCCCGGATCGCGACCCCGGCGCCGAGTGTCCTTTCCGAGAGACGGCTGGCGATTTCATCCAGCAGCTCGGCAACACCGGTGCCGGTCTTGCCGGAAATCCCCGGCCGCGGATCCGCTTGCAGATCCGCGCGTCCGATCCGAACGATGTCGTCCGGACCGGAAATGCCGTCCTCATAAACTTCCGGTGCCACGAGATGCAGCCGCAGATCGGCGCTCGCGGCGCGGCTTCGCGCCCGCGCGATCCCGATGGCTTCGACCTCATCGTCGGAATCGCGCAACCCGGCCGTATCGAGCAGCGTGACCGGCAAACCACGGAGTTCCATCCGGACCTCGATCACGTCGCGCGTGGTTCCCGGCACATCCGAGATGATCGCCGCGTCACGACCGGCCAAGTAATTGAGAAGCGTAGACTTTCCCATGTTGGGCGCCCCGATGATCGCCACCTCGAATCCCTCGCGAATTCGTTCGGCGGCCCCGACGCCCTCCATCTCCCGGCGCATCGCCGTCTCGCAGCGATCGAGCAACCCGATCACCTCGGGCGTGACATCGACAGGCACATCCTCCTCCGCGAAATCGATCACCGCCTCGAGAAGCGCCATCGCGCGGAGCAGATCCCGCTTCCACAGGTCAGCCTTCGCGCCGAGACCGCCGGCCATGCTGCGCATCGCCTGCCGCCGCTGCGCCTCGGTCTCCGCGTCGATGAGATCGGCCAGGCCTTCGACCTGCGACAGGTCGAGACGCCCATTCTCGAGTGCCTGCCGTGTGAACTCTCCGGCTTCCGCCAAGCGTAACCCCGGCATTTCGGACAGGCGCGCCAGAACGGCGTTGATCACCGCGCGGCTGCCATGAAGGTGCAGTTCGACCACCTCGGCCCCGGTGAAGCTGCGCCCCTCGGCAAAGGTCAGCACCAGCGCCTCGTCGAGCGCGTCCCCGTCCCCGTCTCGCAGCGTTCTCAGACCGCGCCCATGCTCGGGCAGCGCACCCGCCATCCGTTCGGCCGCGCGCCGCGCCGAAGGGCCGGAGATGCGAACGACGGCGACCCCGGCGCGCCCGCGCGCCGTGGCCAAGGCATAGATCGTGTCCATGGAGAAGTCCTCGCGCGTACCGCGTCAGGTGTTCATGGAGTCGAAGAAGTCCGAGTTGGTCTTGGTCTGCTTCAGCTTCGAGATCAGGAACTCGATCGCGTCGGTGGTTCCCATCGGGTTCAGGATGCGGCGCAGCACATAGGTCTTCTGAAGATCGACCTTCTCGACCAGAAGATCCTCCTTGCGGGTGCCGGATTTGAGAATGTCCATCGCCGGGAAGACGCGCTTGTCCGCCACCTTGCGGTCGAGCACGATCTCGGAGTTGCCGGTGCCCTTGAACTCCTCGAAGATCACCTCGTCCATACGGCTGCCGGTGTCGATGAGCGCGGTCGCGATGATGGTGAGCGAGCCGCCCTCCTCGATGTTGCGCGCCGCGCCGAAGAACCGCTTGGGCCGCTGCAGCGCGTTGGCGTCGACACCGCCGGTCAGCACCTTGCCCGATGACGGAACCGTGGTGTTGAAGGCGCGGCCGAGACGGGTGATCGAATCCAGCAGGATGACCACGTCGCGCTTGTGCTCGACGAGACGCTTGGCCTTCTCGATCACCATCTCGGACACGGCCACGTGCCGTGTCGCGGGCTCGTCGAAGGTCGAGGAGACGACCTCGCCCTTGACCGAGCGCTGCATGTCGGTGACCTCCTCGGGCCGCTCGTCGATCAGCAGTACGATGAGATAGCACTCGGGATGGTTCTTCTCGATCGAGTGGGCGATGTTCTGCAGGAGCACCGTCTTGCCGGTGCGCGGCGGCGCCACGATGAGCGAACGCTGGCCCTTGCCGATCGGCGCCACCAGATCGATGATCCGGGCCGAGCGATCCTTGGTCGCGGCCTCTTCCTCGACTTCCATCTTCAGCCGCTCATCGGGATAGAGCGGCGTGAGGTTGTCGAAGGCCACCTTGTGGCGGGCGCGGTCGGGATCCTCGAAGTTGATCTTCTCGACGCTGACCAGAGCGAAGTAACGCTCGTTCTCGTTCGGCTCCTGAATCACGCCCTCGACCGTGTCGCCGGTGCGCAGGGAGAACTGGCGGATCATGTCGGGCGAGACGTAGATGTCGTCGGGACCCGGCAGATAGTTGGCCTCGGGACTGCGCAGGAAGCCGAAGCCGTCCTGCAGCACCTCGAGCACGCCGTCGCCGCCGATGACCCAGTCCTCCTCGGCGCGCTCCTTGAGGATGGCGAACATCATGTCGCCCTTGCGCATGGTCGAGGCGTTCTCGATCTCCAGTTCTTCGGCCAGCGAGAGAAGATCCTTCGGGCTCTGCGCCTTGAGATCGGCGAGGTTCAGGCGGTCCTGGGACATGGGAAACGGTCCTGTGGCAGCCCGCGGGCCGCTCTTGTCGGTCGTGAAAATGGAATCGCTTTGCCCGGACGGGCAAGCGGGAGCAGTCTTAGGCGTGGATAAGTCGCACGTCAACGCCGCGCAGCGGGATGCCTCAGAACGGGCGCACCACCACCGCCACCACGATCACCAGCAAGAGCAGCGTCGGCACCTCGTTGGCGATGCGGTATTGCCTGCCGCTGCGGCTGTTGGTGCCCGCGGCGAACTCCTTGCGCCGCTTCGACAGCCAGCCATGCATCCCGGTCATCGCCAGCACCGCGGCCGCCTTGATCCAGGGCCAGGGCTCGGACCAGTCAACGACGCCGAAGGAGATCAGCAGCAGCCCGAAGAGCCAGGTCGAGATCATCGCCGGCCCCATGATCAGCTTCAGGAGCTTCGTCTCCATGATCTGGAAGGTCTCGTCGAGCTGCGAGCCGCTCTCTGCCCGCTCCGCGTGGTACACGAAGAGCCGGGGCAGGTAGAACATGCCCGCCATCCACGCCACGAAGGACAGGATGTGTCCCGTCTTTATCCACGGATAGGCGTAGGCGGCGAAGTCGGTCATCTCGGTCCCTTTCTCAGACCGGCTCCTTCTCAAATGAATAAGGATAAAAGAAAAGATGAAGAGGGTAGTAGGGCCGTGGATAAGCGGTCGTTGACGGCATATCCTCAGAGTCGTCCACAGGCTGGGCCTGCAGTCGAGGCCATCGGAACGACTCGGATACATCGGCTAAAATACTGAAGATAAATGATTTAAATTTTCAGCTTGCCATATACAGCGCCCGAGTCGCGATCTTGACTCCACCATTTGCCCACAACGATCCCCAATGCCGGGCTTATGCTCTTCCCCCGTGGATAAGTCGCTGAGTCGCGGAGACGACTCACCCCGCTTGTCCCGAGTCGCGGGAGGGGTCACAACCTTCCACCGAGTCGTGCTCATGATTCGATCCCGATTCCTCCCTAGAGTCGTCCACAGGCTGCCATGACCCAGACCCTCATCCTCGCCTCCGGATCCGAGATCCGCGCCAGCCTCCTCAAAGGGGCCGCGATCCCGTTCGATATCGAGAAGCCGCGCATCGACGAGGCGGCGCTGAAGGCCGCGTTGCTGGTCGAAGGCGCGCCGCCGCGCGATCTGGCCGACAAGCTGGCGGAGATGAAGGCGCTGAAGGTCTCGAACCGCAATCCCGGCGCGCTGGTTCTGGGCTGCGATCAGGTACTGGCGCTCGGTGGCGAGATCTATTCCAAGCCCGAAAGCCCCGAAGAGGCGCTCGACCAGCTCACCCGGCTTTCGGGCCGGACCCACCAGCTGCTTTCGGCGGCGGTGGTCTGCCGCGACGGTGAGCCGATATGGCGCCATGTCGGCGTGGTTCGGCTCGACATGGCGAAATGCTCCGAGACGTATCTGCGCGATTACGTCGACCGCAACTGGGAATCGATCCGCCACTCGGTGGGCGGCTACAAGCTCGAGGAAGAGGGCGTGCGCCTTTTCGTGCGGGTGATGGGCGATTATTTCACCGTGCTCGGCCTGCCGCTGGTCGAGCTGATCAACTGGCTGGTGCTGAGGGGAGATCTGCAACGATGAGCGCGCATCGCATTCCGCTGGCCGGCGTCATCGGCGCCCCGATCGCCCATTCCCGCTCGCCGCGGCTCTTCGCGCACTGGCTCGCGGATCTCGGCATGGCCGGGCATTACGTGCCCATGCACGTCGAACCGGAGGATTTCGAGCAGGTCGTGCGCACCCTGCCCCGCATGGGGTTTCGCGGTACCAACGTGACCTTGCCGCACAAGCATGCGGCGCTGCAGGTGGCCGATCATGTCAGTGCCCGCGCGGCGCGGATCGGCGCGGCCAACACGCTGAGCTTTCGCGAAGACGGCATCCATGCCGACAACACCGACGGCTACGGCTTCGTCGAGAACCTGCGTCAGGGCGCGCCGGACTGGCGGTCTGCCGAGGGACCGGCGGTGGTGCTCGGTGCGGGCGGCGCGGCGCGGGCGGTCCTGGACGCGCTGATCGAAGCGAACGTGCCCGAGATCCGGCTCGCGAACCGGACCCGGGCCCGGGCCGAGGCTCTGGCCGAGGCCTTCGGCCCGAGGATTCGCGTGATCGACTGGGCCGAGGCGGCATCCGCGCTCGACGGCGCGGCGACCGTGGTGAACACGACCTCGCTGGGCATGGAGGGCGCCGATCCCTTCGATCTGGACCTCTCCGCCCTGCCCGGCTCGGCGTTGGTGACCGATCTGGTCTACACGCCGCTCGACACGCCGATGCTTCTCGCGGCGCGGGCCCGTGGCTGCCGCACCGTCGATGGTCTGGGCATGCTGCTGCACCAGGCGGTGCCGGGCTTCGAGCGTTGGTTCGGCGCGACGCCGCAGGTGACGGAGGCGACGCGGGCGGCGGTGCTGGCATGAGCTTTCGGCTCGGCCTCACCGGCTCGATCGGCATGGGCAAATCCACCACGGCACGGATGTTCGCCGATGAGGGCCTGCCGGTCTGGGATGCGGATGCGGCGGTGCACCGGCTCTATCGTCGCGGCGGCGCGGCGGTGGCGCCCATCGGGGCGGCCTTTCCCGCAGCGGTGATCGATGGCGCGGTCTCGCGCCCCGCGCTCAAGGAGATCATCGCCGCCGATCCCGAGACCCTGCCCCGCATCGAGGCGATCGTCCACCCGCTGGTGCAGGCCGACCGCGAGGCGTTCGTCGCCGCGCAATCGGCCGATATCGTCGTGCTCGACGTGCCGCTCCTCTACGAGACCGGCGGCGCGGCCGAGATGGACGCGGTGGTGGTGGTCAGCGCCCCGGCCGAAACCCAGGCCGCGCGCGTTCTCGCCCGGCCCGGCATGACGCGGCCACAGTTCGAGGCGATCCTCGCGCGGCAGATGCCGGATGTTGAGAAACGCGCCAAGGCCGATTACCTGATCGAGACAAGGAGCCTCGAGGCCGCCCGGCAGGGCGTGCGCGAGGTGATCGCCCGGATCAGGAGGCAGATGCGCGATGCGTGAGATCGTTCTCGACACGGAAACCACCGGTTTCGAGCCCGCCGAGGGTGATCGCATCGTCGAGATCGGCGCGGTCGAACTGCTCAACCACATGCCCACGGGCCGCACCTACCACCAATACATCAATCCCGAACGCTCGATGCCGCAGGGCGCCTTCGAGGTGCACGGGCTGGGCGACGAGTTTCTGCGCGACAAGCCGGTCTTCGCCGCCATCGCGCAGGATTTCGTCGATTTCATCGGCGATGCGCGGCTGGTGATCCACAACGCCGCCTTCGACATGAAATTCCTCAATGCCGAGCTGTCATGGGTGAAGATGCCGAAGATCCCGATGGATCGCGCGCTCGACACGCTGGCCATCGCGCGCAAGCGGTTCCCCGGCTCGCCCGCCTCGCTCGACGCGCTGTGCCGCCGCTTCGGCATCGACAATTCGTCGCGCACGCTGCACGGCGCGCTTCTCGACAGCGAGATTCTCGCCGAGGTCTATCTGGAGCTGATCGGCGGACGGCAGCCCGATTTCGCGCTGAACGTGGCGCAAGGCCGTTCCGGCGAGGCCGAGGCCGACTGGCGGCCGCGCCCCCGTCCCGTGCCGTTGCCGGCGCGGCTGACGGAGGAAGAGGCCGCCGCCCATGCCGAGTTCGTCGGCAAGCTGGGCGACGACGCGCTTTGGAAGAGGTTCGGCTAGGCCTCAGGCGGTGCCGGACGGACCCGGCTCGGCCTCGGAGGCCTTCTGGGCCTGCTGCGCCTGGGCGCGGCGCTGAAGCTCGTTGCGGTAGAGCTGCAGGAAGTCGATCTGCTCGAGGTTCAGCGGCGGGAAGCCGCCGTCGCGGGTCACGTCCGAGACGATCCGGCGCAGATAGGGGAAGGTGATGCGCGGGCACTCGATCAGCAGATAGGGGTGCAGCTGCTCGTCCGGCACGCCGGAGATCTGGAACACGCCGGCATACTCGATCTCGAACAGGAACAGCGGCTCGCCGGATTCCTTGGCCTTCGAGGTGATGTTGAGCTTGGTGATCACCTCGTACTGGCCTTCGGCGCCGCGCTTGCGGGCGTCGAGATTGACCTGCACCGAGACCTCGGGCTGCAGGTCGCCGGTCAGGCCCTTCTGCGCCAGCGCGTTCTCGAAGGACATGTCACGGATGTACTGCGCCACGACGCGCTGCGTCACCTTGGGCTGCTGGGGCGCCTGCCCCTCGGTCTCGGGGGTGGCGGGAGCGTCGGGTGTATCGGTCATGACTGGGTCCTCCGGTAACTGTTGGCCCTTTGTCTAGCAGCCGCCGGGGCGCCCCTCAATGCCGTGTCCATCCCGAGGGATGGGTCGGCGCGCGACCCTCGCCCAGCTCCTGGAATTCGCCGTCGATCACGGTGTCGCGCGGTGCCTGCGGCCCGCGCGGATCATAGGGCCGGTGCGGCGATTGCTGGCCCATCTCGAAGCTCGCCACCTTCACCTTGTCCTTCAGCAGCTTGAACACCCGGCTGCGTACCGCCGGCACCAGCAGCGCGAAGCCGCAGGCATCGGTGAAGAAGCCCGGCGTCAGCAAGAGCGCGCCCGCGAACAGGATCATCGCCCCGTCCGCCAGCGGCCGCGAGGGGTCGGAGAACTCGTTCATCGAGCGTTTCAGCCGCGCGATCGCCTGCATGCCCTGCCCGCGCACCAGCGCGGTACCGGCGATCGCGGTCAGCACCACGATCAGCAGCGTCGGCCACAAGCCGATCAGCCCGCCGACTTGGATGAACAGGCCGATCTCGATCAACGGCACGGCGAGGAAGGCGATGAAGAGCCACATGGGCGGTCTCCCGAAACTGTGTTGTCATCCCCGTACCCAAAGGCAATCCGCGCCGGTGGGTCGGTGGACTTGAACGGTTGCGTGGCTTACATAGGTGCGACATGGACCCGGTACGAGGTCCGTGCTGACAAGAGGCTCCGAATGAACTCTCCCATCATCCAGCTTCTGGTGCTCGCAGGCATCGCGATCTTCCTGATCCTGCGGCTGCGCGGCGTGCTGGGAACGCGGGAGGGCTTCGAGAAGCCGAGCCTTCCGGCGCAGGCCGAGAAGCGCCGCAACCGCCCCGAATTCGAGGTGATCGAGGGCGGGCCGGATCGTGACATCACCGATCACGTCCCCGAGAACAGCGACACCGCCAAGGCGATCTACGCGATGAAGGCGGCGGATCCGAACTTCAATCTCAGCGAATTCCTGCAAGGCGCGCGCGGCGCCTACGAGATGATCCTGATGGCGTTCGAGAACGGCGATCTCGAAAGCGTGCGGCCGTTCCTGTCGGATGACGTCTACGAGGCCTTCGCCGAGGTGATCGCCGCGCGCGAGCGCGAGGGGCTCAAGGTCGAGGCGACCTTCGTGGGCCTTGGCGAGATCGCGGTGCGCGAGGCCAGCTTCGACGCGGCCAGCCGCGAAGGCGAGATCGCCGTGCGGTTCACCGGCGAGCTGACCTACGTGGTGCGCAACGCCGCGGGCGAGATCGTCGAGGGCTCGACCTCCGAGATCAAGCGCCAGCGCGACGTCTGGACCTTCGGCCGCGTCATGGGCAGCGAAGATCCCAACTGGAAACTGGTGGCAACCGGGGAATGACCCGGCTCGCGGCGGCACTGGCGCTGGCCCTGGGGCTGCCACTCGGCGCGGCAGCCAGCCCGAAGCTTCTCGGCTTCGACCAGCTCAGGGGCTGGGCCGCCGACGACCACCGCGCCGCGCTCGATACCTTTCTCGAAACCTGCGGCGATCTGCGCGACCGCGACTGGCAGGCGCTCTGCGCGCTGGGTCACGAGACCGAGGACGCCAAGAGCTTTTTCGAGCTGTTCTTCCTGCCGGTGCAGATCGAGGACGGGCGCGAGGCGCTGTTCACCGGCTATTACGAACCCGAGCTGCGCGGATCGGAGGTGCCCGACGGGCGCTATGTCGCGCCGGTCTACCGCGTTCCCGACGACCTGCCCTCGGAGGGGCCTTGGCTGACGCGGCAGGAGATCGATCAGGGCGGCGCGCTTCGTGGCCGCGGCCTCGAGATCGCCTATGTCGACCCGGTCGACCTGTTCTTCCTGCAGATCCAGGGGTCGGGCCGGGTGCGGCTGCCCAATGGTCGGATGATCCGGCTGGGTTATGGCGCCGCCAACCGCCAGCCCTATTCCTCGATCGGTCAGGAGCTGGTGGCGCGCGGCGTCTACGAGCCGCACCAGGTCTCGGCCGACGTGATCCGGTCCTGGGTGCGGCGCAACCCGGTGGATGGCAAGGAACTGCTCTGGACCAACCGCTCCTACGTGTTCTTCCGCGAGGTGAACGAGGTTCCGGCCGAGCGCGGCCCGCTTGGCGCGATGAACCGCTCGATCACGCCGTTGCGCAGCATCGCGGTGGACCCGGCCTTCGTGCCGCTCGGCGCGCCGGTCTGGATCGAGACCGAGGGCGAGGATCGGTTTCGCCGGCTGATGATCGCGCAGGACACCGGATCGGCGATCAAGGGCGCCCAGCGCGCCGACATCTTCTTCGGCACCGGGCGGCTCGCGGGCAAGCGCGCGGGCCGGACCCGCGATACCGGCCGGATGGTGGTGCTGCTGCCGATCCAGCGCGCTTGGGACATGTTGCCGCAGACGCTGGCCGACCCGGCCTGATGGTGCGCAAACCGAGGCATCTGTCGCCCGAGGAACGGGCGTTGTGGGACAGTGTCGCGCGTCAGGCGGCGCCGATGCACAAGCGCGGCAAGCCAAGTCTCGGCGCCGAGACTTCGTCCTCATCCGCGCCGAAAGCACCGGCCCCGCCGGAGCCCGCCTTGTCCGAGCGTTTCGATCCCCTGCCCCGGTTCCGTGTCGGTCAGAAGGCCGATCCGAAGCGGCCCGACGATTTGCTGCCCGGCCTGCGCGATCGGCTGCGTGCCGCCCCCGTGGCGATGGATGCAAAGGCGCATGGGCGGATGACCCGGGGCAAGCTCAAGCCCGAGGCGCGGCTCGACCTGCACGGCATGACGCTGTCGGAGGCGCATCCCGAGCTGGTGGCCTTCATCCTGTCGAGCCAGGCGATGGGTCGTAGGCTGGTGCTGGTGATCACCGGCAAGGGGCGCGCGCGCGATTACGAGGCTCCGATGCCGGTGCGGCACGGGGTGTTGCGCCATCAGGTGCCGCAATGGCTCGGCCTGTCACCGCTGCGCGAGGCGGTGTTGCAGATCACGCCCGCCCATATCCGCCATGGCGGCGAAGGGGCCTATTACGTCTATCTGCGCCGCGCCCGCTAGGCTGCGCGTACCAGCGGCTCCGAGATGGGCAACAACCGGGCCGCCCGCCGCACGCCGATAGCGAGCAGCAGGCCCGCCAGCCCGAGATAGGCAGCGATGCCGAGCATCTGGTCCGGAAAATCGATGCCGCGATCGATCAGCACGCCGCTCACCCCCGGCCCGATCGCGGTGCCAAGCACCATAACGGCCGCCGCCGCCGACTTGATCGCGCCGATATGGCGGGTGCCGTAGAACTCGGCCCAGAACGCGCCCGGCAGCACCGCCTGCACGCCGCCGCCGAACCCCGCGATGGCGAGCCCCAGCGCCGCGAGACCAAGCCCGTCGGCCTGGCTCAGCACCAGAAAGGCCAAGGTCCAGGGCAGCATCAGGAACGGCATCAGCCGCGCCGTGCCGAGCCGGTCCAGCGCCGCACCCGCGGCGAAGGTCCCCGCGATGGTCATGCCGGTGAAGACGGGCATCAGGGCCACCCATTGCCCGAGGCTCCAGGGCTTCACCTCGGCGAGGTGCACCTGCTGGAAGAACAGCGCCGTGCCCCAGGCGGGCGGCCCCATCAGCGCCGGTACCAGCATCCAGAACAGCCAGTGCCGCACCGTGCCAAGACGGGTCCAGTGCCGGCCCTCCATGCCAAGGCTCTGGCTGTCCTGCGCGATGCTCTGCGGGGTCCGCTCGCGGCGCAGCAGTCGCAGCGCCAGCGGTACCGCCATGAGCGACAGCGCCGCCGCCGCGACCCAGAGAAGGCGCCAGTCGATCAGGCCGAGCCCCGCCACGAAGATCACCGGCAGCACCGCCTGCCCCAGCGCCACGCCCATCGAGGCGATCGACAGCGCCTTGCCGCGCCCGGCGGCGAACCAGCGCGCCATGGCGACGACCGAGATATGCGTCAGCATCCCCTGCCCGGCAAAGCGCAGCAGAAATATCACCGGTACCAGCGCCCAGCCCCAACTGCCCGGCAGCACCGCCATGCACAGGCAGCCCAGCGCCAGCAGTGTCATCGCGGCGGGGCCGAGACGGCGCGCCCGGAACCGGTCGGTCAGCCCGCCGGCCCAGATCATCACCAGCGCCGAAAGCGTGGTGCCCAGCGTGTAGATCCCACCCCATGCGCCGTGGCTCAGACCGAACTCGGCGCGGATCTCGCCCGCGAAGATCGAGATGAAGAAAGTCTGCCCGAAGGAGGAGCCGAAGCTGAGCAGCGCACCGGCCGCGAGAAAGGGCGCGTTGTCGCGCAGGAAACGGATCAGGGTCATGGAATGCCGCCTTTCGTGCCCTTGGTGCCAGCCTTGGTCCGGAGGTGGAAGTCGGTAGGCCCCGAAACCTTCCCCGACTCCAAGCGTTTATCCGCCGAACCCTTTCAGGAGCCTCGCGGACATGTCCGACCCGATCGCTGCCCGACCCGCCCCGGACCGGGCCGGCATCCGTGTGATCTGTAACGATCATTCCGGCCGCAACAGCCGCGAGGCCGAGGCCATCGACCGCGCGATGAAGGTGCTGGGCCCGGAGGCCGAGCTGTGTCACGTCAAAGGGCGCGACATCGCCGAAACCGCCCGGGCCGCGGTGCGCGACGGCTATGGCACGGTGGTGGCGGCGGGCGGCGACGGCACGATCATGGCGGTGGCCTCCGCGCTCAACGGCTCGGATTGCGCGCTGGGCGTGCTCCCCTTGGGCACCTTCAACTTCTTCGCGCGTGGCTACGGCATCCCCGAGGACCCCGAGGGCGCGGCGAAGGTCATCGCTGCCGGGCACAGCCGCAGCATCGATCTCGGCGCGGTCAACGGGCGGCTGTTCCTGAACAATGCCAGCATCGGGGTCTATCCCGCGATCCTCAAGGAGCGCGAGACGGTCTATCGCCGCTGGGGCCGCAGGCGCATCGCGGCGCATTGGTCTGTGCTCAAGACCTTCTGGCGCTTTACCCGGCCGCTCAAGGTCGAGATCGAGGTCGAGGGGCAGCGCCGCCGGTTTCGCACGCCGCTGGTCTTCGCCGCACGCTCGGCGTTCCAGCTTGAGCATTTCGGGCTGCAGGGCGCGGACTGCATCCGCCGGGGCGGCTTCGCGGTCTTCGTGGCGCCGGACGAAGGCCGGATGGGCCTCTTGTCGGATGCGGTGCGGCTGGCGGTCAAGCAGATGCGGCTGGGCGAGGATTTCGAACTGATCTGTGCCGACCGACTGGTGATTCACGTGAAGCGCCGTCGTCAGCTCGTCGCCTGCGACGGCGAGAAATTCGCAATGGACGGTCCGCTCGAATTCGAGATGGTCCGCAATGCCTTTCGGATCATCGTGCCCGACACCGCCGGCGAGGCGGCGGCATGAGGCGGGTGCTGCACATCTCGGACCTGCATTTCGGCCGCACCCGCGAGGATCTCCTCGAGCCGCTGATCGAGACGATCAACCGGCTCGGTCCCGACATGGTGGCCTTTTCGGGCGACCTGACCCAGCGCGCCCGCGAAAGCCAGTTCGCCCAGGCCGCCGACTTCATCTCGCGGCTGGAAATGCCGGTCTATACCGTGCCGGGCAATCACGACACGCCGATCGACAACCCGTGGCTGCGCTTCGTGAAGCCGTTCCACCGCTATCGCAGCCTGATCTGCGAAGAGTTGGAGCCCGAATACATCGACGAGGAGGTGGCGCTGATCGGCGTCAACACGGTGAACCGCTTCGCTTGGCAATCGGGCAAGATCAGCCAGCGCACGATCCGCCGTGTCTGCGACGCCTTCGCGGGCGCGCCGGACGGGCGCACGCATCTGGCGATGATGCATCACCCGCTCGAACACGATCCGGGCACCGAAAAGCGGCTGATGCGCGGCGCCCGTGCCGCCGTGGCCTGCCTCGGGCGCTGCGGCGCCGACGTGGTGCTCTCGGGGCATCTGCACAACGCCGCGGTGGCACCTCTCACCGCGGCACCGGGCGTGCTTCTGGTGCAGGCCGGAACCGGGCTCTCCTCGCGGCTGCGCGAGGAGACCAACAATTTCAACCTGCTCCATATCGAGCCCGACCGCATCAAGGTCGAACGTTACGGGGCCGAGGACCGGCCCCGCTTCGAGATCATCCAGACCGCCCGCTTCGCCAAGGGAAAAGGGGTATGGCGCGAGGTCTAGAGCACGTAGCGCGACAGGTCGGTCGAACGCGACAGCTCGCCCAGATGCGCCTCGACGAAATCCTCGTCGACCTTGATCGTCTCGCCGGTCCGGTCGGGCGCGGTGAAGCTCAACTCCTCGAACACCCGCTCCAGCACGGTATAAAGCCTGCGCGCGCCGATATTCTCGACCGAGCGGTTCACCTCGGCCGCGATCCGCGCCAGCGCCGCGATGCCACCTTCGGTGAACTCGACCGTCACCTCCTCGGTGCCCATCAGCGCCGCGTATTGCCGGGTCAGCGCGTTGTCGGTTTCGGTCAGGATGCGCACGAAATCCTCTTCGGTCAGCGCGCGCAGTTCGACCCGGATCGGCAGACGGCCCTGAAGCTCGGGCAGCAGATCCGAGGGCTTGGCCACGTGGAACGCGCCAGAGGCGATGAACAGGATATGGTCGGTGCGGATCGGGCCGTGCTTGGTCGAAACCGTGGTACCCTCGATCAGCGGCAGAAGGTCGCGCTGCACGCCCTCGCGGCTGACATCGGCGCCCCGAGCATCGGCCTTGGCGCAGACCTTGTCGATCTCGTCGAGGAACACGATGCCGTTCTGCTCGACATTCTCGACCGCGGCCTTGGTCACCGTCTCGTCGTCCAGAAGCTTGTCGGCCTCGTCGGCGATCAGCAGCTCGTAGCTCTCGGCCACGGTGACGCGCTTCTTCACCTTGCGGCCGCCCATCGCCTTGCCGAAGAGATCGCCGAGATTCATCATGCCGCCAGGCTGACCGGGAACGTCGAAGCCCTGCATCGGGTTCGAGCTGTCGGTCACCTCGATCTCGATCATCGTGGTGTCGAGTTCGCCGTTCTTCAGCTTGCGGCGGAACATCTCGCGGGTCTGGTCGCGGGCATCGGTGCCGGCGATCGCCGTGATCACACGGTTCTCGGCGGCCTCATGCGCCTTGGATTTCACGTCCTCGCGCATCTGCTCGCGGGTCTGGAAGATCGCGGCCTCCACGAGATCGCGGATGATCTGTTCTACGTCGCGGCCGACATAGCCCACCTCGGTGAACTTCGTCGCCTCGACCTTCAGGAACGGCGCATGCGCGAGCTTGGCGAGGCGGCGCGAGATCTCGGTCTTGCCGACGCCGGTGGGGCCGATCATCAGGATGTTCTTCGGGTACACCTCGTCGCGCAGATCCGATGAGAGCTGCTTGCGCCGCCAGCGCGAGCGCAGCGCCACGGCCACGGCGCGCTTGGCCTCCTTTTGGCCGATGATGAAGCGGTCGAGCTCGGAGACGATCTCGCGGGGGGTCAGGTCGGTCATGGGATTCCTCGTCGGATGAGGGGCCAAGATCCTTCGAAGGATCTTGTTAAATTTCTTCGAAGAAATTTACGCGCTCAACGTTTCAACGGTGAGCTTGCCATTTGTGTAGACACAGATGTCGGCGGCGATCGCCATGGCGCGCCGCGCCACCTCCTCGGCGTCGAGATCGGTCTCCATCATCGCCCGGCCAGCGGCCAGCGCGTAGTTGCCGCCCGAGCCGATCGCGGTGACGTCGTGTTCGGGTTCGAGCACGTCGCCAGCGCCGGTGATCACCAGCAGGTCCTTGCCGTCCGAAACGATCAGCATCGCCTCGAGCTTCTGCAGGTACTTGTCGGTGCGCCAGTCCTTGGCAAGCTCGACCGAGGCTCGCGCCAACTGGCCCGGCGTCGCCTCGAGCTTCTTCTCCAGCCGCTCCAGCAGGGTGAAGGCATCGGCCGTCGACCCGGCGAAGCCGGCGATGACCTCGTAGCCGCCGGGGGCGAGGCGGCGCACCTTGCGCGCGGTGCCCTTGATCACGGTCTGGCCGAGGCTCACCTGGCCGTCGCCCGCGATCACCACCTTGCCACCCTTGCGCACGCCGATGATGGTTGTGCCATGCCAGCCGGGGAAGTCGTCGCTCATCATGCCTCCAGTCGGGCGCGGGACGAACCGCGCGCCATGCGTATTTGTCGAAAGATGAAGGGAAAGGCCCGCCACCGTTCGGGCCGATATGGGGGCCGGGGGCCGGAAGGGCAAGTTTGCCCCGGATCAGAGACGAAAAAGGCGCCCGAAGGCGCCTTTGGTCGTCCAGTGAAGGGAGGATCAGATCGACTCGTCGATCCAGCCCTTCAGCGCGGCCTTGGGGGCGGCGCCGGCGCGGTTCGAGACGATCTCGCCATCCTTGAACAGGAACAGCGCCGGGATGCCGCGCACGCCGAGCTGCGCCGGGGAGTTCGGGTTCTCGTCCACGTTGACCTTCACGATCTTCACGCGGCCCTGGTACTCGTCCGACAGCTCTTCGAGGGCCGGGCCGATCGTCTTGCAGGGGCCGCACCACTCGGCCCAAAAATCCACCACGACGGGGACATCGGACTGGCGCACTTCGGCGTCGAAATTCGCGTCATTGACTGCAACGGTGGCCATCGGGCTCTCCTTGGGTCTCGGTTTGGGTGAGAGACGTAAGGACGCGCGTTCGGCGCGTCAATGGGCGGCCCGGCGCAAGGCCGCCATGACGAGGTCATGGGGCAGGGGCATCAGCCGCGCCGTCGCGGTCCACAGGATCGCCGTCTCGACCCGCCGGTCGGGCCAGAGCCGCGACAGCATCGCCGCATAGGCGCCCATCTGCCGCAGGATGCCCTCCGGCGTGTCCTCGGGCCCTTTCGGCGCGACGCGATTGGACTTGAAATCGATGGCGAGCACCCGGTCCTCCTCGATCAGCAGCCGGTCGATCGCGCCGTGCAGCCGCCGCCCGCCCAGCTGCGGCAGATCGGCGGTAATCGCGACCTCGGCCAGCGTGCCGGGGGAAAAGACCGGCTCCAGCCCCGGGGCCGAGACCAGCGCCAGCGCATTGGCGAGCAGGCTCTCGGTCTCGCCGGCCTCGGCCGCCTCCTCGGCATTGTCGAGCAGGCGGCGCCCCTGGGCTTCCCGGCTGGTTTCGGGCAGGGCAGGCATGTGTTCGAGCAGGAGGTGCATCAGCGTGCCGCGCGCCCTTGCGACCTCGCCTTCGTCGGGGTCGCTGTCGCCCGGCAGCACCTTGGCGCCGCCCAGATCCGACGGGCTGAGGATCGGCGTGGCCTCCTCGGGCATGGTGACGGCAGGATAGACCGGGGGCGGGGGCAGGGCGGTCGCGGCTGCGCGGGGCGGCAGCAGCTCGCCGCAGGCCCAGTCGAGATGCGCAAAGCGCCGCCCTTCGCCGCCCGGCATCGGCGCGGCATCGGCGCCGAGCCGATCGAGACCCTCGGCCACCGTGGCGTGCCAGCTCTGGCCCGCCTCGCCGGTATCGCCGGCGGCGCAGAGGATGAGCCAGCTCTCGGCCCGGGTCATCGCCACGTAGAGAAGCCGCCTCCGCTCGCGCTCCTGCGCGTCGATCAGCCCCTCGCGCAATTCCTGCATCGGCGGCGGCATCTCGGCCGCCGCGCCGGCCCAGAGCTGCGCTCCGCCCGCGTCATAGAGCCGGTCGCGCAGCCGCACGTCGCGCTTGGCGGTATCGGGGAGGATCACGATCGGCGCCTCGAGACCCTTGGCGCCATGCACCGACATCACCCTGAGCCGGTCGCCCGCGGATTCCGCCTGCCGCTTGATCTCCAGATCGTCGGTCTCGAGCCATTCGAGGAAGCCGGTGAGCCCCGGCACCTCGGACTGCTCGTAGGACAGCGCCTGGCTGAGCAGCGCGTCGATCCCGTCCTCGGCCTCGGGCCCGAGCCGGGCCAGAAGCTTGCGCCGGCCGTCATGCCGCAGAAGCAGCCGGTTGATCAGGTCGTAGGGGCGCAGGTAGTCGGACTGACGCCGCATGTCGTCGAGCACGGCCATGGTTTCGGGAAACGCCTCGCGCCGGTCGCGCAGCTGCGGCCAGAGATGGCCGGGACGGCCCTGCGCGAGGCGGTAGAGGTCGTTCTCGCTCCAGCCCAGCAGCGGCGAGCGCAGCGCGCAGGCGAGCGACAGGTCGTCCTCGGGCAGCGCCAGAAAGCGCAGCACCGCCGCGATGTCCTTGACCGCCAGCTCGCCGCCGATCCGCAGCCGGTCGGCCCCGGCGACGTTGAGCCCGGCCGCCTTGCAGGCGCGGATGATCTCGGAGAACAGCGCCGAGCGCCGCTGCACAAGGATCAGCACGTCGCCCTCGCTGACGGGGCGGCGATCATAGACGCCGGAATGCCCGCGCTCGACCGGGATCGTTTCCTCGGCCTTCATGCGGACGATCTCCTCGGCGATGCGCCGGGCCAGCTCGACCGAGGGGGCGGTCTCGCCGGGTCGGTCCACCGGGTCGGTCCAGTCGGCCTCCTCGGCCTCGGTCTCGGGCTTTTCGACCGTGGGCCACAGATCCACGCGGCCCGGCATCGCGGATTTGAACGCCCGGTGCGGCACCTCGACGCCGAGCCCCTCGCGATGCGGGCCCACGAAGGTCGCGTCCACCGCCCGCAGCACCGCCTCGGAGGAGCGGAAGCTGTGCTCCAGATCGAGCCGGTTCAGACCCGCCCCCGCCGCCTCGAGCCGCTCCGCGAAATGCTGCTGCATCCGGTCGAAGCCCTCGGGATCGGCCCCCTGGAAGGAATAGATCGACTGCTTCTTGTCGCCGACGACGAAGATCGTGCGGTTGCGGTCGGGTTGCGCGCCCTCTCCGGCGGCGAATTCCTGCGCCAGCCGCTCGATCACCGCCCATTGCGCCGGGCTGGTGTCCTGCGCCTCGTCCACGAGGATGTGGTCGATGCCGCCATCAAGCCGGAACAGCACCCATTGCGCCACCGCCGGGTCGGTCAGAAGCTTGCGCGCCTTGCCGATCAGATCGTCGAAATCGAGCATGCCGCGCAAGAGCTTGCGCCGCTCGTAGGCGGGCACGAAGGCGCGGGCGAAGGCGTCGAGATGGCGGGTCTTTTCCAACGCCATCAGCGCCAGGCGGGTGGTGCGGCCCTCTTCGGTCCGGGCCATCAGATCGTCGAGTTGCTCGATCAGCGCCGGATCGCTCTCGCGCAGCTTCTTGGTGGGGAACTTGCCGATCTTGGCGCCGAAGGGGGCGGCGGCCTTGGCACCGAACAGGAACAGGCTCTCCAGCAGGTCGAGCAGCGCCGGGCCGGGTGCGGCCTTCAGATCGACGGCGTCGAGCCTGTCGGCGGCCTTCTGATCGGTCACCGTGCCCTTGCGCAGCAACAGCCTGAGCGCGCCCAGCAGCTCGAAATCATCCGGCTCCAGGCAGACATCGTAGAACCGCTCGAGCGTCAGCCCGGCGGGGACGTCGAAATACCGCGCCAGGGCCGCCTCGTCCGGGGCGTCGAGGAAGGTCTCGCGCCGCGCCGTGATCTCCGACAGGAGCGCGTCGAAATCGCCCTCGGGCGCCTGCAGCGCCAGCGCGTCCACGAGCGCCCGTTCGGGCCCGGAGGCCATGGCGTCGACCACCTCGGCGCGCAGAAGCTGCGCGGTGCGGTCCTCCATCTCGGTGAATTGCGGGCTCACCCCGGCTTCGAGCGGAAACCGACGCAGCAGCCCCGCGCAGAAGGAGTGGATCGTCTGGATGCGCAAGCCCCCGGGCGTCTCGATCGCGCGGGCGAACAGCGTGCGGGCCGAGCGCAGCGAGATCGCCTGCGGCGTGCCGAGCCGCTCCAGCGCGTCTCTCAGCGCGGTGTCCTCCATCATCGCCCATTCGCCCAGGCGCCTGAACAGGCGGTTCTGCATCTCGGAGGCGGCGGCCTTGGTGTAGGTCAGGCACAGGATGTTCTGCGGGTCGGTGCCATCCAGAAGCAGCCGCGCCACCCGGTCGGTGAGCACGCGGGTCTTGCCCGAACCGGCATTGGCCGAGAGCCATGTCGAATTGGCCGGATCGGCGGCGCGGACCTGCCGCTCGGTCGCGTCGTCGCGGATCATCCGACATCCTCCCCTCGGGCCGTTTCGGAAAAGTCCCACTCGCCGAAGCGCGACAGGTGGTCGTAATCGCTGCGGTCCTTGTCGCTCATCATCGCCATGCGGGCCGAATAGCCGCGTCCGGGATCCTGCCAGCGCGCGATCAGATCGCGCAGCTGCGACCAGACGAGGTCCGGCGGGATCTCGTCGAGCGGCGCGTCGACGGTGGTGCCTCGTCCGGCGAGGCCGATATAGGCCGCCCCCGCGACGCGGCCCGCCTCCACGTTCTTGAAGCCGCCGCGCTCGGCCATCGCCGCTTCCAGAAGCAGCTGCTTTTCGAAGATCTTCTGCTGCGGCACGCTGGGCGGCGCCCCGGTCTTGTAGTCATAGATCCTGAGCCCGTCCTCGCCGATGTCGATCCGGTCGGCCTGCGCGGTCAGGGTGAAGCCCAGATCCTCCATGTCAGACGAACCGTCGATTTCGAAATGACTTGGCGTGGCCAGCGCCTGCCGCTTGGCCTCGCTGTGCAGGAACCAGTCCGCGATCCGGGCGATCCGGGCGATCCAGAGCCGGCGCACGGTGGGCCACGGGCACTCGGCCTCGAGCACCTGCTCGGTCACCGCCATCAGCCGCGCCTTGGCGCCCGGGTCGGTGGGGGCGATGCCGTCCCGCAGGAAGGTCTCGAACACCTTGTGCAGCACCGTGCCGCGCAGCGCCGCGTCGGCGCTGGGCGTCAGCGGGTCGAGCGCGCGCAGCCGCAGCACGTGGCGGGCATAGATCGTGTAGGGATCGCGGATCAGGGTGCGGATCGTCGTGACCGAAAGCCGGTCGGGCCGCGCCGCCACCGGCGGGCGCGGCGACGGGCGCGGCGCGGGCGGCACCCGGGCCTCGGGCACCGAGAGCGCCGTGGCCCGGGCGAGCCAGTCGGCGCCGCGCGCCCGCATCCCGGCCAGCGCCGCGCGGCCGCCCTGGTCGGGCAGGCCTTCGAGCAGGTTGGTCAGCCGGTTGATCCAGCGCGAGGGCACGGTCTCGGCATCCGATGAACGGGTCGAGCGGGTGATCCAGACCTCGCGCACCGCCACCGCCTGCTGGTAGTCATGCGCCGAGAGGCCGATCCGCCGCTCGGGCAGCAGCAGCCCGGCCTGCGCGCGCATCTTGCGATTGAGCCACGGATCGGCGGGCGGCGCCTCGGGCCACGAGCCCTCGTTCATCGAGGCGAGGATGGTGAGATCGGCGCCCTGCACCCGCGCCTCCAGCGTGCCGCGGATCAGCACCTGCGGGTGGCCGATATCGGGGTTGCGCACCTCGACCCGGCGCAGCACGCCTAGAAACAGCGAGCGGTAATCGCGCGTGCCCATTTCGCCCGCCGCCTCGGCGTGTTCGGCGAGCCCCTCACAGGCCTGCCGCGCGGCGCGTCCCGCCGCCTCGTCCCAGAGCCCGCCACTGCCCTCGGCACCGGGGCCGGAGGCGAGGCATTCGGCCAGCTTCAGGTGGCAATCGAGATGCGTGCCGAGCGGCCGGTCGCCCGCCTCGGGCACGAGGCCCAGCGCCTCGCAGAGCCAGTCGGCCCAGCCCATGCGACCGGTGTCATGTTCGCCGGTCTTCTCGGCCCAGCGCCTGAGCAGGGCGGCCTCGGGATAGGCCGCGCCCTCGCGGCGCAGCGCCAGCTCCAGCTCGCGGGTGCGCAGGAGGTGCGGGCCGCGATCCTGCCCCGAATGGCATAGCGGGTGCTTGAGCAGCGACAGGATCGCCGAGGGGCCGGGCCGCTCGCCCATGATCTCGGACACCAGCCGCAGGAACCGCCCCGGCGGGGTCAGCGGCAACGGCACGCCGGCGCTGTCATCCGCCACGAGATCCCAGCGGTCGAGCGCCGCCGAGACCTGCCGCGTCAGCATCCGGTCGGGGGTGACCAGCGCCACGGTCTTGCCCTCGTCCACGGCGGCGCGCATCCGCAGCGCGATGGTCTCGGCCTCCATCCGGGGCGAGGGCGCTTCGAGCAAAGTCAGCCCCTCGGTGGCGGGGCCGAGATCGCCCAAGTCCGGCCCCTCGTCGCGCCACTGGTCGGTGACCGGGGCGGGACGCAGCGACAGCGACACCAGCCGGTTGCGTTCGGGCGAGGGGGCGGGCGTGTCGTGCCAGAGCCGCAGATCCCCGGCCTCCATCTCGAGCATCCGCAGGATCCGGCGAAACCGGAACTGCGGGTGGTCCTCGGCGGCCAGCGCCTCGTCGAGCCGCTCCCAGACCTCCTGCGGCTGATCCATGTCGACACCGGGCAGCACCACCGCGCCCTGCGCCTGCCGCGCCACCGCCTGCAAAAGCAGCGCCGTCGCGCCGCGCGATCCGGTGGAGCCCGCGACGATCACCGGGTCGGTGGGGGGCGCCTCGGCCCATCTCTCGACCAGCCGCTCCACCACCATGCGCTGGCGCGCCTCGCGGTCCGGGGCGGCGTCCGGGCCGAACCAGACGTTGACGATGTTGAGGAATTGCAGCGAGCGGGCCCAGTGGCCCGACAGGTCGGTCACGTCGAGACCGGCGATGTCGTCGGGCGACACCCCCTCGCCCTGCATCTCGTCCATCAGCCCGGCGAGGCTGTCGGAGAGGTCGTAGAGCGCGGCGCGGGGCGCCAGATCGGGCTGCGCCTCGATCAGCCGCGACACGAGCTGGGTCAGCTCCAGCCTGCGGCGCAGCCCGTTGACCGGCAACGGCAGCTCCGGCCCCAGCGGGTCGAGTGCCAGATCGGTGATCAGCCGCAGCCGCGGCAGCAGCGTCGCCGGGCCCTGATCGAAGATGTCGCGCACCCGGCGGCGCATCCGGTTGGTGTTGAGGTAAACCGTGACCCGGGCCATCGCCTCGGGGCCCTTGTCGCCGAAGCGCGCGCGCAGACCCGCGACGAGGCCTTCGGCGAAATCGACGCCGCAGGGCAAGGCGTAGAGATGGGCGGGGCCGGTATCCGAGAAAGGCCCGGCGTCGCGAAAGCTCTCAGACGGCATGTGTACCTTGCAGCATCTCTTCGGCCAGGGGGATGCAGTCGGGGCGGCCGACATCGCACCAGTGCCCGTCATGCACCACGCCGAAGAGCCTGCCCCGCGCCGCGATCTCGTTCCACAGAAGGTTCAGCGAAAAGGCGTCTTCGGGTATCGCGTCGAGCCCGTCCGGCACGATGATCTGCGCGCCCGAATAGACATGGCCCGGCCCGCGCGACAGCCGCCCCTCGGCATCGACGAGGAAATCGCCCTGCCCGGTATGGCCCAGCGCGTTCTCGCGCGGGAGCAGCAGCAAGAGCGCCTCCATGCGCGACGGGTCCCATGCGCGCCGCAGCGCAGTGAGCGGGTTCGGCCCGGACCAGATCGCGTCGGAATTGAGCGTGTAGACCGGCCCCGGCCCGAGCAGCGGCCGCGCCTTTCTCAGGCCGCCCCCGGTTTCCAGCAGCTTGTCGGTCTCGTCCGACAGGATCACGTCGCGGCCCTGAAGATGCTCGCGCAGCACCTCGCCCCGGTGATGCAGGTTGACGACGCGCCTGAGCGGCATCAGCGGCGCGGTCAGATCGAGCGCGTGGTCGATCAGCGGTCGCCCCCCGACCTCGACCATCGGCTTGGGCCGGTGGGCCGTGAGCGGCCCCATGCGGCGGCCGAGCCCGGCGGCGAAGATCATGATGGCGCTGGGCGTCCCTTGGGTCGTCATGAAGCGGTCTCCTCGGGAGCATGCTGGGGGGCGGGAATGGCGGCGGCGTGGGGCCGAAGCTCGGCCAGCGCCGGATGCGCGAGATCGGCGCGGATCTGGCCCCAGACGCGGGGCATCAGCGCGAGGTAGCGGGTCTTGCCGTCGCGCTTGGCGAGGCGGGCAAAGATGCCGAGGATGCGCAGGTTGCGCTGCAGTCCGAGCACGGCGCAGGCGGCCTCGACCGCCTCCGGCGCGCGGCCGGTGGCCTCGGCGAACCGGGCAATCATCGCGGCACGGAGCCGGTCCGAGACGTCGCGCCGCGCGTCGCGCAGCAACGACACCAGATCGTATTCGAGCGGCGCCAGCAGCGCGTCCTGAAAATCGAGCAGGCCGATCCGGTCGGTGCCGTGACGTTCGGGGCGCCAGATCAGGTTCTCGGCGTGGTAGTCCCTGAGAGCCAGCACCGAAGCCGTCGGCGCGTGCCGCTCCAGCGCGCCTTGCAGCGTCGCGCGCAGCGGCGCGAGGTCGAGCCCGGGCGCGTACCATTCGCCCAAGGGCGCGATCATCTCGGCCCCGATCCCGGGCGTCAGCGCCGCGAGCCCCTCGGGCGGCGGCGCCGATTGCAGCCGTGCCAGCACGTCGATCGCGGTTTCGTAGGGGGCCGTGTCGTCGGGATGCGCCTCGGCCCACTGCGCCACCTGGGTCGGACCGAGATCCTCGAGCACCGCGAGCCCCGCCGCGCGGTCGAGCGCGTGGATGCGCGGTGCGCAGAGGCCGAGGCCCGTCAGGTGCCGCGCGATGGCGAGGAAGGCATCGAGCGCGGGCAGCGTGTCGGCTGGGCAGATCATCAGGATCAGGCTCTCGCCCATAGGGTCCTGCAGCCGCTCGTAGCGCCGCGACGAGGCGTCGCCCGCAAGCGGGGTACGGGCATGGCCGCCAAGGCCATGACGGGCGAGGAAGGCGTCGATTTCAGCCAAGGACCGGCTCCAGCCGCGCGCGCCAGCTCTCGGGACCGCGAATGCTCAGCCGATGACCGTCGGCGCGCGCCTCGAAGTCAAGCGACAGCGCCTCGGATGGGGCCATCTCGCCCATCCGGTCGGGCCATTCGATCAGGCAGATCGCGCGGCCCATCGCCTCTTCGAGCCCCAGCTCGACCAGCTCGAACGGGTCGGAGAGCCGATAGAGATCGCAATGCCAGATCTCGCCGCCGGGCGCCTCGTAGCTCTGCACCAGCGTGAAGGTGGGCGAGGGCACCTCCTCGTCGGGATTGCCGATGCGGGCGCGGATCAGCGCGCGGGCGAAAAAGCTCTTGCCCGCGCCGATCTGACCCGAGAGCAGCAGCGTGTCGCCCGCGCGCAGATGCGGCGCGAGCCGACGGGCCAGCGCGAGGCTGTGCGATTCGTCGGAAAGGGGGATCGGTCCGGCCAACAGGGTCATGGCCGCAACCTAGGCGCTGGGCCGTGTGCTGCAAGCCGAAACGCCGCTCAGCCGCCGCGTGCGCGGACCAGCGCGGACTCCGCGCCGCCATTGGCCCGGGCGGCGATGCAGGGCGCCTCGGGCGCCTCGGGCCAGAAGCTCGCCAGCGTCGCGCCGCCGGGCAGTGGCGTGAAGCGGCAGCCCAGGCCGCGCCCGTCATTGAGCCTAAGCCGGTCGCACCATTCGGCGCGCTCGCCGAAGGCGGTGGCGAAATCGCGCAGCTCGCCCAGCACCGGAGAGGGCGCGACCAGCGCCTGCCAGCGGGCGATCTCCTCGGTCAGCCCGATCTCGGCGAGACCGCCCTCGGGCAGGTCCCACAGCGCCGCGTAGCCCCCGTTATGCAGCAGCCGCGTGCCGCCGGCCGAGAACACCGCGATCGCCTCGGGCAGCGTGTCGAGCACCGCCCGCGCGGTATCGAGCCCGGCCCGGAAATGCCGGGTCAGGGAGATCTCGGCGCTGATATTCTCGAACAGGAAGGCCACCGCGCCGTCGGGATGCGGCCGCCCGGTGACCCGGTAGGTCTGGCCGCCCGGCAGCGACCACGTCTCGCAATAGGTGCCGCGCGCCGCCTGCGCCTCGAGCGCGGCGACCTGTTCGCGCCAGCTGGTGTAGTCCTTGGGCTCGGGGAGCATGTTGCGGTCCCGCAGGCGGTCGAGCACGCATTGCACCTGCGGGCGCGAGCTCAGGAAGGCGATCGGCAGGCCGGTCAGGTCGTGGAAGGCGGGGTTGAACATCACCAGCTTGCGGTCGCGGTCGAAAATGGCGAGGCCGATGGCGAGCTGCGCGAAGGTCTTGGTCAGGGTCTGCACGAATTTGCGTCGGGCCTGCTCGGCCTCGACGACCTCGGTCACGTCGAGCGCGAAATGCACGTGTTCCGCGCCGCGCCTGATGCGGGTGATCTCGAACCAGCTGCGGCGAGTCTCCCCGAGCGACAGGCTGGTGCGGCAACGCTCGCGGTCGGGTCCGGCGGGCTCGAAGCCCGGCGCCTCGAACAGCTCGCCCGGCATCCAGTCGACATCCCCGGCCGGGCAGGGCGGGTCATGCGCCTGCCGCCGCGCCTCGGCAAGCTGCATATAGGCGCGGTTGGCCCAGCTCAGTCGTCCCTCGGGGTCGAGCTTCCAGATCAGCTGCGGCGCGTCCTCGCCGATGCAGCGCAGGGTCTCCAGCTCGTCCTGAAGCGCCGCGAAGGCGATCGCGTCGACCGCCTCGCGGGTCAGGTCTGAGGTCCCGTCGGGGCACAGGGTCAGCCGCAGCAGCCCGTCCCAATGCTCGATCTCGATCCGGCCGATGCCGCCGCGCGCCTCGAGCCGGCTGTGGCCGTCGCCCTCCAGGTTTCGCAGCCGCGCGCCGAGGCCCGGAAAGCGGGGTTCCAGAAGCCCGGTGAGCAGGTCGCGTTCGGTGCCGACCCCGTCGAGCCGGTCGAGCAGGCGCCGCGCCGGGGCGCTGGCATCGATCAGGCAATCGCCGTCGAACAGGAACACGCTCCGAGGGGCGGGAGGGGGCGCGGCCTTGGTCCGGGCCGTCATTCGCCCGAGCAGGACCACGATCATCGTCGCCGACAGGGTCGAGACGCAGATGACGAGCAGGAACGAGAGCAAGGGTGGCAAGGGCATGGACACGCAACCTCAAGGAGTGTCGACCCAGAGTGAAAACCAACCCTTAACCGGGTGTTAACCTTAACGGCGCCCGCGCCGTTCGCGACGTGGCGTCCTTGATTGGCGACGTAACGTTCAGGGAAGAAAATGCGGATTGGGCTCGTTCGCGCCGGGCTGCGCCTCCAGCGCGGCGCGCGGCCAGGCCACCATGACGATGGCACCGCCCGCCGCAACGCCGCTGGCCCGCAGCCGGTCGCCGCCATTGGCGAAGCTGAGCCGCGCGCCGGACCGCTCCAGCAGCGTCTTGGCGATGAACAGCCCCAGCCCCATCCCCTCGTAGCCGGGCCTGCGGCGCGATCGCATGAACGGGTCTCCGATCCGCTCGATCAGCCCTGGCGGAAAGCCGGGGCCGTCATCCTCGATCGTCACCATGACGCTGTCGGCGGTCCAGGCGAGGTCGATCTCGACCCGGCCGGCCGAGAAATCGACGGCGTTCTGGATCAGGTTGCGCAACCCGTGCACGATCTCGGGCCGGCGGTGGATCACCGGCTGGAACTCGATATCCTCCTCGGCGCCGGGCTCGGCCCCGACCGCGAAGACCACCTCGCGACCGCGCGCCAGATGCGGCTCGGCGGCCTCGCGCACCACCGCTTCGAGCGGTGCCTGCCGCAGATGCGTGTCCTCCTTGCCGGCCCGCCCCATGGAACGCAGGATGTCGCGACAGCGGATCGCCTGGGCCCGGATCAGCGCCGCGTCCTCGGCCAGTTCGGGGCTGTCCGAGAGATCGTCGGCCAGTTCGGAGGCGGTCAGGGTGATGGTGGCCAGCGGCGTGCCCAGCTCATGCGCGGCCGCCGCGACGACGCCGCCCAGATCGGTCAGCTTCTGTTCGCGCGCCAAGGCCAGCTGCGTCGCGGCCAGCGCGTCGCCCATCGCCTGCCGCTCGAGCGTCACCCGCCGCACGTAGAGCCCGATGAAGGTGATGCCGATCGCCAGCGCCAGCCAGAAGCCGAAGCGCAGCAGCTCGGGCGGCGAAAGCGGCGTCATCTGCGGCGACAGGATCGGCATGCTCCATAGCCAGAGCACCGTCACCGACACCAGCGCCAGCCCGCCCACCAGCAGCACGCCGGGCAGTCGCAGCATCGTGGCCGAGATGGTGACCGGGGCCAGCATCAGGAGCGCGAAGGGGTTGGAGATGCCGCCGGTGAGCCACAGCAGCACCGAGAGCTGGACGATGTCGAAGACCAGCATCGCGGTGGATTCACCCTCGCTCAGACGCCGCGCCGAAGGCAGCAGGAAGGCCGCGAGCAGGTTGGCGATGCCGGCGACGCCGATGGTGATCGCCACCAGCCCGGTGGGAAACACGAGGCCGTAGACCAGCGCCGCGACCAGCGCCGCGCCGGTCTGCCCGGCCAGCGCGATCCAGCGCAGCAGGATCTGGGTCCTGACCCGGACCCGGTTGCGGCGGCCGAAATCGCGCAGCATCGCCAACTCTGAATCGTGAAGGGGCAAGGCGCGGCTCCGGCTTGTGCGTCAATGAGGACCATTGATAGGCAGCCCCCGCGCCGCCATCAATGCGGCGGCCCGCCCCACAGGAGTTCGCATGCAGCGCCCCATCGCCCTCGCCGCCGCAGGCATCGTCGCCACCATCGTCGGCGGCGCGCTGGTCGCCACCACGATCCTCGCGCCCTCGGACCGGCTCGCCGCCTGCCGCACCGGCAATGTCGCGGGCGGCTTCGACCGGCTCGGCGGGCCGTTCACCCTGCTCGACGGCGCCGGGCGCGAGGTCACGGACGCCGATGTCATCACCGAGCCGAGCCTCGTCTATTTCGGCTATACCTCCTGCCCGGACGTCTGCCCGATCGACAATGCCCGCAACGCCGCCGCCGTCGACATCCTCGCCGAGGATCACGGCATCGAGGCGCAGCCGGTCTTCATCACCGTCGATCCCGCGCGCGACACGCCGGAGGTGATGGGCGACTACGCCGCCAACATGCATCCCGAGATGGTCGGGCTGTCGGGCAGCGAGGAGCAGATCGCCGCCGCGGCCAAGGCCTATTCGACCTATTACGCCCGCGCCGACGACGATCCCGACTATTACCTGATGAACCACCAGACGATGACCTATCTGGTGCTGCCGGAGGCGGGCACGGTGGAGTTCTTCAAGCGCGACGACGGCCCCGAGGAGGTGGCGCGCCGCACCGCCTGCCTCGTCGAGGCGGTGGATTGACCCGGCAGGGGCCGAAGCTAGCTTCCCCGAACGTCCAAGAGGAGACCCGGACATGAACGCAGAGGCGATCGATCTCGGCCCGGACCCGAGCCTGCTGCTGGTCGATGACGACGAGGCCTTTCTGAAACGTCTCGGCAAGGCGATGGAAAAGCGCGGCTTCACGGTGACGCTCGCCGGCACGGTCGAGGAGGGGCGGCGCATCGCCACGCAGACCCCGCCGGCCTATGCGGTGGTCGATCTGCGGCTCGAGGACGGCAACGGGCTCGACGTGGTCGAGGTGCTGCGCGAAAGCCGCCCGGAGGCGCGGATCGTGGTGCTGACCGGCTATGGCGCCATCGCCACGGCGGTGGCGGCGGTGAAGATCGGCGCGACCGACTACCTGTCCAAGCCCGCCGATGCGACCGAGGTGACCAACGCGCTTCTGGCGCGCGACGACGCGTTGCCGCCGCCGCCCGAGAACCCGATGAGCGCCGACCGGGTGCGCTGGGAGCACATCCAGCGGGTCTACGAGCTGTGCGATCGCAATGTCAGCGAGACGGCGCGGCGTCTGGGCATGCATCGCCGCACCCTTCAGCGGATCCTGGCCAAGCGCAGCCCCCGCTGACGCCTGCCCGGGATGCACGCGGCACAAGTCTGGAGAGGCGGCTCCCGGCTTTGTCGGAACCCGTACAGACCGGATGCATCCGGACGTTTACTTTAGATCAGGAACGGCAGGGGTGGTACCCTCGTTTCGTGGGTTGATGAGTGCTGCTTGGTCGCTTGCAAGGGTCACGGCGCGGATGTGGGATCTCGGCTCGCTCCCTCGGGCGCCGAGTTCAACGGGAGGACCTTCCCCGTAGCCGTGACCCACTCCTCAGCATCCGTCGATGCACGGTCGTTCGGATCGACGCCCGGGTGATCCGTGCGCGATCTCAGGCTTCTCAGAACTATGAGGGCGATGCGGAGAGGTAGGCCGGGACGATGTGTTTCCCGGCCCTTTCCACGTCAAGCTGCCACTGACACGCGTTGCCTGGCCTCTACTGCGTCCGGCTTTGGCGTGGCCGCTGCGTAGGAGCCGCCAGCTCGTTCTGTCGAGACGTTCTCGATAGGCTTGAGCGTGATGCCCACTTTATCGGTACTGCTGATCAGGGAGATAACGGACTCCTGCATCATCCTGGCTTGCACCCGCTTGGCAGCTTCACGCGATGCGGCGATGTCCACATCTTCTTCGGCCTCTTGGACTTCCTCGGGACGAACAGTCGCGGTCAAGGAGTCATCAACCTTGTTCCAGCCCTTCTCCTTCGGGCCAGCACGCTCAAAGGCTCTGGAGTTTTCGGAGGCGCGACTGGCGACAGCCCCGGTTTCGTCAATGAAGCCATTCTCTTTGGCGCCATCCGGTCCTTGCGCGGCAGTTGCGCCAGCAGGCCCGGCAACTGGATCACCTCCACTCCTGGAGGCGTCCTTTGCCGCCTTTGCAGCAGCCTCGGCAGCTTCCTCGTCGGCCTTGGCCTGAGCCTTGGCCAGATCTTCTGCCTCCTCAGCGGCTTCCTTGGCTGCCTTTTCGGCTGCTTCAAGTGCCTCTTCCTCAGCCTTGGCCTGAGCCTTGGCCAGATCTTCTGCCTCCTCAGCGGCTTCCTTGGCTGCCTTTTCGGCTGCTTCAAGTGCCTCTTCCTCAGCCTTGGCCTGAGCCTTGGCCAGATCTTCTGCCTCCTCAGCGGCTTCCTTGGCTGCCTTTTCGGCTGCTTCAAGTGCCTCTTCCTCGGCCTTTGCCTGCGCCTCCGCTGCTTCCTCAGCGGCTTTGGCCTCGGCCTTTGCAATGTCTTCAGCGGCCTCCGCAGCCTCCTTGGCGGCTTTCGCTGCCGCTTCGAGTGCTTCCTCTTCGGCCTTTGCCTGAGCCTCTGCCGCTTCTTCTTGGACCTTCAGGGCAGCCTTCGCTGCGTCTCGCTCCGCCCTCGTCATGGTCGTCGTACTGGCAGAGTCACCGCTAGCATCTCCGGAAATATCCATGATGATCGCGGGGGAAGTTTGTGTGCCGCCAGAAGGCGATGGGTCAGTCGAAGCAGTGGTAGTGGATGCGGCATTCTGCGCGGCTTGCCAGAGCGGGTCGAGCTGCTGGCCAATGGTGGAGATCGTCATTCGGATATCCTCCTCTTTGACTTGCTCGAAACCTCTGCTGCTCAATAAAGGCGCAACTTGCCAACGAAACAGGCATTTCAAAGACTTTGTCCAAACGGTAAAATATTTACCAAGGAATGGTGGGGCCGCAGCCGCCGATCTGTCTCGGGTGGAAGGTGGAATCCGCTTCGTCTATCGTGAGACTGACATTCACGTCCTGCACCGCACGTACGCCCCACGCAGCCGCCACCCGCGCCGACCTTGCCCGAAGCAACTATAAGATCCTCGATGACGTGTAATGGCATCTCAGCTCGGTCGGCACCCGACGCTGGAAGTAGAAGATGCCATCCTTGAGGAAGCAGTGGGGGCAGAAATGTACTCCGGCATGTACTACGCCTTGGCTTGATCCGATCGAAAGCCGAGGCGAAACAATGCTTTGGAGATTTGGGTGGTGCCGCTGAAGGGACTCGAACCCCCGACCCCATCATTACGAATGACGTGCTCTACCAGCTGAGCTACAGCGGCGCCCGGGCGCCTCTTAGCACCCGGGCGGCGGGGGGAAAAGGGCTATTTTCGCCCTTCGGTCACGGCCTCCGCTGCCTCGGACCGGGCAGCGGTCTTGTCGCCGTGCGGCACCACGATCTCCGCCTCGTCCATCTCGCCGTCGCCGTTCGTGCGCGGCGTGGAGGCGGCGGCGTCGCGGGCGGGCAGGGGGGAGGCGGTCGCTCCGGCCTCGCGCACCTCGGCTACTGCGGGAACGGGCGGTTCGGCGCGGCCGACACCGCCGCCGACGATCAGCGGCAGCATTTCGGTGCCGCGCGGCAGCGTCGTGCCGCTGTCGGCCGGGCGGGTCCAGCCCAGCGTGTCGAAGGCATGACAGTTCGAGCAGACCGGTTCCCAGTGCTGGTGCACGTTGTGACAGTTCTCGCAGACCCATTGCGGGCCGCGCGGCGCGGTCAGCGCCCGGGTCAGCCAGCCGCGCACCACCGCGTCGTCGGCGCCGCGGCCGCGCTCGATCGCCGCCATCAGCGTCAGCACGCGGGCGGTGGGGTCGGTCTCGACCAGATCGCCGAGCGCGCGCCGCGCCTCGTTGAACTGCTCGGCCGCGATCATCAGCTCGGCCTCGAGCATCCGGGTTTCGGGGTGGTCGGGCCGCGCCTTGAGCAGCACCGAGAAGCGCTTGAGCCGGGCCTGCGCATCCTCCTCGGGGGCGATCTCGGCAAAGACCTGCGCGAGATCGGGATGCGGCTCCGCCTCCCAGGCCTTGCGGATCACCCGGGTGGCGTAGCGGGTGTTGCCGACGGCGAGGTAGCTGCGCGCGGCGAGCACGGCGGCGGGAATCAGGTCCGGCGACAGCCGGTTCGCCTCGATCGCCTTCTCGCGCATCTCGATGCTGGCGGTGTCGTCGATCACGTCGCGCGCCTCGGACAGCGCCAGCACCGCGTCGCGGCGCCGGACCACGTTGCGCGGCAGCGCGCCGGAGCGGCGCTTGGCCTCCAGCGTGGCACGGGCACCGGACCAGTCATGCGCCTCGGCCTGCAGCCGGAGCAGCGTGTCCTGCGTCTCGACATGGCGCGGCTTCAGCTCGAACGCCTTCTGGGCGAGCTTCATCGCGGTGTCGGTGTCACCCTCGGCGAGGCGCTGCCGCATCAGCCCGCGCACCCCGACAAAGCGGGTGCGGTCGATCTTCACCAGATCGCGATAAGCGCCCTCGGCGGTCTTGCGGTCGCCCACCAGCTCGGCGCCCTGGGCCACCAGGATCGAGGTGATCTCGGGGCGGCGCAGGTAGCGCTCGGCCTTGCGGCCCTTGGCCATCGCCGCCTCGCCCTCGCCCGCGGCCAGCGCGACGAGGCCGTCGCCCAGCGCCTTGTAGCCCTTGCGCTCGCGCGAGCGCGAGAACCAGCGGCTGACCGCGGTGTCGTCGCCATTGATGAAGTGCAGCAGGGCCAGGAGCAGGCCCAGCGCCTTGAACAGCAGCCAGCCGAGAAGCGCCAGCAATGCGATCGCCAGCACCAGCTGCAGCGGCCCGAGCGTGACCTCGTAGCCGGCCATGGCGATCTCGGCCCCGCCGGTCACGTCGGTGAGCCGCGCGGCGCCCCAGGTGAGGCCTGCCACGGCGGCGACGAAGGCCAGGATCTTGATCAGGGACAGGAGCATGTGCGGCGCCTCAATTCTCGGTCAGGGATTGCGACAGGGTGTCGGCGGCGGCGAGCGCCTCGGCACGGGTGCGGGCCGGGACGATCCAGTCGGACAGCGCCTCGCGGACCGGTTCGGGCAGCGCCGCGATCTCGTCGAGCGCCTCCTGCAGGCGACCGTCGCGCAGCGCCGCTTCGGCCCGCGACAGCACGGCGTCGGTGGTCTCGCCCTCGACCGGCGCGGTGGATCGCAGCTGCAGCGTGTCGCGGAAGAAACCGGCGACTCGGCCGCCCTCCTCGCCGGACAGCCCCTCGCGGCGGGCCCGGGCCAGGGCGGCGCGGGCCGGTTCGGGAAAGGCCTCGATCAGCTCGGAGCGGCTCGCCACGCCCTCGGCCGCGGGGGCGACGAGCCCCTGCGGGATTTCGGTGGGCGAGGTGGCCTGCAATTCCTCGAGCAGCGCCGGGTAGGGCTCGCCGGTTTCCAGCGCGGCCTCGATCTCGGCCAGTGTGGCGCGGGCCCGGGCGCGGGCGGCGACGGCGGCGGCCTCGGCCTCGATCTGTTCGGCAGTGCGACCGGCGGTGGCGACCTGCTGGGCGGCCTGTTCGGCCATCCCCGCGATCTCCTGCGCCTGCGCCTCGAGATCGGCGCGCAGCGCATCGACCTCGGCCTGCCAGCGGGCCACCGCCTCCCGCGCCAGAGTGCCGTCGGGGCCGGCGCTGGCCTCGGCTTCGGTGAGGCGGGTTTCGAGGGTCTCAATCCGGGTGTTCATCTCGGTCAGGCCGGTCTCGACGCCGTCGAGACGGGTGCCTAGCTCGGACAGCCCGGTCTCGCTTTGGGCGCGCAGGCCATCGAGCCCGTCGGCAAGAGGTGCAATCTCGCCCTCGATCGTCGCGAACCGCGCCTCGAATTCCTCGCCGCGCTGGCTGTTGTTGAGCCAGATCCAGCCCGCGCCGAGGCCCAGCGCCGCGGCGATCAGGCCGCCGAGCAGACCGGCCCCGAAGCCCGAGGCACGGCTCGGCGGAGCAGGGGTCTGCGGCGTCGCAGGCGTCGCGGCGGCGGGGTCGCGCGCGTCCGAGGTCCGGACGCTGGCGGGATCGCCGGTCTTCGAGGCCTTTTCGGCGCCCGTTGCGGCCGTTTCAGTGGTCCCTTCGGTGGGCTTGTCGGCCTCGGCCGCGCGCGGGCTGCGCGTCACGGCGGGCATCGCCCCGGCGGTGGGAGCTGCCGGGCGCGAGGTGGTGCCCAGATCCACCGCCGCGCTGGCCGGGCGCGGCGCGCTGGGCGTGGCGCCCTCCTTGACGGGCGTCGAGTTCTTGTCGGTCTCGGGGGCGGACGTGGTCCTGGGGGGCGTCGCGCCGCCCTGCGCGGTGCTGGAGCCGGGCGTAGTCGCGGGCGTGGCGGAGGTGGCTTCGCCGGGCGTGGCGGCGCTTTTCTCGCGGTCGGTCTCGCCGGATCGCGGTGCCGCGCCTGTCTTCGCACCGGCGGGCCTGCCGGGTGTGCCTGTCGTCTTTCGTGCCAAAACCCTGTCCCTTCCGTCCCCGATCGCGTCGGATTTATCCGTGCCGCCGCAGCATTTGCAGACCCTAGCCCGCCCCGTGCGGCGCCTCAAGCGCCGCCGCCCCGCATCGGGTCCCTGCAACCGAACGTCGCATAGGCCGCAAGGGTTGCGTCGATCATCGCATCCGCATCGGGGCGCGCCGCCAGCGTGACCGGCGGGCCGAGCTTCGATAGCGGTCTTGCTGCGGCGGCGCTGATCGCCACCAGCGCCAGCGGCGCGGCGATGGGCGCGCAGGCGGCGAGCAGCGCGGCGCTGCGCGGCGAAAACACCGGGGCGACGACCGGGGCGCGGCCCGACAGCAGGTCCCGCCCCGCCTCGGATAGGGGACGCGCGGTCTGGGCATAGACCACCGCCTCGTCGCAGCCGCGCCCGGCCGCGCGCAGCCGGTCCGCGAGATCGCCGCGCTGGTGGTCGCCGCGCAGATGCAGAAGCGGCCCCTCATCCGGTGCCTCCAGGATCGCGGCGAGCAGCGTCTCGGCGGAGCCGCCGCCCGGGCGCGGGTCGAGACCCGCCAGCCGCGCCGCCTGGGCGGTGCGCGGCCCGACGCACCATGCGGGCAGGCGGGCATAGCCCATGCGGGCCGCGCCCCATGCGCCGCGCTCGGAGGTCAGGATCAGCGCGGCGGGGCTGCGGGCCGGACGCGGCGGCGTCATCTCGTCGATCCGCATCAGCGGCGCGATCACCGCCCGAAGGTGCCGCCCGGCCCGGATCTCCAGCTCCGCCAGAAAGCGCTGCGCCGCCGGTTCGGGCCGCGTCAGCAGCAGGGTCGGCTCTGGCATCGCGGACATCCTCTCCCCTTCGCGGCATTGTTCGAGGCAGGCGGGGATGGTAGCTGCACGGGGCGCGGGCGCAAGCGGAGCGGACATGGCCAGACTCACCATCCTCGGCATCGAATCGAGCTGCGACGACAGCGCGGCGGCGGTGGTGCGACGCGAGGACGGCGCGGCGCGGGTGCTCTCCTCGGTGGTGCGCGGCCAGGCCGAGTTGCATGCCGCGTTCGGTGGCGTCGTGCCCGAGATCGCGGCGCGCGCCCATGCCGAGGTGCTCGATCACTGCGTCGAGGCGGCGCTGGAGCAGGCCGGCATCGGCATCGCCGATCTCGACGGCATTGCCGTGACCGCCGGGCCGGGGCTGATCGGCGGGGTGCTGTCGGGCGTGATGCTCGCCAAGGGGCTCTCGGCCGCCACCGGCCTGCCGCTGATCGGCGTCAACCATCTCGCGGGCCACGCGCTGACACCGCGGCTTACCGACGGGCTCGCATTTCCCTACCTGATGCTGCTGGTCTCGGGCGGGCATTGCCAGTTCCTCGTGGTCGAGGGCGATGACGCGTTCCGCCGGCTTGGCGGCACGATCGACGACGCGCCGGGCGAGGCCTTCGACAAGACCGCGCGGCTTCTGGGCCTGCCGCAGCCCGGCGGCCCGGCGGTCGAGGCCGAGGCACGGGCGGGCGATCCGGCCCGGATCGCGTTGCCGCGTCCGCTCTTCGACCGGCCCGGCTGCGACATGTCGTTCTCGGGCCTCAAGACCGCGCTGCTGCGGGCCCGCGACGCCGAGATGGCGGCGGCCGGCGGGTTGACCCGCGCCGCCCGCGCCGATCTCGCCGCGGGCTTTCAGGCGGCGGTGGTCGAGATCCTGCGCGAAAAGACCCGCCGGGCGCTGGACCTCTATCTCGAGCTGGCGCCGGCGCGCCCGGCCTTTGCCGTGGCGGGGGGCGTCGCCGCGAACGGCCCGATCCGCGCGGCGCTGCAGGAGCTCTGTGCCGAGCGCGGCGTGGCGTTCTCGGCGCCGCCGCTGGCGCTGTGCACCGACAACGCGGCGATGATCGCCTTCGCGGGGCTGGGTCGGCTCGCGGCGGGCGAGGCCGACGGGCTCGGGCTTGCGGCGCGGCCGCGCTGGCCGCTCGACGCGCGGGCGGCGCCGATGATCGGCTCGGGCCGCAAGGGGGCCAAGGCGTGAGGAGCACGGCATGAGGATCGGGATCGCGGGGGCGGGGGCCTTCGGCGCGGCGCTGGCGGTGACGCTGGCGCAGGCGGGGCGCGAGGTGACGCTCTGGGCCCGCGACGCGGCGGCCGTCGAGACGATGCGCGCGGCGCGGCGGGTGGCGCGGCTGCCGGAGGTGACGCTGCCCGAGGGCGTCGCGCCGGTCTCCGACCTCTCGGCGCTGTTCGCCTGCGACACGATCCTTCTCGCGCTGCCGGCGCAGGCGACGCGCGGCTTCGTCGCCGCCCATGCCGAGGCGCTCGCGGGCAAGGTGCTCGTGGCCTGCGCCAAGGGCATCGATCTGCACAGCCTGACCGGTCAGACCGCGATCATCGCCGAGGCGGTGCCATCGGCCACGCCGGCGCTTCTGACCGGGCCGAGCTTTGCGGCCGACATCGCGCGCGGCCTGCCCACCGCGCTGACGCTGGCCTGCGCCGACGCGCCCTGCGGCGCGGCGCTGCAGCACGCGCTCTCGACGCCCAGCCTCAGGCTCTACCGCACGGCGGACGTCACCGGCGCCGAGCTGGGCGGCGCGCTCAAGAACGTCGTCGCCATCGCCTGCGGCGCCTGCATCGGTGCAGGTCTGGGCGACAGCGCCCGCGCCGCGCTGATGACCCGCGGCTTTGCCGAGATGCAGCGCCTCGCCGCCAGTCTCGGCGCGCGGCCCGAGACGTTGATGGGCCTGTCGGGCTTCGGTGATCTGGTGCTGACCTGCTCGTCGGATTTGTCGCGCAACTACCGCTACGGCCTCGCGCTGGGCCGGGGCGAAAGCTTCGACGCCGCCACCACGGTCGAGGGTGCCGCGACCGCGCGCGCCGTCACCGGTCTGGCGAAGGCGCGCGGACTCGACATGCCGATCTCGGCCGTGACCGCGCGCATGGTCGCGGGCGAGCTGACCCCGCTGCAGGCGCTCGACGCGCTGATCAACAGACCCCTCAAGGAGGAACGAGAATGAGCTTTGCCCTGATCACCCGCGACAAGCCGGGCGCGCTACAGATCCGCCGCGACACCCGCGAGGCGCATCTGGAGTATATCGAGGCCACCGGCGTGGTGACCATGGCCGGGCCGTTCCTCGACGTGAATGGCGAGATGGACGGATCGCTGGTGGTCCTCGACGTCGCGGATCTGCAGGCGGCGCAGGACTGGGCCGAGAACGACCCCTATGCCCGGGCCGGGCTGTTCGAGAGCGTCGAGATCCGCGCCTGGAAGAAGGTGATCGGCTGATGCGCTACTGGCTGTTCAAATCCGAGCCGAACGTCTGGAGCTGGGACCAGCAGGTCGCCAAGGGCGAGGCCGGCGAGGAGTGGGATGGGATCCGCAACTACCAGGCCCGCAACTTCATGCGCGAGATGAAGATCGGCGACCGCGGCTTCTTCTACCATTCGAACATCGGCAAGGAGGCGGTGGGCGTGGTCGAAGTCTGCGCCACGATCCATCCCGACAGCTCGACCGAGGATCCGCGCTGGGAATGCGTCGACATCCGCGCGCTCTACAAGCTGAGCCGGGCGGTGAGCCTCGACGAGATCAAGGCCGAGCCGCGGCTGGCGCAGATGGTGCTGGTGAACAATTCGCGCCTCTCGGTGCAGCCGGTGACCGAGGATGAGTGGCGCGTGATCCACGAACTCGCGGGATCTCTGGCCGAGGCATAGCGCCCGGCCGGCAAACGCGGCACTCTGGGACAAAACCCGGAGGGACCTCGTATGGCGATACTCTCGATCCTGCTGGCGGCGCTGGCCTCCTTCGCGCTGGGCGCGGTGTGGTACATGGCGCTGGCCAAGCCGTGGATGGCGGCCTCCGGGGTCCCGGTGGGCGCCGACGGCAAGCCGGCCAACAGCGGCTCGCCGGTGCCCTATCTCGTCTCCTTCATCGCGATGCTGATCATCGCGGCCACGATGCGCTACGGCTTCGGGCTGGCGGGGATCGCGACTCCGATCGGCGGCTTTTTCGGCGGGCTGGCGGTCGGGGCGCTGTTCATCGCGCCCTGGATCACGCTCAACATCGGTTACTCGAACCGGCCATGGTTCCTAGCGGGGATCGATGGCGGCTATGCCGCGCTGGGCTGCGCGGTGATGGGGCTGGTGCTCGGGCTGTTCTGAGGCGGCATACGGGGGGCGGCGGGGTCGCCAGCACCCCCGTTCTCACCCGCGGACTCCCACCCGGCGGATCTGCGAAAACTGGGGTCTGGCCGTCCTGGCCGACGTTACCTGCTTAGGCCGGAGCGGGATTCGACGCAACGTTTCGATGTCGCGAAGTCGGTTCGAATGCCCCGCGTCTTGTCGGGAACTGCCCGGATATCCTGCCGTTTGGGAAGGGGATACGACGCAGGAGGCCCGCCATGGAGATCGCGATCGGCAACCAGATCGGCGCCGCCCTCGTGGCGTTGATCTTCGCCTCGGTGCATCTGCTGAGCCCCCGGCTGGTCTTTCTCGACCGCACGCCGCGCAGCGTCTGGCTCTCAACCGCGGGGGGCGTCTCGGTCGCCTATGTCTTCGTGCATCTCCTGCCCGAATTGGCCGAGTTCGGTGAACTTGCCGGCGAGGGCGAAACCGAGGAGGGCGCGCTCGAGGTCTGGATCTACCTCCTGGCGCTGAGCGGCCTCGTGGTGTTCTACGCGCTGGAGCGCATGGCGCAGCGCCATGCCGGGCACCGCCGCGCGACGGAATCCGCGGCCGGGGCGTTCTGGCTGCATCTGGCGGGCTTCGCGATCTACAACTTCCTCGTGGGCTACCTGCTCGAAGAGCAGCTGCGCGAGGAAGGACTGGGCGGCATGCTGCTCTATGCCTTGGCGCTGGGGCTGCATTTCGTCGTCAACGACCGGGCGCTCTATGCTCATCACGGCCCGAGATACCTGCGCGAGGGGCGCTGGTTGCTGGCGGCGGCGGTGCTGCTCGGTTTCGCGGCGAGCCTCGGCTACGAGATTCCGCAGGGCTGGATCGCCGGGGCGTTCGGTTTCTTGGCCGGTTCGGTGGTGCTCAACGTCATCAAGGAGGAGCTGCCGGAGGAGCGCGAGAGCCGTCTCTGGGCCTTCGCGCTGGGGGCCGGGCTCTACGCGGCGCTGCTGATCCTCGCCTGATCGCTAGTAGCGGTAATGCTCGGGCTTGAACGGGCCCTCGACCGGCACGCCGATATAGTCGGCCTGCTCGCGCCTGAGCTCCGTCAGCTTCGCGCCGACCCGTGCCAGATGCAGCCGCGCCACCTTCTCGTCGAGCGCCTTGGGCAGCACGAAGACGCCGGGCCGATACTCCTGTCCCCTGGTCCAGAGCTCGATCTGCGCCAGCACCTGGTTGGTGAAGCTGGCCGACATCACGAAGGAGGGGTGGCCGGTGGCGTTGCCGAGATTGAGGAGCCGCCCTTCGGAGAGCAGGATGATCCGGTTGCCCGAGGGCATCTCGACCATGTCGACCTGATCCTTGATCCGGGTCCATTTGTGGTTGCGCAGCGCGGCGACCTGAATCTCGTTGTCGAAATGGCCGATATTGCCGAGGATCGCCATATCCTTCATCTCGCGCATGTGCTCGATGCGGATCACGTCGCGGTTGCCGGTAGCGGTGACGAAGATGTCGGCCGTCGCCACCTCGTCCTCGAGCAGCACCACCTCGTAGCCATCCATCGCCGCCTGCAGCGCGCAGATCGGGTCGGCCTCGGTGACCTTCACCCGCGCCCCGGCGCCGCGCAGGCTCGCGGCCGAGCCCTTGCCGACATCGCCATAGCCGCAGACCACCGCGACCTTGCCGGCCATCATCGTGTCGGTGGCGCGGCGGATGCCGTCAACGAGGCTCTCGCGGCAGCCATAGCGGTTGTCGAATTTCGACTTGGTGACGCTGTCGTTCACGTTGATCGCCGGGAAGGGCAGCCGCCCCTCGCGGTGCAGCTCGTAGAGCCTGTGCACGCCGGTCGTGGTCTCCTCGGAGACGCCGCGCAGCGCGTCGCGCTGCCGGGTGAACCAGCCGGGACTCTGGTCGAGCCGTTTGCGGATCTGGTCGAACAGCGCGGTTTCCTCCTCGGAGGTCGGCACCTCGATCAGCCCGGTCTCGCCCGCCTCGACCCGCGCCCCCGTGAGGATGTACATCGTGGCGTCGCCGCCATCGTCGAGGATCAGGTTCGCGCCCTCGTCGAACTGGAAGATCCGGTCGGTATAGGCCCAGTACTCGGCGAGGCTCTCGCCCTTCACCGCGAAGACCGGCGTGCCGGCTCGGGCGATGGCGGCGGCGGCGTGGTCCTGTGTCGAGAAGATATTGCACGAGGCCCATCGTACCTCGGCGCCCAGCGCGATCAGGGTCTCGATCAGCACGGCGGTCTGGATCGTCATGTGCAGCGATCCGGCGATGCGCGCGCCTTGCAGCGGCCGGCTGTCGCCATATTCCGCGCGCAGCGCCATCAGCCCCGGCATCTCGGTTTCCGCGATCTCGATCTCCTTGCGGCCCCAATCGGCCAGCGAGATGTCCTTGACGATGTGATCGCGATCCATGCGGGGCCTCCTCGCGCAGGGGACGTGTCCCTCGCTTGACGTAGCATCCCCCTCGGCGGCTTGGCAATCGCGGCGGCGTTGAAGCGGGTCGGCGCGTCGTGCTAGCGCATCACCGGCCAGTACCGGGAGAGCGCCGATGGGAATGACCTGCACGAGCGACCGGCCGGCGCGGCACCGCCGCGCGGTGGTGTTCGCCTGCGACGAGGGCTATCTGCCCTATGCGCTCTTCGCGATCTCGCGCATCGCCGCGCTGCATCCCGAACGCGATTTCGACATCTGCCTGTGCACCGGCGTCTCGCCGGTCGATATCCCGGCCAGCCTCGCGCATCTCGACATCCGGCTTTGCCAAGTCGATGTGGGTGACATGTTCGAGGGGCTCCGGCTCGATCCCGGCCGCAGCCCGGATGTCTATCTCCGCCTCGCGCTGCCACAGGCGCTCGGCGCGGATTACGAGCGCATCCTCTATCTCGACAGCGACATCCACGTGCAGGGCGGCGATTTCTCGGCGTTGCTCTCGGTGGATCTGGGCGGCCGCCCGCTGGGCGCGGTCCGCGACAACACCCAATGGCGCACGCCGAGCCGGCGGCCGGCGCAGTTCCGGGTGCTGGGCCTGCCGGTGGCACGCTATTTCAACGCGGGCGTGCTCCTGATGGACGTGCCGCGCTATCTGGAGGCCGATCTGCTGGCGCGCTGCGTGGCGCTGGGCCGGGCCGAGGCAGGGCGGATGATCCGGCACGACCAGAATCTCTACAACGCGGTGCTGCAGGGCGACTGGGCCGAGCTCTCGCCCGCATGGAACTGGCAATACACCTGGGCGTCGCGCTTCTTCGAAGCGATGCAGACCGCGCATGTGGTGCATTTCATCGGCAAGCGAAAGCCGTGGAAGGATGCCGAGGGCGAGCTGCCGCCCCGCTTCGCCCGCGAGATGGGCGCCTTTCTGGCGCGGCACTGGCCCGACCGGCCCCCTGTCCCGGTGGGACCCGGACCCGCCCATGACGCGCGGCTGATGCGCAAGCACCTGCTCAAGCATCTGGTCGCGGCGCCGGCGATGGCGCGCTATCTCGCGCGGTTTCCCGACGATCTGACGGTGCGCGCATGAGCGATGCGGCCACCCGCCCCGCCCAGCATCCCGACGCCGCGATCTTCGCCTGCGACGCGGGTCATCTCGCCTATGCCTATGCCGCCGCCATGGGCATCCACCATGCCGAGCCGGAGCGTCGCTTCGACATCGTGATCGCCACGCCGGATCTGACCCCGGTGCCCGAGGTGGCGCGGCGGGGGCCGATCCGGTTCCGGCGGATCGACGTCTCGGCGATCCCGCCGTTCAGGCATGGCAATCCGCGGATCACCGTCGGCACCTTCTTCCGGCACCTGCTGCCGGAGATCCTGCGCGACGAGTATGGCGCGCTGTTCTACATGGACACCGATACCTGGATGCGGCGGCCCGGCCTGCAGGGCCTGTTCGAGCGGCGGCCGCGCGGCGTGCCGCTGGCTGCCGTCGCCTCCTTCATCTACCGGCCCGACCTGCTGGAGCGCCCGCACCCGGTCAGCCCGCGCGCGGAGCGGGTGCTCGGTGCCTTTGCCGGGACGAACGGCGCCTATTGGCAGTCGGGCGTGCAGATGATCGACATCGAGGCGCATCTGAAGGCGCGCGTGGCCGAGCGCCTGTTTGGCTATGTCGAGACGCATCACGACCTGCTGGAGCGGCACCGGCTTGGCGATCAGGGCGCGCTCAACGCGGTCTTCGCGGACGAGATCGTGCCGCTGAGCCCGTTGTGGAACTGGCATCACGAGGATTGGCATCACCCGGACCTGCTTGAGCGGTTCGACCCGCATATCCTGCATTTCACCGGGCGCGCCAAGCCGTGGATGCTGGCAGACGAGCCGCTGGTGGGCGAGGTGAACCCCGATTGGTTCGCGGCGCTGTCGCAATGGTCACCCGATTTCACCCCCGAGGCCCGGCGCGGCAGCGCCGCATGGTTCGAGGCCAACCCGGTGTTCCGACTGCGACCGCTCGATGCGCTACACCGCCGCGCGCATGTCGCGGTGATGCGCCACAAGGCGCGGCACCTCGCGATCGGCGCCTCGGGGCAGGCGGCGATGCAGGCGCTGATCGACGCGGCGGAGGTGGCGTGAGCCGTGGCCGTGCGCCCCGGGCCTGGCAGCGGATGCTGTCGGGGCGCAGGCTCGACCTGCTCGACCCGACTCCGATGGATATCGAGATTTCCGACATCGCCCATGGGCTCGCCTTCGTGGCGCGGTGGAACGGCCAGACCCGTGGCGATTTCGCCTATTCGGTGGCCGAGCATTCGCTGCTGGTCGAGGAGATCTTCGCGCATTGCTACCCGGCGGCGGGCCCGCGCGACAGGCTGGCGGCGCTCCTGCACGACGCGCCCGAATACGTGATCGGCGACATGATCTCGCCGGTGAAGGCGGCGGTGGGGCCGGGCTACGGGGCGCTCGACGCGCGGCTGACGGCGGCGATCCACCTGCGCTTCGGCCTGCCGGCGGTGCTGCCCGCCGAGCTCAAGAAACGGATCAAGCGGGCCGACAAGATTTCCGCTTGGCTCGAAGCCACGCGGATCGCTGGCTTCTCGGAGCGCGAGGCCGACCGCCTGTTCGGCAGGCTCGACCGCGACCTCGCCGCGCGCTTCGAGATCCGGCTCAGACCCCCGCGCGAGACGCGCGAGGGCTTCGTGGCCCGCCACGAGGACCTGATCGCGCTGATCTAGGGTCTTTAGTTCACGAAAGGCGCATCCGCGCCCCACAACTCGCGCACCCGGAAATCCCGTCCGCAGCCCTCGCGGTAGCGCTTGTAGGCCTCGGATTTCGGCACGAAGAGCCCGACCGAGGAAACGGCAAGCCGCTCGGAGGATTTGTAGTAGTCCTGATGATAGCTGCCGGCGGGATAGAATGGCGCGTCGCCGAGGATCGGCGTGACGATCTCGCGGCCCAGCGCCTGCTCGGCCGCCCGCTTGGCGGCCTCGGCGGCGGCCCGATCTCCCGCATCCGCGAAGATCGCGGTGCGGTAGGATGGGCCTCGGTCGCAGAACTGACCGCCCGCATCGGTCGGGTCGATCGAGCGGAAGAACAGGTCGTAGAGCTGCCGGGCCTGCACCTTCGAGGGGTCGTAGGTGATCTCGACCACCTCGTAATGGCCGGTGCCGCCGCTGGTCACCTGCTCATAGGTCGGGTTCGCGGTGTCGCCGCCCGCAAAGCCCGACACCGCCTCGATCACGCCATCGACCTTCTCGAAATCGGCCTCGACGCACCAGAAGCAGCCGCCCGCGACGGTGATGGTCTCGGGAGCCTGCGCCTGCGCCATCGGCGCGATGAGGGCCAAGGTGGCGGCAAGGCACGAAATCCTGTGGCGTAGCATGGCAAACTCCCTGTCCGGTCGTCCTCCATGCTGTCGCAGGCTGCCGATGCCGCAAGACAATGCTGCGTGATCCGGGCGTGACCCTTGGCTACTTTGTTCCTCAAATACGCAAATCCCGCCCTGTCGACCGGCGCCGCGCCCGAGGGCCCGGCGCCGACAGGTCACTTCACCCGGCGATTCCGGGCGGCAAGCAGCTTCAGCCGCAGCGCGTTGAGCTGGATGAAGCCCTTGGCGTCGACCTGATCATAGGCGCCGGCATCTTCCTCGAAGGTCACATGCGCCTCGGAATAGAGGCTGTGATCGGACCAGCGGGCGATGGTGCGCGCCGAGCCCTTGTAGAGCTTCAGCCGGACGGTGCCGGTGACGTGCTCCTGGCTCTTGTCGATCAGCGCCTGCAGCATCTCGCGCTCGGGGCTGAACCAGAAGCCGTTGTAGATCAGCTCGGCATAGCGCGGCATGATCGAATCCTTGAGGTGACCGGCGCCGGAATCCAGCGTGATCTGCTCGATGCCGCGATGCGCCTCGAGCAGGATCGTGCCGCCGGGCGTCTCGTAGATGCCGCGCGACTTCATCCCGACGAAGCGGTTCTCGACGAGGTCGAGCCGGCCCACGCCGTGCTTGCCGCCCAGCTCGTTGAGCCTGGTGAGGATCGTCGCGGGGCTCATCGCCTCGCCATTGATCGAGACCGCGTCGCCCTTCTCGAAGCCGATCTCGACGATCTCGGGCTCGTTCGGGGCATCCTCGGGGTTCACGGTGCGCTGGTAGACGTAGTCCGGCGCCTCGTCGGCCGGGTTTTCCAGCACCTTTCCCTCGGAGGAGGTGTGCAGCAGGTTGGCGTCGACCGAGAAGGGCGCCTCGCCGCGCTTGTCCTTGGCGATCGGGATCTGGTGCTGTTCGGCGAACTCGATCAGCCGGGTGCGCGAGGTCAGGTCCCATTCGCGCCACGGCGCGATCACCTTGATCTCGGGGTTGAGCGCGTAGGCCGCGAGCTCGAAGCGGACCTGGTCGTTGCCCTTGCCGGTGGCGCCATGGGCCACGGCGTCGGCGCCCTCGGCCTCGGCGATCTCGACGAGGCGCTTGGAGATCAGCGGCCGGGCGATCGAGGTGCCGAGCAGGTAGAGCCCCTCGTAGAGCGCGTTGGCGCGGAACATCGGGAAGACGAAGTCGCGCACGAACTCTTCGCGCAGGTCCTCGATATGGATCGAGGTCGCGCCCATCATCTCGGCCTTCTTGCGCGCCGGCTCCAGCTCCTCGCCCTGGCCGAGATCGGCGGTGAAGGTCACCACCTCGCAGCCATATTCGGTCTGCAGCCATTTCAGGATGATCGAGGTGTCGAGACCGCCGGAATAGGCGAGGACGACCTTCTTCGGGGCGGGCTGGGCGGCCATGGGCAATTCTCCTAAGGGACGTTCAGGGGCGTGCGTTAAAGGCTTTCGGCCCTTGGGGCAAGCTCAGGCAGCGGCGCGGCCACGGGCGCGGCCCGCCTCGGCGAAGGCCCGCGCGAAGGCGCGGTCGCCGGCATTGCCGAGGCGCGGTGCCGCATCGGCGATCGGCATCCACAGCGCGCGGTGGCCGGGCTCGGAGGGCGGGCCGTGCGGCCGGACCGGGCGGGCGGCGTAGATGTGACACAGCTTCTCGCCCCACATGTCGTAATCGGGCATGAAGACGAAGCGCCGGAACGCGCCGAGGCGGCGCGGCGCGGCGATGCGCCAGCCGGTCTCCTCGAATACCTCGCGGTGCAGCGCCTGCAAGGTGCTTTCGCCCGCATCGACACCTCCGCCGGGCAGCTGGATATCGGTGGGGTCGTCCTCCTTGCAGGTCAGCAGCAGGGCGCCGCCCTGTTCGAGGATCGCGTAGACCCCGGTGCGCAGCCGGTATCGCTGGCCGCGCCGCACCTGTTCGCCATAGCGCCGGATCATCCCTTTTTGTCTCCCGACAAGCTTCCTATATGGTCGCGGTATGCCCATCCCCGACACGCAAGGAAACCCCATGAGCCTCGGCGCCCGCATTGCCTGGGACGACACCGTCCTGCCCTTCCAGCTCGACCAGTCCGACATCCGGGGCCGGGTCGCGCGTCTCGACGGCGTGCTCGACCGGGTGCTGGAGCAGCATGACTACCCCGCCCAGATCGAGGCGCTGGTGGCCGAGATGACGCTGCTCACCGCGCTGATCGGCCAGACCGTGAAGCTGCGCTGGAAGCTGTCGCTCCAGGTGCGCGGCGACGGCCCGGCCCGGCTGATCGCCACCGATTACTACGCCCCGACCGAAGAGGGTGCCCCGGCCCGGATCCGCGCCTGGGCCAGCTTCGACGAGAGCCGCCTCGAGGAGGGTGCCGATCCCTATTCGCTGATCGGCAAGGGTTACTTCGCGATCCTGATCGACCAGGGGCAGGGCATGGCGCCCTACCAGGGCATCACGCCGATCACCGGCGAGTCGCTGGCCGCCTGCGCCGAGACCTATTTCGCGCAGTCCGAGCAGCTGCCGACGCGGTTCTCGCTCACCTTCGGCAAATCCACCGAACCGGGCCGGGACGAAAGCTGGCGCGCCGGCGGCGTGATGCTGCAGAAGATGCCCAAGGCCTCGCCCTTCGCCGCAACCGCCGAGGGCGGCTCGGGCGAGGAGGGGCTTCTCGAGGCCGCCGACATCCTCGACGAGGACGAGGGCGAGAACTGGAACCGCGCCAACCTGCTGCTCGACACGGTGGACCAGCTCGAACTGATCGGGCCGAGCGTGACTCCGACGGACCTGCTGATCCGGCTGTTCCACGAGGAAGGTCCGCGGGTCTTCGAGGCGCAGCCGGTGCAGTTCGGCTGCACCTGCTCCGAGGAAAAGGTGCGCCAGAGCCTGTCGATCTACTCGGCCAAGGATATCGCCCACATGACCACCGAGGCGGGCATCGTCACCGCCGACTGCCAGTTCTGCGGCGCGCATTACGAATTCGCGCCCCAGACGCTCGGCTTCGAGGCGACCGAGGGGCCCGACGCCGCCGAAGGCCAGAACAAGGCCGCCGGTGGCCGCGGCTGAGGTCCCGATAGAGGCGCGGCTCGCCCGGGCGCTGGAGCGGCCGGGCGATGCCTCGTCCGATTACGACATCGATCCGCGGCTGCCGGTGCCCGAGGGGCGCAGCCTGCGGCAGGCCGGTGTGCTGGCGGCGGTGCATCTCGACGGTGCCGAGGCGCGGCTGATCCTGACCAAGCGCTCGGCGCGGCTGCGCCATCACCCGGGCCAGATCGCCTTTCCGGGCGGCAAGGTCGAGCCGGTCGATGACGGCCCCGTCGGCGCGGCGCTGCGCGAGGCGCAGGAAGAGATCGGCCTGGCGCCGGGCCGGGTCGAGGTGCTGGGCACGTTGCCGCCGCATGAAACGGTGACGGGGTTCTCGGTGACGCCGGTGATCGGGCTGCTGCGCGGCCGGTTCGAGGCGGTGCCCGAGGCGGGCGAGGTGGCCGAGGTGTTCTCGGTGCCCTTGTCGCATGTCACCGACCCGGCGCGGTTCCGGATCGAGGGGCGGCGTTGGCAGGGGCGGCGGCGGCACTACTATGTGGTGCCGTGGGGCCCGTATTACATCTGGGGCGCCACCGCGCGGATGCTGCGCAGCCTGGCGGAGAGGATGAACCGATGAGCGAGCGGATCGAGGCGGAGTGGCTGGAGGCCGCGCCCGCGCGCGCCGTGACCGGCATGCTGGAGGCCGCGGGCCACCAGGCCTGGTTCGTCGGCGGCTGCGTGCGCAACGCCCTGTTGGGGCAGCCGGTCTCGGATCTCGACCTGACCACCGATGCCCGCCCCGAGCGGGTGGTCGATCTGGCCCGCGCCGCCGGGCTGAAGCCGGTGCCCACCGGCATCGATCACGGCACGATCACCGTCGTGGCGCAGGGCACGCCGATCGAGGTCACGACCTTCCGCCGCGACGTGGAGACCGACGGCCGCCGCGCCACGGTCGCCTATTCGGAGGATATCGCCGAGGACGCGGCGCGGCGCGATTTCACGATGAACGCGCTCTATGCCGATGCGCGGGGCACGGTCGCGGACCCGCTCGGCAGCGGGCTTGCCGATCTCGCGGCGCGGCGGCTGCGCTTCATCGGCGACGCGCATGACCGGATCCGCGAGGATTACCTGAGGATCCTGCGCTTCTTTCGCTTCCACGCCTGGTATGGCGACACGCATGGCGGCATCGACGCCGACGGGCTCGCCGCCTGCGCCGAGCTGGCCGAGGGGATCGGCGGGCTGTCGCGCGAGCGCGTCGGTGCCGAAATGCTCAAGCTGATGGCGGCGCCGGACCCGGCCCCCGCCGTCGCCTCCATGGCGATCTCGGGCGTGTTGATGCGGGTGCTGCCCGGCGGCGCCTCGGACCCGCTCGCGGTGCTGGTGCATGTCGAGGAGGAGGCGAGGCTGGCCCCCGACCCGATCCGGCGGCTGGCGCTGGTGGGCGGCGAGGAGGTGGCCGAGCGGCTGCGGCTCAGCCGGGCGCAGGCGGGCGCGCTGCAACGGCTGCGCGAGGCACAGGAGGCGGGCTGGGGCCCCGGCGAGCTGGGCTACCGGCTCGGCGCGCGCGCCGCGCTCGACGTTCTGGCGCTCAACGCGGCGCTGTCGGGGCGCGAGATCGAGGCTGTTTCACGGGAAACCGCCGAGGCCGGGGCGCGAGCGGCGCTGCCGGTGAAGGCGGCCGACCTGATGCCCGATTTCGACGGCCCGGCGCTGGGCGAGAAGCTGCGCGAGATCGAGGCGCGATGGATCGCGTCGGGTTTCGCGCTGGGGCGGAACGAACTTCTTCCCTGAGTTGCGCGGCCCGCCGCGCATGCACGTTTTCCTTCGAGGCGAACCGGCTTATATGCCGGTGACACGTATTCGAGACATCCCATGTTCCGCTTCTTCGAAAACCTCGTGGACCCCTACGGGGAATACGAGCAGACCGACCGTCCGCCATCGCGGCTCTGGCCCTTCCTGAAGGAGTACGCGCGGCCCTTCGCCCGAGTGTTCTGGGTCACCGGCCTGCTGTCGGTGGTGGTGGCCGTGGTCGAGATCTGGCTGATCGCCTATATGGGCCGCCTCGTGGACCTCCTGGGCCGGGCCACGCCCGAGACGGTACTGGCGCGGCACGGGGTCGAGCTGCTGCTGGTGGCCGGGTTCATCCTGATCCTGCGCCCGGCCTTCCAGGCGGCGCATGTGCTGCTTCTCAACAACGCGATCCTGCCCAATTTCGGCACCACCGTGCGCTGGCGGGCGCATCGCCACGTGCTGCGCCAGTCGGTGGGCTGGTTCGAGAACGATTTCGCGGGCCGCATCGCCAACCGGATCATGCAGACGCCGCCTGCCGCCGGCGAGGTGGTGTTCCAGATCTTCGACGCGATCACCTTCGCGCTCGCCTATATCGTCGGCGCCGCCGTGCTTCTGGGCGAGGCGGACCCGATGCTGCTGCTGCCGCTGGTGGTCTGGTTCGGACTTTATGCCGCGCTGATGCGCTGGACCGTGAAGCGGATCGGACCGGCCTCGGAGGCCTCGTCCAACGCGCGCAGCGCCGTGACGGGCCGCGTCGTCGACACCTATACCAACATCCATTCGGTCAAGATGTTCGCGCATCACGACCGCGAGCTGGACGGCGCGAAATCGGTGATCGAGCAGGCCCGCGCCACCTTCCAGCGCGAGATGCGGCTGTTCACGATCATGGACGTGGCGCTGTCGGTGCTGAACGGCTTGCTGATCGTCGGCGTGGTCGGCTGGGGGCTCTATCTGTGGATCTCCGGCGCGGCCAGCGTCGGCGTGGTCGCCGCCGCCACGGCGCTGTGCCTGCGGCTCAACGCGATGACCGGCTGGATCATGTGGGCGGTGACCAACTTCTTCCAGAATCTCGGTGTCATCGCCGAGGGCATGCGCACCATCGCCCAGCCGATCACGCTGACCGACGACGATCGCGCCGGGCAGCTGAGCATCAGCCGCGGCGACATCGCGCTCAAGAGTCTGAACCACCGCTACGGCCGCGACGCGGGCGGGGTGGGGCCCCTGGATCTCACCATCCCGGCGGGACAGAAGATCGGGCTGGTCGGTGCCTCCGGCGCCGGCAAGTCGACGCTGGTGAAGCTGCTCTTGCGTTTCTACGACCCCGAGGCGGGCCGGATCGAGATCGACGGGCAGGACATCACCCGGGTGACGCAGGACAGCCTGCGCTCCGCCATCGGCATGGTGCAGCAGGACAGCGCGCTGCTGCACCGGAGCGTGCGCGAGAACATCCTCTATGGCCGCCCCGACGCGACCGAGGCCGAGATGATCGCCGCCGCGCGTCGGGCCGAGGCGCATGACTTCATCCTCGATCTCGTCGATGGCGAGGGACGGCAGGGCTACGACGCGCAGGTCGGCGAGCGCGGCGTCAAGCTTTCGGGCGGTCAACGGCAACGCATCGCGCTGGCGCGGGTGATCCTCAAGGACGCGCCGATCCTCGTTCTGGACGAGGCGACCTCGGCGCTTGATTCCGAGGTCGAGGCGGCGATCCAGGAGACGCTCTACCGGATGATGGAGGGCAAGACCGTGATCGCGATCGCGCACCGGCTCTCGACCATCGCCCGGATGGACCGGGTTCTGGTGATGGAGGAGGGCCGGATCGCCGAGGACGGCACCCATGAGGAGCTGTTGGCGCAGGGGGGCATCTATGCCCGGTTCTGGAAGCGCCAGTCGGGTGGCTTCCTCGGCATGGACGCCGACGACAAGCCATCCACGGAGGCCGCCGAATGATCGATGTCTCGCGCCTGATCGCGCCGTTCCGCCCGGCCGATGGCCCGCCCCCCGCAACGCTGTGGCGGTTTTTGCGCTGGGCCCTGTCGGGCAGCTTCGCGGTGACCGGCCTCAGCGCCGTGGTGTCGATGTCGGCGGGCGTGCTCGAGGTGCTGTCGGCGCTGATCCTCGGCTGGGTGATCGACGCGGCGCTGGCGGCGGAGCCGGAGGGCTTCTTCGCGGGCAACATGGGGCTGCTGCTGGGGGTCGCCGCGTTCTTCGTACTGCTGCGCCCGGTCGTCATGGGGCTTTCGGGACTGATGCAGAGCGTGGTGCTGCAACCGTCGATCTACACGTTGGTGCTGTCGCGCCTGCACCGGCACACGTTGGGACAGGCGGTCAGCTTCTTCGACAACGACTTCGCGGGCCGGATCGCGCAAAAGCAGATGCAGGCGGCCCGCGCCACGACCGAGCTGACCGTCGACACGATCCAGACGGTGTTCTTCGCGCTGGCCTCGCTGGTCGGCTCGGCGCTGCTGCTGCTGACCATCGACGGCCTGACGGCGGGACTGCTGACGCTCTGGCTTCTGGGCTACATCGCCCTGATCCGGATCTACATGCCGAAGATCCGCGCCAGTTCGACCGCCCGCGCCTCGGCGCGTGCCATGGTGACCGGGCAGGTGGTCGATACCATCACCAACATCAAGACCGTGAAGCTGTTCGGCCATTCCGACCACGAGGATCGCGCCGCGCTCGGCGCGATGCACGAGTATCGCGAGCGGGCGCTGGGCTTCGGCGTGGTTTCGGCGGGGTTCCGGTTCTGGTTGATGGCGCTGGCCGGCGTGCTGCCGGTGATCGTCACCGGCGCGACGCTGGTGTTCTGGGCCAATGGCGGCGCCAGCGCCGGAGACATCGCGGCGGCGGGGGCGATCTCGCTGCGGCTGGCGCAGATGACCGGCTGGGTCAGCTTCACGCTGATGGGCATGTATTCCAACCTCGGCGAGGTCGAGGACGCGATCCACACGCTCTCGCCCGCGCATGGGCTGACCGACCGGGACGGCGCGCGCGAGTTGGAGGTGCGCGAGGGCAGCGTCGATTTCGATGGCGTGAGCTTCACCTATGGCGGCGGCGCCGGCGGGTTGCGCGGCATCGACCTGCACATCGCCCCGGGCGAGAAGATCGGCATCGTCGGCGCCTCGGGGGCGGGCAAATCGACCCTCGTGGCGGCGCTCTTGCGGCTCTATGACGTGGAACAGGGCCGCATCAGCATCGACGGGCAGGATATCAGCGCGGTGACGCAGGAAAGCCTGCGCCGGCAGATCGGCATGGTCACGCAGGACACCGCGATGTTCAACCGCTCGGCCCGCGACAACATCCGCTACGGCTATCCCGATGCGCCGCAGCAGGCGGTCGAGACGGCGGCGGCGCGGGCCGAGGCGCATGGCTTCATCGCCGATCTCGCCGATCTCAAGGGCCGACGCGGCTACGACGCGCATCTGGGCGAGCGCGGGGTGAAACTGTCGGGCGGCCAGCGCCAGCGCATCGCCATCGCCCGCGCCATGCTCAAGGACGCGCCGATCCTCGTGCTGGACGAAGCGACTTCGGCGCTGGATAGCGAGGTCGAGGCGCAGATTCAGGCGGCGCTCGAACAGGCGATGCAGGGCAAGACCGTGATCGCCATCGCGCACAGGCTTTCGACCATTGCGCGCATGGACCGGATCGTGGTCATGGAGGGCGGCCGCATCGTCGAGGAGGGCACGCATGAGGCGCTGCTTTCCCAAGACGGGGTCTATGCCCGCTACTGGGCCCGCCAATCGGGCGGGTTCCTCGGGCAGGAGGCCGCCGAGTAGAAGAGGACGCCATGACCGAGACCCTGCCGCCGAAGACCCCGCAGCCCGATCCCGCGCCCCGGGGGGAGGTGACGATCGAGGCGGTGACGCATCATGGCATGGGACGGGCTGCGGATGGCACGCTGGTGCCGCGCGTGCTGCCCGGCGAGGTGGTGACGCTGGCCGCCGATGGCCCGAAGATCGTGACCCCCTCGCCCGAGCGCGTCGCGCCGCCCTGTCGGCATTTCAGATCCTGCGGCGGCTGCGCGATGCAGCATGCTTCGGATGGCTTCGTGGCGTCGTGGAAGGCCGAGATCGTGCGCACCGCCCTGCGCGCCCAGGGGATCGAGGGCGAAATCGCCGAGGTGCTCACCTCGCCGCCCGACAGCCGGCGCCGGGCGCGGCTGGCCGGGCGACGCACCAAGAAGGGCGCTCTGGTGGGCTTCCATGCCCGGGCCTCCGACACGGTGATCGAGGTGCCCGGCTGCCGGCTGATGCTGCCGCAGCTGACCGGGCTGATCCCGGCCCTGGAGCGCATCGCCGCGCTCGCGGCCTCGCGCAAGGGCGAGGCCGGGCTCACCGTGACCGACAGCGAGGCCGGGCCCGATCTGCATATCGACACCGACAAGCCGCTGACCGAGGAGCTGCGCATCGCGCTGCCCGAGATCGCGCGCGAGGCCGGGCTGGCGCGGCTCGTCTGGGCCGACGAGATCGTGGCCGAGCTGGAGCCGCCGGTGCAGCGCATGGGCCGGGCCCGGGTGGTGCCGCCGCCCGGTGCCTTCCTTCAGGCCACCGCCCATGGCGAGGCGGCGCTGCTCGAGGCGGTGCGGGAGGCGGTGGCCGGGGCGCCGCGCATCGTCGATCTCTTCGCCGGTTGCGGCACCTTCTCGCTGCCGCTGGCCGAAACGGCCGAGATCCACGCCGTCGAGGGCGAGACGGCGATGCTGGCCGCGCTCGACCGGGGCTGGCGCGGCGTGCCCGGCCTCAAGCGGGTCACCACGGAGACCCGTGACCTGTTCCGCAGGCCCCTTCTGCCGGACGAGCTGGCGCGATTCGACGCCGCCGTGATCGACCCGCCGCGGGCCGGGGCGCAGGCGCAGGTGGCGCAGCTTGCCGCCGCGCGGATCGACGTGATCGCGATGGTCTCCTGCAGCCCCGCGAGTTTCGCGCGCGATGCGAAGACCCTGATCGACAACGGGTTCGAGATGGGCCCGGTCACCGTGGTCGATCAGTTCCGCTGGTCGCCGCATGTGGAGTTGGCGACACGATTCACGCGGCGCTAAGGATGTCGCCTCAAGCTGCCCCCTAGGCGCGGATTCGCGAATCCGGTAATTTCAATCAAACGGCATCAGACCGGGACAGTGGGCAGCATGACCATCGACAGACGCAAGATCCTCCTCGCCGCGCCGGCGCTTCTCGCGGCGTGCTCGGGCCGCAAGGTGCTGAGCTATGACGGGCCGCAAGTGACCTCGATCATGGCCTTCAAGTCGCAGCGCAGGCTCTATCTCATGCATGGCAACAAGGCGCTGAAGGCCTATCCGTTCCAGCTCGGCTTCGCGCCGGTGGGCCACAAGCAGTTCGAGGGCGACGGCAAGACGCCGGAGGGCGCCTATATCATCGACCGCCGCAATCCCAACAGCGCCTATCACCTGTCGGTCGGGATCTCCTATCCGAACGACCGCGACCGCGCCTTCGCCGAGGCGCATGGCAAGAGCCCGGGCGGCGAGATCTTCATCCACGGCACGCCCCGGGCCTTCGAGAACAAGCAGGACTGGACCGCCGGCTGCATCGCGGTGATGAACAACGAGGTCGAGGAGATCTACTCGATGGTCGGCGACTATACGCCGGTCTTCGTCAAGGCCTGAGCCGACAGCGGCATCCCCGACATGCGAAGGGGCGCCGCGGCGCCCCTTTTTCATGCGTGATCCTTGGCGGGGCTCAGGCCGCGAGCACCATGGTCCACCAGATCTTGCCCGCCGGTTCTTGGAACCAGGCAAGGCCCATCCGCGTCGCCGCGGGGTCGAGGATCACGTCGCGCGTCGCCGGCTCCTCCATCCAGGCGGCGAGGGTCTCGAGCTCGGTCTCGTAGGTCTCGGAGATCGCCTCGCCCACGAGCCGCCCCGAAAAGCCGACGCGGCGCAGCCGGTCGACCGGCGAGGAGCCGTCCGAGCCGAAATGCCAGGGCCGGTTCTGGACGCTCATGTCGCGCGAATGCGTCGCGGCGGCGGCGTTGAGCTGCGCGTCGAGTGTCAGCTGCGACAGGCCGCGCGCCCGGCGCAGCGTGTTGACGCCATCGAGCATCCGGTAGGGGATCTGCGCCTCGTCCTCGGGCTTGATCCGGTAGACCTGCGGCAGCGGCAGCCCGTCCGGACCGATCCGGCCCGAGGGCGCGGCGCAGGCCGAAAGGCCGGTGAGGAGAAGACCGAGAATCAGCTCGCGTCGCTGCATGCGTCACCTGTGAGATCGAGAACAGGCGCCTGATTAGCGGCGTTGAAGCGACAGATCAAACGAGATCGGCGGTGCCCCGCCACCCTGACGTTTGCGTGAATTGCGCCTCACGAGATCGCGATCTACCAGATTCCGGTGACGTCACCCCCTGTCTGGAGATTCGCATGGGTAACGACCCCAAAGCGTTGAACCGCCGCGGCTTCATCGCCGCAACCGCCGCGCTGGGCGCGGCCGCGCTGGCCAGCCCCGCGCTCGCCCTGTCGGGCTCGACCGAGATCGAAGGCGACATCTCGTCCTCCGTGAGCCGCAACGTCTCGAGCTTCCGCTCGCTCGACTGGCGGCCCTATTTCTCCGACCTGCGCAACGGCGCGATCCTCGCCGATACCCAGAGCCGGGCCGTGCATTTCTGGAGCGAGGACGAAAGCGTCTACCGGCTCTATCCGAGCTCGGTGCCGCTGACGCCCGATCTCACCCGCCTCGGCCGCACCGAGATCATCAAGAAGGTCGAGGGCCCGGATTGGCGTCCCACGCCCGAGATGCGCCAGCGCAACCCCGAATGGCCCGAATACATCCCCGCCGGTCCCGACAGCCCGCTGGGGACCCATGCGATGTGGCTGACCTGGCAGTATTACCGCATCCACGGCACCCACGACACGCGCAAGATCGGTCGCCGGTCCTCGAATGGCTGCATCGGTCTCTACAACGAGCACATCGCCGAGCTGTTCTCGCTGTCGAAGATCGGCACGCAGGTCATGCTGATCTGAAATCGCGCCGCAGCGCATGCGGGAAGGGGGCCGCACGGCCCCCTTTTTCGTGTCTCAGATCCAGCCGGAGAGGTTCTCGCGGATCACCCGCTCCAGCATGTCGATATGCTCGGGGTGCTCGTTCAGGCAGGGGATGTAGGTAAAGCTTTCGCCGCCCGCATGCTCGAAGCTCTCGCGGATCTCCTCGTTGATCTCTTCGAGCGTCTCGATGCAGTCGGCCGAGAAGGCCGGGGCACAGACCGAGATCTTCCGCACGCCCTCGTCCTTGGCGAGCCGCGCCACCTCCTCGACCGTGTAGGGCTTGAGCCATTCCTCGCGGCCGAAGACCGACTGGAAGGTGGTCACGACGCGCGTGTCCTCCCAGCCCAGCGCGTCGCGCAGCAGCCGCGTCGTCTTCTGGCACTGGCAGTGATAGGGGTCGCCCTCCAGCAGGTAGCGCTTGGGCAGGCCGTGATAGGAGCAGACCAGCACCTCGGGGCGGCTTTCAGGCGTGGGATGCGCGCGGCGCACCGAGTTGGCCAGGGCCTCGATGTAGTCGGGCCGGTCGAAATAGGGGTCCACCACCCGCGCGGTGGGCTGCCACTTCTCCTTGGAGAGCGCCTTGAAGAAGGCGTCGTTGGCGGTGGCGGAAGTGGCACCGGCATATTGCGGGTAGAGCGGGAAGAACAGGATCTTGCGGCAGCCGTTCTCGACCATGCGACGCACCACCGACTTGGTCGAGGGATTGCCGTAGCGCATGCAGAACTCGACCTGCACCGCGTCGCCATGCTCCGCCTCGAAGCGGGCGCGCAGCGCGTCGGTCTGGGCGCGGGTGATGGTCCGGAGCGGGCTCTCGTTCAGTTCCTCGTTCCAGATCGAGCGGTAGGCGGCGCCGGATTTCTGCGGCCGCTTCGACAGGATGATGCCTTGCAGGATCGGCTGCCAGATCAACGGGTTGGTATCGACGACACGGCGGTCGGAAAGGAACTCGGACAGGTAGCGCCGCATCGAGCGGTAATCGGTGCCGTCAGGGGTGCCGAGATTGGCGACGAGGATGCCGACGCGGGATTTCGGCAGCGCCGGGTGATCGGCGGGGGCGTGGGTCGGTCGGGTCGCGTCGAGCATCGTCTGTCCTCGGGGCTGCGGCGTTAATGAATGTTTTCAAAGCAAGGTAGCGGAAATGCGGTCCCGACAAGCTGCCGGCAGGTTCGGCCGCAGGGATCGGGTCCCGCGGCCATCGGGTCAATCGGCGCTTTCGTCGCGGGCGCGCCGCAGCGCCTCTTCGAGGCTATGCGTCGCCGAGCCGCGGCGCAACGGCTGCGGCTGGTCCGCCGACGGCGCCCAGCCCGTCAGGGTGATCACCTCGAAACGCGCGCCGACCCGGCCATCGGGGCGCATGTTGCTTTCGGCATAGAGCCGCGCCGCCTCGGCCATCACGGCGCGGCGGGTGGGACGGCACAGGCGGCCCGCCATCGCGTTGGTCTCGCCCATCGCCCGCAGATCGCGCATCAGGTGGAACGGGGTTTCGTAGCTGACGTCGAATGGCGTGCCATCGGCCACCGGCAGCGCCAGCCCGGCGCGTTGCAGCAGCGCGCCGAGATCGCGGATCTCGCCCATCGGCGCGACCCGGGGCGACAGCCCGCCGGTGACGGCGGTCTCGGCGGCGGTCAGCGCCGCGCGCAGATCCGCCAGCGTCTCTCCGCCGAACAGCGTCGCGATCAGGAGCCCGTCCGGGCGCAGTGCCCGGGCGCATTGGATCAGCTGGCCGATCGGGTCCTCGGCCCAGTGCAGCGCCAGCGCGTGGATCACCAGGTCATGCGTACCGGGGGCGAGATCGAGGATCTCGGCATCGGGAACGATCTTCGCCTCCGGCAGCCGCCGCGCCCAGAGACCGGGCCAGGGCGTCACCACCGCCGGGTCGGTAAAGCTGCGGTTAACCTCGGCGATCCTATCCTCGACGTCGTCGGCCACCGCCTCCTGCAGGAACAGGGCCGGCGCACGCGCGGCGCGGGCGCGGCGAAGCGCGAGGGCGGGGCGATCGAACAGGGCGGGGCGCTGGGTCTGTGACATCCGCCGCAGATAGGGGGGCGGCACCGGAATGCAAAGCGTGTTGAGGGCGATCTACCCTCCGGTCTGCATGGGCTGCGGCGAAATGACCGAGGCGGATCACGGGCTTTGCGGGGCCTGCTGGCGCGACACGCCGTTCCTCGGTGGCGCGCTCTGCGATCTTTGCGCGCGGCCGCTGCCGGGCGAGGCGGAGCCGGGGCTGCGCTGCGATTCCTGCCTTGTCACCCCGCCGCCATGGCGCGCGGGGCGGGCGGTGCTGCGCTACCGCGATGGCGGGCGGCGGCTGGCGCTGGCGCTCAAGCATGGCGACCGCACCGATCTGGCGCGGCCTCTGGGGCGCTGGATGGCGCGCGCGGCGGTGGATCTGGCGCGGCCCGGCATGCTGGTGGTGCCGGTGCCGCTGCATCGCGGCCGGCTCTGGCAGCGCCGCTACAACCAGTCGGCGCTGCTGGCCGCGCGCATCGCGCGGGAATTGCGGCTCGATTATTGCCCCGACGCGCTGTGGCGGCGCCGCGCGACCGATAGCCTGTCCGGCGATGCCCGTGCCCGCCGCGCGACGCTCGACGGGGCGATCGTGCCGCATCCGCGCCGCGGCGCGCGGCTGGCGGGGCGCGAGGTTCTGATCGCCGACGACGTGCTGACCTCCGGCGCCACGCTCGCGGCCTGCGCCGCCGCGGCCCGCGCCGCTGGGGCGAAAGAGATCTGCGTGATCGCACTGGCCCGCGCCGCTCCGGATGCCTAGATCATGGGAAACCTCTTTGTTTTCCGGAGAACACGAATGGCCGAGACGACCCCACAGATCGAGATCTACACCTCGCCCACCTGCGGCTACTGCCACGCCGCCAAGCGCCTGCTGGCCCAGAAGGGCGTCAGCTATACCGAAATCAACGTGGTGGCTCAGCCCGAGCGCCGCGCCGAGATGGTGCAGCGTGCCAATGGCGGCCGTACCGTGCCGCAGATCTTCATCGGCGGCACCCATGTCGGCGGCTATGACGACATGGCGCTTCTCGACCGTCGCGGCGGGCTCGACCCGATGCTGGGCAAGTGACCCGCGCCGCGCTCCTGCAATTCACCGCCTCGGACGAGCCGGCGCAGAACGTCCAGGCGCTGCGCGGGATGGTCCGCGAGGCGGTGGCGCAGGGCGCGGAGCTCGTCTGCACGCCCGAGGTCTCCAATTGCGTCTCGGCCAGCCGGGCGCGGCAACTCGCGGTGCTGCGGCACGAGGCCGAGGATCCGATGCTCGCGGCGTTGCGCGACGAGGCGGCGCGGGCGGGCATCTGGCTGTCGCTGGGCTCGATCGCGGTGAAGACCGGGGACGCGGATGGGCGCTTTGCCAACCGCTCGCTGCTGATCGGGCCCGATGGCGGCATCCATGCCCGCTACGACAAGATCCACATGTTCGATGTCGAGGTCAGCGAGACCGAGACCTACCGCGAATCCGCCGGATACCGCCCCGGCGATCGTGCGGTGCTGGCCGAGACACCGTTGGGCAGGATCGGGCTGACCATCTGCTACGACGTGCGGTTTCCGCATCTCTACCGGGCGCTGGCGCAGGCCGGGGCCGAGATCCTGCTGGTGCCCAGCGCCTTTTCCCTGGTCACCGGCGCCGCGCATTGGGAAACGCTGCTGCGGGCCCGCGCCATCGAGACCGGCTGCCACGTGCTGGCGGCGGCGCAGAGCGGGCGCCACGCCGCGACCGAGGGCCGGGCCAGGGAGACATGGGGCCACAGCCTCGCGGTGGATCCATGGGGCGCGGTCATCGCCGATGCCGGCACGGCCGCCGGTATCAGCATCGTTGATCTGGACATGGCCGAAGTGGCACAAGCGAGACGGCGGGTGCCCTCGCTCGCGCATGACCGCCCCTATGAAGGACCCGCATGAGCCAGCCTCTCGACAATCTCGCCATCACGCTGTTCAGCGAGATCCTGGCCGTCGACCAGCTGGCGCGCAACACCATGTCGAAGGTGCTGCCCAAGGGCATGGAACTGTCGCATTTCTCGGTGCTGAACCACCTCGCCTTCTCGGGGTCCGAGCGCAGCCCGGCGCAGCTCGCCAAGACCTTTCACCTGACGCGCGGGGCGATGACCAACACGCTGGGCAAGCTGGAATGGGCGGGCTGGGTGCATATCCGTCCCGACTGGGACGATGCGCGCCGCAAGATGGTGGCGATCAGCCCCGCCGGGCTCGAGGCGCGCAACGCCGCCGTCGCCGCGATCACGCCGATCGTCTCTGACGTGGTCGAACGGGTCGGCGCCGAGCGGGCCCGCGCCGCGCTGCCGGTGCTGCGCGAGCTCAGGCTGAGGCTTTCGGACGTGGATTAGAGCGTGACGCGCTCGGGCCGCAGGCTCGCGGTGACGTAGTTGACCGAGAGGTCGCGCTCCGAGAGCGACCAGCTCCAGGAGATCGGGTTGAACACCATGCCCTTGCGGTCCACCGGCGTCAGCCCGGCGCGCCTGAGCAGGTCGTAGAGCTCGTCCGGGGTGATGAACTTCTTCCAGTCATGCGTGCCCTTGGGCAGCCAGCGCATCACCCATTCCGCGCCGAGGATCGCCATGCCGAAGCTCTTGGCGTTGCGGTTCAGGGTCGAGCAGATGTGCAGGCCCCCGGGCTTTAGCAGGTCGTGGCAGGCGCTGAGGTAGTCGATCGGCGAGGCGACGTGCTCGACCACCTCCATGTTGAGCACCACGTCGAAGCGCTCGCCCGCCTCGGCCATCGCCTCGGCGGTGGTGTGGCGGTAGTCGATCTCGAGCCCCGACTGCTTTGCATGGAGCCGTGCCACGGGGATGTTGCGTTCGGCCGCGTCGGCACCCACCACCGTCGCGCCCAACCGCGCCATCGGTTCGCACAACAGCCCGCCGCCGCAGCCGATGTCGAGAATCCGCAGACCCTCGAACGGTGTCTTCGCTGAAAGTTCGCGGTCGAACTGCGCCGCGATCTGGTCGGTGATGTAGCCCAGCCGGCAGGGGTTGAGCATGTGCAGCGGCTTGAACTTGCCGTTCTCGTCCCACCATTCGGCGGCCATCGCCTCGAACTTGGCGACCTCCTGCGCATCGACGGTGGAGCGGGCGGGATCGGTCTGCGGCATGTTTCGGTCCTTCTTCGTCGCGGGCGGGTGACGGCATGATGCTTGTGCCTATATAGGTCGGGCATGGACAAGGTCTCAGGTCACCGTCGCGCCATCGCGCATCTTCATCCCCCCGTCGAGCCCTTCGACCAGCGCATGGTCGATGTCGGCGACGGGCACCGGATCTATGTCGAGCAATGCGGCAACCCGGACGGTAAGCCGGTCGTAGTGCTGCATGGCGGCCCGGGCGGCGGCTGTTCGCCCGCGATGCGCCGCTATTTCGATGCCTCGGCCTGGCGGGTGATCCTGTTCGACCAGCGCGGCTGCGGCCGCTCGCGCCCGCATGCCAGCGTCGAGGCCAACACGACGTGGCATCTGGTCTCGGACATGGAGCATATCCGCGAGATGCTCGGGATCGAGCGCTGGGTGCTGTTCGGCGGCTCATGGGGCGCGACGCTGGCGCTGATCTACGCGCAGACCCACCCCGAGCGGGCCGCGGCGCTGATCCTGCGCGGCGTGTTCCTGATGACCGAGCCCGAGTTGCAGTGGTTCTATGGCGGCGGCGCCGGGCAGTTCTGGCCCGAGCTGTGGCAGCGCTTCACCGCGCCGATCCCGGAGGCCGAGCATGACGACCTGATCGGCGCCTATCACCGGCGGCTGTTCTCGGGCGATGCGGGCTGCGAGCTGCGCCATGCCCGCAGCTGGGCCTCGTGGGAGAACGCCTTGGCCTCGATCGACAATGACGGGCCGCTGGGCGACGGTCCCGCCGAATACGCCCGCGCCTTTGCCCGGCTGGAGAACCATTACTTCCACAATCGCGGCTTTCTTGCGCCGGGGCAGGGCATCCTCGAACGGATGGGCAGGATCGCGCAGATCCCCGGGCTGATCGTGCAGGGGCGCTACGACATGATCTGCCCGCCCGCCGGGGCGCACAGCCTCGTCGCGCGCTGGCCCGCCGCCACGCTCAGGATGATCCCGCGCGCCGGTCACGCGCTGTCCGAGCCGGGCATCTCGGCCGAGCTGGTGCGCGCCACCGACGCGCTGGGCCGGGGCAATGACGGGCCGATCTTCGGCTAGGCGACGTTGGGTAATCACCACAAGGCTTTACAGATTCCGAGGCTTCGCTAACCTGACCGCAATCAAGAAGGTGCGGAACCGCACCGCAGCGACCCGCATCCCGGGTCCCAGGGGAGAGCACGGCAGTTTGGGGAGCGTGATCCGTATCGTCCTGCAGCGTCTGGCGCTTGGCCTGTTGACGCTGCTCATCGTCTCGGCGGTGATCTTCGGCGCGGTGAATCTGCTCCCCGGCGATTTCGCGCAGGCCGTGCTGGGCCAGTCCGCGACGCCCGAGGCGGTCGCCGCGATCCGCACCCAGCTCGGTCTCGATCAGCCGTTGCCGGTCCGCTACGCGCAGTGGCTCTGGGACGCGGCGCGCGGTGATCTCGGCGTCAGCTTCGCGCAGGCGAATTTCGCGAGCTTCACGGGCCGGGTCGACCCCTCGGCCACGGTGCTGGCGCAGATCGGGCCGCGTTTCGCCAACACCATGTTCCTCGCGGGCGTGACGGCGGCCATCGCCGTGCCGCTGGCGGTGGGCCTCGGCATCCTCGCGGCGCTGTGGCGCGACACCGCCTTCGACAAGGGCGCCAACATCGCGACGCTGTCCTCGATCTCCAGCCCCGAATTCTTCGTGGCCTACATCCTGATCCTGCTGTTCGCCGTGGTGAACCCGGTGCTGCCGTCGCTGTCGAACATCTTTCCCGGGATGAGCTTCGGCGAGCGGCTGGAAAAGACCCTGCTGCCGGCCCTGACCCTGACGCTGGTGGTCACCGCGCACATGATGCGGATGACCCGCGCCGCGATCCTCAACCTGATGGCGCAGCCCTATATCGAGATGGCCCGGCTCAAGGGGATGCGGCCGCTGCGGGTGATCTGGCGCCACGCGCTGCCGAACGCGCTGGCGCCGATCGTCAACGTGGTGGCGCTCAACCTCGCCTATCTCGTCACCGGCGTCGTCGTGGTCGAGGTGGTCTTCGTCTATCCCGGCATCGGCCAGCTCTTCGTCGACAGCGTGAAGCTGCGCGACATCCCGGTGGTGCAGGCCTGCTGCCTGATCTTTGCCGCCGCCTACATCTTGCTGAACCTCACCGCCGACATCCTGTCGATCATCTCGAACCCGCGTCTGAGGCACCCGAAATGAGTCTCTGGATCTGGCTCCTCGGCGCGCTTGCCGCCATCGCGGCGCTGGCCTGGATCGGTCTCTGGGCGGCGCGCAGGCTCAGCGGCAACGCGCCGCGCTACCGCGACATGTCCTATGGCGTGGCCTTCGGCTACGCGCTGGCGCTCGCCGCCATCGCGGCCGGGATCTGGCTGTGGATGAAGCCGGGAGCGGTGTATTTCCGCTGGGCGGTGATGGGATTTGCGATCTGCGCGGTCGCGGCCTTCCTGTTCCGTCTCGCCGGGCGCCACCTCGGGCCCGAGAGGCTGAAGCGGCAGTTCCGCAAGATGCCGCTGACGGCGGCCTTCGGCATCCTCGTGATCCTGATCTACGCCTTCGTCGCGATCTTCGCGGGCTGGATCGCCCCGCACGGGCAGGAGGCGGTGCTGGGCGCGGCCAACGTGGTGCCGGGCGGCGATCCGGCGATGGGCGGCGACCCGGCCTTTCCGCTGGGCACCGACCGGATCGGCCGCGACATCCTCTCGCGGCTGATCTACGGGGCGCAGAACACCGTGGGCCTCGCCTTCGCGACGACCTTGCTGGCCTTCTTTCTCGGCGGCTCGCTGGGGCTTCTGGCCGCCGTCGTCGGCGGCTGGCTCGACCAGGTGCTGAGCCGGGGCGTCGACGTGCTGATGGCGATCCCCTCGCTGATCTTCGCGCTCTTGCTGCTCACCATCGCCTCGGTCTGGGCCGATGGCGCGCGCGGGCTGCTCACCTTCTACATGGTGCTGATCATCGCGGTGATCGACAGCACGCGGGTGTTCCGCCTCGCGCGCTCGGTCGGCATCGGCATCGTGGTGATGGATTACGTCGAGGCCGCGAAGCTCAGGGGCGAGGGAATGGGCCATCTCGTGTTCCGCGAGATCCTGCCCAACGCCATGGCGCCGCTTCTGGCCGAGTTCGGGCTGCGGTTCTGCTTCGTGTTCCTGACCATCGCCTCGCTGTCCTTCCTCGGGGTCGGCATCCAGCCGCCGCTGGCGGATTGGGGCACCATGGTCCGCGACCTCGCGCAGTTCATCAATTTCGCGGCCTTCGCGCCGATGGTGGCGCTGGCGCCGCTGCTGCCGGCGCTGGCCATCGCGATCCTGACGGTGGGGGTGAACTTCGTGGTGGACTGGATGCTGCACCGCGCGTCGGGGCTGAAATCGTGACGCCGCTTCTGGAAATCCGCGACCTGCGGATCGAGGGCCGCTCAGACGAGGAGTGGCACCCGATCATCAACGGCGTTGACCTGACGCTGGGCCGGGGCGAGGTGCTGGGGCTGATCGGCGAATCCGGGGCCGGCAAATCGACGCTGGGCCTCGCCGCGATGGGCTATGTGCGCGACGGGGTGCGGATCTCGGGCGGCTCGGTGATGTTCGACGGCATCGACCTGATGAACGCCTCGACCGAGGAGAAGCGCTCGCTGCTGGGCCGCCGCATCGCCTATGTCGCGCAATCGGCGGCGGCGAGTTTCAACCCCGCCCACAAGCTGATCGACCAGCATGTCGAGGCACCGGTGCGCCACGGCGTGCAGGACCGGGGCGAAAGCATCGAGGACGCGATCGAGCTTTATGCCAAGCTCAGGCTTCCCAACCCCGAGGAGATCGGCTTTCGCTATCCGCACCAGGTCTCGGGCGGGCAGTTGCAGCGCGCGATGACCGCGATGGCGATGTCCTGCCGCCCCGACCTGATCATCTTCGACGAGCCGACCACCGCGCTCGACGTGACCACCCAGATCGAGGTGCTGGCGGCGATCCGCGACATCGTCGACCAGTTCGGCACCTCGGCGATCTACATCACCCACGACCTCGCGGTGGTGGCGCAGATGGCCGACCGCATCAAGGTGCTGCTCCGGGGCGACGAGGTCGAGACCGCGCCGACGCGCGAGATGCTCGATGCACCGCGCGAGGACTACACCAAGTCGCTCTGGGCGGTGCGCGGCTATCACCGCCCCGAAAAGCCGAAGCCCGGCCCGGAGAGCGTGCCGATCTTGGCGGTCGAGGGGGTGACGGCGGCTTACGGCGAACAGGTCGTGTTGAACGAGGTGAGCTTCGACATCCATCCCGGCCGCACCGTGGCGGTGGTGGGCGAGAGCGGCTCGGGCAAGTCGACGACGGCGCGGGTGATCACCGGGCTGCTGCCGCCAAGGAGCGGTGTGGTGCGCTTCGAGGGCGAGGCGCTGCCGCCGAGCTACCGCCAGCGCTCCAAGGACCAGCTGCGGCAGATCCAGATGATCTACCAGATGGCCGATACCGCGCTGAACCCGCGCCAGAGCATCGCGCAGATCGTCGGGCGGCCGGTGCGGTTCTATTCCGGGCTCAAGGGGCGCCGGCTGGCGGCCCGCGTCGACGAGCTGCTCGAGCAGATCGAGCTCGACCCCGCCATCTACCGCGACCGGCTGCCGGGCGAGCTGTCGGGCGGGCAGAAGCAACGCGTCGGCATCGCCCGCGCGCTCGCCGCCGAGCCGCGGCTGATCATCTGCGACGAGGTGACGAGCGCGCTCGACCAGCTGGTGGCCGAGGGCATCCTCAAGCTCCTCGCCCGGCTGCAGGACGAGCTCGGGCTGAGCTACATGTTCATCACCCACGATCTCGCCACGGTGAAGGCGATCGCCGACGAGGTGGTGGTGATGAAGGAGGGCCGGGTGATCGAGCAGGGTCCCAAGACCGAGATGTTCACGCCGCCGCACCACCCCTACACCGACCTGCTGCTGTCCTCGGTGCCCGAGATGGATCCCGACTGGCTCGACCGGCTTCTGGCCGAACGGAGAGTTGAGGCCTTGGGCGAGGCGGCGACTGATAAGATGTAAGCGAATCGGTCCGGTGGGCCGAGAGGGAATCAAGAGGGAGAGACACATGTTGCCACAGATCAGCCGCCGGGGATTGCTCAGGTCCGGGGCCGCCGCGGGCCTTCTGTCGGTCACCGGCCTGCCGCTTCGCGCGCAGTCGCGCGGCGGCACGCTGAGGCTCGGCCTCGCGGGCGCCAATACCTCCGACAGCTGGGACGGGCGCACCCATTCCGACACCTACATGATCGTCACCGCCTATGGCGCGGTGTTCGACTGCCTGACCGAGATCGCCGCCAATGGCGAGCTGGTGGGCGAGCTGGCGACCTCGTGGGAATCGACGCCGGACGCGAAGACCTGGACCTTCGACCTGCGCGAGGGCGTGACCTTCCACAACGGCCAGCCCTTCACCGCCGACGACGTGATCGCCTCGCTCAAGCTGCATCTGGACGAGGATGCGAAATCCGCCGCCCGGCCGATCGTCGCGCCGATCACCGAGATGAAGAAGCTCGGCGATCACCAGGTGCAGTTCACGCTCGAGGCGGGCAATGCCGACTTCCCGTTCCTGATGTCGGACTATCACCTGCTGATGTACCCGCATCAGAACGTCGAGGAGGCGATCGCGCAGGGCATTGGCACCGGTCTCTACAAGGTCGAGAGCTTCGATCCCGGCGTGCGCACGCTGCTGAGCCGCGTCGACGGCCACTACAAGGACGGCAAGGCCGGCTGGTTCGACCAGATCGAGGTGATCGCGATCAATGACGGCTCGGCGCGGATGACGGCGCTGATGACCGGGCAGGTCGACGCGGTGAACAACGTCGAGTTCCAGGTCGAACCGCTGCTGAAGGCCAACCCGCAGCTCGCGCTCAACGAGGTGACCGGCAACCAGCACTACACCTTCCCGATGCTCACCGACCTGTCGCCGATGGACAACGTCACGGTGCGCCGGGCGCTCAAGCACGCGGTGCGGCGCGAGGAGATGGTCGAGAAGATCCTGATGGGCCACGGGGCGGTGGCCAACGACCACCCGATCGGCCCGGCGAACCAGTACTACCACGCCGATCTGGAGCAGAACGACTACGATCCCGAGAAGGCGAAGGCGCTGCTGAAGGAGGCCGGGCTCGACGGCCTGAGCATCGATCTCTCGGTCTCGGAGGCGGCCTTTGCCGGCGCGATCGACGCGGGGCTTCTCTACCAGGCCTCGGCCCGCGACTGCGGCATCGACATCAACGTCGTGCAGGAGCCGGCCGACGGCTACTGGTCCAACGTCTGGATCAAGAAGCCCTGGTGCGCCTCCTACTGGTCGGGCCGGGTCACCGAGGACTGGATGTTCACGCTGGGCTACGAGACCGGCGCGGCGTGGAACGACACGCACTGGGAGAACGAGCGGTTCCAGACGCTGCTGAAGGAAGCGCGCGCCGAGCTCGACAGCGACAAGCGCCGCGACATGTATCACGAGATGCAGGCGCTGTGCTCGAAGGAGGGCGCGACGGCGATCCCGATGTATGCGAACTTCGTCGACGGCTACAACATCAAGCTCGGTCACCCCGAGGTGGTCGGCAACGTGTTCGATCTCGACAGCAACCGCATCTGCGAACGGTGGTGGATGGCCTGAGGCCAGCCGCTCTCCGCGATTTGGCGCGCCGTCCCCCCGGGGCGGCGCGTTTTCGTTTGGTCGGTGCCTCCACGGCGCGGCTCCCGGCCCGGGCCATCGGCATGACCGCATCCGGGCAGGCGAGGCGAGCGGCCCGTTCCTGGCGTCGGCGGCACCGGCGTTGCGCCCGGTCCAAGCCGCCGGCGGGAGGGGCAAAAGCAAAGGACCTGCCGGAATGCCCGGCAGGTCCCGAAGATGGAGGCGCCGTGGCCGCGGGCGTTGGCCTCAGTCGTCGTTGGCCTCTTCCTCGCGCTCGCGGCGCTCCTCTTCCTCGTCAGCCTCGCGGTCGCGCCGCTCCTCTTCGCGCTCGCGGCGCTCCTCTTCTTCTTCCTCTGCGCGCTCGCGGCGCTCCTCGGCCTCGTCTTCCTCGCGGTCGCGGCGCTCCTCTTCTTCCTCTTCCGCGCGCTCGCGGCGCTCTTCCTCTTCTTCCTCTTCGCGCTCGCGACGCTCTTCGGCCTCGTCCTCCTCGCGGTCGCGCCGCTCCTCGGCCTCGTCTTCCTCGATCTCGCGAAGCTCTTCGGCCTCGTCGCTGGCCTCGTACTCTTCGGACACCAGCTGGCCGGCGCTGTCGTATTCGCGCTCGACGCGCGAGCCGTCCGCCATCTCGGTCTCTTCTTCGAAGAGCAGCCCGCCATCCTCGCTGTAGACCCGCTCGGTGTAGCCGCTGGGACCGCTGGCCTCGACCTCGATCCGGTCGCCGCTCGGGCGGATGCGGATCTCGCCGTTGAAGCCTTGCTCCACGAGCTCGGCAACCAGGGCTTCGACGACTTCCTGGCTCGGGGCGGCCATCGCGGCCGGCGCCGCGAGGGTGATGCAAGCTGCCGACAGGCCGGCGAGGATGCTCTTGCGGATGATCATGTCTTATCTCCTCTTTGGGGCGCCCTTCGATCCCGGCGCCCGAACCTTGCCCGGATACGTGGCAGACCGACTGCTGAAAAACACGGCACGGCCTGACAGGGCCGATCCGGCGGGAACGCGCTCACCCGCGCGCGGGCCCGCCGCGGAGTCCTGCCGCCAGCGCCACTTCAGGTTGCGACCGCCTTTGCCTACATGGTGCGTGACGCGATCGTTGCCGGTTTCCCGGCCGATTCGAGGGACGAATCCGGTCCCCTGCCGGTTCTCCAGCCGCTCCCGACCGCTCAGGAACCGACGCTTCGCCGCGGCGTTGGCTGCCTGACACATGACCTATCGTCACGAACGAGGACCACGATGCCCGAGAATTTCGCCGGAGAACTGACGCAGGACGTCCGCACCCAGATGGTCGATCTGCTCAATAAGAACCTTGCCAACATGCTTGCGCTGACGCTGGCGGTGAAGCAGGCGCATTGGAACCTCAAGGGCCCGGGCTTCATCGGCGTGCACGAGCTGCTCGACGAAGCCGCCGACCGGCTGCGCGAGGGCGCCGACCTGATGGCCGAGCGCGCCGTGATCCTCGGCGGCTTTGCCCGCGGCACCCTCGAGGTCGCGGCCGAGAAGGCGCAGTTGGACGCCTATCCGGTCGAGATCTCCGACATCAAGCAGCATGTCGAGGAGCTGAAGTCGCGCTACGTGTTCGTCGGCGGCGAAATCCGCAAGGCGATGGAGGAAGCGGGCGATGCCGGTGACGAGGACACCGCCGACCTGTTCACCGAGGTCAGCCGCACCATCGACAAGGATGCGTGGTTCATCGGCGCCAACGGCTGATCACGCACCCCTGCGCCGCATGAACGGCCCGCTCTCCGACCGGAGGGCGGGCCGTTCTCGTTCGACATGCCGGGCAAGGGGGCGGCAATCGGGCCACAGCATGGAGGGCATAGGGGATTTGGCGATGGACAGCGCGGCGGCCTGCCACTTCTAGTCGGTGCTGCTTGCCGCTTCACTCGCCTATGGCGCGTGGCGGCCATGCTTTCAGACCTGCCCGAAAGGACCCTCATGCCCCTGCGTCTCTCCAAGATCGCGATGCTGCTCGGCCTCGCCTTCTTCGCCTTCCTCGTCACGCTCAACAACATTCTCGATTACGGCTCGAACTTCGCCTTCGTGCAGCACGTGCTGTCGATGGACACCACCTTCGAAGGCAACGCGCTGATGGGCCGTGCGATCACCACCGAATGGATGTGGCACGCGGGCTACTGGCTGATCATCGCGGGCGAGGGGCTTACCGCGCTGCTGCTCGGCTTCGGCGCGGTCCGGCTCGCGATGGCGCTGCGGGCACCGGTGGCCGTCTTCCACGGGGCCAAGGACTGGGCCGTTCTAGGCGCGACCACCGGTTTCCTGGTCTGGTTCGTCGGCTTCATGGCGATCGGGGCCGAGTGGTTCCTGATGTGGCAATCCGATATCTGGAATGGCCAGCAACCGGCGTTCCGCTTCTATATCACCATCCTGGCGGTGATCATCTTCGTCATGCAGCCCGAACCGGCCGAGCATTGACGGCGGCCGCGCCCGGGCGGAAGCTGTCCGCATGACCGATCTCGAACTCTATGGACACCCGGATTCGGGCCATGCCTGCAAGGTGGCGCTGGCGCTGTCCCTGGCCGGGCTCGACTGGCGCCCGGCCCGGGTCGACATCTGGGCGCCGCCGGACAGCCGCCCGGCGGCATTCCTCGCCGCGAGCCCGGCGGCCGAGGTGCCGGTGCTGATGATCGACGGCGTGGCCCATGCCCAGTCCGGCGCGATCCTGATCGAGATCGCCAGCCGATTCCGCACGCTGGGCGGCGAGAGCGCGGCCGGGCTTCGGCGCGGTCGCGAGGTGGTCCTGTGGGAGGCCAACCGCATCGGCATGTGCCTGCCGCAACTCAAGGAGGCGCGGCGGCTGGGCGGGGCGCGCTTCGACCCGGCGGTGATCGACTGGCTCGAGGGGCGTTTCGCGGTCGACCGCGCGCGGTTCGACCGGATGCTGAACGGCGCCGATTTCCTGCATGGCGCGGCGCCGGGGATCGGCGACTGCGCGGTCTGGGGCTACGTGCAGTGGCTCACCGAGGCCGGCGTCTCGCCGAGCCCGGCGATGGCCGGCTGGATCGAGCGGATGCGCGCGCTGCCGGCGGCCCGCGCGCCCGAGGCCTTCTTTCCGGAGGCCTGATCCGGCGGACCCGACACGCCACCCTTGCAGACTCGGATCCGTCCCTCTATATCCCCCTCAGAACAGCGGCGCGCCGGCCTCCACAACCGGCGCCCACCGGGAAAGATCGACGGGCCGCTGGCCCGTTTTTTTGTGCTTGGAGGACCCCATGTCCGACCTCATCGCCAAGGCCGCGATCGACCGCCGCGTCCAGGAGATCATCGAGCCCGTCATCAGTGACATGGGCTTCGAGCTGGTGCGCGTGCGGCTGATGTCGGGCAAGTCCACGACGTTGCAGATCATGGCGCAGAAGCCCGACGGCACGATCGAGGTCGATGATTGCGGCCAGATTTCCACCGCCGTCTCGGCGGTGCTCGATGTCGAGGACCCGATCCTCGACGCCTATACGCTCGAGGTCTCCTCGCCCGGCATCGACCGGCCGCTGACCCGGCTCAAGGATTTCGAGCAGTGGAAGGGTTACGAGGCCAAGATCGAGACCGAGGAGCTGATCGACGGCCGCCGCCGCTTCAAGGGCGAGCTGGCGGGCACCGAGGGCGACGAGGTGCTGATCGAGATCGAGGAAGGCACGATCGGGCTGAAATTCGAATGGCTGTCGGATGCCAAGCTGGTGCTGACCGACGAGCTCATTCGCGAGGTGCTGCGCAACCGCAAGGATGCGGGGCAGATCGACGAGACCCAATTCGACGATGTTGAAACCATCATTGATGGTGATGAGGAGAACGACTGATGGCCATCACGTCCGCAAACCAGCTGGAATTGCTGCAGACCGCCGAGGCGGTGGCGCGCGAGAAGATGATCGACCCCGCGCTCGTGGTCGAGGCGATGGAAGAGAGCCTCGCCCGGGCCGCCAAGTCGCGCTACGGCGCCGAGATGGACATCCGGGTCAACATCGACCGCAAGACCGGCCGCGCCCGCTTCACCCGCGTGCGCACCGTCGTCGCCGATGACGAGCTGGAGAACTACCAGGCCGAGATGACCGTCGAGCAGGCGAAGCAGTATCTCGACGACCCCAAGGTCGGCGACGTCTATGCCGAGGAGGTGCCGCCGGTCGAGCTGGGCCGCATCGCGGCGCAATCGGCCAAGCAGGTGATCCTGCAGAAGGTCCGCGAGGCCGAGCGCGACCGGCAATACGAGGAGTTCAAGGACCGCGCCGGCACGATCATCAACGCCACCGTCAAGCGCGAGGAATACGGCAACATCGTCGTCGAGCTGCCCGGCGCCGGCGAGGCGGTGCTGCGCCGCAACGAGAAGATCGGCCGCGAGGCCTATCGCCCCGGCGACCGGATCCGTTGCTACGTTAAGGACGTGCGCCGCGAGGTCCGCGGCCCGCAGATCTTCCTGTCGCGCACCGCGCCTGAGTTCATGGCCGAGCTGTTCAAGATGGAGGTGCCCGAGATCTACGAGGGCATCATCGAGATCAAGGCCGTGGCCCGCGACCCCGGCTCGCGCGCGAAGATCGCCGTGATCTCCTATGACAACTCGATCGATCCGGTCGGCGCCTGCGTCGGCATGCGCGGCAGCCGCGTCCAGGCCGTGGTCGGCGAGCTGCAGGGCGAGAAGATCGACATCATCCCGTGGAACGAGGACATGCCGACCTTCCTCGTCAACGCGCTGCAGCCGGCCGAGGTCTCCAAGGTCGTGTTCGACGAAGAGGCCGAGCGGATCGAGGTGGTGGTGCCCGAGGAGCAGCTGTCGCTCGCCATCGGCCGTCGCGGCCAGAACGTGCGTCTGGCGTCGCAGCTCACCGGGCTCGACATCGACATCATGACCGAGGAGCAGGAATCGAAGCGCCGCCAGGCCGAGTTCGAGACCCGCACCAAGCTGTTCATGGACACGCTCGATCTCGACGAGTTCTTCGCGCAACTTCTCGTCTCCGAGGGGTTCACAAATCTCGACGAGGTCGCATATGTCGATCAGGACGAGCTTCTGGTGATCGACGGTGTCGACAGCGACACCGCCGCCGAGCTTCAGGCGCGTGCCCGCGACTATATCGACGCCCAGAACAAGGCCGCGCTGGAGCGGGCCCGCGAGCTGGGGGTCGAGGACAGCCTGATCGGCTTCCCGGGACTGAGCCCGCAGATGGTCGAGGCGCTTGCCAAGGACGGCGTCAAGACGCTCGAGGATTTCGCGACCTGCGCGGATTGGGAACTGGCCGGCGGCTGGACCACCCAGAACGGCGAGCGCGTGAAGGATGACGGCGTGCTGGAGCCCTTCGACGTGAGCCTCGAAGAGGCGCAGGAGCTGGTGATGACCGCGCGCGTGGCGCTGGGCTGGGTCGATCCCGACGAGCTCGCCGCCGAAGAGGCCGCCGCGGCGGCCGAGAACGACGAGGAAGAGGTCTGAGACACGCATGGGTCGCGGTGGAATGAAGGCGGAGCGGGCCGACGGGCCGGAACGGAAATGCATCGTCACCGGTGACGTGCAGCCGAAATCCGGCCTGATCCGCTTCGTGATCGGCCCCGACGGCCAGGTGGTGCCCGACATCCTCGGCAAGCTGCCGGGACGGGGCATTTACGTGACGGCCGAGAAGGCCGTGATAGAAACGGCGAAGCGCGGGCAATTCGCCCGCGCCGCCAAGGCGCCGGTGACGGTGCCGGACGGGCTGGCGGCCGAGGTGGAGCGTCAGCAGGCGCGCCGGGTGGTCGATCTGATCGCTCTGGCCCGCAAGGCGGGGCTGGCGATCGCCGGCTTCGAAAAGGTGAAGGCGGCGCTTGCTGGCGATCACGTCCGCGTGCTGCTTCAGGCCTCCGACGGGTCGGTGCGCGGCAAGTCCAAGCTCTGGACCCCCACGGGGGCAAGATATTACGGCTGCCTGACCTCGGAAGAATTGGGTTTGGCTTTCGGCCGGCAAAGTGTGATACACGGCGCGCTCGCCGCTGGCGGACTCAGCGACCGTGTTGTAGAGGAGGCCGCGAAACTGCGCGGTCTACGAGAGAGCAACGGCGGCGATACGGCCTCCGGGAAGGATATGTAAATCTGATGAGCGATACCGACGGCAAGAAACCTCTTGGTCTGCGCGGATCCCGTCCGGGGAACGTCAAGCAGAGCTTCAGTCATGGCCGGACCAAGAACGTCGTGGTCGAGACCAAACGCAAGCGCGTCGTGGTGCCCAAGCCGGGCGGCGCGGCGCAGGGCACGGCTGCGACCGGCGCGGTGCGGGGCGACCCGTCCAAGCGCCCGGCCGGAATCAGCGAGGCCGAACTCGAGCGCCGGATGCGCGCCTTGGCGCTGGCCCGGGCCCGTGAGGCCGAGGAGGCCGAGAAGCGTGCCGCCGAGGAGGCCGCCCGCGCCGAGGAGCGCGAGCGCCGCCGCGCCGAGATCGAGGCCAAGGAACGCGAGGACCGCGAGCGCGAGGAAGCGCTGAAGGCCAAGGCCGAGGAAGAGGAGCGCAAGAAGCGCGAGGCCGAAGAGGCCGCGCGCCGCGCCGCCCAGCCGACGCCGCAGCAGCCCGCCGCCGCGACCCCCGGCGAGATGCCGGCCGGCGGCCCGCGTCCCGGCTCGGCCCCCCGCAAGGCCGGCGATCGCGACCGCGACGCCCGCGCCGACAAGAAGGCCAAGCCCGCGACCAAGGGTGGCGCCGACAACCGCCGCTCGGGCAAGCTGACGCTGAACCAGGCGCTGTCCGGCGAAGGCGGCCGTCAGCGCTCCATGGCGCAGATGAAGCGCAAGCAGGAGCGCGCGCGCCAGAAGGCGATGGGCGGTCATGTCGAGCGCGAAAAGGTCGTGCGCGACGTGCAGCTGCCCGAGGTCATCACCGTGGGCGAGCTTGCCAACCGCATGGCCGAGCGCGTGGCCGACGTGGTCAAGTCGCTGATGCAGAACGGCATCATGGCGACCCAGAACCAGTCGATCGATGCCGACACCGCCGAGCTGATCATCGAGGATTTCGGCCACCGCGTCGTCCGCGTCTCGGATGCCGACGTCGAGCAGGTGATCGAGCAGGTCAAGGACAAGCCCGAGGACCTGCAGGATCGCGCGCCGATCATCACGGTCATGGGTCACGTCGATCACGGCAAGACCTCGCTGCTAGACGCGATCCGCAAGACCAAGGTCGTCTCGGGCGAGGCCGGTGGCATCACCCAGCATATCGGCGCCTATCAGGTGGATACCGAGAGCGGTACGCGCCTGACCTTCCTCGACACGCCCGGCCACGCGGCCTTCACCTCGATGCGCGCCCGTGGCGCGCAGGTGACGGATATCGTGGTGCTGGTGGTCGCGGCCGATGACGCGGTGATGCCGCAGACCATCGAGGCGCTGAACCACGCCAAGGCCGCCAAGGTGCCGATGATCGTGGCGATCAACAAGATCGACAAGTACGACGCCAACCCCGACAAGGTCCGCACCGACCTGCTCCAGCACGAGGTCATCGTCGAGAAGATGTCCGGCGACGTGCAGGACGTCGAGGTCTCGGCGATCACCGGTAAGGGTCTGGACCAGCTGCTCGAGGCGATCGCGCTGCAGTCCGAGATCCTCGAGCTCAAGGCCAACCCGAACCGTCCGGCGATGGGTGCCGTGATCGAGGCACAACTCGACGTGGGCCGCGGCCCGGTCGCGACCGTCCTCGTGCAGAACGGCACGCTCAAGCGCGGCGACATCTTCGTCGTGGGCGAGCAGTGGGGCAAGGTCCGCGCGCTCGTGGACGACAAGGGCGAGCGCGTCGAGGAGGCCGGTCCCTCGGTCCCCGTCGAGGTGCTGGGTCTCAACGGCACGCCCGAGGCGGGCGACGTGCTGAACGTCGTCGAGACCGAGGCGCAGGCCCGCGAGATCGCGGAATACCGCGCCAACGCCGCCAAGGAGAAGCGCGCCGCCGCCGGCGCCGCGACGACCCTCGAGCAGCTCATGGCCAAGGCCAAGGAAGACAAGAACGTCTCCGAGCTGCCGATCGTGGTGAAGTCCGACGTGCAGGGTTCGGCCGAGGCCATCGTCCAGGCGATGGAGAAGATCGGCAATGACGAGGTCCGGGTCCGGGTGCTGCATTCGGGCGTCGGCGCGATCACCGAGAGCGATATCGGTCTCGCCGAGGCCTCGGGCGCGCCGGTCTTCGGCTTCAACGTCCGGGCCAACGCGCCCGCGCGTCAGGCCGCGAACCAGAAGGGCGTCGAGATCCGCTATTACAGCGTGATCTACGACCTCGTAGACGACGTGAAGCAGGCGGCCTCGGGCCTTCTGTCGAACGAGATCCGCGAGAAGTTCATCGGCTATGCCAGCATCAAGGAGGTCTTCAAGGTCTCCAATGTCGGCAAGGTCGCGGGCTGCCTCGTCACCGAGGGCGTGGCCCGTCGCTCGGCCGGCGTGCGCCTGCTGCGCGACGACGTGGTGATCCACGAGGGCACGCTGAAGACGCTCAAGCGCTTCAAGGACGAGGTCTCCGAGGTGCAGTCGGGTCAGGAATGCGGCATGGCCTTCGAGAACTACGAGGACATCCGCCCCGGCGACGTCATCGAGATCTTCGAGCGGGAATCGGTCGAGCGGTCGCTCTGACCATCCCGCGCGATGGAGAATTGGAAAGGGGCGGTCTTCGGGCCGCCCCTTTTCCGTCAAGCGACGTGTCCGCCGCTTGACGCCGCATGGGCGGGCCGCGATCCATGGGCCATGAAGCGGGTGATGATCATCGGGCAGCCCGGATCGGGCAAGTCGTGGCTGGCACGGCGGATGGGTGCGATCACGCACCTGCCGGTGGTCCATATCGACCATATCCACTGGGCCCCCGGCTGGATCGAACGGTCGCGCGCCGAGAAGGACCGGCTCTGCGCGGAGGTCCATGCGCGGCCCGAATGGATCTTCGAGGGCGGGCATTCTTCGACCTGGGGCGAAAGGCTGGCCCGGACCGACACGGTGATCTGGCTGGATCTGCCGTTACGGCGCAGGCTGCCACGGCTGCTGTGGAGAACGCTGCGCCACCATGGCTGGACCCGGCCGGACATGCCGCAGGGCTGTCCGGAGCGGTTCGACCGCGAATTCTACCGATGGGTCTGGCGCACCCGGCATTCGATGCGCTCGCGGCTGAACTGGTTCTATGGCCAGATCCCCGAGGGCAAGGACCGTCACCGCCTGCGCAGTCGGCGCGAGGTCACGGCCTACCTGTACGGCCTGTCGGAGGCGGTAAAGCGGGGTAATCTCGGATTGCCGCATCGCTGAAGGCAAAAGAAAAGGGACGGCCCGGAGCCGTCCCCTTCGCGTGCGGAACACTCGTAAAACGCGGGCAACGCGAAAGGGATCAGGCAGCCTTCGCGACGTTTGCGGGGCGGCCCTCGTAGAAACGCTCGCCCACGCGAATGCGCATGCGGCCGTTCTCGAGCTTCTTGACGAGGAGACCCTGCACCGAGATGCAGCTTCCGATCAGGATGGTTTGCAGCATAATGGACTCCAGAGTTGGTTCACGCCCCGCACATTAAGCGCGGGTGTGTGAAGAATACACCAATCTGACGTCTTTTTGATAGGATATGGAACCAATTGGCCGGTTTCGACGCAGGGTTACGAGAGCTGTCTCAGAGCCAGTCGCGCAAAACGGGAATGAGCGGCAGGTCCGCCGGTGGCATCGGGTATTCCCGCAGCCGGTTCGGCCGCACCCATTCGAGCGCCTGATTCTCGCGCCCATGCGCCGTGCCCTGCCAGCGGCGGCAGGCATAGAGCGGCATCAGCAGGTGAAAGCTCTCATAGGCATGGCTGGCGAAGGTGAGCGGTGCGAGGCAGCTCTCCTGCGTGTCGATGCCAAGCTCCTCGTGCAACTCGCGGATCAGCGCCGCCTCGGGCGTCTCGCCCGGCTCGACCTTGCCCCCGGGAAACTCCCACAGACCCGCCATCGACTTGCCCTCCGGGCGCTGCGCGAGCAGCACCCGGCCATCGGCGTCGATCAGGGCGACGGCGGCGACGAGAACGATCTTCACGACCGATAGTCGGCGTTGATGTCGATGTAGCGATGCGTGAGATCGCAGGTCCAGGCCACGGCCTTGCCCGTGCCGAGACCGAGATCGACGCTGATCACGATCTCCTGCCCCTTCATGTAGGCGGCGGCCTTTTCCTCGCTGTAGGAGGGGCTGACCCAGCCCTTCTCGGCCACGAGGATCTCGCCGAAGCGGATCGAGAGCCGGTCGCGATCGGCCTCGGCGCCGGACTTGCCCACCGCCATGACGACGCGGCCCCAGTTCGGGTCCTCGCCGGCGATGGCGGTCTTCACCAGAGGCGAATTGGCGGTGGCCATGGCGACGCGGCGGGCATCGGCGTCGGAAGCGGCGCCGCTGACCCGGATCTCGACGAACTTGGTCGCACCCTCGCCGTCGCGCACCACCTGATGCGCGAGGTCGAGCATCACCCGCTCCAGCCCGGCCGCGAAATCGGCGTTGCCGGTCGCATCGACGCCCGAGGCCCCGGTCGCGGCCATCAAGAGCGTGTCCGAGGTCGAGGTGTCGCTGTCGACGGTGATGCAGTTGAAGGTCCGGTCGGTGATCTCGCGCAGAAGCGCCTGCAGCGCGGGCTGGTCGTGCTTGGCGTCGGTGAAGATGTAGACCAGCATCGTCGCCATGTCGGGCGCGATCATGCCCGACCCCTTGGCGATGCCGGCGATCTTCACGCTCTTTCCGTCGATCTCGACCGTCTCGGTCGCGCCCTTGGGAAAGGTGTCGGTGGTCATGATGGCGCGCGCCGCGCCCTCGATGCCCGACGGCTCCAGCGCGGCTTTCAGCTCGCCCAGCTTCGCCACGATCCGCTCATGCGGAAGCGGCTCGCCGATCACCCCGGTCGATGAGGTGAAGACGCGCGCCGCGTCGATGCCGGTGGCCTGTGCCACGGCGGCGCAGATTTCGGCCACCGAGCGTTCGCCCGCCTGGCCGGTGAAGGCGTTGGAATTGCCGGAATTGACGAGGAAGGCGGCGCGGGAGGTCTGCGCGCCGATCTTCGCCTCGCAGTCGCGGACCGGGGCCGAGCGGGTTGAGGAGCGCGTGAACACCCCCGCCACCGCCGACCCTTCGGCCAGCTCCGCGAGCATCACGTCGGTCCGGTTCGCGTATCGCACCCCGGCCGCGACCGAGGCGAAACGCACGCCCGCGATCTCGGGCAGGGCGGGAAAGGCGGCGGGCGCCAGAGGCGAGACCGGACCGGCCATGATCAGTTGCCTTCTTCGAGCAGGTCGAGATCGGTGAGCAGCGCCGGATCGAACGCGCCCTCCTCGGGGCGGGTGATCTCGGCCTCGCCCTCGAGCTCGGTCAGGCGCTCCTCGATCTTGCCCTGCTGGATCTGGCTGGCGAGATCCTCGCGCACCTCGTCGAGCGAGGGCGGCTCCTGCGTGCGGGTGTCGTCGAGCCGGATCACGTGAAAGCCGAACTGGGTCTCGACCGGGGTTTCGGTCATCTCGCCCTTTTCCAGCTCCGCCACCGCGGCCTGGAACGGCTCGACCATCATGCCCTCGGCGAACCAGCCGAGGCTGCCGCCCTGCGCGCCCGAGCCCGGATCGGTCGAGACCTCCTTGGCCACCTCGGCGAAATCCTCGCCCGCCGCGAGCCGCTCGAGCACCGCCTGCGCCTCTTCCTCGGTCTCCACGAGGATGTGGCTGGCGTTGTATTCCTGCACCGGTTCGGCATCGGCGAAGGCCTCGTCATAGGCCTCCTGCAGCGCCTCGTCGGAGACCTCTTCCTGCATCATCGCGTTGATCGCCTCGCCCGCGAGCAGCGAGCGGCGCTGGTTCTGCAGGGCCAGCTCGACCCGGGCCGGGGTGCCTTCGAGCGTGTCGGCCAGCACCTGCTGCTGGATCAGCTGGTCGAGAATGCCCTGAAACAGGGTCTCGGGCGGCAACTGCTGGTATTGCTGCGGCAGCTGGCTGCGGGTGATGATCATTTCGCCCAGCGTGATCTCGGTGCCGTTCACCGTGGCGACGACGTCCGAAGCCTGTTGCGCGGAGGCCATCGTGGCGAAGCCGGCCATCAGGGCGGCGGCGGGCAGCGTGCGGATCATGTGGTTTCCTTCCCTAGCCGCGCGGGGACGCGTCCCGGGCGCGACGTTGACACTCGGTCCCCCGCCCCTTACATCGCCGGATGGGCTGGCAAAGGGCGGCACTTGCGCCCTATCTATGCCCCACATGCGGGGGCGACAAGCGACCTCCTTGCAGATCACAGGACGACGGCAGGAGACAATCGCCAATGCTGGGTATCGGATCGCTGGCCAAGAAGGTCTTCGGCACGCCGAACGACCGCAAGATCAAGTCCACGCGACCGCTGATCGAGAAGATCAACGCGCTCGAACCCGAGTTCCAGGCGCTGGATGACGCGGGCCTCAAGGCCAAGACCGTCGAGTTCAAGGAGCGGATCGAGAAGGGCGAGAGCCTCGATCACCTGCTGCCGGAGGCCTTCGCCAACTGCCGCGAGGCGGCGCGCCGCGCGCTTGGCCTGCGCGCCTTCGACACGCAGTTGATGGGCGGCATCTTCCTGCATCAGGGCAACATCGCCGAGATGAAGACCGGTGAGGGCAAGACCCTGGTCGCGACCTTCCCGGCCTATCTCAACGCGCTGTCGGGCAAGGGCGTGCACGTCGTCACCGTGAACGACTACCTCGCCAAGCGCGACGCGGAGTGGATGGGCAAGGTCTATGGCGCGCTGGGGCTCAGCACCGGCGTGGTCTATCCGCAGCAGCCCGAGGCCGAGAAGAAGGGGGCCTATGCCGCCGACGTCACCTATGCCACCAACAACGAGCTGGGCTTCGACTATCTCCGCGACAACATGAAGTCCGAGCTGTCCCAGATGAACCAGCGCGGCCACAACTTCGCGATCGTCGACGAGACGGACTCGATCCTGATCGACGAGGCGCGCACGCCGCTGATCATCTCGGGTCCGAGCCAGGACCGTTCCGAGCTCTACCGGAGCATCGACCGGGTGATCCCGGACCTCACCGACGAGCATTACACGCTCGACGAAAAGACCCGCTCGGTCACCTATACCGACGAGGGCAACGAGTTTCTCGAGACGCGGCTGCAGGCGCTCGGCATCCTGCCCGAGGGGCAGACGCTCTACGACCCCGAGAGCACGACGATCGTGCACCACGTCAACCAGGGGCTCAGGGCGCACAAGCTCTTCACCCGTGACAAGGACTACATCATCCGCGACGGCCAGGCCGTGCTGATCGACGAGTTCACCGGCCGGATGATGCATGGCCGCCGGCTTTCGGACGGGCTGCATCAGGCGATCGAGGCCAAGGAAAACCTCGACATCCAGCCCGAGAACGTGACGCTGGCCAGCGTCACCTTCCAGAACTACTTCCGGCTCTACGACAAGCTCGCGGGCATGACCGGCACCGCACTGACCGAGGCCGACGAGTTCTACGAGATCTACCGGCTCGGCGTGGTCGAGGTGCCGACCAACCGCCCGATCCAGCGGATCGACGAGCACGATCAGGTCTACCGCACCGCCCGCGAGAAGTTCGACGGCGTGGTCAAGGCGATCAAGGAGGCGCATGAGAAGCGCCAGCCGATCCTCGTCGGCACCACCTCGATCGAGAAATCCGAGTTCCTGAGCCAGCTGCTCGAAAAGGAGGGCATCAAGCACAACGTGCTCAACGCCCGCCAGCACGAGCAGGAGGCGCAGATCATCGCCGATGCCGGCAAGCTCGGTGCGGTGACGATCGCCACCAACATGGCCGGCCGCGGCACCGACATCCAACTTGGCGGCAATGTCGAGCTGAAGGTGCTCGAGGCGCTGGCCGCCGATCCGGAGGCGCATCCCGACGAGATCCGCGCCCGGATCGAGGCCGAGCATGCCGACGAGAAGAAGGCGGTGCTGGAAGCCGGCGGCCTGTTCGTTCTGGCCACCGAGCGCCACGAGAGCCGCCGCATCGACAACCAGCTGCGCGGCCGCTCGGGCCGGCAGGGCGATCCGGGCCGGTCCTCCTTCTTCCTGTCGCTCGAAGACGACCTGATGCGGATCTTCGGCTCGGAGCGGCTCGAGAAGGTGCTGTCGGGCCTGGGCATGAAGGAAGGCGAGGCGATCGTGCACCCTTGGGTGAACAAGTCGCTGGAACGCGCGCAGGCCAAGGTCGAGGGCCGCAACTTCGACATCCGCAAGCAGCTCCTCAAATACGACGACGTGATGAACGAGCAGCGCAAGGTGATCTTCTCCCAGCGCCGCGAGATCATGGAGGCCAAGGACCTGTCGGAGATCGTCGCCGACATGCGCCATCAGGTGATCGAGGACCTCGTCGCCGCCCATATCCCGCCCAAGGCCTATGCCGACCAGTGGGACACCGAGGGGCTCTACGCCCAGGCGATCCAGGTGCTCGGCATCGACGTGCCGGTGATGAAATGGGCCGAGGAGGAAGGCGTCGACGACGCGGAGATCCGCGAGCGGCTCGAAGAGGCCTCGGACAAGCTGATGGCCGAGAAGGCCGAGACCTTCGGCCCCGAGACCATGAAGAGCATCGAGAAGCAGGTGCTGCTGCAGACCATCGACGGCAAGTGGCGTGAACATCTGCTGATGCTCGAGCATCTGCGCTCGGTAGTCGGTTTCCGCGGCTATGCGCAGCGCGATCCGCTCAACGAGTACAAGACCGAGAGCTTCCAGCTGTTCGAGGGGCTGCTCGACGGGCTCAGGACCGAGGTGACCGAGAAGCTGGCGCAGATCCGGCCGATCTCCAAGGAAGAGCAGCAGGCGATGTTGCAGCGCGCGATGCAGGCGCGGGCGCAGGCCTCCGGTGGCAACGGCGCCGCGGCTGCCGGTGCCTCGGCCGCGACCGGTGCGGCCGCCGGTGCGACCGGTGCCGCCAGTGCGGCCGGTGCGGCGGCTCAGCCCGCCCCCGCGCCGCGCCGCGAGGCGCCCGAGCTGGCCACCGCCGGGGCGGCACCTGCCGCCGACGCGGCTGCCGGAGCGGTGCCGGGCTTCGATGAGAACGATCCCGCGACCTGGGGCGCGCCCTCGCGCAACGAGCCTTGCCCCTGCGGCTCGGGCGAGAAGTTCAAGCACTGCCACGGCAAGCTCTGATCCTCCTATCTCCCCTCCGGGCCGCGGGTTTTGCCGCAATTGTGCCCGGATGACTCCCCCAAGGTGCCGGGTTGCGGACGCGCCCGGGCCTTGCGGGGGTGCCATGATCGGTGGAGTTGAAAGAGGATCTGGTCATGGCCGTCTTGCGTTTTCTCCTGACCGCGACCGCCTGCGCGGGCGCGGCCGTCGCGATCGGACAGTTCATGGAAAGCGGCGTGTCGCGCGCCGCTGCGACGCCGGTCGACCTCCCCGAAACCTATCCCGAAGCGCCGGTGCTGACCGCCGCCGTCACCGAGATGGCGCCGCGTCTTTCCGGGGCGTTCGACCTGCCTCAGCCGCCGCGCAGCCCCGCCCGGCTGGCGCGACTCGGGCCGGTGCCCGCGAAGGAGGGCTGCGATCTGCGCCTTTCGGCCGAGCCGCGCCCCGGCGCCATCGCGGAGTTGCAGCTTGCCGCGCCCTGCGCGCCGCTGGCCCGCGTCACGCTTCGCCACCAAGGGCTGACCGTGACGCTGCTGACCGATGCGCAGGGCGAGGCCGGGGTGCTGTTCCCGGCGCTCTCGCGCGACGCGGTCTTCATGGCCGAGGCGGGGGGCGCCATGGCGGTGGCCCGCACCGAGCTTCCGGACATGGCCGAATGGCACCGCGTGGCGCTGCAGTGGCGCGATGGCGACGGGCTCTCGCTCCACGCGCTGGCGCCCGGCGCGCGGTATGGCGAGTCTGGCCATGTGAGCCGCGACATGGCACCGGGCGCGGCAGGCGGGGCCTCGATGATCGGGCTTGGCGATCCGGCCGCACCGGCGCCGCGTCTGGCCGAGATCTATAGCGCGCCCGTGGGCGATGCCGCCGCGATCAGCGTCGAGATCGAGGTCACCGCGACGAATTGCGGCAGCCCGGTCGCGGCCGAGCTGGTCCGCGTGGGTGACGCCGAGAGCATCGCCAGCACCGATATCGAAGTCACGCTTCCGGGCTGCGACGCGGTGGGCGAGCTTCTCGTCTTGCAAAACCTCGAGCCGGGACTGACAGTCGCGTCGAGATGACGCCGCAACGCCCCGCACCCCCATCGTTTCAGCAGATCCTGCGCCGCGCGGCCCTCTGGGCCGCGTTGGCGTTCTGGCCGCTTCCGGCGCTGGCGCAGGAGCCGGACACCACCGTGCAGCTCACCTCGCGCAGCGGCTCGCTGCGCCTCACCGGCAGCCTGCTGGGCTATGACGGGCGCTATCTGCGGGTGGCGACCGAGCATGGCGAACTGACGCTGCCCTTGTCGGGCGTGAGCTGCGAGGGCATGGCCTGCCCCGATCCCGAGACATGGGTGCCCGAACTGCGGCTGTCTGGCGCGGCGCGGCTGGGCGAGCTGGTGCTGCCGGCGCTGGTCGACGGCTATGCGCGCGAACGGGGGCTGGCGATCGAAACCGTCGAGACCGATGCCACGCATCGGCATTACGCTCTCGTTGAGGCCGAGGGGGGCGAGACGCGGCTGCGGGTGTCGTTCCGGCTCACCTCGACCGAGGACGGCTTTGCCGACCTGCTCGCCGACGAAGCCGATCTCGCCATGGCCGAGCGGCTGCTCGACGCCGAAGAGCTGGCCCTGGCGCGCGATGCCGGTCTGGGTCGGCTCGACAGCCCCGGGCGGTTGCAGCTGATCGGCCTCGATGCGCTGGTGCCGGTGGTGGCGCCGGGGCGCAGGCTTCGGGCCCTGTCGCTGCCGCAGCTGTCGCGGCTCTATGCGGGCGAGATCACCGACTGGTCGCGGCTGGGCGGTACGCCGGGGCCGGTGCGGCTGCATCTCGGGCCGGAGGCCAGCGGCCAGATGCAGGGCTTCGAGGCGCTGGTGCTGGGCCGCTCGGAGCGCGTCTTGTCGCCCGAGGTGATCCGCCATCCCGACACCGATACGCTGGCCACCGCCGTGGCCGCCGATCCCGGCGGCATCGGCATGCTGCCCTTCGGGCGGCTCGGTACGACGCAGCCGCTGACGCTCGGCGGACCCTGCGGCCTGCGCAGCAACGCCAGCGCCGAGACGGTGATGACCGGGGATTTCCCGCTCACCCTGCCGCTGGTGCTCTACCGCCCGATGCGCCGCCTGCCGGAAGCGGCCGAGGCGTTTCTCGACTGGATTGCCAGCGCCGAGGCGCAGCTGGTGCTGCGCCGCGCCGGGGTGACCGGGCTGGCGCCGCTACCGATTCCGATCGAGGCGCAGGGCCGCCGCCTCGCGGGGGCGGTGCTCGCGGCGGGCGAGGATGTGGGGCTGGGCGAGCTGCAACGGATGCTGCGGGTGCTTGAGCCGCGCCAGCGCCTGTCGACCACCTTCCGCTTCGAGCCCGGCGCGGCGGCGCTCGACGCGGTGTCGCGCAGCCATGTGGTGCAGCTCGCCCACGCGATCCGGGACGGGCGTCACAACGGCGAGTCGCTGCTGCTGGCGGGGTTCAGCGACGGACTCGGCGGGCCCGTGGCCAATCACGACCTGTCGCTGGAACGGGCCGAGGCGGTGCGCGCATCGGTGCTGTCGCTGCTTGGCGGCACGCTGCCCGCAGGCGTGGCGCTCGAGGTCGCGGCCTTCGGCGAGGCGCTGCCGATGGGCTGCGACGACACCGAGACCGGGCGCGGCATCAATCGCCGGGTCGAGCTCTGGGTGGCACCGCTACGCTAGAGCAGCCCTGCGGCGCGAAAGCTGGTCTCGCGCGATTTGCCGATGACGAGGTGGTCGTGCAGCATGATGCCCAAGGCCCCGGCCGCCGCCTCGATCTGCGCGGTCATGGCGATGTCGGCCTCGGACGGGGTGGGATCCCCCGAAGGGTGGTTGTGCACGAGGATCAGCGCCGAGGCGTTCAGCTCCAGCGCCCGCTTGACCACCTCGCGCGGATAGACGGGCACGTGGTCCACCGTGCCGCGCGCCTGCGCCTCGTCCGCGACGAGCACGTTGCGCCGGTCGAGGAACAGCACCCGGAACTGCTCGGTCTCGCGATGCGCCATCACGGTGCGGCAGTAGTCGAGAAGCGGCTCCCAGCCCGACAGCACGGGGCGCGCGATGACCCGGGCGCGGGCCATGCGGTGGGCGACGGCCTCGACCAGCTTCAGGGCGCCGACGACCGAGGGCCCGGCGCCCTCGACCCCGGACAATCGCGGGATCGGAGCCGCGAGGACCCGGTTGAGATCGCCGAACTCGTCGATCAGCTGCCGCGCCAGAGGTTTCATGTCCTGCCGCGGAACCGCGAGAAACAGCAGCAGCTCCAGAAGCTCGTAATCGGGCATCGCCTCGGCGCCGCCAGAGAGGAACCTCTCGCGCAGGCGGCGGCGGTGGTCGGCCATGTAGGACGGCAGGCGACCCTTGGGCAGCGGCGCGATCTCGGCCACTTCGTCGGCGTCGAAGGGCAGGGGGCGCTCGGAGAATGACGGGTCGGGTGCCATGCCCGCGAATGTCTCGCGGGCATGGTTAAGACGGGCTTAAGAGGCTCAGCCCTTCATCGAGTCCCAGAACCCCTTCACGGCGGAGAAGAAGTTCGAACTCTGCGGGTTGTTCTTCTCGCTCGCCTCGTCGAATTCGCGCAGCAATTCGCGCTGCCGCGCGGTGAGGTTCACCGGCGTCTCGACCGCGAGCTCGATGAACATGTCGCCGCGCTGGCCGCCGCGCAGCGCCGGCATGCCCTTGCCACGCAGCCGCATCTGCCGGCCCGACTGGCTGCCCTCTGGGATCTTCACCCGGCTCTTGCCGCCATCGATGGTCGGCACCTCGATATCGCCGCCCAGCGCCGCCGCCGCCATCGAGACGGGAACGCGGCAGTAGAGATCATGGCCGTCGCGCTTGAACAGCTGATGCTCGGCCACGTCGATGAAGATGTAGAGATCGCCCGAAGGACCACCCCTGAGCCCGGCCTCGCCTTCGCCCGCGAGACGGATCCGGGTGCCGGTCTCGACGCCCGCCGGGATGTTGACCGAGAGCGACTTCTCCTTTTCGACGCGTCCCGCGCCCTGGCAGGCCCGGCAGGGATCCTTGATGATCTGGCCGATGCCGTTGCAGGTCGGGCAGGTGCGCTCGACCGTGAAGAAACCCTGCTGCGCGCGGACCTTGCCCATGCCCGAACAGGTCGGGCAGGTGGCGGGCTCGGAGCCGTCGGAGGCGCCGGAGCCGTGGCACTTGCCGCAGGTGACCGAGGTCGGCACCGTCACGGTCTTCTGCATGCCGGCGAAGGCGTCCTCGAGATTGATGCGCAGGTTGTAGCGCAGGTCGTTGCCCCGCGCGGCGCGGGACCGACCGCCGCCACCGCCGCGCTGACCCATGAAATCGCCGAACAGATCGTCGAACACGTCCGAGAAGGCCGAGGCGAAATCGCCCTGGCCACGGAAGCCACCGGCGCCGCCGCCCGGACGCCCGCCCATGCCGCCCTCGAAGGCGGCGTGGCCATAGCGGTCATAGGCGGCCTTCTTGTCGGCATCCTTGAGCACGTCATAGGCCTCGTTGGCGGCCTTGAACTGCTCCTCGGCCTGCGGGTTGTCGGAGTTGCGATCGGGATGCAGCTCCTTCGCCTTGCGGCGATAGGCCTTCTTGATCTCGTCGGCGGACGCGCCCTTGGAGACCCCGAGCGTTTCGTAATAGTCGCGTTTTGCCATAGGATCGTCCTACCTTTCGGAAACGGAAGGAGCCGGCCCGGTCGCCGGGCCGGCTCCTTGGACTAGAGCTCTCGCGGCGCCTCAGCGGCCCCGCTTGTCGTCGTCCAGATCCTCGAAGTCGGCGTCGACGATGCCGTCGTCATCGTTGTCACGCGGCTTGTCGCTCTCGGCGGGCTCTTCCTCGCCGGCCTCGGCCTGGCTGGCCTTGTAGATCGCCTCGCCCAGCTTCATCGAAGCCTCGGAGACGTTCTGGATGCCGGAGCGGATCTTCTCGGGGTTGTCGCCCTCGAGCTCGTCCTTGAGCGCCGCGATGGCCAGCTCGATCGCCTCGACGGTCGAGGGATCGACCTTGTCGGAGTGCTCCTCGAGCGATTTCTCGGTCGAGTGGATCAGGCTCTCCGCCTGGTTCTTGGCCTCGACCAGATCGCGCCGCTTCTTGTCGGCATCGGCGTTCTCCTCGGCCTCGCGCACCATCTTCTCGATGTCCTCGTCGGTGAGACCGCCCGAGGCCTGGATGGTGATCTTCTGCTCCTTGCCGGTACCCTTGTCCTTGGCCGAGACCGAGACGATGCCGTTGGCGTCGATGTCGAAGGTCACCTCGATCTGCGGCATGCCGCGCGGCGCGGGCGGGATGTTCTCGAGGTTGAACTGGCCGAGCATCTTGTTGTCGGCGGCCATCTCGCGCTCGCCCTGGAAGACCCGGATCGTCACCGCGTTCTGGTTGTCCTCGGCGGTCGAGAAGATCTGGCTCTTCTTGGTCGGGATCGTGGTGTTGCGGTCGATCAGGCGGGTGAACACGCCACCCAACGTCTCGATGCCAAGGCTCAGCGGCGTCACGTCGAGCAGCACCACGTCCTTGACGTCGCCCTGCAGCACGCCGGCCTGGATCGCCGCGCCGAGCGCCACCACCTCGTCGGGGTTCACGCCCTTATGCGGCTCCTTGCCGAAGAACTTGGTCACTTCCTCGATCACCTTGGGCATGCGGGTCATGCCGCCGACGAGAACCACCTCGTCGATCTCGGAGGTCGAGATGCCGGCATCCTTGAGCGCCGCCTGGCAGGGCTTCATCGAGGCCTTGATCAGGTCGCCGACGAGGCTTTCCAGCTTGGCGCGGGTCAGCTTCATGACCAGGTGCAGCGGCGTGCCGGTCTTGCCGTCCATCGAGATGAAGGGCTGGTTGATCTCGGTCTGCTGGCTGGAGGACAGCTCGATCTTGGCCTTCTCGGCCGCTTCCTTCAAGCGCTGCAGCGCCATCTTGTCCTGGGTGAGGTCGCTGCCATGCTCTTTTTTGAACTCCTCGGCGAGGTAGTTCACGATGCGCATGTCGAAATCCTCGCCACCGAGGAAGGTGTCGCCATTGGTCGACTTCACCTCGAACAGGCCGTCATCGATCTCGAGGATGGTGACGTCGAAGGTGCCGCCGCCGAGGTCGTAGACGGCGATGGTCTTCGAATCCTTCTTGTCGAGGCCATAGGCCAGCGCCGCCGCGGTGGGCTCGTTGATGATGCGCAGCACTTCGAGGCCGGCGATCTTGCCGGCATCCTTGGTGGCCTGACGCTGGGCGTCGTTGAAATAGGCGGGAACGGTGATGACGGCCTGCGTCACCTCCTCGCCGAGATAGGACTCGGCGGTCTCCTTCATCTTCTGTAGGGTGAAGGCGGAAATCTGCGACGGGGAATACTTCTCGCCCTTCACCTCGACCCAGGCGTCGCCATTGCCGCCATCGACGATCTTGTAGGGCACGAGCTTGCGGTCCTTCTCGACCGCGGCGTCGGACATGCGGCGGCCGATCAGGCGCTTGACCGCATGGATCGTGTTGGACGGGTTGGTCACGGCCTGCCGCTTGGCTGGCTGGCCGACGAGACGCTCGTCATCGGTGAAGGCGACGATCGACGGGGTGGTGCGGGCGCCTTCCGAGTTCTCGATCACGCGGGGCTGCGAGCCATCCATGATCGCGACGCAGGAATTGGTGGTCCCAAGGTCGATGCCGATTACTTTAGCCATGTTCAAAACCCTCTAGCTCTAGGCGGTTTTCCGGTGCGGACCCGTTGAGGCATCTGCCCCGGACAGGAATTTTGCGGCGGGACGGGCCCGTCGCGGATCACTGGGCTATATAGGGAGGGCATTTTCGGGCTGCAACTGGCAGCATTGGCCGAGACGCGCCATTTTGCCGTATGGCCGGAACCGGATGGCGGGAGAGCGGATGAGGGGCGAGGAGATCGAGCTGCGCGGCGTGAAGGTGCTGCCGGGCTTCATCGATGCGGATGCGCAGGCCGCGATGCTGGCGGAGCTGCGCGAGGTGGCGCGCGCCGCCCCGATGATGCGCCCGGTGACCCGGCGCGGCCCGATGAGCGTGCAGATGACCTCCGCCGGCCGGCTGGGCTGGGTCGCGGACCGGCGCGGCTATCGCTACGCGCCGGTGCATCCCGAGACCGGCATGCCCTGGCCGCCGATCCCCGACAGCGTGCTCGGCGTCTGGCGTGCGGTCGCCGGGGTCGCGGTCGATCTCGACAGCTGCCTGGTCAATCTTTACCGTGAAGGGGCGAAGATGGGCATGCACCAGGATCGCGACGAGGGGGATTTCTCCTACCCGGTGGTGTCGATCAGCCTCGGCGACGAGGCGCTGTTCCGGGTGGGATCGGTCGAGCGGGGCGGCTCGACCGCCTCGATCTGGTTGCGTTCGGGCGATGTGGCGGTGATGGGCGGCGCGGCGCGGCTGGTGCATCACGGCATCGACCGGGTCCGGGCGGGGTCCTCGACGCTGATCCCGGGCGGCGGCCGGATCAATGTCACCCTGCGGGTGGTGCGGTAGCAAAACTCTTGCAAGAGTTTTTGCAAAAGCCTTGGAAGGCTTTTGGCGCGAAAGGCTCAGGGGGCGAGCGAACAGCAGCCGGTGCGGAGGCTGGTCTCGGGCGCCGCGCCGATCAGCATCGCCTCGAAGCCGTAGCGGCGCGAGGACATGCCGTCTGAGCATGGCTGGTTCAACACCGACAGGGTCCAGATCGCCCCGCCCGCCGTCACCGCCCCGGCAAAGCGGCCGCGATGGGCGGCGCTGCCCACGAGGTCGGGGGCGGGCACGTCGAAGATCACCTCCTCGGGCGTATCCATGCGCCATGTCGCACCGGTCTCGAGACGCCAGAACGGCTCGGTCCCGAAGCAGGCGGCGAGGGGCGGGATTGCCCCGTCCCATTGCCCGGGGCGACGGTCGAGGAAGGACAGCGCCACCCAGCCGGTGCCCTCCCCGGCATTGACCCGGCCCCAGTGCCCGTCGCGCGACATCTCGATCACCTCGACGCCGCGCGTGTCATGGGCGAGCCTGCCGATCACCTCGTGGCCGGCACCGGGGCCCGAGCGGATGTTGAGCGCGTCATCCGCCGCCACACGCGCCACGTCGAACAGCGCCGGCCAGGCATCGACCGTGGCCGAGACGGGCGCGGCCCAGAGCCCGAAAAGCAGCGCCAGCCACCTCATCGTCCGGCGCTCCAGCTCGCGGAGGCGCGCTTGCGGGTGAAGAACTCGGCCATCATGCCGATCGACACCAGCGCCAGCCCGACCCAGAGCGGGTAGAGGGCCGAGGTGAAATGCGGCGTGTAGTTGAGAAAGACATGGCCGCGCGCCTGATCGATCGCGTGGAACAGCGGGTTCCAGTCGAACACCGGCAGCAGGTAGCCGGGCAGCGTGTTGGCGACGAACATCTTGCCCGAGGCGATCATGTTGGTGCGGGCATAGACCGAGACGCCGATCTGGGTGAATTCCGGCAGCCAGGGCTTGATCGCCATGAAGATCATCCCGACGCCGACGCCCGAGAACCACGCGACCAGCAGCATGCCCATCGCGCCGACGGGGTCGTCGATCTCCACCGGCGTCACCAGCACGTGGTAGAAGAACAGGATCACCAGGAGCGACAGCAGCTGGATGTAGAGCGCGCCCAAGGCCGCCGCGGAGATGGTCACGGCGGTGTTGAGCGGCGCGTGCTTCATCATCGACGAGGCCGGGCCGTCGGCCTTGACCACGGCCGTCACCGCCTTGGTATGGGTCAGGAACAGGAAGATCCCCGACATCAGGTAGAGCAGGAAATCGCCCCTGAGCCCGGCGCCGCGCGCGCCGATCAGGGTGAACATCAGGTAGAAGGCGAGCACGAAGATCACCGCCTGCACGATGTTCAACAACAGCCCGGCCAGCGCGTTGCGATGGCTCCGGCGCACCTCGCGCACCGTGGAATGATAGATCAGCTCGGCCAGTCCGGCGGCGCGTCTGCCGGTGCCACGGGGGCGCTCGCTTTCGAACATCTGACCTCGCTTGGCGGCCGGCGGGGCCGGCGACGAATTTCTTGCCGATCTTCAGACGGGACATCATAAGGATATCGCTCCGCCTATCAACTTTGCACGAAGCGGATGACGATTTCGGGGCACCACATTGTTGAAAGGGACGATTGCATGGATTTCGAACGGCTGATGCAGGTGATGCGCACCCTGGCCATCGAGGCGGGCGAGAAGATCATGGAGATCTATGACGGCCCCGATTTCGACGTCCGCGCCAAGGGCGACGACAGCCCCGTCACCGCCGCCGACGAGGCCGCCGACGCGCTGATCTCGGCCGGTCTGCGCGAGGCCTTTCCCGACCTGCCCCTGGTCACCGAGGAGCAGGCCGACAGCCATGGCCAGTCCGTCTCGACCTTCCTGATCGTCGATCCGCTCGACGGCACCAAGGAATTCGTGCAGCGCCGCGGCGATTTCACCGTCAACATCGCCCTGGTCGAGGACGGCCAGCCCACCCGCGGCGTCGTCTACGCCCCCGCCAAGCAGCGCCTGTTCTACACCGATGCCTCCGGCGTCTCGGTCGAGGAGCAGGGCCCGTTCGACGCCCGGACCGCCGGCGCCACGACGCCGATCTCGGTCTCGGCGCCCGAGACCTCGCTGCGCGTCGTCGCCTCCAAGAGCCACCGCGACGCCGCCACCGACGACTATATCAACAAGTACGAGGTCGCAGACATGAAGAGCGCGGGATCCTCGCTCAAGTTCTGCCTCGTAGCGACCGGCGAGGCCGATCTCTACCCGCGGCTCGGCCGCACCATGGAATGGGACACGGCCGCCGGTCACGCGGTGCTGGCGGGCGCGGGCGGCCGCGTGGTCCGTTTCGACGATCACACCCCGCTGGGCTATGGCAAGCCGGGCTTCGAGAACCCGTTCTTCATCGCCCATGCGCCGGGCGTGGAACTGGCGAAACCCTGATGTCCGTGCTGATCGTCATCCCCGCGCGCTATGCCTCGACCCGCTATCCCGGCAAGCCGCTGGTCGAACTCAGGGGCGCCACCGGCGAGGCGCGCAGCCTCGTCCGCCGCTCCTGGGAGGCGGCGCGGCAGGTGTCTGGCGACCCGCGTATCGTCGTCGCCACCGATGACGAGCGAATCCGCGACCATGCGGAGGGCTTCGGCGCCGAGGTGGTGATGACCTCGGAAGCCTGCCGCAACGGCACCGAGCGCTGCGCCGAGGCGTTCGATGTGCTGGGCGGTGGCTTCGAGATCGTCGTGAACCTGCAGGGCGACGCGCCGCTGACGCCGCCCTGGTTCGTGGAGCGGCTGATCGAGGATCTGCGCGACCACCCGGTGGCCGAGGTGGCCACGCCGGTGCTGCGGGCCGACGCGGCGGCGCTGCGGGGATTCCGCGAGGATCGCCGCGCCGGCCGGGTCGGCGGCACCACCGCGGTCTTCGGTGCCGACAACACCGCGCTCTACTTCTCAAAGGAAGTCATCCCCTACACGGGCCGCGACGATTACGCCGCCGACGAGGCGACGCCGGTGTTCCACCATGTCGGCGTCTATGCCTACCGCCCCTCGGCGCTCGCCGCCTATGGCCGCTGGCCGCAGGGGCCGCTGGAGACGCTCGAGGGGCTGGAGCAGCTGCGCTTTCTCGAGCGTCGGGTGCCGATCCTCTGCGTCGAGGTCGAGGCGCGGGGACGGCAGTTCTGGGAGCTGAACAACCCGCAGGACGTGCCGCGGATCGAGGCGATGCTCGCCGAGATGCGGGTGGCGTGACGCCGGGGCGCGTCAGCGTCGTCATCGCCAGCCGCGGCCGCGCATCGGCGCTGCGGCTGTGCCTCACCGCCTTGGCGCAGAACCGTCACCCCGCCTATGAGGTGATCGTCGTCACCGATGCCGAGGGCGAGGCCACGCTGGCGCCATGGGGCGACCGCATCCGGGTGCGGCGTTGCGACGAGGCCAATATCAGCCTCGCGCGCAACATCGGCATCGAGGCGGCGGCGGGCGAGGTGGTGGCCTTTCTCGACGATGACGCGCTGCCCGAGCCGGGCTGGCTCGCCGCGCTCACCTCGCCATTCGCGGACGAGACGGTGGCGGCGGCGGGCGGCTTCGTGCGCGGCCCGGGCCATCTGGGCTGGCAATGGCGGGCGCGGGCGGCCTTCGCCGATGGCAGCTGCCGCGACCTCGTCATGGAAAGGGACGAGACCATGGTGCTGCGCGGCCGGCTCGGGCGCGGCATCAAGACCGAGGGCACCAACATGGCGCTGCGCCGCTCGGTGCTCGCCGCGATGGGTGGCTTCGATCCGGCCTACCGGTTCTATCTCGACGAGACCGACCTCAATCTGCGCCTCGCGGCGCTGGGCGCGCGCACCGCCGTGGTGCCGGGGGCGCAGGTCCATCACGGCTATCTCGAGAGCCCGCGCCGCCGCCATGACAGGGTGCCGCGCGACCTGTCCGAGATCGGCGCCAGCCTGGCGGTGTTCCTGCGGCGCCACGGCGCCCGGCTCGACGGCAACGCCCGGATCGAGGCCGAGCGCGCGGCGCAGCGGCGCAGGCTCTTGCACCACATGCAATGGGGCCGGATCGCACCGAGCGATGTCGGGCCGCTGATGGCCGGCTTCGATGCCGGCGTCTCCGAGGGACGGCTGCGGGAGTTGAGGCGGCTGTCGCCGCTCGACGAGCCGCCGCCGCCCTTCGCGCCCCTGCACGACGACATGCCCGATATGCCCAGCGTCTGGCTGTCGGCCCGGCCCTTCACCGCGCGGGCGCAGATGGCCGAGGCCGCGACGCTCGCGGCGCGCGGACACGTGGTGACGCTGCTGGTGCTGTGGCCCGATGCCCGGCGCCACCGGCTGCGCTTCGATCCGCGCGGCGTCTGGGTCCAGTCGGGCGGGCTGTTCGGGCCGTCGCTTCCGGGTGACCCGGCCTTCCGCTACTGGCGTTTCGCCGAGCGCGCGGCCTTCGAGGAGGCGCGTCAGAGAGCGCTGCGCGACCCCGCTGCCGGTGGTGCGGTCTGATGCGATGAAACCGTCATTGTAATCGCGTGTTCTGTGATAGACAGATGTGACAGCACATCGTGATTTCGTTTTCTACGCCTCCGCTTTTTCGGAGTGGCGACCCAAAGGACCTAGACAGATGACACAACGCGTGACCAAGGCCGTCTTCCCCGTTGCAGGACTTGGAACACGTTTCCTTCCGGCCACCAAATCGGTGCCCAAGGAAATCATGACCCTCGTCGACAAGCCGTTGATCCAATACGCGATCGACGAGGCCCGCGCGGCCGGGATCGAGGAGTTCATCTTCGTCACCGCGCGTGGAAAATCGGCGCTCGAGGACTACTTCGACCATTCCCCCGAACTGGAAACGCGTCTGGCCGAGGATGGCAAGCAGCAGCTGCTCGACGTGCTGAAATCGACCTACATGCCGTCGGGCGCCATCGCCTATATCCGCCAGCATCAGGCGCTGGGCCTCGGCCATGCCGTGTGGTGCGCCCGTCACCTGATCGGCGACGCGCCCTTCGCGGTGATTCTGCCCGACGACGTGATCGCGGCCGACAAGCCCTGCCTGCAGCAGATGGTCGAGGCACATCGCGAAACCGGCGGCTGCATGGTGGCCGCGATGGAGGTGCCGAACGAGCGCACATCCTCCTACGGGGTGCTCGACGTCGAACCGGGCGAGAGCAATTCGATGAAGGTACGCGGCATGGTCGAAAAGCCCAAGCCTGCCGACGCGCCTTCGAACCTCGCGGTGATCGGGCGCTACATCCTGTCGCCCGAGGTGATGCACCACCTCGATTCCGGCGAGAAGGGCGCGGGCGGCGAGATCCAGCTGACCGATGCGATCGCCAAGGAAATCGACGGGCCGCGCGGGGTCTATGGCTACCGTTTCGCGGGCGAGCGCTACGATTGCGGCTCGAAGGCGGGCTTCCTGCAGGCGACCGTGGCTTTCGGCCTCGCCCGCGAGGAACTGCGCGACGAGTTCGGCCAGTATCTCAACGAGGTCATGGGGCTGCGCAACGCCGCGCAGTAATCGCCCCGCAGGCGGATACCCGGCCGCATGGGCGCGCCCAAGGCGCTGGTTCTCGACCTGACGCGGCTCGCGAGCCGCGCCGGGCGGACGAGGACCGGCGTCGACCGGGTCGAGCGGGCCTGGCTCGATGCCTGCCTCGCCGAAACGCGGCCGGTCTTCGGACTGCTGCGTACGCCGATCGGTTTTCTGCTTCTCGATCGCGCCGGGCTGGCGCGCTTTGCGGCCGCGTCGGATACCGATGAATGGGGCGCAGCGGGACGCGTGGCATCGCTGTTTCGCAAGCTGGATCCCCCCCGGCGCGCGGCGCAGGGCCATGTTCGTCGCCATGCCCTTGCCCGCAGCACGCGGCCCGGGCTCGAACGGATGCTGCGCCGTCATCTGCCGCCCGGTGCACTCTATCTCAATACCGGCCATGCCGATCTCGACGACCGGGTGATGCGGGCGATGCGGGGTGTTGGCGCGCGGAGCGCGGTGCTGCTGCACGACACGATCCCGCTCGATCTGCCTCGGGCCGCGCGGCCCGGCACGGCGGAGGGCTTTGCCGCGAAGCTCGACGTGGTGGCGCGCCATGCCGACCGGGTCATCGTCACTGCCCGGACCACGGCTGCGCCGGTGACGGCGCATCTGGCCGGGCGCGGTCGCCTGCCCGAGATCGTCGTGGCGCCGCTGGGCGTCACACCGGCCCGGCCCGACCCCACGGCCCTGCCTCCGGGGCTCGATCTGGAAGCGCCCTTCATGGTGGCGCTGGGCACCATCGAGCCGCGCAAGAATCACGCGCTGCTGCTCGACGTCTGGGAACGGCTGGGGCCGCAGGCGCCGCGGTTGCTGATCTGCGGGGCGCGCGGCTGGAACAATGCCGAGGTATTTGCCCGGCTCGACCGGGGCGTGGCCGGCGTGACCGAGTTTCCGGGCCTGTCGGACGCAGCGATCGCGGCGCTTCTGGAACGGGCGCGGGCGCTGGTCTTTCCCTCGCTGGCCGAGGGTTACGGGCTGCCGCCGTTGGAGGCGCTGGCGCTGGGCTGCCCGGTGATATGTGGCGATCTTGCCATCTGCCGCGAATTGCTCGGGGACCGCGCCGTTTACTGCGACCCGACCGATCGCTACCAGTGGGAGCGGGCGGTCCGGGCGCAGACCGCGATCTCCGCAACCCCGCCTCGTCTCGACCCGCCCAGCTGGGAGGCCCATGTCGCCCGTGCCCTGGACGGGCTGTAAGACGCGGATCGCGAGGAGGGGCAGGCGCGTGAAGGCCTGGCAGGCATATCGGCTGAGACTGCAACGCAGGCGCTGGCGGCTGCGCGCGCTGCGCAAGCGACGCGAGCTGTCGGTGGTGGCCGACCGCACCGAAAAGATCCGCCCCGCCGACATCCTCGTGCTGACCACCCTGCGCAACGAGAACGCGCGGCTGCCGCATTTCCTCGACTACTACCGGGGGCTCGGGGTGGGCCATTTCCTGGTGGTCGACAATGGCAGCACGGATGGCGGCGCCGAATATCTCGCGGCGCAGGAGGACGTGTCGCTGTGGCGCACCGAGGCGAGCTACAAGCGCGCGCGCTTCGGGGTCGATTGGCTCAACTGGCTGGCGCGCCGCCATGGCCATGGCCATTGGTGCCTGACCGTCGATCCCGACGAGCTGCTGGTCTATCCGTTTTGCGATACGCGGCCGCTCAGGGCGCTGACCGACTGGCTCGACGCGTCGTCGATCCGCAGCTTCGGGGCGATGCTGCTCGACCTCTACCCGAAGGGGCCGATCGGCGCGCAGCCTTACGCACGCGGAGACGATCCGCTCGACATCGCCTGCTGGTTCGATCCCGGCAATTACAGCCTGTCGCGCAACGCGACCTACGGCAATCTGTGGATTCAGGGCGGGCCGCGGGCGCGCAGCTTCTTCGCGGACGACCCCGAACGCGCGCCCGCGCTCAACAAGATCCCGCTGGTGAAGTGGGACCGCCGCTTCGCCTATGTCAGCTCGACCCACATGCTGCTGCCGCGCGGGCTCAACCTCGTCTACGACGAATGGGGCGGCGAGAAGACCTGCGGCATGCTGCTCCATACCAAGTTTCTCGACGGCTTTTCCGACAAGGCCCACGAGGAGCTGCAGCGCCGCCAACATTACGCCGCAAGCGCCGAATACAAAGCCTATGCCGCCGCGCTTGAGGCGGAGCCCGAGCTGTGGTGCCGATGGAGCGAAAGATACATCAACTGGCGTCAGCTCGAGGTGCTGGGGCTGATGTCGCGGGGCAACTGGACATGAGCTTCGGGGTCGTCATCCTGGTGCACAACGCGCTGGACCGCGCGGCCCAGGTGATCCGGCACTGGGCGGATGCGGGCTGCCCGGTGGTGGTGCATGTCGACCGCGCCGTGCGTCGCGCCCGGTTCGACCGGTTTCGCGCGGAGCTCGGCGATCTTTCCGACCGGGTGCTTTTCTGCTCGCGCCACCGCTGCGAATGGGGCGGCTGGGGCATCGTCGCGGCGACCCAGTCCGGGGCGGAATTGCTGCTGGAACGGTTTCCAGGCCTGGGACACGTCTATCTGGCTTCTGGCTCCTGCGTGCCGCTGCGCCCCGTGGCGGAACTCGACGCCTTCCTCGCCGGGCGGCCCCGCACCGATTTCATCGAGAGCGCCCGGGTCACGCAGGTGCCCTGGACCGTGGGCGGCCTGTCCGAGGAGCGCTTCACGCTGCGCTTCCCGTTTTCCTGGAAACGACGGCGCTGGCTGTTCGACCGTTACGTCGCGCTGCAGCGCCGGCTCGGGGTGCGTCGGAGACTGCCCGCCGGGTTCGAGCCGTATATGGGTTCGCAATGGTGGTGCCTGTCGGCGGCGACGCTGCGCGCGATCCTGTCGGATCCGCAGCGCCCCGAGATCGACCGCTATTTTCGCCGGGTCTGGATTCCCGACGAGAGCTATTTCCAGAGCCTCGCGCGGCGCTGGGCGACGCATATCGAGAGCCGATCGCTGACGATGTGCAAGTTTGATTTTCAGGGCAAGCCGCACCTGTTCTACGATGATCACTTGCCATTGCTGCGCCGCTCGGGCTGTTTCGTGGCGCGCAAGATCTGGCCCCGGGCGCAGGCGATCTACGACGAGATGGCCGCGGGCGGCCATCCGGCAGGCGAGGCCGCGCCTTCGCCCGCGCGCATCGACCGGGTCTTTGCCGAGGCGACCGAGCGGCGGGTGCGCGGCCGGTCGGGTCTCTACATGCAGAGCCGTCTGCCGAATCCGGGCTGGGAGAACGGCTTTACCGCCGCTCCCTATGGCGTGCTCGAAGGCTTCGCCGAGCTGCATGACGGCTTCACGGAGTGGTTCGCCCGCGCCAGCGGCGCCACTGTGCATGGCCATATCTTCGCACCGGAGCGGGTCGAGTTCGCGGATGGCGCGACGGTCTGGCGCGGCGCCATGTCGGACAACGCGGCGCTGCGCGACCATCAGGGGCGGCGCTTTCTCACCAACCTGATCTGGAACGGGCGCGGCGCGAGGCAGGTGTTCCAGTTCGGTCCGCGCGACAGCCAGCGGGTAAGCTGGGACATCGCCAAGGACCCCAATGCCAGGATCGGCGTCATCTCGGGGGCTTGGGCGGTGCCGCTTCTCCGTTCGGGCCGACCGGCGGCACGGCTATGCGATCTGGCGGCGCGGCTTCAGCAGGTCGAGGCCGATCACCTCGCGGCGCTGCGCTCGCCCCATGCCAAGGCGCGGATCCGCGTCTGGACGCTGGCGGAATTTCTCGAGGCGCCGGCCGAGGCGCTGGCGCTGATGCTGTCGGACATCGCGCCGGGCCGCGCGGGAGCGCCGCCGCCACCGCCCGCCATGGTGCCGCTCGACGGGCTGGGACGGTTCCTGCAGGAGATGCGCAATCTCGGCATGCATCCCTATCTGACCGGCGACATTCCGATCGAACCGCCGGCGCCGCGCCGACCTGCGCCGCGGCCCTACCTTGTGAGACCCCATGCCTGAATTCGACAGCTTCGTGGTGCTCGCCGAGATGCGCACCGGCTCGAACTTCCTCGAAGCCAATCTGAACGCGCTCGACGGCGTGCGCTGCCATGGCGAGGCGTTCAACCCGCATTTCATCGGCAGCCCGCAGGACCCGCCGATCCTCGGGTTTGATCGCGCCGCGCGCGATGCCGATCCCACTGCGCTCCTGGCGCGGCTGCGGGCGGCACCCGGTCTCAACGGGTTTCGCTATTTCGGCGATCACGATCCGAGGCTCTTCGGGCCGATCATGGACGAGCCGCGCATCGCCAAGATCGTGCTGACCCGCAACCCGCTCGATTCCTATGTCAGCCACCGCATCGCCGCGGCCACCGGGCAGTGGAAGCTTACCGATGCGCGCCATGCCCGCGCCGCGCGCATCCGTTTCGAGCCGGAGGGATTCGAGGCGCATCTGCAGCGGCTGCAAGAGACGCAGATCCGGATCATGGGGGCGCTGCAGCGGAGCGGCCAGACCGCCTTCTACGTCGATTACGCGGATCTGCAGGATGTCGAGGTCCTGAACGGCCTCGCGGCCTGGCTCGGGGTGACGGGGCGGCTCGACGCTCTCGACCGGGGGCTCAAGAAACAGAACCCCGGCCCGATCGCGGACAAGGTCGAGAATGTCGAGGAAATGCAGGCGGCATTGGCGCGGATCGACAGGTTCGACCTGCACCGCACACCGAATTTCGAGCCGCGGCGCGGCGCGATGGTGCCGGGCTACATCGCCGCCGCGACCACGGGGCTGTTGTGCCTGCCGCTGACATCGGGGCCCGAGGCGGCGCTTCGGCATTGGCTCGAAGCGCTCGATGGCGCGCCGGTCCGCGAGGGGTTCACCCAAAAGACGCTGCGCGACTGGCGCCGCGCCCATCCCGGGCATCGCAGCTTCGCGGTGCTGCGCCACCCGGTGGCGCGGGCCCATGCCGCCTTTTGCGACCGGATCCTGTCCACGGGCCCCGGCTCTTATGGCGAGATCCGCGACACGCTGCGTCGCCGCCACGGGCTTCCCATTGATGCGGCCGCGAACGGGCCCGACCCCGATCCGGCGCGGCACCGCGCGGCCTTCTTGCAGTTCGCGGGCTTTCTGAAGGCCAATCTCGGCGGCCAGACCGCGCTCCGCGTCGATGCGGCATGGGCCAGCCAGAGCGCGCTGTTGCAGGGCGCGGCCTCGGTCGAAAGTCCGGATGCGGTGTTGCGCGAGACGGAGCTGGCGCGCGACCTGCCCTGGATCGCCGCGCAGCTCGGGCGCGAGGCGCCGCCATGGCGGCCCGCACAGGGCCCGCAGGAGGCCGCGCTCGTGGCGATCTACGATGCCGAGGTCGAACGGGCGATTCGCACGGTCTATGCGCGCGATTACGATCGCTTCGGATTCGAGGATTGGCAGCCGCTGCCCGGCTGAGGGCCCCGGAGAATCAGGCGGCCTGTATCGCCGGGCCCTCGGTGAGGATCGCGTGCAGCGTGCCGATCTCGGCATTGGCGCGCAGCTTCTGGCAGGTGGCGGCGTCGCGCAGCGTGCGCGACACCAGCGCCAGCGCTTTCAGGTGCTCGACGCCGCTGCCATCCGGCGCCAGCAGGCAGAAGACGAGGTCCACGGGCTGGCGGTCGATCGAATCGAATTCGAGGGGCTTTTCCAAGCGGATGAACAGGCCGCGCACCCGTTCGAGCCCTTCGAGCCGAGCATGCGGCAGCGCCACGCCATGACCGACGCCGGTCGGACCGAGGCCTTCGCGCTCGAGCAGCGCCTCGACCACGCGGCCCGAGGGCAAGTCGTAGCAGCTCTCGGCGAGGTCCCCGAGATCCTGGAACAGGCGCTTCTTGGAGCTGGTGGAGGCCAGCATCTTCACGCCCTCGGAGGGTAGGATCTCGGAAATCTGCATAGGGAATCCCCTGTCTGCGAGGCGGGCTCGGAGAGCCAGGATCTGGCGCCCTCCTAGCCGATGTTGCGCGGGTCGATCCAGCCGAAATTGCCGTCCTCGCGGCGATAGACCACGTTGATCCCGCTATGCTTCTCGTTTCGGAACACCAGCACCGGCGCATCCGCCAGCTCAAGCTGCATCACCGCTTCACCGACCGAGAGCTCGGGAATCTTCGATTCCATCTCCGCGACGATCATCGGTGCCAGGCCGTCCTGCTCGGTCTCTTCATTGTCTCCTGACGCGGCGAGGATATAGGAGCCCGCGAGGGATTGTTCAACCGGGTTCGGGCGCGCCTTGTGGTGGTCCTTCAGGCGGCGCTTGTAGCGCCTGAGCTGCTTGTCCATCTTCTCGCAGCAGGCCTCGAAAGCGGCGTAGATCTCGGTGGCGCGGCCGGTGGCCTGGGCGTTCAGCCCGGTGGACAGATGCACCACGGCTTCGCAGACATGCTCATGGCCGGAGCGCGAGAACACCACGTTGGCATCGGTCGGGCGACCGGCATATTTGCCGACGGTCGCGCCCAGTTCGGTCTGCACATGTATCTGCAGCGACTCGCCGATCTCGATCTGCTTGCCGGTGATCTGGTAGCGCATGGACGTCTCCTTTGGGGGCACGGCTCCGCGAAGCGGGCCTCGGGCTCGCGTCGCTCAGGGGCCGGCAAGGGGTGAGGATGGGCAGGGCCCGCGCTGTCCGCGCGCCGTGCGGCCCGTTGCGTCGGAGCCGTCTGAAGCTGTGGACAAGGGTGTCTGGCCTGCGTCATCGAGTCCCATCTCGCCCGATCGCGGCCCCGCTTGTCAACTTCGCCGTTCAGCCGATGCGGAAGCCCTGGCCAAGATAGACGCGACGTACATTTTCGTCGCGCACCACCTCGTCGGTGGTCCCCGACATCAGCACGCGGCCGTCATGCAGGATGTAAGCGCGATCGACGATGCCCAGCGTCTCTCGGACATTGTGGTCGGTGATCAGCACGCCGAGGCCCCGGGTCTTGAGCGCCGCGACGAGGTCGCGGATGTCGCCCACCGCAATCGGGTCGACGCCCGCGAAGGGCTCGTCGAGCAGCACGTAGCGCGGGTTCGCGGCAAGGCAGCGCGCGATCTCCACGCGCCGGCGCTCGCCGCCCGACAGCGCCAGCGCGGGGGCGCGGCGCAGATGGCCGATCGAGAAATCCGACAGGAGCTCCTCGAGCCGCTCGCGTCGCGAGGTGCGGTCGGGCTCGGCGATCTCCAGCACCGCGAGGATGTTGTCCTCGACGTTGAGGCCACGGAAGACCGACATTTCCTGCGGCAGGTAGCCGATGCCGAGCCGGGCGCGGCGGTACATCGGCAAAAGCGTCGCGTCGCGCCCGTCGATCGTCACCTGGCCGCCCTCGGGCGTCACGAGGCCCGCGATCGAATAGAAGCAAGTGGTCTTGCCCGAGCCGTTGGGGCCCAGGAGCGCCACCACCTCGCCGCGGTCGAGATGCAGCGACACGTCGCGGATCACCGGGCGCTTGCGGTAGCTCTTGCGCAGCCCGGCGACCCGCAGCCCGCCTTCGCCCGGCGTCACGTCAAGCTCGGGCGGAGTCACTGCGCGGGCTCGATCACGGTGCGCACCTGACCTTCGAGCTGCGCCGTGCCGGCGGCGAGGTCGATCACCATGCTCTGCGACGACAGCGCCGTGCGGTCCTGCGTCAGCAGCACGTCGCCGGTAAGGGTGAGGTTGCCGCCGGCGATGTCATAGACCGCGCGGTCGGCCTCGGCGGCCTCGGTCGGGGTGACGAAGGTAACGCCGCCCTCGGCCTCCAGCCGCGAAATCTCGCCCGTGGCGTCGTCATAGACCACCTCGACCGTGGCGGCGGAGATCTTCATCTCGCCCTGGCCGATCAGCACCTCGCCCTCGAATGTGGCGCGGCCCGTGGCCTGGTCGACGCTGAGCCGCTCGGAGGTGATCTCGACCGGCGCGTCGGGATCGGCGGCGAGCCCGCCCAGCGCCATCTGCGTCTGCGCGGCGGCGAGGCCCGGCAGCATCAGCAGGATCGTCAGCATGGCGGTCATCATGCGGGTCATCGGCGCTCTCCCTGGTTCGCTGGATCATATAGCAGCCGAACCCCGCCGGAGAACACCATGCGCGGCGTGCCGCCCTCGGGCAGGGTGGCTCGCATCGCGGCGGCGCTGAGCGTGCCATAGGGCGCGGTGACGCTGATCTCCCCGGTCGAGACCAGCCCGCCGGTGCCCAGATCGGCCTCGAGCGTCGGGGTCTCGACGCTGTAGCCGTTGCTGCTGGTGACCGAGACCGGCCCGTCGAGGCGCAGCAGGTTGCGGCCGGTCTCGATCTCACCGCGCGCGGCGCTCAGCTCGATCCGGGTGTCGCCGGGGCCTTCGATGGTGCCGCGTGGCGCCTCGACCGCGAAGATTCCCTCGCCGGTCTCGCGCGGTCGTACCGTATCGGCGGCGATGGCGATCGAGGCGCCGCTTTCGGTGCGGCCGGCGAATCGCGGCGCGCTGACGCGCTGTTCTGCGGCGATCGCCTCGATCTCGGCGAAGGGAATCTCGCTTGGCCCGGAGGGGCCCCGGGCGATCAGGAACAGCGTCGAGAGCAGGATCAGCCCGATCAGCGGCAGCGCCACCTTGGCCCAGCCGATGAATCGCGAATAGGCGTTGTCGCGGGCGTGCATTCAGGCGACGCCGGCGCGCAGGCAGTCATGGATGTGCAGGATGCCCAAGGGCCGGCGCGCCGCGTCGTCCTCGTCCACCACGAAGAGGCAGGTGATCTTGCGCTCGTTCATCTGCGCCAGCGCCTCGGCCGCCAGCGCGTCGGGGCGGATGGTGCGCGGCGCCGGCGTCATCACCTCATGGGCCACATGATCGAGCAGCCCGGCCATGTGACGCCGCAGATCGCCATCGGTGACGATGCCGCAAAGGCCGCCATCCGGATCGGTGACGCCGACCACGCCGAACCCGGCCCCGGTGATCGCCAGAAGCGTGTCGGCCATCGGCGTGTCGCGATCGACCAGCGGCAGTTCCCTGGCCCCGTGCATCAGGTCGCGCACCCGCGCCAGCCGGGCCCCGAGCTTGCCGCCCGGATGAAAGGCGCGGAAATCGGCGGCGGTGAAGCCGCGCCCGCGCATCAGCGCGATCGCCAGCGCGTCGCCCAGCGCCAGCGTCATCGTGGTCGAGGTGGTCGGCACCACGCCGATGCCGCAGGCTTCGGGCAGGGCGGGCAGGACGATGGCGATGTCGGCCTGGGTCATCAGCGTGCTTTCGCGCCGCGCCGCGACGCCGATCAGCGGGATGCCGAAGCGGCGGGTATGCGCCACGAGATCGGCCAGCTCGGGGGTCTCGCCGGAATTCGACAGCACCAGCACCACGTCGCCGCGGGTGATCATGCCGAGATCGCCGTGGCTGGCCTCGGCGGGATGCACGAAGGAGGCGGGGGTGCCGGTCGAGGCGAGGGTGGCGGCGATCTTGCGCGCGACGTGGCCCGACTTGCCCATGCCCGAGACGATGACCCGTCCGGGGGCCGCGCGGATCGCCTCGAGCGCCGCGCCGAAACCGCCATCGAGCCCGCGCGCCAGCGCGGCGAGGCCCGCCGCCTCGTCGGCGATCACCTGCCGCGCGACTTCCAGGTCGTCGGGGCGCTGGGTGTCCTCGGTCATGTCAGTGCGAGAAGATGTCGGTGTCGGGCCAGCCCGCGAGGTCGAGCCTGGCGCGGGTCGGCAGGAAATCGAAGCAGGCCTGCGCCAGTTCGCTGCGCCCCTCGCGCGCCAGCTTGGCGTCGAGCGCCTCCTTCAGCCGGTGCAGGTACAACACGTCCGAGGCGGCGTAGTCGAGCTGCGCCGGGCTCAGCTCCTCGGCGCCCCAGTCGGATTGCTGCTGCTGCTTGGAGATGTCGACGCCGACCAGCTCCTGCAGCAGCTGCTTCAGCCCGTGCCGGTCGGTGAAGGTGCGCACCAGCTTCGAGGCGATCTTGGTGCAGTAGACCGGGGATGCGGTGGCGCCGAAGGCGTGCTGCATCGCGGCGATGTCGAACCGGCCGAAATGGAACAGCTTGAGGATGTCTGGGTCTTCGAGCAGCCGCACGAGATTGGGGGCTTCGGACTGGCCGGGATGGACCTGGATCATGTGGCAATGGCCGTCGCCGCCCGACATCTGCACCAGGCAGAGCCGGTCGCGCATCGGGTTCAGGCCCATGGTCTCGCAATCGATCGCCACGACGGGGCCAAGATCGAGATCGTCGGGAATATCGTTCTGGTAGAGATGGTTCGCCATGATCCCTCGCGTTTCGCAATACGAGGAGGGATGGTGCCCAGGAGAGGACTCGAACCTCCACGTCCTTTCGGACACTGGCACCTGAAGCCAGCGCGTCTACCAATTCCACCACCTGGGCAGGTCGTGTGATGGGCGATCTACGGAATGCCGCGGGGGGTGTCAACGGGCAATTCGCGGGAATTTCGGTTGTCGCTGCGGAAGCGGGCGGTCGCTCGGGACGCGTCTCTTGCCGGGCATGCGGCGACGCCGATGCCGGTGACAGGGAGAGCTGTCCGGATCGGCGCTTGTCCGCGCCCGCCCCGGCGGGTAAACCGCGAGGCGTCAATTCACCTTATCAGGGCGGGGCCGATGACCGGACTTGTGACCATCTACGGCGGATCGGGCTTCCTCGGGCGCTATATCACGCGCCGGCTGGCGCAGCAGGGCTGGCGCGTCCGCGTGGCCTGCCGCCGCCCCGAGGAGGCGCTCTTCGTGCGCACCTACGGCGTGGTGGGCCAGGTCGAGCCGGTGTTCTGCAACATCCGCGACGATGACAGCGTGCGCGCGGCGATGACCGGCGCGCAGGCGGTGGTCAATTGCGTGGGCGTGCTGGCCGAGAAGGGCCGCAACACCTTCAAGGCGGTGCAGGAGGAGGGCCCCGAGCGGATCGCCCGCCTCGCCGCCGAGCTGGGCGTGGCCCGGATGGTGCATGTCTCGGCGATCGGCGCCGATGCCGACAGCGAGAGCGAATACGCGCGCTCCAAGGCCGCGGGCGAGCAGGGCGTGCTGCGGCACATGCCGCAGGCGGTGATCCTGCGCCCCTCGATCCTGTTCGGAGCCGAGGACGAGTTCTTCAACCGCTTCGCCTCGATGGCGCAGATCTCGCCGGTGATCCCGGTGGTCGGGGCCGGCACCCGGTTCCAGCCGGTGCATGTCGACGACGTGGCGCATGCCGCGGCGCTGGCGATCGAGGGCCGCGCCGCGCCGGGGGTCTACGAGCTGGGCGGGCCGGACGTGCATACCTTCCGCGAGCTGATCGTGCAGATGCTGCATTACATCCGCCGCCGTCGCCTCGTGCTGTCGCTGCCCTTCGGCGTGGGCCGGATCATGGCCGGCGTCGGCGGGCTGGTGCAGACGCTGAGCCTCGGGCTGGTGCGGGCGCCGATCACCGCCGATCAGGTCGCCAATCTGCGCCGCGACAATGTCGTGAGCCCGGGCGCCAAGACTTTCGCCGATCTGGGCCTGTCGCCGATCGCGATGGAGGCCGTGCTGCCGGACTACCTGTGGCGGTTCCGCCCCTCGGGGCAGTATCTGGCCATCAAGGAATCGGCGCGGAACCTGCGCAACCACTGAACGGACGGACATCGCCATGACCGGAGACACGATTCTCCTGCCACTCCTCCTGGGCCTTCTGGAGGGGCTGACGGAGTTCATCCCGGTGTCCTCGACCGGGCACCTGCTGCTGGCGGGGCACTTCCTGGGATTCGAGAGCGCCGGGCGCACCTTCGAGGTGGTGATCCAGCTCGGCGCGGTGCTGGCGCTGCTCACCGTCTATTTCGGACAGCTCTGGGGCGTGCTGCGGGCGGCGCCCGCGGACCCGGCGGCGCGGCGCTTCGTCTGGGCGGTCCTGATCGCCTTCCTGCCGGCGGCGGTGATCGGCGTGCTGGCGCATGACCTGATCAAGACGGTGCTGTTCGAGACGCCGTCCCTGATCGCGGTGATGCTGGTGCTGGGCGGGGTGGTGCTGCTCTTCGCGGACCGCATGGCACCGGAGCCGCGCCATGAGGACGCGATGCGGCTGCCGGTCCGAACGGCGCTGGCGATCGGCTTCTTCCAGGTGCTGGCGATGGTGCCGGGCGTGTCGCGCTCGGGCGCGACCATCGTCGGCGGGCTGTCGATGGGCGTGGGCAAGCGCGCGGCGGCCGAGTTCTCATTCTTCCTGTCGATGCCGACGATGGCCGGGGCCGTGGCCTATGACCTGTTCCAGAATCGCGACGTGCTCGACTGGGGCGCGCTCAACGAGATCGCGATCGGCTTCGTCGTGGCCTTCGTCACCGCCGTGGTCGTGGTGAAATGGCTGCTGGGCTACGTGTCGCGGCATGGCTACGCGCTGTTCGGCTGGTGGCGAATCGTGATCGGGGCGGGGGCGTTGCTGGGCATTTTCCTAGCTGGCTGAAGTTATGGGTCATTAGTTATGACCTAAAATCGCCAATCGGGCCGAAGATTTCGATCCGATTGGCGCGAAAAGCGCCAATTAGGTCAACCATGCTGACTTTTAATGTGGTCAAGCATTGGCTATCCCCTCGGCACGCCCAGCCAGAGGGAGACCAGCCATGGCCGAAAACAAGATGCTGAAATTTGTGTCCGTGCCGCGTGACATGCCGGAGAAGCGTCTGGCGGCCGCGCGGCGCGAGGACTTCCACGAGATCTATGCCGAGTTCGCCCGCGACAAGGCGGCCGAGCAGTCGAGCCGTTGCAGCCAGTGCGGCGTGCCCTACTGCCAGACGCATTGCCCGCTGCACAACAACATCCCCGACTGGCTGCGCCTGACCGCCGAAGGCCGTTTGCAGGAGGCCTACGAGGTCTCCCAGGCGACCAACACCTTCCCCGAGATCTGCGGCCGCATCTGCCCGCAGGACCGGCTCTGCGAAGGCAACTGCGTGATCGAGCAGTCGGGCCACGGCACCGTCACCATCGGCTCGGTCGAGAAATACATCACTGACACCGCCTGGGAGGAGGGCTGGGTCCAGCCGATCCGCCCCGCTCGCGAGCGCCCCGAGAGCGTCGGCATCATCGGCGCCGGGCCCGGCGGCCTCGCCGCGGCCGACTATCTGCGCCGCGCCGGCGTGCAGGTCACCGTCTATGACCGTTACGACCGCGTCGGCGGGCTGATGACCTACGGCATCCCCGGCTTCAAGCTCGAGAAGGAGGTCGTGGACCGCCGCACCAGGCAGTTCGAGGAGTCGGGCGTCGAGTTCGTGCTGAACTGCAAGGTCGGCGAGGACATCTCCTTCGACGCGATCCGTGGCAAGCACGACGCGGTGCTGATCGCCACCGGCGTCTACAAGTCGCGCGACCTGCCCGACAGCGACCATGGCGGCGTGGTCCGCGCCATCGACTACCTCACCGCCTCGAACCGCAAGAACTTTGGTGACGAGGTGCCGGAATACGACAGCGGCGAGCTGAACGCCGAGGGCAAGAAGGTCGTCGTGATCGGCGGCGGCGACACCGCGATGGACTGCGTGCGCACCGCGATCCGCCAGGGCGCGACCAGCGTGAAGTGCCTCTATCGCCGCGACCGGGCCAACATGCCGGGCAGCCAGCGCGAGGTGGCCAATGCCGAGGAGGAGGGCGTCGAACTGGTCTGGCTCTCGGCTCCGAAGGGCTTCGAATGCGGCCCCGACGGGGTCAAGGGCGTGCATGTCCACAAGATGCGCCTCGGCACGCCGGATGCCACGGGCCGCCGCATGCCCGAGAAGATCGAGGGCGCGGATTACCTCGAAGAGGCCGATCTGGTGGTCAAGGCGCTGGGCTTCGAGCCCGAGGACCTGCCGCAGCTCTGGGGCGTCGAGGGGCTGGAAGTGACCCGCTGGGGCACGGTGCGGGCCGAGTTCGGCACCGGTGCCACCTCGCTCGACGGCGTCTTCGCCGTGGGCGACATCGTGCGCGGCGCTTCGCTCGTCGTCTGGGCGATCCGCGACGGGCGTGACAGCGCTTCGGCGATCGTGGAGTATCTCGATCAGTCGGCCAGCGCCGGCGTCGCCGCCGAGTGAGCCACGCGTGAACCAGTGGCGCGAGGCCCGATGGGCCCGCGCGCGATCCATGTCTCGGTTCAGGGGCCGAGGCCCCGGCCAGATGGCCGGGGCGGCCTGACCCCCGATCACACCACGTCCCGCGATCCTGTTTTCGGAGACCGCCATGAAGACGCCCATCGCCCTCCTGATCTGCGCGCTGCCGATGGCGGCCGCCGCGCAGGGGCCGCGTCAGGTGACGCTGCCAGAGGGCTGCACCGCCGAGATGACCGTGCAGGCCGCGAACTGCACCGTCTCGCATCATTTCACCTGCGAGGGCGACCCCGAGGGCTGGCGCCGCAGGGTCGATCTCGACCTCGACGGCGTGAGCTATTTCGGGGCCATCGACGCCGAGACCCAATGGGTCGAGAGCGTCTATCCCCGCGCCGACCGGCGCGAGGAACTCGCCCCCGACCCGGCCGACCCGGCCTCGTTCAGCGAGCTGGTCGAGACCGGCGCCGACAGCTTCGATTTCAGTACGATCTCCGACCAGGTCGGCGAGACCCGCTATGTCGGCTTCGACAGCCTGACCGGCGAGACCGTCACCATCGACGGCGTCGAGTTGGAGCGCACCGATTACGAGGTCCGCGCCATCGGCCCCGATGGCGAGCAGATCTGGCGCAGCACCGGATCGGAGTTCATCGACCGGACGCGGCGCATCTTCCTGTCGGGCACCAGCGAGGTGACCAACGCGCAAGGCACCTTCACCTCCGACGACAGCCCCGTCGAATTCATCTTTCCGGACGAGCCGGGCTTCCTCTCGTCCAACCCCAAACACGGCTGCGGCGCGACCATGTCGTCGGCGCCCGCCTCCACCGCGAAGGAGATCTTCCATGACCACCTATGATGACGCCTGGGTCGCCTCGGAAGAGGCCAAGCGCAAGTACATGGCCGAGAACGGTCTCTACCGCGAGGATGACGAGCACGCCTCCTGCGGCGTCGGCCTCGTCGTGTCGATCGACGGCTCGCCCTCGCGCGCGGTGGTCGAGAAGGGCATCGCCGCGCTGAAGGCGGTCTGGCACCGCGGCGCGGTCGACGCCGACGGCAAGACCGGCGACGGCGCCGGCATCCACGTGCAGATCCCGCGCGCCTTCTTCGAGGACCAGATCCGCCGCACCGGCCACGAGCCGATGGCCGGCCGCCGCATCGCCGTGGGCCAGGTGTTCCTGCCGCGCAACGATTTCGGCGCGCAGGAAACCTGCCGGACCATCGTCGAGACCGAGGTGCTCCGCATGGGGCACTACATCTATGGCTGGCGCCACGTGCCGGTCGACATCACCTGCCTCGGCGAGAAGGCCAACGCCACCCGCCCCGAGATCGAGCAGATCCTGATCCGCTGCGAGAAGGACATCGACGAGGAGCAGTTCGAGCGCGAGCTCTACATCATCCGCCGCCGGATCGAGCGCGCGGCCACCCAGGCTGGCGTGCGCGAGCTCTACCTCGCCTCGCTGTCCTGCCGCTCCGTGATCTACAAGGGCATGATGCTGGCCGAGCAGGTGGCGGTGTTCTACCCCGACCTGATGGATCCGCGCTTCGAGAGCGCCTTCGCGCTCTATCACCAGCGCTATTCGACCAACACCTTCCCGCAATGGTGGCTGGCCCAGCCCTTCCGCATGCTTGCCCATAACGGCGAGATCAACACGCTCAAGGGCAACATCAACTGGATGAAGAGCCACGAGATCCGGATGGCCTCCTCGACCTTCGGAGAGATGGCCGAGGACATCAAGCCGATCGTGCCGCAGGGCTCTTCGGACTCGGCCGCGCTCGATTCGGTGTTCGAGGTGCTGGTCCGCGCCGGTCGCAACGCGCCGATGGCCAAGACCATGCTGGTGCCCGAGGCCTGGTCCAAGAGCCGGGTCGAGATGCCCCAGGCCTGGCAGGACATGTATTCCTACTGCAACGCGGTGATGGAGCCCTGGGACGGTCCGGCGGCGCTTGCCATGACCGATGGCCGCTGGGTCTGCGCCGGCCTCGACCGCAATGGCCTGCGGCCGATGCGCTACGTCGTCACCGGCGACGGGCTTCTGGTCGCGGGCTCCGAGGCGGGCATGGTGCCGGTCGACGAGGCCAGCGTGATCGAGAAGGGCGCGCTCGGGCCGGGCCAGCTGATCGCGGTCGACATGAAAGAGGGCAAGCTGTTCCACGACAGCGAGATGAAGGACAAGCTCGCCGCCTCGCAGCCCTTCGGCGAGTGGATCGAGAAGGTCGTGAACCTCAACGACATCCTGCGCGAGATCCCCGAGGAGCCGCTGTTCGAGGGCCCCGAGCTGCGCAAGCGCCAGATCGCCGCCGGCTATTCGGTCGAGGAGCTGGAGCAGGTGCTCGCGCCGATGGCCGAGGACGGCAAGGAGATGATCGCCTCGATGGGCGACGACACCCCTTCCGCCGTGCTCTCGACCAAGTACCGGCCGCTGTCGCATTTCTTCCGGCAGAACTTCAGCCAGGTCACCAACCCGCCGATCGACTCGCTCCGCGAGAGCCGGGTGATGTCGCTCAAGACCCGCTTCGGCAACCTCAAGAACGTGCTCGACGAAAGCTCCAGCCAGGCCGAGATCCTGGTGCTGGAGAGCCCGTTCATCGCCAATGCCGAGTTCGACACCATGGTCGAGCAGTTCGGCGACCAGGTGGCCTTCATCGACTGCACCTTCCCGGCGGGCGGGGCGCCCGACGCGCTGCGCGCGGGTCTCGAGCGGATCCGCGCCGAGGCCGAGGACGCGGTGCGTTCGGGCGCGGGCCACATCGTGCTCACCGACCAGCATCAGGACGAGGACCGCGTCCCGATGCCGATGATCCTCGCCACCTCGGCCGTGCATAGCTGGCTGACCCGCAAGGGCCTGCGCACCTTCTGCTCGGTCAATGTCCGCTCGGCCGAATGCATCGACCCGCATTACTTCGCGGTGCTGATCTCCTCGGGCGCGACCACGGTGAACGCCTATCTGGCGCAGGACAGCCTTGCCGACCGCCTGAACCGCGGCCTGCTCGAAGGCACGCTTACCGACATCATGCGCCGCTACCGCGACGCGGTGGATGCGGGCCTGCTGAAGATCATGGCCAAGATGGGCATCTCGGTGATCTCCTCCTATCGCGGTGGCCTGAACTTCGAGGCGGTGGGCCTGTCGCGCGCCATGTGTGCCGAGTATTTCCCCGGCATGCACAGCCGCATCTCCGGCATCGGCCTCACCGGCATCCAGAAGAAGCTGGAGGAGGTGCACGCCAAGGGCTGGACCAAGCCCGGCGCCGATCTCGGCACGCTGCCGATCGGCGGCTTCTACAAGTCGCGCCGCTCGGGCGAGAAGCACGCTTGGGAAGCCACGACCATGCACATGATGCAGGCCGCCTGCGACCGCGCCTCCTTCGAGCTCTGGAAGCAATACGCCTCGACCATGCAGGCCAACCCGCCGATCCATCTGCGCGACCTTCTGGCGATCAAGCCGATCGGCGAGGCGATCCCGATCGAGCAGGTCGAGAGCATCACCTCGATCCGCAAGCGCTTCGTCACGCCCGGCATGTCGCTGGGCGCTCTGAGCCCCGAGGCGCACAAGACGCTCAACGTCGCGATGAACCGCATCGGCGCCAAGTCCGACTCGGGCGAGGGCGGCGAGGATCCGGCGCATTTCCTGCCCGAGGCCAATGGCGACAACCCCTCGGCCAAGATCAAGCAGGTGGCGTCGGGCCGCTTCGGCGTCACCGCCGAATATCTCGGCGCCTGCGAGGAGCTGGAGATCAAGGTGGCGCAGGGCGCCAAGCCCGGCGAGGGCGGCCAGCTTCCGGGGATGAAGGTCACCAAGCTGATCGCGCGGCTGCGGCATTCGACGGAAGGGGTCACGCTGATCTCGCCGCCGCCGCATCACGACATCTACTCGATCGAAGACCTCGCGCAGCTGATCTACGACCTCAAGCAGATCAACCCGCGCGCCAAGGTGACGGTGAAGCTGGTCTCCTCCTCGGGCGTCGGCACCATCGCCGCCGGCGTGGCCAAGGCCAAGGCCGACGTGATCCTGATCTCGGGCCATAATGGCGGCACCGGCGCTTCGCCCGCGACCTCGATCAAATATGCGGGTCTGCCGTGGGAGATGGGTCTCACCGAGGCGCATCAGGTGCTGTCAATGAACAACCTGCGCGACCGGGTCACACTCAGGACCGATGGCGGCCTGCGCACCGGCCGTGACATCGTCATGGCGGCGATGATGGGGGCCGAGGAGTACGGCATCGGCACCGCCGCGCTGATCGCGATGGGCTGCATCATGGTCCGCCAGTGCCAGTCCAACACCTGCCCGGTGGGGGTCTGCACCCAGGACGAGGCGCTGCGCCAGAAGTTCACCGGCAACGCCGACAAGGTGGTCAACCTGATCACCTTCTACGCCCAGGAGGTCCGCGAGATCCTCGCCTCGATCGGTGCCCGCTCGCTCGACGACGTGATCGGCCGGGCCGACCTGCTGACCCAGGTCAGCCGGGGCTCGGCGCATCTCGACGATCTCGACCTGAACCCGCTGCTGATCACCGTGGATGGCACCAACCGCATCCGCTACGACCGCAACAAGCCGCGCAACGAGGTCCTCGACACGCTCGACGCCGAGATCGTCAAGGATGCCCGCCGCTTCCTCGAGGACGGTGAGAAGATGCAGCTGCAATACGCGGTGCAGAACACGCACCGCACCATCGGCACCCGCACCTCGGCGCATATCGTCGAGAACTTCGGAATGAGGAACCAGCTGCAGCCCGACCACCTGACCGTCAAGCTCACCGGCTCGGCGGGCCAGTCGCTCGGTGCCTTCGCGGCTCCCGGCCTGAAGATCGAAGTGTCCGGCGACGCCAACGACTATGTCGGCAAGGGCCTCTCCGGTGGCACCATCGTGGTGCGCCCGGCGATGGCGAGCCCGCTGGTGGCTTCGGAGAACACGATCATCGGCAACACCGTGCTCTACGGCGCGACGGCGGGCTACCTCTTCGCCGCCGGTCGGGCAGGCGAGCGTTTCGCGGTCCGCAACTCGGGCGCGCATGTGGTGATCGAGGGCTGCGGTACCAATGGTTGCGAATACATGACCGGCGGCGTCGCGGTGATCCTCGGCTCGATCGGCGCCAACTTCGGTGCCGGCATGACCGGCGGCATGGCCTATCTCTACGACCCCGACGGCCTCGCCGAGCCGCTGATGAACACCGAGACGCTGGTCACCTGCGATGTCACGGTCGAGCATTGGGAAAACCAGCTCAAGGGTCTGATCGAGCGCCACCAGCTCGAGACCGGCAGCCGCAAGGCCGCCGAGATCCTGCAGCACTGGGACAGCGAGAAGCACAACTTCCTGCAGGTCTGCCCCAAGGAGATGCTGCGCCACATCCCGCACCCGCTCACCGTCGAGAAGGTGGCGCTGCCCGCCGAATGAGGCGGCGCGGAGCGGCATAGAAACGGGGGGGCGGGGGGGGGGGGGGCCCCGGCGGGGGGGCGGGGGGGGGGGGGGCGGGGGGCCCGGCGCCCGGGCGGGGGGGGGGGGGGGGGGGGGCGGGGGGGTGGGGGGGGGGGGGGGGGGGGGGGGGGGGGGGGGGGGGGGGGGGGGGGGGGGGGGGGGGGGGGGGGGGGGGGGGGGGG
>NZ_JAPWGO010000099.1 GCF_027213785.1 Limimaricola sp. G21655-S1 | reverse complement strand
CTCAAAAGTTGCCCCTTCCGACAGCTTCCTCTATGTCAATCATTTGTTGAGTCACCCCCCTCCCAGCGAGGGCAAAGCTGACGTATAGGGTTGTGATAGTGGAGTCTAAGCTAACCGTTACCGCAGATGTTCTCCCGCTGTATAGAACCTTCGTAGTACCTGAACCCATATTACCAGGGCCCACCGCTCCAGCGTACTGCTGTACCCATACGCTGTCATAGGTCGGTGGGGACGCATTCCAAACGTCATCAACAGAGGCCATTGCCTGCCCACAATGAAGAAACAAAAAAGAAACAATCGGCACTAGATACCGAGAAACGCCATTATCAGGCTACCCAGCTTTGTGAATAAAAATTTTCTCATGAGAAACTGCCGCGCTTCGCTTGCCGCCCCAGTAGCAGTAAGAGAC
>NZ_JAPWGO010000098.1 GCF_027213785.1 Limimaricola sp. G21655-S1 | reverse complement strand
AACCTGACCGACCGGATCACCTATCTCGAGGAAGGCGACCGGGCCGAGGTGACCCGCGCGGGCGCGGTGATCTTCGACGCGCAGGGCCGCGAGGTCTCGCGCCCCGAGAAGCGCATCGCCCAGGCGGCGGCGCAGGTCGACAAGGCCGGGCACAAGCACTTCATGGCCAAGGAGATCGCCGAGCAGCCCCGGGTGCTGGCCGAGGCGCTGGGGCACTACCTGACCCCCGAGGGCCAGATCGCCCTGCCCGCGCCCGGCATCGACTTCACCGCCATCGAGCGGCTGACGCTGGTCGCCTGCGGCACCGCCTTCTACGCCTGCAACGTCGCGAAGTACTGGTTCGAGCAGGTGGCGCGGCTGCCGGTCGAGATCGACGTCGCCTCGGAATACCGCTACCGCGAGCCCCCGGT
>NZ_JAPWGO010000097.1 GCF_027213785.1 Limimaricola sp. G21655-S1 | reverse complement strand
CCGGATAGTTGTAGTGGGTGAAAGTACCCAGTTTGATCTCTTCGTTGAGCGGGATCTCTCCGTTCAAGGCAGCATCGTTATCGGCAAAACCATAACCCGATTTATTTCCATTTTTTCCACCCCAGCGAATTTGATCCTTCGCTGTATCATTATCAGGGCCGTCAAAATGCTCCAGATTTTTACCGCCAGAAGCATTAATCCATGAAGCCTCGACACCAGAAAACAGGAAGGCATCAACTACAACATCGACTTTCGCATCATCGACCACTGCAACCGGTACATCGTCACGCACAGCCAAGTCAAACGAGCCAGTGGCAGTCTCAGCTCCAGATTTGCTTACCTCATAGTTGACGGTAAAGCGCAGTTCATCCTGGCTGGTCAACGCTGTGCTCTGACCATCCACTGTATGGC
>NZ_JAPWGO010000096.1 GCF_027213785.1 Limimaricola sp. G21655-S1 | reverse complement strand
TCGAGAGAAAATCCGAGATCACGCGCGCGCATGACGAAGCGCAATCGGCGCACATGATCCTCACCGTAGCTGCGGTAGCCGTTCGGGTCCCGCGGCGGATCGGGCATGACGCCGACCGTCTCGTAGTAGCGAATGGTCTCAAGGTTGCATCCGGTGGCCCGGGCAAGGGCGGCTCGCTGCATCGGCTTCACGGAAGGGTGATCTTTTCCCATTCGGAAAGTCCTTGAGCCTGTATCTGCTACAGACCTTAGGCCTCCTTGCAGATGATCGCAAGGAGACCATGCATGGACACCACGGATTCTGCATTGCCGAGGGACGCGTCAGACGTCCCGGAAGGCCGCGGCTGGACGGCCACCGCGTTGGCGGCGCTCGGTGCACTGGCCATGACCTCCTGCTGCATCCTGCCGCTGGTGCTTGTCAG
>NZ_JAPWGO010000095.1 GCF_027213785.1 Limimaricola sp. G21655-S1 | reverse complement strand
CCTTTACCCCGCTGATGAAGGCCCAAGAATAGCTATTCGGGAACTTGGGAAAAGGTCAGAGACATATATAAAACTGCCTGATCTCGGCTTAACTCCCCTTCAAATAGCAACAATTAAATCTGCGCTTAAAAGCGGAAAGGGTATGTTTCTGATCACAGGCCCGACAAGCTCAGGGAAAAGTACCACCCTGAGTTCCCTGCTGAGTATGTTGAACGAAGAGGGCGGGGAGGCAATCTACACTATTGAAGATCCGGTAGAGAGGATATTGACTGGTACTGCTCAAGCGACTACAAACCAGTCCAAGAAAACGGAAGAGTTGTTGGCGCGCCAACTGTTGCGCCAAGATCCCGATACTATCGGCTTTGGTGAGCTGAGAACTAAAACAATGGTGGCGGCGGCTGTTCGTATGGCGACCACTGGAC
>NZ_JAPWGO010000094.1 GCF_027213785.1 Limimaricola sp. G21655-S1 | reverse complement strand
GCCGTAGACGAACACCCGCTCGTTCAGTACCAGCTCCAGCGCGCGGCTCAGCACCGATTTCTCCACATCCCGACCCGCCTTGGTCATGTCGTCCGCACTGAAGGCGTGACCGACGTGGATCACGTCCTGCTCGACGATGGGGCCTTCATCCAGATCGTCGGTCACGAAGTGGGCGGTGGCGCCGATCAGCTTTACGCCGCGATCAAACGCCTGCCGGTAGGGGCGGGCACCGATGAAGGCGGGCAGGAAGGAGTGGTGGATGTTGAGGATCTTGCGCGGATAGGTCTCGACGAAGCTCGGGGTCAGCACCCGCATGTACTTGGCCAGGATCACATAGTCAGGCTCATAGCTGTCGATAATGGCGCGCACCTGCTCCTCATGCTCTGTCCGGCTTAGATCCTCGTGACTGACGGTGTGGAACGGGAT
>NZ_JAPWGO010000093.1 GCF_027213785.1 Limimaricola sp. G21655-S1 | reverse complement strand
GCCACTTCTTCCTCGCCTGTGGGCTGGTTTTCAGCAAGACCAGTGCATCCTGGCGCCCCAGCTTGCGCACCACCTCGTATTGGGTGCCCTTTTTGAGCGGCAGCAATCAGTGTCGCTCTGCCATGCGTGGAGCAGGCCGAGGGAGTAAAACCCCTTGTCGAACAGGGTCAGCGAATGGTCCGGTGTACGCGCAATGAGTTGCTCGGCCAGTACCATCATCGCTGATGGCGCAGCTCTCCATGACGGCTTGCGTGAGCAGGTGGCTGGTCAGCTCCATCTGACAGAGCATGCGCACCTGCGGATAGGCCGTCTCCCCATGCTGGGTACCGGGCTTGGCAAAGGCGGTGGCATTGTCCGGGGTATCGGGTGTGCGCCACATCACGCCATCGACGGCGAGCAACTGCAGCTCGGCCCAGCCGGGGTGGTTG
>NZ_JAPWGO010000092.1 GCF_027213785.1 Limimaricola sp. G21655-S1 | reverse complement strand
TCATTCGCTCGGCCAGACCAAAACCGCGTGCCTCGGACAGCACCGCCAGCGAGAGCACCCAGCCTTGAGACCGCTCCTGACCGAATCCTCCCAGCACATAACCCACCAGCTGCCCCTCGTATTCGGCCACCAGCAACAACTCGGGCCACAAATCCATCGCCTGACGGAAGAAGAAGGCGGGATAGACATCTTCGCCAAACACCTTGGCATCGATCTGCCAGATGGCGTGCATGTCATGGTGGGTGGCGGGGCGTAGCAGGGGCGGGTTGTGGTGCACCAAGGCGTCTCTGGTCAATATTGGCGAAAGGTGATGCCCTGGGTCTGTACCTTGCGATCGCTGCCACCGCGCCATTGGGCGGGGCGGGCCAGCTCGCGGACATCCAGAGCGGTATAGGCAATGTCGTGGTGAAACAGGCTCTCGGCGAGCGACTGGCGC
>NZ_JAPWGO010000091.1 GCF_027213785.1 Limimaricola sp. G21655-S1 | reverse complement strand
CCATCGGCCTCATCGCCGAGGACGTCGCCGCGGACACACTCACAACCGTCGATTTCAACGAACTGAAAATCGAGGCCAAGGGTCCGGAACTTGCCGAGACCATCCTCTATCGGCTCAATGCCGGGAGCACCGACGTCGCCGCGATCGATGGCGGCCCGGCCTGGCTCGGCGATCTGGCGCTCGAGGACGCCAGCGGGCCGGTTTCCGTGACCGGCGATGCGGACGACGTGTATTCAGCCAAGATTACCGACGCGGCGGACGAAGTCGATTACATCGACTCCGATGTAGCGGGTTACGCGCCTTGGCAGCTCTTCGTTCACGAACGCTTCGACAAGAGCAAGGGACCGGCGGAAGGTCAGGAGCCGCTGACCTACAATTTCGACGTGGCCGTGGGTGCGACCTACAAGATCACGCTGCTCTACACCGAGAACTGGCCCGG
>NZ_JAPWGO010000090.1 GCF_027213785.1 Limimaricola sp. G21655-S1 | reverse complement strand
GGATCACTCCGCATAATTCGAAAGCGATAGGATGGCGTTCGGCCAACGCCAGCAGCCGTTGGCGGGCATAGCCAAAGGCGAGCGAATAGAAGCGTGACAGGGCATCGTGCTCGCCGTTGAGCAGGGGATAGAGCGCCCCCTGGCGGTTGCCGGAGGCGCCGGTGGCCGGTTCGCCATCTGCACACAGCAACGTCACCTTGCGACCCCGCTCCACCAGAGAGAGCGCCGTCATGGCCGAGGCAATGCCGCCGCCGATGATCACCACCTCGCCAGCGTGTCCGGCAGGACGGGCATACCAGGGGGCGATGGTCTGCTGCGGCTGCTTGTCGGTGCGATCCCCCACCAGCATCTCCCGCTTGCTGCCGTGGCCCTTAACCTTCTTCATGGCAAGACCGGCGGCAATCAGGCCGCGACGGACAAAACCGGCACAGGTAAAGGT
>NZ_JAPWGO010000008.1:2307-183253 GCF_027213785.1 Limimaricola sp. G21655-S1 | reverse complement strand
TTCCTTCGTCGCCGCAGGCAGTTGGTCGAAATGCGGAAAGCCGAAAAGGTGCGTCGCCACAGCGCCGGCCAGCCAGCAATCCTGCGCGAGATCGAGACGATGATCGCGCTGCTCGACCGCCGCATTGTCATCATGGATCGCAAGATTGCGGCTCTGATCGGAGACAGCCCCGAACTTACCGAGCATGCGGAGTTGCTTCGCGCCGTGCCTGGGATTGGACCGACGGTGCTGGCAACGCTTCTCGGCGAACTGCCCGAACTCGGCACGCTCTGTCGGCGTCGGATCGCCTCTCTCGCCGGGCTCGCTCCACATGCCCGCGAGAGCGGCACATGGCGCGGCACACGACGTATATGGGGAGGACGACGCAAAGTCCGCGAGGCTCTCTACATCGCGGCCTTGAGCGCGTCCCGCCGCGTGCCGCTCTTGATTGCCATGCGAGATCGAATGAAGGCTGCCGGCAAAGCCCCCAAAACAGTTCTCATTGCCGTTGCCCGTCAGCTCCTCGTCATCCTCAACGCCATGATCCGAAACAAACAGCCCATTCGCCTCTAAGAAACGACACAGTTGCCCCCAAGCGGGAGACAACTTTGATGTGCAGGCCGAAGCCGAGCTCGTCTCCCGGGTGGCGGACCTGCAATGCCGCCTCGAACCTCTGATGCGGTTGATCGATGGCGAGGTGGAGGTCTGCGCTGCGAGCGACGGTTGCACCGCCCCAGGCGAGGCCTAATCCTCGCGGCATCGGCACGCGCTGTGAGTTGATGATTTTTCTATCAGTCTCGATTGGAGCCTTCCGCTCTGCTCGCGTGCGCGTAAGGTCAGCCCTCGCGCCTGCGCGGCATGCACCGCCTGGGCGGTGGTACGGGCAGCCAGGCTGGCCCAAGCGGGTATTATCCGCGCCTTCAGGGCGCTTTCGCTGATCCCGATACGGGCCGCCGCGCGGGCATGAGGCTTGCCGCGGCCATGAGCGTGAGCGCTTCGAACTGCATTTGTGTGACCTGAACCTGCGCACAGGGTTCAGCATGGAGCATGCAGGGCGCGTGATGCGCATGCCGCAGCGCTTCAGCAGTGAAGAGGCGATCCGCAGTCGACGAAAGGAGATCAAAGTCTGGACCATCGAAAAGCGCCGCGCGTTGCATCGCCAGACTGCGGCATGAACCAAAGCCCGAACAAGCCAGACCCTCCGCTCAACATCAGGCCACCCTGTCCCAAATCATCTGACGACGGACATTCTGCGAGTTCCCGGCCAGTGGACTGGAGGCTTGGTTGAACTGCGACTTCCTAAGCGTTCGCTGCGGCACGCCTGTACGGGATTTGTACCGATCACGAACCGTATCGGGGACGTGAGCCGTTGCTCAGAGGCGCTACAATGCTCAGCGCTGACTGCAATGGTCTTATTCTACATGGGAAAATGGCGCACCCGTCAGGATTCGAACCTGAGGCCTCTGCCTTCGGAGGGCAGCGCTCTATCCAGCTGAGCTACGGGTGCCGATGCGGGATCGATAGGGGAAAGCGGGAGCGGGCGCAACGGCTTTTCGCACCCGCCCCCGCGTCAAGCGATGCTCAGGCGAAGAGCTCGTGGCACAGCTCCAGCGCCTCGACCAGGCGGTCGATCTCGGCTTCGGTGTTGTAGAGGCCGAAGGAGGCGCGGCAGGTGGCGCCGAGGCCAAGATGTGCCATCAGCGGCATCGCGCAATGGGTGCCGGCACGCACCGCGATGCCCTTCTTGTCCAGAACGGTCGAGATGTCATGCGCATGCGCGCCGCCCTCGATGGTCAGCGAGAAGATCGCGCCCTTCCCGGCCGATTTGCCTTGGATGTCGAGCCAGTTCAGCCCCTTGAACCGGCCGATCGCATGATCGCGCAGGCGCCGCTCATGCGCGGCGATGTTCTCCATCCCAACGCCCATCATCCAGTCCAGGGCCACCCCCATGCCGATGGTCGAGACGATCGAGGGCGTGCCGGCCTCGAACTTCATCGGCGGCACGTTGTAGGTGACCGTGTCGCGCGTGACCTGATCGATCATGTCGCCGCCGCCCATGAAGGGGCGCATCTCGGCCATGCGCTCGCGCCGAACATAGATCGCGCCAGAGCCCGAGGGGCCATAGAGCTTGTGACCGGTGATCGCATAGAAATCGCAGCCGATCTCCTGCACGTCGACCGGCATGTGCACCGCCGCCTGGCTGCCGTCGACCAGCACCGGGACGTCCTTCGCGCGCGCGCCGTCGCAGATCGCCTTCACGTCGACCACCGTGCCCAGCACATTGGACATGTGGGTGATGGCGACGAGCTTCGTCTTAGGCCCGATCGCGTCGATCACCGCCTGCGGGTCGAGGTCGCCATTGGCATCCACGTCCACCCACTTGATCACCACGCCCTGCCGCTCGCGCAGGAAGTGCCACGGCACGATGTTGGCGTGATGCTCCATGATCGACAGCACGATCTCGTCGCCGGGCTCCATGCGCGGCATCGCCCAGCCATGGGCGACCATGTTGATGCCCTCGGTGGTGCCGGTGTTGAGGATGATCTCATCCTGGCTCGCCGCACCGAGAAACTTGCGCACCACGTCGCGGGTGCCCTCGTATCTCTCGGTCGAGATGGTCGAAAGCATGTGCAGCCCACGATGCACGTTGGAGTATTCATGCGCATAGCCGCGGGTGATCGCGTCGATCACCACCTGCGGCTTCTGCGCCGAGGCGCCGTTATCGAGATAGACCAGCGGCACGCCGTTGATCTCGCGCGAGAGGATCGGGAACTGGGCCCTGATCTCTTCGACATCATACATTGGTCAGTCCTCCCTGGGCGGTCAGCCCGGTGAGCGCCAGCAGCAGCGCGAGCGCCGTGCCGATGGCGATGAAGGCAAGGAACAGCGCCACCGTGGCGCGGCCGACGCTCCGAAAACCGTGCAGCACCTGAACGAAACGCGCGAGGCACCAGAACAGCCAGACCAGCCCGGCCAGCCCGACCAGACCCGCAAGCGGCGGCAGCACTAGGATCAGCACGCCCTGCACCAGCCGCAACGCCATGGCCAGCACCTCGAGCCAGACCACGAGCGCCAGGGCGGGTCCGAAACTCCCGACCCCGCCCAGCAACCGGCCCGTAGCGGTCACGCCGCCGGCGAGCAACACCAGAGACGCGCCGAGAAGCCCGGCATAGCCGAAGGGCGACAGGCCGAACGCGCCCTCGGCGTCCATCGGCATCACCGGCATCGCGCCCTGGATGAGAGCGGTCACCACGACGCTGACACAGGTGACGAGCACCAAGGCCTGCCAGGTGGCGGTCGAACCGGGAAACCCGCGCAGGAGCCGCGCCGCGGCCTCGGCCGGGGCGCGCAGGCTCAGCCGCAAAAGATCCGTCAGATAGCTCCACATGGTCTCAGCCCCGCCCCGTGACGGCGGCGCGCAGACCCTGCGCCCAGAACCAGAAAAAGGCGGCGATCCAGATCGCGCCCACGAGTTGCGCGGCCGGGCCGAACCCGTTCAGGCCGGTCTGCAGCCCGTAGAGGAGCCCAGCCGGGGTTGCCGCGAGAAAGGCCCAGAACAGCGCCAGCCGCGCCGAGAAGGCGGAGATCCCGCGCCCCGCGAACCGCAGGGCGAGAAAGCTCAGCCCCGCGATGGCGTAGAACATCAGTGGCCAGAAGAAGATCCAGGCCACAAGCTCGTAGGCGACGAGCTTCGACAGCTCGTCGCCGGTCTCATGTGCCACCCGCGCCAGACGCGGCCATTGCGCCACGAAGATCAGCCCGCAGCCCGCCATCAGGAAGGCGATAGCCCGATCCTCGCGCCGCCCCTGGTCGAGCAGGTCGGCCACGACCCGGCGCGGGTGGCGCCAGGTCCTCAGGATGTCCGAGGACACCGCCATCTCAGCGGCGCCGCTCGAGCCAGCCCGCGAGCTGCGTGCGCAGCGTCTCGGCCAGATCCTCGTCCTCGATCTCGGCCAGCGCCTCGGCGACGAAGGCCAGAACCAGCAGGTCCTGCGCCTTGTCCTCGGGGATACCGCGCGACTTCAGGTAGAACAGCGCCGTTTCGTCGATCGCACCCGAGGTCGAGCCGTGGCTGCACTGCACGTCGTCGGCATAGATCTCCAGTTCCGGCTTGGCGAGGAAGTTGGCGTCCTCGTCCAGCAGCAGCGACTGGCTGATCTGGTAGCCATCGGTCTTCTGCGCGTCCGGCTGCACGAGGATCTTGCCCTGGAACACGCCGGTGGCGCCGTTCCGAAGCACCTTCTTGAACACCTGACGGCTTTCGCAGTTCACCGCGTCATGGGTGATGAACACGGTATCGTCGTGGTGGAAATCGCGCCCGTCGCCAAGCGCGGCCCCGGCCACATGCGCCACCGCGTCGTCGCCCTTCAGCGTGATGATCACCTCGTTGCGGGTCATCATGCCATTGAGCGATAGCGTGAAGCTCTTGAAGGTGCTCTCTTCGCCCAACCGCGCGAAGACATGGGTGGCGGCGCGACGCTCGTGGTCGCGGCCCTGCATCCGCACATGGCGGAACACGCCGCGATCGGCGATGTCCACTTCCATGCCGGTGTTAAGCCGCGAGGCCCCGACACCGCTTTCCAGAAGCGTCAGTTCGGCTCCGTCCTCGACACGCACCATGTGCCGCAGCACCGCCTCGGCCGTATCGTCCGAACGGCGATACTCGACATGCACGGGCTTCGACACCTTGCCGGTGGCGCGCAGCACCACGCCGTCCTCGGCGAAGGCGGTGTTGAACGTGGCGAAGGGCCGATCGACGCGATCCTGGCCAGCCGTCTCAAGAACGCCCAGCAAACCCTTGATCCAATGGATGTCCTTGGTCACGGCATCGGCAAAGCGCTCGATCTCCAGACCTTCTTGCGACAGCGCGTCGGAAGCGTCGGCGTCGAACACGCCATCGGTGAAGACCACACGAAGGACGTCCGTGTCATCGAAGCCCGGCGCGTCGAGCGCGATCTCGGCGCGCGGCGTCTCGGGTTTCAGGAACTCCGCCGGGTTGGTGAAGCGCCAGTATTCGTCGCGACGCTGGGGCAGCCCCATGCCGGTCAGGCGGTCCAGCGCATCCTGCCGCGCTGCGCGCGCCCAGCCCGCGCCGCCCTCGGGGATCTGCATCCCCGACAGGCGCGCCTCGGTGGCGTCGGATTTCGCTTGTGCGAGCGCCATTACTGCACCTCGTCCATCAGGTCGGCATAGCCGTTCTTCTCGACCTCGAGCGCCAGCTCGGGACCGCCCGACTTGACGATGCGACCGTTCGCCATGATGTGGACGACATCCGGCGTGATGTGGTCGAGCAGACGCTGGTAGTGGGTGATCACGAGGAAGCTGCGGCCCTCGTTGCGCAGCGCGTTGACGCCGTCGGAGACGAGTTTCATCGCGTCGACGTCGAGGCCCGAGTCGGTCTCGTCGAGGATACACATCTTCGGCTCGAGAACCGCCATCTGCAGGATCTCGTTGCGCTTCTTCTCACCGCCAGAAAAGCCGACATTGACGGGACGCTTCAGCATTTCGGCGTCGATCTTCAGGTCCTTGGCCTTCTCGCGCACGATCTTGAGGAACTCGGCCGCCGAGGCCTCCTCCTCGCCGCGCGCCTTGCGCTGCGCGTTGTAGGCGGTGCGCAGGAAGGTCATGTTGCCGACACCCGGAATCTCGACCGGGTACTGGAACGCGAGGAAGAGACCGGCGGCGGCGCGCTCCTCGGGCTCCATGTCGAGGAGGTCGATGCCTTCCAGCTCGGCCGAGCCTTCGGTCACTTCATAGCCATCGCGGCCCGACAGCACGTAGGACAGCGTCGACTTGCCCGAGCCGTTCGGCCCCATGATCGCGTGCACCTGACCCGCACCGACCTCGAGGTCGACGCCCTTCAGGATCTGCTTGTCCTCTTCTTCAAGTTTGACCTTCAGGTCTTTGATCTTCAGCATTTATTTCTCCTTCCGCATCACTTCCTGCGGGTGAATGTCTCAAGGATCCAGGTCAGGTCGTCCGCCGGGATCGGTGTGGGGTCGAGGGCGAACTCGGCCATCCGGCCATGCATCGCCACCGGGGCGCCGTAACGTTCGACCTCGTGATAGATCGGTCGCTCGGCATAATCGTCGAAGAACAGCCGCACCGGACGGGTGATCCGGAACAGCGTGGTCAGGAAACAGGCCGCGCGGAACCGCCCGTCGACCAGCACCACGTCGGGATGGACGAAATCGTCGCGATCCCAGACCGTGGTCGGGTAGCGGTGGAACCGCCGCCAGGTCGCGGCCTCGTCCGCCGGCTGGCCCCACTTGCCCGTGGGGCCGATATCGCCGTGATGCAGATGCACCGTGGCCTCCGGCGGGCTGGCCTCGAACCAGCGGCTCAGCTCCGCGATATAGGCGCGGTCGCTCTCGACGGCGAAGACGGTCCGTCCCGGCAGCAGCGCCGCCATCGCGGTCGAGCCGCCCGAGCCGTATTCGAGGATCGTGGTCGCACCCTCATAGGCCGCGCCAAGGGCGCGGGCCTCCGCCTCCGGAAAGGCGAAGTCCGGGGGCGCGACCAGATCCATCAGCCGACCGAGCCTTCCAGCGAGATCGCGACGAGGCTCTGCGCTTCCATGGCGAATTCCATCGGCAGCGCCTGCAGCACCTCCTTGCAGAAGCCGTTGACCACGAGGGCCACCGCCTCCTCCTCGTCCATGCCGCGCTGGCGGCAGTAGAACAGCTGCTCGTCATCGACCTTCGAGGTGGTCGCCTCGTGCTCGACGCGGGACGAGTTGTTCTTGACCTCGATATAGGGGACGGTGTGCGCCCCGCACTTGTCGCCGATCAGAAGGCTGTCGCACTGGGTGTAGTTGCGGCTTTCCTTGGCCTTGGGGTGCATCGAGACGAGGCCGCGATAGGTGTTCTGCGCCTGACCGGCCGAGATGCCCTTGGAGACGATGCGCGACTTGGTGCGCTTGCCCAGATGGACCATCTTGGTGCCGGTATCGGCCTGCTGGTGGTTGTTGGCGATGGCGATCGAGTAGAATTCGCCCTGGCTGTCGTCGCCGCGCAGGATGCAGGACGGGTACTTCCAGGTCACGGCGGAGCCGGTTTCCACCTGCGTCCACATCACCTTGGCCCGGTCGCCACGGCAATCGGCACGCTTGGTGACGAAGTTGTAGATGCCGCCCTTGCCGTCCTCGTCGCCAGGATACCAGTTCTGCACCGTGGAGTATTTCACCTCGGCGTCTTCTTCGACGATGATCTCCACCACGGCCGCGTGCAGCTGCGCGGTGTCGCGCTTGGGCGCGGTGCAGCCTTCGAGGTAGGACACGTAGGAGCCCTTGTCGGCGATGATCAGCGTCCGCTCGAACTGGCCGGTGTTTTCGGCATTGATACGGAAATAGGTCGAGAGCTCCATCGGGCAGCGCACGCCCGGCGGCACGTAGACGAAGGAGCCGTCCGAGAACACGGCCGAGTTCAGCGTCGCGTAGAAGTTGTCGGACTGCGGCACGACGGTGCCGAGATACTTCTTCACCAGCTCGGGATGCTCGCGGATCGCCTCGGAGATCGAGCAGAAGATCACGCCCGCCTTTTCCAGCTCCTTCTGGAAGGTCGTGCCGACCGAGACGCTGTCGAACACCGCGTCGACGGCGACCTTGCGCTCGCCATCGGCGGGGGCCGCGTTCTCGGCGCCCTCGACGCCGGCGAGGATCATCTGCTCCTTCAGCGGGATGCCGAGCTTCTTGTAGGTCTCGAGCAGCTTGGGATCGACCTCGTCGAGCGATTTAGGCTTCACCTCCATGCTCTTGGGGCGCGCGTAATAGAAGATGTCCTGGAAATCGATCTTGGGGTAGTTGACCATCGCCCAGTTCGGCTCGTCGAGCTTTTCCCAGCGCGCGAAGGCCTGCAGACGCCATTCGGTCATCCACTCGGGCTCTTCGTTCTTCTCCGAGATCAGCCGCACGATGTCGGGATTCACGCCCTTTGGGGCGTAATCCATCTCGATCTCGGTGTTCCAGCCGTGCTTGTAGGTGCCCGAGAGCTTGGCCACGGCATCGACGGTCTCCTGGTCGACGCCTTCCTTGGCTTCCTTGGTCATGTCCTGCTCGAGGATCGCCATGACGGTCTCCTTTTCCATCTCACGCCGCGCGGGCGCGCATTTTCCTGTAGGCCGAGCTCCAGGCCTCCGCGAAACGCGAAACCTCATCCTCGGTCGTTTCCACTCCGAGCGAGACGCGGATCGCCGATCCTGCCAGCTCGCTGTCGTATCCCATTGCGGTGAGCACCCGGCTGGCGCGCACCTTGCCGCTCGAACAGGCCGATCCGGCGGAGATCGCGATCCCGGCGAGGTCCATCGCCATCACCTGGGTCTCGCCCTTCCAGCCCCGGGCCGCGAAGCAGCTCGTATTGGGCAGACGCGCGGCGCCTCTGCCCGCAAAGATAAGATCGGGCGCGGCGTTTTCCACCGCCCCTTCCAACTTGTCGCGCAGGGTTGAAACCCTGTCCCAGACACCGGTTTCGAGATCGCGCTGCGCGGCCCTGGCCGCTGCCGCCATGCCGGCGATGCCGATCACGTTCTCGGTGCCGGCGCGGCGGCCCATCTCCTGCCCGCCGCCCCTGATCCGCGCCGCCAGATCGGTGCCGCGCCTGAGGATCAGCACGCCGATCCCCTTAGGCCCACCGAACTTGTGAGCCGAAAGGATCGCCATGTCGAGCCCCGACCAGTCGAAGGCGAAGGGGACGCGGCCGAAGCCCTGCGTGGTGTCCGACAAGGCGAGGCCCCGGGGCAGATCCTGCAGCACGCCGGTCTCGGAATTGGCAAGCTGCAGCACCGCGCGGCCGGGCTCGGCCACCTCGACACGGCCCTGCCGGTCCACCGGCAGCGCGTCCGAGACCCATGCCGCGACGGCATCATGCTCGACCGCCGCACCGTCGAGATCGCGCCCCTCGAGCGCCAGAGCCGCCGCCTCGGTGGCGCCGGAAACGAAGACGATATCGGCCGCGGCGGCGCCCGCCGCCTCGGCGATCTCGGCGCGGGCGCGCTCGACGATCGCCTTCGCGGCGCGGCCCTCGGCATGCACCGAGGACGGGTTGCCGGTGACCTCCATCGCCGCGAGCATCGCCTCGCGCGCCTCCGCCCGCAGCGGCGCGGTGGCGTTGTGATCGAGATAGATCCGGCTCATCCGTCCACCACCTGAAACAGGTTCGGCACGGCGGGACAGGGCGCGAGACCGTTGCAGGTCACGTCCGAAAGCCGGGTCTGGTGCAGGAACACGTAGACATGCGCCGACAGCCCCTCCCACAACCGGTTGGTCAGGGATTGGGCGCGGCTGCCAGAGGCGCCGCCGGAGGCGCCCGCGCCCTTGTGCATGGCACTCACCGTCTCGTCGACCGCGGCGAGGATCTCGACCACACGGATCTCGGAAGACGGCCGCGCCAGACGATAGCCGCCACCCGGCCCGCGCACCGACTCGACCAGACCGTCGCGCCGCAGCTTGACGAAAAGCTGCTCGAGATAGGGGAGCGAGATGTCCTGACGCTTGGAGATCTCTCCGAGCGTGATCAGCGTGCCCGCAGGCTGGAGAGCCATGTCGGCCAGCGCCACCATGGCATAGCGCCCCTTGGTCGACAGCTTCATCGCGTACCGCTCCGTTCCGACACCCGCAGGGGCATTGCCACCCCCCGTCGGGGCATTCTCACCCTCTGGAAAGGGCATTCTCATTGACGCCGCTAGGGGGTCTGGTTAACTCCCAACAGCCGCTCCGACACAACCGCTTTCGGAGTTAGAACCGTTCTAAGGTGCCCGATGGTTTCTGTCAAGAAACTGTCACAGGCACCGCAGCCGCAAGGGACGTCCATGCCCGAAGTCATCTTCCCCGGCCCCGAGGGCCGGCTCGAAGGCCGCTACCACCCGCAGAAAGACCGCGATGCGCCGATCGCCATCGTGTTGCATCCGCATCCGCAGTTCGGCGGCACGATGAACAACCGGGTCGTGTACAACTTGCACTATGCCTTCTACGAGATGGGCTTCACGGTGCTGCGCTTCAATTTCCGTGGCGTCGGCCGCAGCCAGGGCGAATACGACCAGGGCGTGGGCGAACTCTCCGACGCCGCCTCGGCGCTCGACTACCTGCAGTCGATGAACAACAACGCCAAGCATTGCTGGGTCGCGGGCTTCTCCTTCGGTGCCTGGATCGGCATGCAGCTGCTGATGCGCCGCCCCGAGATCACCGGCTTCGTGTCGGTGGCGCCGCTGGCCAACATGTACGATTTCTCGTTCCTGGCGCCCTGCCCCTCCTCGGGGCTGATCATCAACGGCTCGGCAGACCGCGTGGCCCCGCCCGCCGACACGGTGGGCCTCGTCAACAAGCTGCACGACCAGAAGGGCATCACCATCACCCACGAGGTGATCGAGGGGGCCGGGCACTTCTTCGAGGACCCGCATATGGACACCCTCATCGGTTCGGTGAAGGGCTATGTCGGGCGGCGGCTGACCGAGAATACCCGCTGATGGGCATCACCGAGGATCTCGCCGACGCGCTGGCGCGCGACGCTATCGCCGCCGCCGAGAGGCTCGGCGACGACAAGGTGATTTCCGAGGTTTCCGACGAGCTGGGCGCCTCCTCCACCACGGTGCAGGAGGCGTTCCTGACGGCGGTGCGCGTGCGCCTCGCCGAACAGAGGGCGCGGCGACATCTCGACGAACGGCTGCGCCGCGGCCCCCGCGCATGAGCCGCCTCGACGCGCAGCTGGCCTTCCTCGCGGAGGCCGACCGGCTGAAATCGGTGCTGCGCGCCACCAGCCTGCACGACCGCTCGCGCCGCGAGAACTCGGCCGAGCACAGCTGGCACGTGATGCTGCACGCGCTGGTGCTGTCCGAGCACGCCGCGCGCCCCGTCGACGTGTCGCGGGTCATGACGATGCTGCTCCTGCATGATCTGGTCGAGATCGACGCGGGCGACGTGCCGATCCATGGCGACCACGACCCGGCACGGCAGGAAGCGCTCGAACAGACCGCGGCCGAGCGGATCTTCGGGCTTTTGCCCGAAGATCAGCGCGCCGAGATGCGCGCGATCTGGGAAGAGTTCGAAGCCGCCGAGACCGATGACGCGATCTTCGCGAAATCGATCGACCGGGTGCAGCCGGTGCTGTCGAACCTCGCCACCGATGGCGGCACATGGCCCGAATACAACGTCACGCCGGAACAGCTGGAAACACGCGTCGGCAGCAAGGTCACGCGTGGCGCGCCGGCAATCTGGACCGGGCTCAGATCCCGCATCGACGCCTGGTTCGACGGGCGCTGAACGCCTCCGTCCCGCCTTGAAAAACTCGAATTTCGCAGCCGTGCTCAGCCGCGTGGCGTCACGTCGCGCATCCCCGCCCCGGCCTCGCGCTCCAGATGCTCGCGCAGGATCGCCGCGTTGCGCAGGTTCGCCTTGAAGCCGAAATCGACGAGGTCGCCGATCACCGGGATCGAGCCCACCACGTAATCAACCCCGGTATTCACCGCCATCCGGCCGATCTTGCGCTTCGGCACGCCGAGCTGATGCGCGCGCCAGACCAGCCATGCCGAGGGCGCGAGCGAGATCGTGTCGCCGATGCCCGGGATCAGCCCGAGCAGGCTGTCATAGCCGAAGCGAAAGCCGAACAGCTTGAACCGCGCATCCATCAGATGCGCGAGACGGTCGAGCCGGGCCAGTTCCTCGGCGTGGCGGATCGCTCCGGTGGTATCCTTGGGCATGATCGGGCTCCTTTCGTCCCCCAACCCGCGAAACCGGGCGAAGTTCGACCGTATACGAGTGTATGCCGTCTTCCAAAGCGCCGCGAGACGCGTTATGCCCCGGCGCGAGACAGTCCAACAACCGCGGAGGCCCCCGTGACCAAGATCAAAGTCGAAAATCCGGTCGTCGAGCTCGACGGCGACGAGATGACCCGGATCATCTGGGACTTCATCAAGCAGAAGCTGATCCTGCCCTATCTCGACATCGACCTGAAATATTACGACCTCGGCATCGAGGCCCGGGACGAGACCGACGACCAGATCACGGTCGATGCCGCCGAGGCGATCAAGCAGTACGGCGTCGGCGTCAAATGCGCGACCATCACCCCCGACGAGGCCCGCGTCGAGGAGTTCGGCCTTAAGCGGATGTACCGCTCGCCCAACGGCACGATCCGCAACATCCTTGGCGGCGTGATCTTCCGCGAGCCGATCATCTGCCGCAACGTGCCGCGCCTCGTGCCGGGCTGGACCCAGCCGATCGTCGTCGGCCGTCACGCCTTCGGCGACCAGTATCGCGCCACCGACTTCCGCTTCCCCGGCAAGGGCAAGCTGACGATCAAGTTCGTCGGCGAGGATGGCGAGACCATCGAGCACGAGGTGTTCCAGGCGCCCGGCGCCGGCGTCACCATGGCGATGTACAACCTCGACGATTCGATCCGCGACTTCGCCCGCGCCTCGATGAACTACGGCCTCGCCCGCGGCTGGCCGGTCTACCTGTCGACCAAGAACACGATCCTCAAGGCCTATGACGGCCGTTTCAAGGACCTGTTCCAGGAGGTCTTCGACAACGAGTTCGCCGAGGAGTTCAAAAAGAAGGGCATCACCTACGAGCACCGCCTGATCGACGACATGGTCGCGGCGGCGATGAAGTGGTCGGGCGGCTATGTCTGGGCCTGCAAGAACTACGACGGCGACGTGCAGTCCGACACCGTGGCGCAGGGCTTCGGTAGCTTGGGCCTGATGACCTCGCAGCTGATGACCCCGGACGGCAAGATCGTCGAGGCCGAGGCGGCGCACGGCACTGTGACCCGTCACTTCCGCCAGCACCAGCGCGGCGAGCAGACCTCTACGAACTCGATCGCCTCGATCTACGCCTGGACCGGCGGTCTCAAGCACCGCGCCAAGCTCGACGGCAACGACCAGCTCCTGAACTTCGCGCAGACGCTCGAGAAGGTCACCGTGCAGGCGGTCGAGGACGGCCACATGACCAAGGACCTCGCGCTGCTGGTCGGCCCCGACCAGAAGTGGCTCACCACCATGGGCTTCCTCGAGAAGATCGACGAGTACCTCAACAAGTCGCTCGCCTGAGCGCGATGCGCCTGATGCGCAAGCTGAAATGGACTGCGGCGGCCCTTCTCGGGGCCGCCGTTCTCCTTCCCGTGGCCCAGGACCGGCTCGGCCCCGAACGTCTGCCCGTGGCCGATGACTGCATTTCGGCGGTGCGCACCAATCGCTGCGATGCCGATCTCGTGGTGCAGGCCGGCGACATGGCCACCGGGCGCCGGATCTGGCTGCCGCCGGGCCGGACCCTGCCGCGAGACGCCGAGCCGCCCTACCATGCCTGCGAGATCCCGACCCTGCCCGCGCAGCTGCCGCATCGCTTCATTCCCGGCGCCACGGTCTGGGGCTGCGAACTGCCGCCGCGCCTCAAGGGCGACTGAGCCCACTGGACAGGTCAGCATTCCTGCCCTAGATGGCGCGCATGCGCCGTGCCTCCACACCCACCCGCCACTCCGCCCTCGAAGACCTCCAGGGTCTCGGCATCGGCATCTTCGCCTGCTCGATCGGGCTGCATGTGCTGACCCAGGTGGGGCTCATCACCGGCCAGACTGCGGGCGTCGCGGTGATCATTTCCTATCTGACGAGCTGGTCCTTCGGCGCGGTGTTCTTCGTGATCAACCTGCCCTTCTACGCCCTCGCATGGTTCCGGCTCGGCCCCGAATTCACGCTGAAATCGATCGTCTCGGTGACGCTGTTGTCGCTCCTGACCGAGCTGCTTCCCGCGCATTTCGAGATCGTGCGGCTCGACACTTGGCTTGGCGCCATCATCTTCGGCACGCTGACCGGTCTCGGCCTATTGGGCGTGTTCCGCCACAATGGCAGCCTCGGCGGTCTGGGCATCGTGGCGCTGATCGTGCAGGACCGTTACGGCTTTCGGGCGGGCTACGTGCAGCTCGCGGCCGATGCGGCGATCTTCGCCACCGCGCTGGCGCTGTTTGACGCGGCGACGGTTCTGTGGTCGCTTCTGGGGGCCGTGATCCTCAACACCGTGATCGCCTTCAACCATCGCCGCGACCGTTACATCGCCACCTGAGGTGCCGCCCATGCCTTGGATCGTCCTGCTGTTCGCCATCGCCAGCGAAACCATCGCCACCACGGCGCTGCATGCCAGCCAGCAGTTCACCCGCATCGGCCCGGCCCTCGTGGCGGTGCTGGGTTACTGCCTGTCCTTCTACCTGCTGTCGCTGGCCCTGAAGGCGATCCCGGTGGGCATCGCCTACGCGATCTGGGCGGGGCTGGGCATCGTGCTGATCGCCGCGATCGGCTGGAGCCTGTTCGGCCAGAAGCTCGATGCGGCGGCGGTGATCGGCATGTCGCTGATCCTGTCGGGCATCGTCGTGATCAACGTATTTTCCGGCGCTAACCCGCATTGAGCGCCGCCCGCTGCGCGCAAACCCGCCTTGATGCCGCAACGCGGCGACAAGACTAGCCAGCGGCGGCCTTTTGCTGTAAAGGCGCGCTGACCCCTGAAAGAGTGAATTGAATGGATATCCGCAACATCGCGATCATCGCGCACGTTGACCATGGCAAAACGACGCTGGTGGACGAGCTCCTGAAACAGTCCGGCGCCTTCCGCGAGAACCAGGCCGTCTCCGAGCGCGCCATGGACAGCAACGACATCGAGCGCGAGCGCGGGATCACCATTCTCGCCAAGGCGACCTCGGTCGAATGGGGCAACACCCGGATCAACATCGTCGACACCCCCGGTCACGCCGATTTCGGCGGCGAGGTCGAGCGGATCCTGTCGATGGTCGATGGCGTGGTGCTGCTGGTCGACGCCGCCGAAGGCCCGATGCCGCAGACCAAGTTCGTGACCTCCAAGGCGCTGGCTCTGGGCCTGCGCCCGATCGTCGTGCTCAACAAGGTCGACAAGCAGGACGCCGAGCCCGACCGCGCGCTCGACGAGTGCTTCGATCTCTTCGCCAATCTCGGTGCCGATGACGAGCAGCTCGACTTCCCGGCGATGTACGCCTCGGGCCGTTCCGGCTGGGCCGACATGGAGCTCGACGGGCCGCGCAAGGACCTGACGGCGCTGTTCGACCTGATCGTCAAGCACGTTCCCGCGCCGAAGCAGCAGGCCGCCAAGTCCGAGCCGTTCCGCATGCTCGCCACCACCCTCTCGGCCGACCCGTTCCTGGGCCGGATCCTGACGGGCCGGGTCGAGAGCGGCACGCTGCGCGCCAACGAGACCGTCAAGGCGCTGTCGCGCAAGGGCGACAAGATCGAGCAGTTCCGCGTCTCCAAGATCCTCGCCTTCCGCGGCCTTGGCCAGCAGCCGATCGAGGTTGCCGAGGCCGGCGACATCGTGACGCTCGCGGGCATGTCCAAGGCCACCGTGGCCGACACGATCTGCGACCTTTCGGTCGAGGAGGCCATCCCGGCCCAGCCGATCGATCCGCCGACCATCACCGTGACCTTCGGCATCAATGACAGCCCGCTCGCGGGCCGCGACGGCAAGAAGGTGCAGTCCCGCGTGATCCGCGAGCGCCTGCACAAGGAAGCCGAGTCGAACGTCGCGATCCGCATCGACGACACGCCGGGCGGCGAGGCCTTCGAGGTGTCGGGCCGTGGCGAATTGCAGATGGGCGTGCTGATCGAGAACATGCGCCGCGAGGGCTTCGAGCTGTCGATCTCGCGTCCGCAGGTGATCTTCCGCGAGGAGAACGGCGTCCGCATGGAGCCGGTCGAGGAAGTCACCATCGATGTCGATGACGAGTACACCGGCGCCGTGGTCGAAAAGCTGACCGGCGCGCGCAAGGGCGATCTCGTCGAGATGAAGCCCGCCGGCGCCGGCAAGACCCGGATCATCGCGCATGTCCCCTCGCGCGGCCTGATCGGCTATCACGGCGAGTTCCTGACCGACACGCGCGGCTCGGGCGTGCTCAACCGGATCTTCCACGGCTGGACCCCCCACAAGGGCCCGATCCAAGGCCGCCGCCAGGGTGTGCTGATCTCGATGGAGAACGGCACCGCCGTGGCCTATGCGCTGTGGAACCTCGAGGATCGCGGCAAGATGTTCGTGCATCCGCAGGCCCCGGTCTACGAGGGCATGATCATCGGCGAGCACAGCCGCGACAACGATCTCGAGGTGAACCCGCTCAAGGGCAAGAAGCTCACCAACGTGCGTGCTTCGGGCACCGACGAGGCGGTGCGTCTGACGCCCCCGGTCGAGATGAGCCTCGAGCAGGCCATCGCCTATATCGACGATGACGAGCTGGTCGAGGTCACCCCGAACGCGGTGCGCCTGCGCAAGCGGTTCCTCGATCCGCACGAGCGCAAGCGTCAGGCCCGCGCCAGCTGATCGCCAGAATATCAGAGATGAGAACGCCCGGTCGAAAGACCGGGCGTTTTTCGTTCCGTTTTGCCGGATTTCAGACCGGGGCGACGGTGCCGCCCCGCTCCAGTCGCCCCGGCTTGACCACCTCGCAGCACCAGCCGCCATGGCCGCGCATCGCGTTGTAGCCGCCCTCACCGAGCGCCACCTCCATCCGCGAGCAAGGCGCGCAGGGCACCGTGAACCGCAACAGGGCCGTCCCGACGCGCAGCAGCCGGTGCCGCGCCGCGGTGAGGTTCAGCCCTGAGACGACGATATTGCGGCGCAGGGTTTCCGGCGCGAGGGCGTCATGTCCCGACAGCGCGGCGATGACCGGCAGATGCTCGGCCTGGATTAGCGTCACCGCCCGCTTGCCGGGGCGCGCGTGATCGCCCGCCAGCCCGGTCTCGGTTATTTCTGCGCTCTCGACATGGAGAAGGCCCGCGCGTCGCGCGGGCCTCAATCCGATCCATTCGATTCGACCGGGGCGCGGAAACCGCGCGGTCAGGCTTGCGACCGTCTCCAGCCTCAGACCTCCTCGACGATCACGAGGTCGCGCTCGGCCGCATTGCGGGCAAAGCTCAGCGCCTCCTGATAGGCCGCGGAATGGTAGCAGTCATGCGCCGCCTGCAGGCTTGGAAACCGCGCCACGACGTTGCGCGGGCGGTCCTTTCCCTCGAGCTGCTCATAGGCGCCGCCACGCGCGAGGAAGACGCCGCCGTGATCGGCGATCACCCCAGTGGCGCGTGTGGCGTATTCCTTGTAGGCCGCCTCGTCGGTGACCTTCACATGGGCGATCCAGAGCGCGCTCATGCCACGCCCTCCGCCGCCTGCGCCAGAACCGCCTCGGCGGCCTTGATCGCGGCCTCGGCGTTGTCGGCGCTCGCCGCACCGCCCTGCGCCATGTCGGGACGGCCGCCGCCGCCCTTGCCGCCGAGCTCGGCCACAGCCGCGCGCAGAAGCTCGACCGCCGAGACGCGGTCCTTGAGGTCGTCGGTGACGCCCGCCGCCACCGCCGCCTTGCCGCCGGTATCGGCGATGAGCAGCACCGCGCCGGAGCCGATCTGCGCCTTGAGCTGGTCGATCAGCGCCGGGAGATCCTTGCCGGTCACGCCCTTGAGCACCTGGCCCTGGAACTTCACGCCGCCGACCTCGACCGGCTGGGCGCCGGCGCCGCCGGCGCTGCCGCCCATCGCCATCTCGCGCTTGAGCTGGGCGATCTCGTTGGCGAGGCGGCGACGCTCTTCGGCCAGCGCCTTCACGCGGTCGAGCACCTCGGCCACCGGCGTCTTGAGGATCTGCGCCACCTCGGTGAGGGTCTGCCCCTGCTGTGCGAGATGCTTCAGCGCCTCGCGGCCGGTCAGCGCCTCGACCCGGCGTACGCCCGAGGAGGACGCGCTGTCCGACAGCAGCACGAAGGCGCCGATGTCGCCGGTCTGGCGCACATGGGTGCCGCCGCAGAGCTCGATCGAATAGGTCGCCTGATCGGTGCCCTTGCCCGAACCGTCGAGCTTGCCCATCGACACGACGCGGACCTCGTCGCCGTATTTCTCGCCGAACAGCGCCTGCGCGCCGAGGCCCCGCGCCTCGTCCGGGGTCATCACCCGCGTCTCGACGGTGGAGTTCTGCCGGATCATCTCGTTGACCTCGTCCTCGATCTTCTCGATCTCGGCCGGGGTCAGGGCGGCGCTGTGGCTGAAGTCGAAGCGCAGACGGTCATGCGCGTTGAGCGAGCCGCGTTGCGCGACGTGATCGCCGAGCGCGCGGCGCAGCGCCTCGTTCAGGAGGTGCGTGGCCGAGTGGTTGGCGCGGATGCCGGTGCGGCGGTCATGATCGACCTTCAGCTCGGCGCCCTGCCCGCGATCGACATGGCCCTCGGTCACCTCGCCGACATGGACGAAGAGCCCGGCGATGCGGCGGCAGTCCGAGACGCGCACGAGGCCGGTCTCGGTGCGGATCGTGCCGGTGTCGCCGACCTGGCCGCCGCTTTCGGCGTAGAACGGCGTCTGGTTGAGAACGACCTGCACCTTGCGGCCGGCCTCGGCCTTCTCGACCTGCTCGGCGCCGTCGAGCACGGCGAGGATCTGGCCCTCGGCCTCCTCGGTGTCATAGCCGAGGAACTCGCTGGCGCCGTGCTGGTCGGCGAGGTCGTACCAATGGCTCGCATCGGCCACCTCGCCCGAACCGGCCCACGCGGCGCGTGCCTTGGCCTTCTGCTCGGCCATGGCGGCGTCGAAGCCGTCGGTATCGACGGTCCGGCCCTTTTCGCGCAGCGCGTCCTGCGTCAGGTCGAGCGGGAAGCCATAGGTGTCGTAGAGCTTGAACGCCGCCTGGCCCGGCAGCGCCGCGCCCTCGGGCAGGTTCGACAGCTCGTCGTCGAGAAGCCGCAGACCGCGATCGAGCGTCTGGCGGAACCGGGTCTCCTCGGCGCGCAGCGTCTCCTCGATCAGCGCGCGGGCTTGCCCCAGCTCGGGATAGGCCGCGCCCATCTCCTGCACCAGCGCCGGCACCAGCCGGTGCATCAGCGGGTCCTGCGCGCCCAGCAGATGCGCGTGGCGCATGGCGCGGCGCATGATCCGGCGCAGCACGTAGCCGCGCCCCTCGTTCGAGGGCATGACGCCATCGGCGATCAGGAAGGAGGTCGAACGCAGGTGGTCGGCGACCACGCGGTGATGGACGCGGCCGTCACCATCCGGATCGGACGAGGTTGCGTGCGCCGAGGCCTCGATCAGCGACCGCATCAGGTCGGTGTCGTAGTTGTCGTGCTTGCCCTGCAGCAGCGCGCCGATCCGCTCCAGCCCCATGCCGGTGTCGATCGACTGCGCGTCGAGATCGCGGCGGGTGCCGTCCTCGAACTGCTCGTACTGCATGAAGACGATGTTCCAGATCTCGATGAACCGGTCGCCGTCTTCCTCGGGCGAGCCCGGAGGGCCGCCCCAGATCGACGGGCCGTGATCGTAGAAGATCTCGGAGCAGGGTCCGCAGGGCCCCGTCGGCCCCATCATCCAGAAATTGTCCGAGGTCGAGATGCGGATGATCCGCTCGTCCGGCAATCCGGCGATCTTCTTCCACAGGTTCGCCGCCTCGTCGTCGGTGTGGAACACCGTGACCAAGAGCTTGTCGGGGTTCAGGCCGAAATCGCGGGTCAGCAGCTCCCAGGAATAGCGGATCGCCTCTTCCTTGAAGTAGTCGCCGAAGGAGAAGTTGCCCATCATCTCGAAGAAGGTGTGGTGCCGCGCGGTATAGCCCACATTGTCGAGATCGTTGTGCTTGCCGCCGGCGCGCACGCATTTCTGCGCCGTGGTGGCGCGGCTGTAGTCGCGCGTCTCGACCCCGGTGAACAGGTTCTTGAACTGCACCATGCCCGAATTGGTGAACATCAGCGTCGGGTCGTTGCGCGGCACCAGCGGCGAGCTGGGCACCACGGCGTGGCCCTGCCGCCGGTAGAAGTCCAGGAAGGTGGAGCGGATATCGGCGAGGCTGGTCATGTCGTCTCCTTCGGGTCGCGGCGTCCACGTCCTATCCCCGCCCATGCATCGCGTAAAGTCCCGCGCGCATGAGGGGCACCCAAAGGCGAGGGGCCGAAGCTTGCGCCCCGGCCCCTTCCTGTCGTTCCGTGTCACCCCGAGAGGGTGGCGTCACATGTCGACGAGATCGTCGTCGCCGCTGCCGCCATCATCGTCGGACATCAGGAATTCCAGCCCATGCGCGGCTCGGATCTTGTCCTCGATCTCGGTCGCGACGGCGGGGTTTTCCTTGAGGAAGGTCTTGGCGTTCTCGCGACCCTGGCCGATCCGCTGATCGCCATAGGAGAACCAGGAGCCGGACTTGTCGACCACGCCCGCCTTGACGCCGAGGTCGAGCAGCTCGCCGGTCTTGGAGATGCCCTCGCCATACATGATGTCGAACTCGACCTGCTTGAACGGCGGCGCGACCTTGTTCTTGACGACCTTCACGCGGGTCGAGTTGCCGACCACCTCGTCGCGATCCTTGATCGCGCCGATGCGGCGGATGTCGAGGCGCACGGAGGCGTAGAACTTGAGCGCGTTGCCGCCGGTGGTCGTCTCGGGCGAGCCGAACATGACGCCGATCTTCATCCGGATCTGGTTGATGAAGATGACCATGCAGTTGGAGCGCGAGATCGAGCCGGTGAGCTTGCGCATCGCCTGAGACATCAGCCGGGCATGCACGCCGACCGAGCTGTCGCCCATATCGCCCTCGAGCTCGGATTTCGGGGTCAGCGCCGCGACCGAGTCGACCACGACCATCGACACCGCGCCGGAGCGCACCAGCGTGTCGACGATCTCGAGCGCCTGCTCGCCGGTGTCGGGCTGCGAGATCAGCAGCTCGTCGAGGTTCACCCCGACCTTCTTGGCGTATTGCGGGTCGAGCGCGTGCTCGGCGTCGACGAAGGCGCAGACGCCGCCCTTCTTCTGTTCCTCGGCCACCGCGTGCAGCGTCAGCGTCGTCTTGCCCGAGCTTTCAGGGCCATAGATCTCGATGATCCGGCCCTTGGGCAGGCCACCGATGCCCAGCGCGATGTCGAGACCGAGCGAACCGGTCGAGGTCGCCTCGATGTCGGGAAACTGGTTTTCGCCTCCCAGCTTCATGATGGAGCCCTTGCCGAACTGCCGTTCGATCTGGGCCAGGGCGCTGTCGAGCGCCTTCTGCCGGTCTGCCGTGCGCTTGTCGCTCATCTGGAGAAGATCTGCCATTGCCATTGTCCGCAATCCTTATCCCACACCCGCCACATGGCGGCAATCATTGCGTCGTTCATGTCTTGTTCACTCCCCGCCATATGAGACCATAATGGGAACATTGCAAGTGAAACCTGCCGCCAGTTTCCCTCGAGAGCGGTTAATGTAAGGTTGAGCCGATCACGTCACGGAGAGCTCGATGCTGGTATTCTGGAAAGAGCGGCTGATCCTTCTGGCGGTGCCCAAGACCGGCACCACCGCGCTCGAGGGGGCGCTGGCGCCGCGCGCGCAATTCGTGCTGCGCGACCCGCCGCAGATCAAGCACGCGCCGCTCTACCGGGCCCGGCGCTTCGTCGTGCCGCTGATCGAGGCGGCGGGTGGTTCGGGATTCGAAACCGTGGCGGCGGTGCGCGAGCCGGTGGACTGGCTCGGCAGCTGGTGGCGCTATCGCCAGCGCGACGATCTCGCGGGGCATGTCAATTCGACGCGCGGCGTGGGCTTCGACGATTTCGTCGACCAGTTCGCGCGCGGCAAGCCCGCCCCCTATGCCGCCGTGGGCAGCCAGGCGCGCTTCGTCGGCGACGGCGAGGGCAACGTCGCGGTCGATCACCTGTTCCGCTACGAGTCGATGGAGCTTCTGGTGGGCTTTCTCGAGGAGCGGCTCGCGACGCGGATCGACCTGCCCCGGGTCAACGTCTCGCCCGAGCATCCGATGGATCTGCCGGAGCATGTCGCCTCGAAGCTGCGCCGCAAGCGCGCGGCCGAGTTCACGGTCTGGGAACAGGCGCGCGCCTAGGCGGCGGACTCGCTCTCTTTGCCCAGCGCCGCGCCCAGCGCCGCAGCACGCTCGGGATCCATGCCGCGCTTGATCGCGCTTTCATGCACCGCCTCGCGCAGCGCCGGGCTGCGCCGCAGGAGCCGCAGGAACCGCGCCTCGTCGAGCTCCAGCAGCACCCCGTGGCTAAGCGCCCGCACCTCGGCGCGGCGCCGCTTCGGAGTGAGCAGCGCCAGCTGGCCGAACATCTCGCCACGGCCGAGCCGGATCTTCTGTCCGGCGGTCTCGATCTCCACGGCACCAGAGGCGATGAAGCTCACCGAACGGGCCGGCGCGTCGCGGGCCTGAAGCACCTCGCCCGCGGCCACGAAGCGGGTCACCAGCGCCTTGGCGAGCCGCTGCCGCACCGCCTGGTCGAGATCGGCGAAGAGCGGGAATTGCTGCACCAGCACCGCCTTCTGCACCGCGAGGTCGAGCTTGGGCCGTGCCTCGGCCTCGCCGCGCTGCGCCTCGATCTGCGCCAGCAGCGTCGCGTGCAGCTCCGGCCCGATCAGCCCATCCTCGCGCAGCGCCGCGTATTCGCGCTCCTCGATCCTGAGCGCGGTGCGACGGATGAACCGGCGTTCCAGCTCCTCGGCATAACCCGGATACTGGAGCCTGAGGCCGTCGAGCGCCTGCGCCACCTGCTCGGCCCTCCGTCCGATAAGCTCGTGCAGAAGCTCGGCCACGCGACGGCCATGGATGCGGCGGATCCGGCTGTCGATGAACCCGTCGAGGTCGCGCAGCACCAGGCCTTGGGTCAGCAACAGCTCGAAGCGGTCGGCGGTGAGCCGCGCCAAGGGCCCCGAGATATGCAGCCGGTTGTGCAGGAAGGCGGCCATGCGGACCTGCCCGCCCTGCCCGAGGCTTTCGCGCGCCGCGCGCCGATAGCCCGAGCGTCCGCCGGTACGGGTCGTCTCGATCAGCCGGTCGGCCTCCGACAGCGCCCGCTCGGCCTGCCGGTTGGAAATCGCCCGATCCCGGAACAATTGAAGAACATGCTCGCGCTCGGCACCGGCCAGCGCGATCAGTCCCAGTGTGATCCGGTCGCGATCCAAGATCGCCTCTCCCTCCTCGGCCCTCTCGACCGCCCGATCGAGCCGCTCGGCAAAGAGCTTGGCCTCGGAGCGCACCGTCTCGCGGGTCAGGCCGTAATTCTCGGCCGCTTCGCTCACGGCCTCCCGCACGCTTTGCAGCGCCACGGCGACGACCTGCCGGGCCAGCGCGGCGTCGAGCGGCGACAGCTTCTCCAGCCCCAGCCGCTTGATCAGCGGGCGCAGCGTCACGCCCTGCACGATCAGCGTGAACAGCGTGAAGCCGGTGGCGAGGATGCCGGTGAGGCGCCGCACATCTTCCGGCACGCGCAGGCTCTCGGTCACCGCCAGCGCCAGCGCCAGCGTGATCGCGCCGCGCAGGCCGCCCCAGAGGATCGCGGTGCGGTAAGGCCGCTCCACCGGGGGCGACAGCTTCAGCAGGCTCAGCAGCGGCAACAGCCCCCACAGGATCGCCGCACGGGCGCCCAGCGCCGCCACGATGACGACCGCGACGAGGGCGAAGTCCACCGGCCGCACCCCGTCCAGGAGGCGCGGGATCAGCAGCGCTGCGAGCAGGAAGATGAAGGCCCCGGCCCAATGCGCCAGCAGGTCCCACACCTCGCGCATGTTGGTCCATGCCATCGGCGACAGCCGCCCCGGCGCCGCGAGGTTGAGCGTGAGCCCGGCGCCGACCACGCCGATCACACCGGAGGCACCGACCAGCTTCTCGGCCGCGACATAGGCCAGATAGGGCAACGCCACCGAGATCGAGATCTGCGCCAGAGGGAACCGCCCGAGCCAGCGCATCAGCCGCACCGCGACCTGCGCCATGACCCAGCCGGTGAGGCCGCCGGCGCCGAGAAGATAGGGAAACTGCGCCAGCCCCTGCAGCATCTCCGGGTTCGGCACGCCCCGCATCACGAAGCCCATGAACAGGCCGAACAGCGCGATCGCGGCGGCGTCGTTCAGCAGGCTCTCGCCCTCGATGATCCGGCTCAGCCGGCGCGGGGCCGCGAGGTTGCGAAAGATCGAGACCACCGCCGAGGGATCGGTGGTCGAGACGATCGAGCCGATCAGCAGGCAGGCCATCAGCGGCAGCACGCCGGTGAGGAACAGCGCGTAGCCCACAGAGAGCGTCGCCACCACCACCGCGACCACCGCGAGCGTCAGGATCGGCACCCAGTCATCGAGCATCCGCCGCAGGTTCACCCCCAGCGTCACCTGGAACAGCAGCGTCGGCAGGAACACGTAGAGGAACACGTTCGAGCGGATCGGCAGGTTCAGGATCGCCTCGGCCACCGGGTTCAGCGCATCGGTGAACTGGGTGGTCAGGAAGAAGGTCGCGCCGGCACCCGCCGCCAGACCGAACCCCGCGAGGATCACGTTGTAGGGCAGCCGCAATCGCGCGGCGAGAGGCTCCCCCAGACCGATCAGCAAGAAGAAGGTGGCGAGGATGACGGTGGCGATGATGATGTCCATGGCCCTGCGATACAGCCTTGGCGCGGCTTGGGAAACGGGTCTCGGGCCGGGATCGGCGGCAAAGCGTCGCGCCAGCCGATCCCCCCTGCGAGGCGGTTAGGAAACATGACCAACGCGCTTGCCAGACCCGCCCCCCTCATGCAGTCTCCTGCCCAGCAGGGCGACCGGGGAGGGTCGCCGCAACGGGAGGAATTCATGACCATCAGCACCATTCTCAAGGGCGCCGCCGCAGCCACCGCGCTCGTCGCCACGCCGCTCGCCGCCAACGCGCAGGAGTTCATCAACATCCTGACGGGCGGCACCTCGGGCGTGTACTACCCGCTCGGCGTCGGTCTCTCGAACATCTACGGCGAGAACATCGAGGGCGCGCGCACGCAGGTGCAGTCGACCAAGGCCTCGGTCGAGAACATGAACCTGCTGCAGGACGGTCGCGGCGAACTGGCCTTCGCGCTGGGCGACACGGTGGCGATGGCCTGGGAAGGCAATGCCGATGCGGGCTTCACCGCGCCGCTCGACCAGATCCGCGGCATCGCCGCGATCTACCCCAACTACATCCAGGTCGTGGCCTCGGCCGAGAGCGGCATCACCGAATTCGCCGACCTCGCGGGCAAGGGTCTCTCGGTCGGCGCGCCGGCCTCGGGCACCGAACTCAACGCCCGCGCGATCTTCGTCGCCATGGGGATGAGCTATGACGATCTCGGCAAGACCGAGTACCTGCCCTTCGCGGAGTCGGTGGAGCTGATCAAGAACCGCCAGCTCGACGCGACGCTGCAATCCGCCGGGCTGGGCGTGGCCTCGATCCGCGATCTCGCCTCCTCGATCGACATCAACGTGGTGGCGATCCCGACCGAGACCGCCGAGAGCCTCGGCGCGCCCTATATCGCCGCGACCATCCCCGCCGGCACCTATGACGGGCAGGAGGAGGACGTCTCCACCGTCGCCGTGTCGAACTACCTCGTCACCCATGCCGGCGTCTCGGACGACCTCGCCTACCAGATGACCAAGCTGCTCTACGAGAATCTCGACACGCTCGAGGCGAACCACATGGCCGCCGCCGACATCAAGATCGAGAACGCGCTCGAAGGCATGCCGATCCCGCTGCATCCGGGCGCCGAGCGCTATTACCGCGAGCAGGGCATGATCGACTGATCGGCCAGACCCGCCCGGACGCCCCGAGACGGCGGCGTCCGGACCCCGATCCCGATCCCGCCCCGCCATCCCCCCGGATGACGGGGCTTTTCGCACCAGACCGAAGGCACGCCGCATGACCGCAACGCCCGATCCGCTCACCGACATCCCCGCCGAGGCGGGCGGCCCCGACCACCACATCTCGGGCTTTCCCCCCGGCACGACCGGACGGCTCCTGTTCTGGATCGCCGTGGTCTTCTCCAGCTTCCAGATCGTGACGGCGGCGCATCTCGTCGATCTGCCGAGCCAGGTCACCCGCGCCCTGCATGTCGGGTTCCTGATGCTGATGACCTTCCCGCTCGTGGCCGCGGCGCGGGGGCGCGGCGCGGGGCTCAAGACGGCGGCCTGGGCCTTCGCGCTCGCGGGCGTGGCCGTGGCCCTCTACCAGTGGTGGCAGTACGAGCCGCTGATCATGCGCGCGGGGCGGCCGTTGCCGATGGATCTGGTGATCGGCGTCGTGGCGCTCGTCACCGTCTTCGGCGCGGCGCTTGTGCTGATGGGCCCGGCGCTGCCGATCATCTCGGGCGTCTTCCTCGCCTACACGCTGTTCGGACAGCTCCTGCCGCCGCCGCTCATCCATCGCGGCTATGATTTCGAGCAGGTGATCGACCACATGGCCTTCGGCACCGAGGGCATCTACGGCATTCCGATCTACGTCTCCTCGACCTACATCTTCCTGTTCATCCTGTTCGGCGCCTTTCTCGAAAAGGCCGGGATGATCCGGCTCTTCACCGACGTGGCGCTCGGGCTTTTCGGCCACCGTCAGGGCGGCGCGGCCAAGGTGGCCGTGGTCTCCTCGGGCCTCATGGGCACGATCTCGGGCTCGGGCGTCGCCAACGTCGTCACCACCGGCCAGTTCACCATTCCGCTGATGAAGCGTTTCGGCTACCGCGCCGCCTTCGCGGGCGGGGTCGAGAGCACCGCCTCGATGGGCGGGCAGATCATGCCGCCGGTGATGGGCGCGGTCGCCTTCATCATGGCCGAGACGCTGGGCGTCGAATATGTCGAGGTGGTCAAGGCCGCGATCGTCCCGGCCCTGCTCTATTTCCTCTCGGCCTTCTGGATGGTGCATCTGGAGGCGGGCAAGCACGGGCTGCGCGGCCTCTCCAAGGCCGAGCTGCCCTCGGCGCTGGGCGCGCTCAAGGAAAACTGGATGCTGATCGTCCCCTTGGGCATCCTCGTCTACCTGCTCTTCGCGGGCTACACGCCGCTCTTCGCGGGGACCGTGGGCCTCGGCCTCACCGTGCTGCTGATCCTCGGCGGCTCGATCGCGCTCGGCCTGCCCAGCGCGGTGCTGCGCGCGATCATCTGGGTCGGCCTCGGCCTCGTGGCGGCGGCATTCCTGCAATGGGGCATCGAGGTTCTGGTCGCGGCGATCCTCGTGCTGATCGCGATCTGCCTGTTCTTCAAGGGCGGGCGCGAGACCCTGCTTCTGTGCCGCGACAGCCTCGCCGACGGGGCGCGCACCGCGCTGCCCGTCGGCGTGGCCTGCGCGCTGGTGGGCGTGATCATCGGCGCGATGACCCTGACGGGGGCGGCCAACACCTTCGGCCAGTTCATCGTCGCGGTGGGCCAGAACAACCTGTTCCTGAGCCTCGTGCTGACCATGGTGACCTGCCTGCTTCTGGGCATGGGCATCCCGACCATCCCCAACTACATCATCACCTCATCGATCGCGGGGCCCGCGCTTCTGGCGCTGGGCGTGCCGCTGATCGTCAGCCACATGTTTGTGTTCTATTTCGGCATCCTCGCGGATCTCACGCCCCCGGTGGCGCTGGCCTGCTTCGCCGCCGCCCCCATCGCGCGGGAGAACGGGCTGAAGATCTCGATCGAGGCGATCAAGGTGGCGGCCGCGGGCTTCGTGATCCCCTTCATGGCCGTCTATTCGCCGGCGCTGATGCTTCAGGCGGGCGGACCGCTGGCCGAGGCGATCGGCTACTGGCCCGCCGTGGCCTGGATCATCACCAAATCGGTCTTCTCGATCGGGCTGTGGGGCGCGGCCGTGATCGGCTGGGTCGGGCGGCCCCTGCCCGCATGGCTCCGGGTGCTGGCGATGATCGCGGCCTTCACGCTGGTGGCGGCATGGCCGATCACCGACTGGATCGGGCTCGGCCTCGCCGCGCTCACCGCCGTCCTGATCGTTCGCCGCCCGGTCGCGGCGACGGCATGAGCGCCTGCCTGATGATCGGCGCCACGGCGCTCGGCCTCGCCACCGGCGATTTCGACCTGAGCTGGACCCATTCCGTCGAAAAGGTGGAATGGCGCGAAAGCTGGCGTGTCGATGGCGATGCGCTGCACCTGGTCGAGGCGCGCGTACGCGGATCGGGCGCGGGAATGGAGCCCGGGCCCGGGGCCGTGCTGAGGGATGGCTGGTGGGTCTGGTCGCCCGGCCTCGCCGTGCCCTCGCTCGCCCTCGCGGCCTCCGGCGCGACCGGTGCCGGCTGGACGCTCTGCGCCGACGGGAGCTGTCGCGAATTCGGCACAGAAGCGGGCGGGACGCTGCACCTCACGCCCTGTTGAGGGACCTCCGCAGCGGCGTCCCCGTTAGGTTGGCGAAAGGTCTCCCACGGGGTGCCGCTTTTTCGCCCGGCGGCTGTCGCCATGCGCGTGCAGCCTTGAAGAATCGCTACCGCCGGAGTGTAGCGGCACCGCATGAGGCGGCCTGAGCGAAGGCCGCAGACAAGGAACGCGACATGCCGAGCAACACCACGTCCAAAGACGCCCCAGCGCAGCCCCGCAAGGGTCAGAAGCCCCCCGCCAAACCGATGTTCCGGGACTTCGCGGCAATCTGAGCCGCGCGCCCCGGCCAAGCCGCGCTTTCGCGGCGCGGCGCGGCGGGCTAGAACGGTCGGACCGCTTCCTAGACGGAGTTTTCCGATGCGTTACAGCCGCCGCGCCGCCCTTGGCCTCTCACTGGCTGCCCTCGCCGCCTGTGGCCGACGGCAGCCTGAGCCCGCCGAGCTCTACCCCAACGAATCGCCCCAGATCAGGCGACTGATCAACGCTTATGCCGATGCCTACAAGGTACCGCGCGATCTGGTGCACCGGGTGGTGCAGCGCGAAAGCTCCTACAACCCGCGCGCGCGCAACGGGTCCTATTACGGGCTGATGCAGATCAGCCCCGAGACGGCGCGCACCATGGGTCATCGCGGCCCCGCCTCCGAATTGCTCGATCCGGCCACCAACCTGCGCTACGCGGTGAAATACCTGCGCGGCGCATGGATCGTCGGCAACCGCAACCGCGACGCGGCGGTGAAATGGTACAGCCGGGGCTACTATTACGAAGCGCGCGATCGCTGCCTGCTGGTCGAGACCGGCCTGCGCGACAGCGAAGTGAAGTGCTGAACCGGTGAGCGTTTCGGACCCGGTACGGCTGCGCGAGATCGTCGATGAGATCTGCGAGCGCATGGCGGGCGAGACCGAGCGCGGCCGCGTCGCCAACTACATCCCCGAACTGGCCAAGATCGATCCCGGCCGCTTCGCGCTGGTGCTGTCGACCGCCGAAGGCAACGTGATCGCCGGTGGCGATGCCGATACCCGCTTTTCGATCCAGTCGATCTCCAAGGTCTTCGCGCTCGCGGTGGCGCTGGGCCGGATCGGCGATCAGCTCTGGACCCGGGTGGGTCGCGAGCCATCGGGCGATCCGTTCAACTCCATCGTCCAGCTCGAGCACGAGCGCGGCATCCCCCGCAATCCCTTCATCAATGCCGGCGCCATCGCAGTGACCGACGCGATCCTGTCGCGCTCGGAACCACGAGAGGCGCTGGGCCAGATCCTGCAATTCGTCCGCTTTCTCGCCGATGATGACGACATCGCCATCGATCCGGCGGTCGCCAAATCCGAGACCGAAACCGGCTGGCGCAACGCGGCGCTGGCCAATTTCATGCGCGATTTCGGGACGATCCAGCGCCACCCCGAAAAGGTGATCGGCACCTATTTCCACCATTGCGCCATCGCGATGACGCCGCGCCAGCTGGCGCAGGCCGGACGCTTTCTCGCCTTCGACGGCGCGCTGCATCCGGGCGGGCCGCGCGCCATCGCGCCGCGCATGGCGCGTCAGATCAACGCGCTGATGCTGACCTGCGGCCATTACGACGGGTCAGGCGAATTCGCCTTTCGCGTGGGCCTGCCGGGCAAGAGCGGCGTCGGCGGCGGCATCCTCGCGGTGGCGCCGGGACGCGCCGCAATCGGTTGCTGGTCGCCGGGGCTGAACGCGGTCGGCAATTCGCAGCTCGCATCGATGGCGCTGGAAATGCTGGCGGACCGCACCGGCTGGTCGGTCTTCGCCTCGAATTGAGCGCGACCGGAGAGGTCGCGCATCTCCCGTCAGGGTACACGGACGTGATCGCATCACCGATGCTGCGGCGCAGCCCCCGCATGTGGAAGCCCCGCAGTTTCGAGACGAGGTTCGGACGATCGCCCGCTGAAGCGCGCGTCCTTCAAATGCGCCGGGTGATCGGATAGGGCCTGTGCCGGTTCGAATGACAAGGATCGAGGACGCCATGCTCCCGTGGATTCATCTGGCGACGGCGACGGCGCCGCAAGGGGACACGCTCAGGCTGCTGCGGCGGGGCGAGGAGTTCTCGATCCGTCTCGGCGACGGGAACGAACTGATGAGCAGCCGCCTCAGCGGGTCGGAAGAAGCGCTCGCCAGCTTCGCCTTCGACCGTCTGGCCGGTCGCCCCGCGCCGCGTGTCCTGATCGGGGGATTGGGGATGGGCTTCACCTTGCGGGCGGCGCAGGCGATCGCGCCACCCGACGCGCGGCTGATCGTCTCGGAAATCGTGCCAGAGCTGGTCGACTGGGCGTCGCGCCACATGGGGTCGGTCTTCGGTGACTGCCTGTCGGACCCGCGGGTCGAGATCCGGCTCGGCGATGTGGGTCAGGAGATCCGCGCGGCGTCGGAGGCCTACGACGCGATCCTGCTCGACGTCGACAATGGCCCGGACGGGCTGACGCGCGAGGGAAACGACGCGCTTTACGGCAAGGCCGGGCTGCGCGCCGCGCACCGCGCCCTGACCCCCGGCGGGGTTCTCGCCGTCTGGTCCGCCGCGCCGGACAGGAAATTCTCGGAGAGGCTGTCCCTGAGCGGCTTCGAGGTGGATGCGAAGACGGTTCGCGCCGGCCGCACCAAGCGCGGGGCCCGGCACACGATCTGGACCGCCATCCGCGCTGGCACTTGAGCCGCCAGAACCGGTTCGCCGGGAAAGCTGGACGCTTTTGGCGGTGCGGGAAGGCGACCACGACTGACCGCGATGGCCTGCGGCGTCATAGCAGAGGGCCGGCGAAGCGCTGACGATTTCCACCGCTGCCTGTCTTCTCGTCCACCCGTAGGCGTTAACGAAAAAGGGCCCGCGCAATGGCGGGCCCTTCGGTCGTTGCGAAACGAGGTGGCCTTAGCCGACCAGTTCGAGGCCCGAGAAGAAGAAGGCGATCTCTTCCTTGGCGGTCTCGGGGGCGTCCGAGCCGTGCACCGAATTCTCGCCGACGCTCTCAGCGAACTCGGCGCGGATGGTGCCGGCGGCGGCGTCGGCGGGGTTGGTCGCGCCCATCACTTCGCGGTTCTTGGCGATCGCGCCTTCGCCTTCGAGCACCTGCACGACGACCGGGCCGGAGGCCATGAATTCGGTCAGCTCACCGAAGAAGGGACGCTCCTTGTGGACGGCGTAGAACTGGCCGGCCTGGTCCTGGGTCAGCTGGATCCGCTTCTGGGCGATGATGCGCAGGCCCGCATCTTCGAACTTGGCGTTGATCTTGCCGGTCAGGTTGCGCTTGGTGGCGTCGGGCTTGATGATCGAGAGCGTGCGTTCGGTGGCCATGATGTCCCTCATTTGAACGGGTTGCAGCAGGGGGCGCGGATATGCGCCTCCGGTCGCCGCGCGCCCTAGCACGAGCCGGGCGAGGTGAAAAGACGCCGGATGTGCATGGGGTTCAGCCCCCGCCTTCTGGTCCGCCTTCGGGATCCGCGTATTTGCGAGAAGATGAACCGGAGGAAGCACCGCCCCCGTTCATCTTTCTCCAAATACGCATGGCGTCCCCGAGCCGCCCGGGACCGGCCCCGTTGACCTCGCGCCCGGCATCGGGCAAGGCCCGTCCATGTTGCGCATCACAGACATCTCCTATTCCGTCGAGGGCCGTCCGCTTCTCGAACATACCTCCGCCGTGATCCCGGCCGGCCACAAGGTCGGCGTCGTGGGCCGCAACGGCACCGGCAAATCCACGCTGTTCAAGCTGATCCGCGGCGAGCTGACGCTCGACACCGGCGAGATCGAGCTGCCGCGCGGCGCCCGCATCGGCGGCGTCGCCCAGGAGGTGCCGGGCAACGAGGTCTCGCTGATCGACACCGTGCTGGCTGCCGATACCGAGCGCGCCAGCCTGATGGCCGAGCAGTCGAGCGACCCGTCGCGGATCGCCGAGATCCAGACCCGGCTCGCCGATATCGACGCCTGGTCCGCCGAGGCGCGCGCCGCAACGATCCTCAAGGGTCTGGGCTTCACCCATGACGAGCAGCTCATGCCCTGCTCCGCCTTCTCGGGCGGCTGGCGGATGCGCGTGGCGCTGGCGGCGGTGCTCTTCTCCGAGCCCGACCTGCTGCTGCTCGACGAGCCGACCAACTATCTCGACCTCGAGGGCGCGCTCTGGCTCGAAAGCTACCTCGTGCGCTACCCGCACACGGTGCTGATCGTCTCCCACGACCGCGAGCTACTGAACCGCTCGGTCGGCGGCATCCTGCATCTGGAAAACCGCCAGCTCACCTACTGGTCCGGCAATTACGACCAGTTCGCCAAGGCCCGCGCCGCGCAGCGCGCCGTGCTGATGGCGGCCTCGAAGAAGCAGGAGGCGCAGCGCGCCCATCTGCAAAGCTTCGTCGATCGCTTCAAGGCCAAGGCGTCCAAGGCCAAGCAGGCCCAGAGCCGTGTGAAGATGCTCGAGAAGATGGAGACGATCCGGGTGCCCGAGGACGCGGCCCGCACCGTCTTCACCTTTCCCGAGCCCGAGGAGCTGTCGCCGCCGATCGTCGCCACCGAGGGGGTCTCGGTCGGCTATGACGACAAGGTCGTGCTCTCGAAGCTCGATCTCAGGATCGATCAGGACGACCGGATCGCGCTTCTGGGCCGCAACGGCGAGGGCAAGTCGACGCTGTCGAAGCTGCTTTCGGATCGGCTCGCGCCGATGGGCGGCAAGATCGTGCGCTCGAACAAGCTGCGCATCGGCTTCTTCGCCCAGCACCAGGTCGACGAGTTGCGCGTCGAGGAGACGCCATTGCAGCACATCCAGCGCGCGCTGCCCGACGTGGCGCCGCCCAAGCTGCGGGCGCGGCTCGCGGGATTCGGCCTCGGCGCGGCGCAGGCCGAGACCGAGGTGGGTCGGCTCTCGGGCGGTCAGAAGGCACGGTTGTCGCTGCTGCTCGCCACCATCGACGCGCCGCATCTGCTGATCCTCGACGAGCCGACCAACCACCTCGACATCGAGAGCCGCGAGGCGCTGGTCGAGGCGCTCACCGCCTATTCCGGCGCGGTGATCCTCGTCAGCCACGACATGCATCTCCTGTCGATGGTCGCCGACCGGCTCTGGCTGGTGAAGGACGGGCGCGTCTCGGCCTATGAGGAAGACCTGCAGGCCTATCGCAAGATGCTGCTCAGCGGCGACAAGCCCGCCGAGAAGCCGAAAGCCGAGAAGCCCAAGGTCGAGAAACCCTCTCGCGAGACGATCCTGGCGCTGCGCTCCGAGGCCCGCAAATGCGAGGAGCGGGTGAACAAGATCAACGAAATGCGCGACAAGCTCGCCAAGAAGCTCGCCGATCCCGCGCTCTACGAGGATGGCCGCAAGGGCGAGCTCGAGACCTGGAACAAGAAATACGCCGAGGCCATGGAGGCGTTGGGCCGGGCCGAGGCGATGTGGATGGCAGCGCTCGAGAAGCTGGAGCGGGCCGAGGCGGCCTGACCGGGTTTCGGGGGCGCTGCCCCCGGGCCTGCGGCCCTCCCCCGGCGTATTTGAAGAACAAAGTCATGGGCGGTGCCGCGTCATTTCCGGCGCGGACTTGCCCCCATGAGCGCCGCCCGGCACGGTGCGACAGGAACGCGGGTTCGGCCCGCCGACAGGCCCGAGGACCCGACCGTGATCGAAATCGCCACCCTTGTCACCGCTTTCACCACGCTGTTCGTGATCGTCGATCCGATCGGTCTCGCGCCGCTTTACGTGGCGATGACGGCGGGGATGACTCCGGCGCAGCGGCGCGGCGTGACCTTCCGGGCGCTCTCGACCTCCGCCGTGCTGATGCTGCTGTTCCTGGTGCTGGGCGACGCGGTGCTGCGCTTCATCGGCATCTCGGTCCCGGCCTTCCGCATCGCCGGCGGCGTGCTGCTGTTCCTGACCGCGCTCGACATGCTGTTCGAGAGGCGGCAGGCGCGGCGCCGCGACAATGCCGAGGAAGGGGCCGAACCCGATCAGGATCCTTCGATCTTTCCGCTGGCGCTGCCGCTGATCGTCGGCCCCGGCGCGATCACCACGCTGATCCTGCTGACTGCCGAGGCCACCGGCCCGCTCGGCTATGCCGCGATCTACGGCGTGGCCCTATCGGTTCTGGCGACCGTCTGGATCGCCTTCGCGCTGGCCGATCCGCTGGCGCGGGTGCTGGGCTCGGTGGGGCTCAACGTGGTGACGCGGGTGCTCGGCATGCTGCTCGCCGCGCTCGCGGTGCAGTTCATCATCGACGGTCTGCACGGTTCCGGTTTCGGTCTGCCTTTCCCTGCCGAAAATTGATACCATATTAGGGCGATGAACCCAGACAACCTTGCCAGCCTCGCCTATCTCGGCCTCCTCGGCGCCGCCATCGCCGGCTGGTTCTTCGTGCAGAATCGCGACCGGCTGGGACAGGTCGCGCAGCAGGCCGCCGTCTGGACGCTGATCTTCATCGGCGCCATCGCCGCCGCCGGGCTGTGGTCTGACATCCGCGAGGATACGATGCCGCGCCAGACCATGATCGGCGCCGAGGGCATCGAGGTACCGCAGGCGCGCGACGGGCATTACTACCTGACGCTCGAGGTCAACGGCGCGCCGATCAACTTCGTGGTCGACACCGGCGCCACCGACATGGTGCTGGGCCGCGAGGATGCGCGCCGTGCCGGAATCGACCCCGAGGAGCTGACCTATCTGGGCTCCGCGGTGACCGCCAACGGCACGGTGCGCACCGCGCGGGTGCGGCTCGACAGCGTCGCGCTGGGCCCGATCGAGGATGCGGGGCTGAGCGCCGTGGTCACCGATGGCGACCTCGCCGGATCGCTCCTTGGCATGGGCTACCTGCGGCTCTTCGGCCGCATCGAGATCGAGAACGGCACGCTGGTCCTGACGCGCTGAGCTTCGTGACTTTGTTCCCGAAATACGCAAATCCCCGGCCCGCCCCGGAGCGTCACCCCTCGGCCTTCTTGGTCCAGCGCCCGCCCTCCTGCGCCCAGTACTGCGCCGCGCAGCCCGCGCCGGTCAGCCGCTTCCACTGGCCGCGCGCCGCCTGAACCGCCGCCTCGTCGAAGCCGTCGAACAGGATGCAGGCGCGCTCGGCCGTCTGCACCTCCTCGGGCGCGATCTCGGCGCCGTCGAGACAGATCACGCAAGGCAGCTTCGGCGCCGCCTCGCCCTCGGCGGTGAGAAGGATCGGCTGCGCCCCGTCATGCGGCCCGCCGGCGCGCCCATGCGCGAGAAAGCTCTCGGGCGGTCCCATGCGCCACAGCGCCGCGTCGAGCCGGTCCATGGCGCGGGCGGCGCGGCCCCTGATCTCCACCCGCCAGCCCTGCTTGCCCGCAAGCCCGAGAAGCTGCGGCAGCAGCTCCTCGGCCGGTCCTTCGGTAAGGTGGTAGAAGAAGGCCGCGCCCATCGTCTCAGCCCTCGTAGCGGTCGGCCACGAGGCGGTTGAGCGCCATCACGCCCCAACCGGTCGCGCCCCTGGGGCCAAGCGCCGAATCCGACTTGAGCGACGCGGTCCCGGCGATGTCGAGATGGATCCAGGGCGTGCCGTCCTGCACGAAGCGCTTGAGGAACTGCGCCGCGGTGATCGATCCGCCCTCGCGGCCAGTGCCAACGTTGCGCATGTCGGCGACCCGGCTCTTCAGGACCTTGTCATAGGCCTCGCCCATCGGCAGCCGCCACGCGCCTTCGCCCTCGGCCTGCGCCGCCGCCAGGAGCGCCTCGGCAAAGCCGTCCTCGTTCGAGAAGACCCCCGCATTCTCGTGGCCCAGCGCCACGATGATGGCACCGGTCAGCGTCGCGAGATCGATCATGCCAGAGGGTTTGAACCGCTCCTGCGCGTACCACATCACGTCGGCCAGCACGAGCCGGCCCTCGGCATCGGTGTTGATCACCTCGATCGTGTCGCCCTTCATCGAGCGCACCACGTCGCCGGGGCGGGTGGCGTTGCCCGAGGGCATGTTCTCCACGAGCCCCACGAGGCCCACGACATTGGCCTTGGCGCGGCGCAGCGCCAGCGCCCGCATCGTGCCGGCGACGGTGCCCGCGCCGCCCATGTCCATGGTCATGTCCTCCATGCCAGCGGCGGGCTTGAGGGAGATGCCGCCGGTGTCGAACACCACGCCCTTGCCCACGAGCGCCAGCGGGGCCTCGTCGCCGCCGCCCTGCCAGCGCATCACCACGACCTTGGAGGGGCTGTCGGAGCCCTGGCCCACGGCCAGCAGAGCGCCCATGCCAAGACGCTTCAGCTCGTCCTCCTCCAGAATCTCGACCTCGAGTCCCAGCTCCTGCATCGCCGCGAGACGTGCCGCGAAATCGTCGGTGGTCAGCACGTTGGCGGGCTCGTTGACGAGATCGCGGGTGAAGGCCACGCCCTCGGCGATGGCGGCCATCGGGCCGGCCTCGCGCCCCAGCGCCTCGGCATCCTCGGAGATGAACCGCACGCGCCCATCCGGCTCGGCCTCGGGGTCCTGCTTCTGATGCGCATCGAAGCGGTAGGCGCGCAGTGCGAGGCCCAGCGCCACCTCTCCGGCATGGCGCAGGCCCGAGGCCAGCACCGTCAGTTCGCCGCGCCCGGCCTTGGCGGCGATGGCGCCACCGGCGCGGCGCATCGCGAGCCGGTCGGTCTCGGCATCGTGCTTCACCACCAGCACCGCCTCGGCGGCGAGGCCCGCGGGCACGGCGATCTCGACCACCTCGCCGGTCCCGGCCCGGCTCCAGCGCCGGCCCCCGGCCAGCCGTGCCAGCGCCCCGCCCATCGCCTCGTCGAGCGCGCGCACCGCCTCGGTCTCGGGACCGTCGGGGCCCATGAAGACCGCGACTCGGCCCTGCGCGGCGGTGAGATCCTGCGCGTCATGGGGAAGGAAATCGATGCGGGGGGTGCGGGACATGCCGGCTCCTTGGGTCGTTGTCGGGGATCATTGGCTCTGGCGGCGGAGCCTAGCCGCCGAGACCGGCAAAGGCCAGATCGCGGTTCAACCCGCCCGCACCCTCGGCTAGGATGCGCGAAGACGGGCGGCCACCTCGGCGGCCATGGATGGACGAGGGACCGGTGGCGCGATTCGACAGGTACATGCTGTCGCAGCTGATGATGCTGTTCGGCTTTTTCGCGCTGGTGCTGGTGCTGGTCTACTGGGTCAACAGCGCCGTGCAGCTGTTCGACCAGCTGGTGGCCGACGGGCAGAACCTCTCGGTCTTTCTCGAACTCACCATGCTCACCCTGCCCTCGCTGATCCGGCTGGTGCTGCCGATCGCGGGCTTTGCCGCGGCGCTCTACGTCACCAACCGGCTGAGCTCGGACAGCGAGCTCACCGTGATGCAGGCCACCGGCTTTTCGCCGTTCCGGCTGGCGCGGCCGGTGCTGGCCTTCGGCATCGTGGCCGGGCTGCTCACCGGGGCGCTGACCTTGGTGATCAACCCGCTCGCCAATGCGAGGCTCGCCGACCGGCAGGCCGAGATCGCGCGCAGCGCCACGGCGCGGCTGCTGCAGGAGGGCGAGTTCCTCTCGCCGATCTCGGGCATCACCCTCTACATCCGCGACATCACCCCCGAAGGCGAGCTGCGCGACCTGCTGATATCCGACAGCCGCGACCCCGAGGAGACCGTCACCTACACGGCCTCAAGCGCCTATCTGGTGGAAACCGCGACGGCGCCGCAGCTGGTGATGATCGACGGGCTGGTGCAGGTGCTGCAGCCCGAGGCGGCGCGGCTTTCGACCACCCGCTTCGAGGATTTCGCCTATGATCTGGAGCCGCTGACCCGCGCCTCCGACAGCGGTCGCAGGCGCACCCGCGAGGTCTCGACGCTGGAGCTGCTGCGCCCGACGCCCGAAACCCTTGAGGCGACCGACCGCAACGCGGCGCAGCTCGCGGTGGAGGCGCATGACCGCGTCGCGGCGGCGCTCCTGTCGGTGGCGGCGCCGCTGATCGGCTTCGCCACCCTGCTGATCGGCGGCTTCTCGCGCTTTGGCGTCTGGCGCCAAATCCTCGGCGCGATCGGGCTGATCATCCTCGTGCAGTCGCTGGAATCCGTGGTCGCCTCGGCGCTGCGCGGCGATCCCTCGCGCTGGCCGCTGGTCTATGTTCCCGCCATCGCGGCCCTGGCCATCGTCGCCGTCGAGCTGGTGCTGGCGGGCCGGCCGCGCCGCAAGTACCGAAGAGGCGTCCCGGCATGATCCTGCACCGCTATTTCGCCCGCCGTTACATCATGGCGTTTCTCGGCACGCTCGGCATCTTCTTCGCGATGCTGACGATGATCGATTTCGTCGAGCAGGCGCGGCGCTTCGGCGGCACCACCGGCATCGGCGAGCTTCTGGCCGTGAGCATGCTCAACGCCCCGGCCCAGCTCTACGAGATCCTGCCGCTGATCGTGATCATCTCGGGCATCGCGCTGTTTCTCGGCCTCGCCCGCTCCTCGGAGCTGGTGGTCACCCGCGCCGCCGGCCGCTCGGCGCTCGCGGCGCTGATCGCCCCGGTCGTGGTGACGCTGCTCCTCGGCGTCGCCGCCGTGGCGCTGATCAACCCGCTGGTCGCCGCGACCACCCGCGCCTACGAGGCCCGCACCGACAGCCTCAAGGGCGAGGAACGGGTGATCACCCTCTCCGATGATGGGCTCTGGCTGCGTCAGGGTGACAGCGAGGCGCAGACGGTGATCCGCGCCAAGGGCAGCAATCTCGACGGCACCGTGCTGCGCGACGCGAGCTTTCTGACCTTCGACACCGAAGGCCGCCCGCGCGAGCGGGTCGAGGCGAGCTTAGCCGAGCTGCAGACCGGCCACTGGCTGCTGCGCGGGGTCAAGCGCTGGCCGCTCTCGGCCGAGAACCCCGAGACCGCCGCCGAGCGGCTGCCGCAGATGACGCTGGCCTCGTCTCTCACCGCCACCCAGATCCGCGACAGCTTCGGCGATCCCGCGGCGATCTCGGTGTGGAAGCTGCCGGGCTTCATCGACCGGCTGCAAGCCGCGGGCTTCACCGCGCGGCGCCACCAGGTGTTCCTGCAGACCGAGCTGGCGCAGCCCGCCTTCCTGACCGCGATGCTGCTGATCGGCGCCGGCTTCACCATGCGCCACCAGCGCGGCGGCCGGGTCGGCGTCATGGTGCTGGGCGCGATTTTGCTGAGCTTCGGCGTGTACTTCCTGCGCAACTTCGCGCAGATCCTCGGGGAGAACGGACAGATCCCGCCCGCGCTCGCGGCCTGGGCCCCGCCCGTCGCGGCGATCCTGTCGTCGCTCGGCCTGCTGCTACATCTGGAGGATGGATGATCCGACGCCTGCTCGCGGCCCTGCTGGGGCTGATGCCCGCCATGACGCCGCTGCCCCTCGCCGCGCAGGGTCTCGCCCAGCTCGTGGCCGACAGCGTTACCGTCACTGCGCAGGAGGTGCTGGTGGCGAGCGGCAATGTCGAGGCCTTCTACGACGGCACCCGGCTCAGCGCCTCCGCGATCACCTATGACCGCGCCGCCGACCGGCTCAGCGTCGCCGGGCCGATCCTGATCACCACCCCCGATGGCGAGGTGTTCACTGCCGAGGCGGCCGAGATCGATCCGCGGCTCGAAGCCGGGCTGCTGCGCGGCGCGCGGCTGGTGCTGGATCGGCAGCTTCAGGTCTCGGCGGCGCGGATCGACCGCACCGGCACCGGGCTGACCGCGCTCACCCGCACGGCGGCGACCTCGTGCCGGGTCTGCGGCGACGAGACGCCGCTCTGGGAAATCCGCGCCGCGCGGGTCGTGCATGACGAGATCGGCCAGCAGCTCTATTTCGACGATGCGAGCTTTCGCGTCGCCGGCGTGCCGGTGTTCTGGCTGCCGCGGATGCGCCTTCCGGACCCGACGCTGGAGCGCGCCTCGGGGCTCTTGGTGCCGCAGCTCTTCTCCTCGGATGCGCTCGGCTTCGGGCTGAAGCTGCCCTATTTCATCCGCCTCGGCGGCCGCCGCGACCTGACCGTGACGCCGTGGATCGCCACCGGGGCCCGCAATCTCGAACTGCGCTACCGGCAGGCCTTCCGCAGCGGCTGGACCCAGATCGAGACGCATCTCGCCGAGGATGACGGCGCGGTCTCGCCGCGCTACGCGCTCTTTGCCGAGGGCGCCTTCGCGCTGCCGCGCGACATCCGGCTCGAATTCGATCTCGAGGCCGTGTCGGACGAGGCCTTCCTGCTTGATTACGACCTCTCCGACCAGGATCGGCTCGACAGCAGCCTGCGCACCTACCGGCTGCGCGACGACGGCTACGCGCTGGCCGAGATCGCCTATTACGAAAGCCTGCGCGAGGATGAATCCAGCGCCTCGCTGCCGCCGCTGGTGGCGCGGATCGAGCGCGAGGCGGTGCTACGCCCGGCTCCGTTGGGCGGCCGGCTGCGCCTGCGCGCCGACGCCGACGCGCTTTGGCGCGACGGCGACCCGGGCGACCCGGAGGCGACGCGCGACGTCACCCGCGGCGGCGTCTCGGGCGATTGGTACGGGGATCTCATCTTCGGCCCCGGCCTGCAGTTCACCACCGAGCTGCGCGGCCGGCTCGACGCCTATGCCATCGACGACGACCCCGAATTCGACGACACGGTGCTGCGGGCGGCGCAATCGGCCGGGGTGACCCTGCGCTGGCCGCTGCTGCGGCGCGGTGACGACGGCACCGCCCAGATCATCGAGCCGGTGGCGAGCCTCGCCGGCGTGGCGACGCAGGGCGGCGACGTGCCCAACGAGGATTCGCGGCTGGCCGAGTTCGACGCGGTCTCACTCTTCGCGCTCGACCGGCTGCCGGGCGAGGATCTGCAGGAAACCGGTCTCAACGCCGGCCTCGGCCTGCGCTGGAGCCTGCTCGGCGCCGATGGTCGGAGCCTGTCGGTGCTGGGCGGGCGGCTGCTGCGCGACGAGGCGCTGCAGGGAATCGACGACATCACCGGGCTGACCTCGACCCGCTCCGACTGGCTGATCTCGACGAGGCTCGATCTCGGACAGGATCTCGGGCTCGAGGCCTCGACCACCTTCGATGACGATTTCGGCATCTCCACCGCCGAGGCGCGGCTCGGCTTCGACCGCGAGAGCTTCGATTTCACCGCCGCCTATCTGTGGCTCGAGGAGGGACCGGCCGAGGACCAGCCCCGGATCTCCGAGATCGCGTTCGACACGGTGCTGAATCTGGGCCCGCGCTGGAGCCTCTCGGCCGAGGCGCGCTACGACATCGCCGCCGACGAACCGGTGCGCGCCGAGATCGGCGCCGGCTGGCGCAACGAATGCGTCACGGTGGACCTTTCGGCATCGCGCCGCTACACCGATACCGATGACGTGGACCCCTCCACGAGCTTCGGGCTCTCGGTCAATCTTGCCGGTTTTTCAACCGGTCAGACGGCCCTGCCCGCGGCGCGGAGCTGCGAGGGCTGAGACGGAACGATCGGACGAGGATGGGAGCCGGAATGCGGGCTTTTGATGTCGTAAAGGCCGTGGCGCTCGCCACCGCCCTGGCCGCGCCGGTGGGCGCCGCCGCGCAGGGGCTGTTCGCCCCGGCGGTCACGGTGAACGGCAGCGCCGTCACCAATTACGAACTCGACCAGCGCGCCAAGCTGCTGGCCGCGTTCAACACGCCGGGCGATCTCGGCGCGGAGGCCCGCAAGCAGCTGGTCGAGGAAAAGCTCAAGCTGCAGGAGCTGAACCGCGCCGGGATGCAGCTCACCGAGGAAGGTCTCGAGGCCGCGATGGCCGAGTTCGCGCAGCGCGCGAACCTGTCGCTCGACGCCTTTCTCGCACAGCTCGCCACGCAGGGCGTGGCGCGCGAGACGCTGCGCGATTTCGTGCGGGTCAACGCCTCGTGGCGCGACTATATCCGCCGCCGCTACGGCTCGGGCGTCGATGTCTCCGAGGCCGAGATCGATGCGGCGCTGGCGCGGACCGGCGGGCCGGAATCGGTCGAGCTGCTGCTCTCCGAGATCATCATCCCGGCGCCGCCGCCGCGCGCCGCCGCGGCGATGGCCCGCGCCGAGGCGATCTCGAAGCTGCGCTCCACCGCCGCCTTCGAGGCCGAGGCCCGCGCGGTTTCGGCGCTGCCCTCGCGCACCCAGGGGGGCCGTCTCGACTGGGCCGCGCTGAGCGATTATCCGGCCGGGCTCCACGGGCTGCTTCTGTCGCTCGAGCCGGGCGAGGTCACACCGCCGATCCCGATCCGCAACGGCGTCGCGCTGTTCCAGCTGCGCGACATCCGCGAGGCGCCGCAGGCCCCGGCCGCGATCGCCGAGATCGACTACGCGCAATTCGCGATCCCCGGCGCCGGCACCGCGCAGGCCGAGGCGGCGCGGATCGATGGCCTCGTCGATACCTGCGACGATCTCTACGGCGTCGCCAAGGGCCTGCCCGAAGAGCGACTGGTGCGCCAGAGCGTCGCGCCCGCGGCGCTGCCGCAGGATCTCGGGCTGGAACTGGCGCGACTCGACCCCAATGAGGCCTCGTGGAACCTGAGCCAGGACGGCACGCTGTTCTTCACCATGCTGTGCTCGCGCACGCCCGTGACGGCCGAGGGCGTCGATCGCGAGGCCGTGCGAAACAGGCTCCTGAGCCAGAAGCTCTCGGCCCGCGCCGACATCCTGCTCGCCGAGCTGCGCGCACGGGCGCGTATCGGCCAGTGAAGCCGGTCGCGATCTCCTGCGGAGAGCCCGCGGGCATCGGCCCGGAGATCGCGGCCCGCGCCTGGGAGAAGCTGCGCGGCGAGATCCCGCTCCTCTGGCTCGGAGATCCGCGCCACCTGCCCGAAGCGCTGCCATGGCGGGCGGTGAGCGGGGCCTCCGAGGCGGCGGATCTGAGCGGAACCGCGCTGCCGGTGCTGGCGCGAGATTTCGGCCCCCCGGCCGTGCCGGGACGACCCGATCCGGCCCATGCGCAGGGCGTGATCGACGCGATCCGCGACGGCGTCGATCTGGTGCGCTCGGGCGACTGTTCGGCGCTGTGCACCGCGCCGATCCACAAGGCCGCGCTGATCGACGGCGCGAATTTCGCCTATCCGGGCCATACCGAGTATCTCGCGGCGCTGGCTGGCGTGGACGATGTCGTGATGATGCTTGCCTGCGACGCGCTGCGCGTCGTCCCCGCCACCATCCACATCCCGCTGTCACAGGTGCCCGAACGGCTCACGCCGGAACTGCTCGAGGCCACGATCCGTATCACCCGCGACGCGCTGATCCGCGATTTCGGGATCGAGGCACCGCGCATCGCCATCGCCGGGCTGAACCCCCATGCGGGCGAGGACGGCAAGATGGGTCACGAGGAGATCGCCATGATCGCGCCGCTGATGGCGCGGCTGGGCGACGAGGGCTTCGACCTGCGCGGGCCGATGTCGGCCGACACGATGTTCCATGCGGGTGCGCGCGCGGGCTACGACGCGGCGATCTGCATGTATCACGATCAGGCGCTGATCCCGATCAAGACCATCGATTTCTCGGGCGGGGTCAACGTCACGCTCGGCCTGCCCTTCATCCGCACCTCGCCGGATCACGGCACCGCTTTCGGCATCGCCGGACAGGGGCTCGCGGACCCGTCCTCGATGATCGCCGCGATCCGCATGGCCGCCGATATGGCGCAGGCGCGCGGCGCGCGCTAAGGGAACGGCGCGGTGGTCCCCGGCGGAGCGCCTGCGTATTTTCGGAAAGATGAACGAGGGATCGCCCCCATGGCCGCTATCGACGATCTGCCGCCCCTGCGCGAGGTGATCGAGACCCACGGCCTGCGCGCCAAGAAGACGCTGGGCCAGAACTTCCTGCTCGACCTCAACCTCACCGCGCGGATCGCGCGGGCGGCGGGCGACCTGGCGGGATCGGACATTCTCGAGATTGGGCCGGGTCCGGGCGGGCTGACGCGCGGGCTCTTGGCCGAGGGCGCGCGCCGGGTGCTCGCGATCGAGAAGGACGCGCGCTGCATGCCCGCGCTCGAGGAGATCGCCGCGCGCTATCCCGGTCGGTTGCAGGTGATCGAGGGGGACGCGCTCGAGATCGACCCGCTGGCGCATCTGACGCCGCCGATCCGGGTCGCCGCGAACCTGCCCTACAATGTCGGCACCGAGCTTCTGGTGCGCTGGCTGACGCCGAAAGAGTGGCCGCCCTTCTGGGAGAGCCTGACGCTGATGTTCCAGCGCGAGGTGGCCGAGCGGATCGTCGCCGCGCCGGGCTCCAAGGCCTATGGCCGCCTCGCGATCCTCGCGCAGTGGCGCGCCAGCGCGCGGATCGTGCTCGACCTGCCGCCGCAGGCCTTCGTGCCCGCGCCCAAGGTGTCCTCGGCGGTGGTCCATCTCACCGCCCTGCCCGCGCCGCGCTTTCCGGCCGATCCGGCGGTGCTGAGCCGCGTCGTGGCGGCCGGGTTCAACCAGCGACGCAAGATGCTGCGCGCCTCGCTCAAGGGGGTGGCGCCGGGAATCGAGGATCACCTCGCCGCCGCCGGCATCCCGCCGACCGAGCGGGCCGAGCAGGTCGGGCTCGAGGCGTGGTGCGCGCTGGCCCGGTCGGTGGCCGCAGCGCAGTGACGAAAAAGGCGGCGCCCGGATCCGGGCGCCGCCTTTTCTTCATCCTGTCGGAGCGGGCCTACTCGGCCGCTTCGGCCGATCCGCTCTCCGCCTTGGCGGCGGGCTTGGCGCGGCGCGGACGCGGCGCGGGCTTTTCGCCCTCGGGCGTGTCGCGCTTCACGCGCGGCTTGCGCGGCCGCTTGGGCTTGTCCTCGGCCTTGGGCGCCTCGGCGCCGGGCTGGGCCTCCGCGGGCTGCGCCGGGATCTCGCGCGCGGGCTCGCGGTTCTCCGGGGTCTCGACCAGATCGCTGGCGGGCTCCTCGGCCTGCCGCTCCTCGTAACGGGACTCGCGCTGCGGTTCGGGCTGCTGGTGATGCGCCGCTGCCGCCTCTTCCTGCGCCCGCAGGCGGGCCGCGCGCTCGCGGTCGCGCTCGGCCTGGCGGTCGCGCTCGGCCTGACGCTCGCGGTTCTGGGCCTCGGCCTCCTCGCGCTTGGCCTCGATTTCCTTCTGCGCCTCGGCCAGCATCCTCAGGTAATGCTCGGCGTGCTGGGCGAAGTTCTCGGCCGCGACCCGGTCACCCGAAAGCTGGGCGTCACGGTGCAGCTGGGTGTATTTCTCGATGATCTGCTGGGGCGTACCGCGCACCTTGCCATCGGGGCCCGAGCTGTCGAACACGCGATTGACGATGTTGCCGCCCGAAGGACGGTTGTTGTTGCGGTTCTTGTTGCCGCGCGAGCGTGACTTCGATGATCTCATGTGATTCTTCGGTTCCGGCCTGGCTCAGGCGTTGCGCTTTGACCCGGTCTGCGCGCGCGATGCGCGCTGCTGCGACGTCGGGGCCTGCGATGATCTGGCAGCGTGTCGGGGCGGGAGGGCGCGTGCGCCTTCCTCCGTCCGATGCCAAGGACTAACCATGCGGACCGCCCGGTGACAAGCGGAAACTGCGATCCTGGCCGAAAGAGCGGTGTTTTTCGCGCTCAGAAGCCCGATTGCGGCAATCCCAGCACGATCACCCGGTCGCGCCCGTCGAGATCGGGAATGAGCGCGACGGGCGCGAAGCCGCGGGCCACGGCGAGGCTTCCCACCGCCTCGGCCTGCCCCACGCCCAGCTCCATCACCAGCCGCCCGCCCGGTGCCAGAACCTCGGTCGCCCCGTCGAGGATCGCGCGGTAGCACGACAGCCCGTCGGCACCGTCCGTGAGCGCGCCCGCGGGCTCCCAGTCGCGCACTTCCGGGGCGAGCCCTTCCATCGCGGCGCGCGCGATATAGGGCGGGTTCGACACCACGAGGTCGAACATCCCCTCGACCCGGCTGACCCAATCGGACACCTGGATATGCACCCGGTCGGCAAGCCCCAGCGTCACGGCGTTCTCGCGCGCCACGGCGCATGCGGCCTCTGACAGATCGACGCCGACGCCGCGCGCATCCGGCATTTCCGCCAGCAGCGTCAGCAGGATGCAGCCCGAACCGACGCCAAGATCGAGCACGTGGCCGAACGGTTCGGACAGGGCCGCCTCGACCAGCATCTCGGTCTCGGGGCGCGGGTCGAGCACGTCGCGCGTCACCTTGAAGCGTCGGCCATAGAAGGCACGGCTGCCGGTCAGGTGCGACACGGGCTCGCGCGCCGCGCGCCGTTCGATCAGCGCCTCGAACTCGGCCAGCTTCCCGCCATCGACCGGCTCGGGCAGCACCAGCGTCAGCCGCCCCGGATCGACGCCGATCGCGTGGCTGAACAGCCGCCGCGCGTCGCGGCCCGGATCGGGCACCCCCGCCTCGGCCAGCCGGCGCGTGGCCGAGACCAGCGCCGCGGCGCCGGTCAGCGGGCCGGATGGCAGCGGGCTCATGCCTCCATCTCCGCCAGCAGCGCCGCCTGCGCCTCTGCCGTCAACGCGTCGATGATCTCGTCGAGATCGCCGCCCATCACAGCGTCGAGCTTGTAGAGCGTCAGGTTGATGCGGTGATCGGTCAGCCGGCCCTGCGGGAAGTTGTAGGTGCGGATGCGCTCGGACCGGTCGCCCGAGCCCACCTGCGCGCGACGGTCGGCCGAGCGCGCGCCCTCGACCCGCATCCGCTCGGCGTCGAAGAGCCGCGAGCGCAGCACCTCCATCGCCAATTCGCGGTTGCGGTGCTGCGATTTCTGGCTCGACGTGACGACGATGCCGCTCGGGATATGGGTGATCCGCACCGCCGAGTCGGTGGTGTTGACGTGCTGGCCGCCGGCGCCGCTCGCTCGCATCGTGTCGATGCGGATATCGGCGGGGTCGATCTTCACGTCCACCGCCTCGGCCTCGGGCAGCACCGCCACGGTGGCCGCCGAAGTGTGGATGCGGCCGCCGCTCTCGGTCTCGGGCACGCGCTGCACCCGGTGCACGCCGCTCTCGTATTTCATCCGGGCGAAGACGCCCTCGCCCTCGATCCGCGCCACAACCTCCCTGATGCCGCCCAGCTCGGTCGCCTGCTCCTCGATGATCTCGAAGCGCCAGCCGCGCGCATCGGCATAGCGCATGTACATGCGCAGCAGGTCGGCCGCGAAGAGCGCGGCCTCGTCGCCCCCGGTGCCGGGCCGGATCTCGATCATCGCCGGACGCGCATCGGCGGCATCCTTGGGCAACAGCGCGAGGCGCAGCGCCGTTTCGGCGGCCTCCAGCCGTTCCCGCAGGCCGGGCAGCTCTTCCTCGGCGAGGTCGCGCATCTCGGGGTCGCGCAGCATCGCCTGCGCCTCGGCGATCTCGGCTTCGAGGCGGGCATGCTCGGCGGCGGTCTCGACCACCGGCTTGAGTTCCGCGTATTCGCGGCCCAGCTCGGCGATCTCGCCGCCCGAGGCGCCCGACGACATCTTCGCCTCGAGAAACTCGAAGCGGGCGGTGATCTGGTCGATCTTGTCCTGTGCGATCATGGATCACCCATCCTCCATCGCCACTTAGGCGTCAAGTGACGCTCAGCGGCGCGGCAGCCGATCTTCGAGCGCCGCCATCCACGCCTCGACCCGCATGCGGTTCACGCCCATGTCGGCGACCCCGAAACGCTGCCGCGCCCAGATCATCAAGGCGGCGCCGCCGGCCTCGGGGACCGCCTTGACGCTGGTATAGTCGGGAAAGCCGAGCACGGCCGAGCGGCTGACATAGGTCACGCGCCCCTCGGCCGGGCTTTCGAACAGGACCCGGGTGCGCGGCGTCGCCCGCGCGATCTCGTCGAAGGCCGAGAGCAGCGTGGCCGGGTCGGTGTCGAAGACCGGCGGCGCGGCATTGGCAGGCCCCGTGCGCAGCAGCCAGCCGCCACGGCGCGGCGCCTGCGGCACCCGTTCGACCTCCATGGGATCGACGTGCCAGCGCGCCACATCCGCCGGCGCGACACGTATCCAGACCAGTGGCACCGCCAAGGATGCCGCGGTCGCCAAGGCCATTATTCCCATCGTTTTCAAATACCTGACCGCTGTTTTTTCAACCTCGCCTCGGGCACGACCGCCGCGTTGCAATGGCCGCGCCTCAGGCTCAACCGCGCGCGGGCTGCGCGCGTTCGACCAGCCGGGCGAAAAACGACGCGCCATAGGGCGCCGTCTCGTCGTTGAAGTCGTATTCGGGGTGGTGCACGCCCGCCGTTTCGCCGTTGCCGATGAACAGATAGGCGCCGAGGCGCGCCTCGAGCATGAAGGAAAAATCCTCGGCCCCCATGGCGCGCGGGCTGTCGGCATCGCAGCCCAGCCCGACCTCCTCGGCCACGCCAGCGGCGAATCCGGCCTTCCCGGCGTCGTTCACCGTGGCCGGGTAACCGAGATTGTAGTCGAGATCGGCGCGCACGCCGTAGGCCATGGCCTGCCCCTCGCAAATCTCACGCATCCGACGCATCACCATGGCCTGCACATTCTTGTCGAAGCTGCGCACCGTGCCGTTGATCCAGGCGGTGGCCGGGATCACGTTGTCGGCGCTGCCGGTATGGATCTGCGTGACCGAGATCACCAGATCCTGCCGCGCGTCGTGGTTGCGGCTGACGATGGTCTGTATCGCGGTGACGATGCCGCAGGCCGCGACCACCGGATCGGTCGCGTCGTGCGGCATCGCGCCATGCCCGCCCTTGCCGGTCACGGTGATGGTGAAATCATCCACCGCCGCCATGATCGGTCCCGGCGCGGTGCGGAACCGCCCCACCGGCAGACCCGGTTCGTTGTGCAGGGCAAAGACCTCACCGATGCCGAACCGCTCCATCACCCCTTCCTCGACCATCACACCGGCACCGCCGCCGCCCTCTTCGGCGGGCTGGAAGATCAGCGCCACGGTGCCCGCGAAATTGCGCGTCTCGGCGAGGTATCTCGCGGCCCCCAGCAGCATCGTGGTGTGGCCGTCATGGCCGCAGGCATGCATCCGGCCCTTGTTCGCCGAGGCATGCGGCAGCCCGGTCTGCTCGTCCATCGGCAGCGCATCCATGTCGGCGCGCAGCCCGATTACCGGACCCTCGCCCCGGCCCCGGATCAACGCCACCACCCCGGATGTCGCGATGCCCTCGTGGATCTCGTCGACGCCGAATTCGCGCAGCCGCGCCGTGATGAAGCCGGCCGTCTCGTGGCAGTCGAAGCCGATTTCCGGCGTGGCGTGAAGCTGGTGGCGCCAGCCCTTCATCTCCTCGGCGAAATCGGCGATGCGGTTGATGACGGGCATGTCTGGCGCTCCGGGCTCTGAAATCCTAGCCTGCGGCTTGCCATCGACAGGAGCCCTGCGCAATGCCCCAGACCGAGCCCGAGATCCGCGACACCGATCTGGACGCCGCCCGCGAGATCGCGCGGCTGTCCGCGATCATGCGGGCGCTGCGCGACCCCGATCACGGCTGCCCATGGGATATCGAGCAGGATTTCGCCTCGATCGCCCCCTACACGATCGAGGAAGCCTACGAGGTGGCCGATGCCATCGCCCGCGAGGATTGGCCCGAGCTTCGGGGCGAGCTGGGCGACCTGCTGCTGCAATCGGTCTACCACGCGCAGATGGCGCGCGAGGCCGGGCATTTCGATCTTGCGGCGGTGGCGCGCGCGATCTCGGACAAGATGATCGCGCGTCACCCGCATGTCTTCGGGGAGGAAGATCGCGACCGCACCGCCGAGGAGCAGACCCACGCCTGGGAGGCGATCAAGGCGGCCGAACGCGCGGGCCGTGCCGAAACCGGCGTGCTCGACGGCGTTGCGCTCGGCCTGCCGGCGCTGATGCGGGCGGTCAAGCTGCAGAAGCGCGCCGCGCGGGTGGGATTCGACTGGCCGCAAACGGCACAGGTTCTCGACAAGCTGGTCGAGGAGGCACACGAACTGGTCGAGGCGCGCGACCGTCTGAGCCCCGACGAGATCGAGGCCGAGATGGGCGACCTCCTGTTCGTCATGGCCAACCTGTCACGGCATCTCAGTGTCGATCCCGAGGTGGCCCTGCGCCGATCCAACGACAAGTTCACCCGCCGGTTCAAATACATAGAGGACGAACTTCACAAGCGCGGCAAGCGTCCGGTCGAAAGCGACCTGACCGAGATGGATGCTTTGTGGAACGAGATCCGGAGGGCGGAAAAAAACGTCGACTGAAAAAGTCGGGTATTGACCTGATCAAATTGCTCGGATTTAAGCGCCGCCAACGAAAACGCTGATTTGGAGCGCTACATGACCCTTCGCCCTGTCCTCACCATCGCCGCCGCGCTGGCCGGCACCTCCGCTCTGGCCGACGTCAACGTCTACACCACCCGTCAGCCCGAGCTGATTCAGCCGGTGGTCGATGCCTTCACCGAAGAGACCGGCATCGCCGTCAACCTCGCCTTCGTCGAGGACGGCATCGTCGAGCGGCTCGAGGCCGAGGCGCAGCGCTCGCCCGCCGATCTCGTGATGACCGTCGACATCGCCAACCTGCGCCAGATCGTCGATGCCGGCGTCACCCAGCCGGTCGAGAGCGACGTGCTGATGGAAGCCGTGCCCGCCAACCTGCGCGGCGAGAACGGCGAGTGGTTCGGCGTCACCACCCGCGCCCGCATCGTCTATGCCAGCCAGGAGCGGGTCGAGGATGGCGAAGTCACCACCTACGAGGATCTCGCCTCGGACAAGTGGGAAGGCCGGATCTGCACCCGTTCGGGCCTGCACAACTACAACCTCGCCCTCGTCTCGGCGATCGTCGCGCATCACGGCGAAGAATACGCCAAGGAATGGGCGCAGGGCGTGAAGGACAACCTCGCGCGCAAGCCCGAGGGCAACGACCGCGCGCAGGTCAAGGCGATCTGGGCCGGTGAATGCGACATCTCGCTCGGTAACACCTACTACATGGGCAAGATGCTTGAGGATCCCGAGCAGACCGAATGGGCCGAGTCCGTGCGCATCGTCTTCCCGACCTTCGAGAATGGCGGCACCCATGTGAACGTCTCCGGCGTCGCGCTGACCCAAGCTGCGCCGAACAAGGAAGAGGCGGTTCAGTTCATGGAATACCTCGTCTCGCCCGAGGCGCAGGAAATCTATGCCGAGGCGAACTACGAATACCCCGTGCTCGAAGGCGCCGAAGCCTCGGAACTGGTCAAGGGCTGGGGTGAGTTCACCGCCGACGAGACCGACCTGCCGACCATCGCCGACCACCGCGCCACCGCGCTGCGGATCATGGAAGAAGTGAACTTCGACGGCTGATCTCGCCCAGAGCGAAAGAAAAGCCCGCCTTCGTTCCGAAGGCGGGCTTTTTTGTTTTCGAACAGTGGCTTGAAATTCAGGCCCCGGCCTTCTCCTCGAGTTCCAGCCACTCGGTCTCGGCCGCGTCGAGCGCCGCCTGACGCTCCGCCATCGCCTCGGTCGCCTTGCGGAACTTCACCGGTTCTCGGGTGAACAGCTCGGGATCGGCAAGCAGCTCCTCGAGCTTGGCGATCTCGGCGGTGAGCCGGTCGATCACCTTCGGCAGTTCCTCCAGCCGGTGTTTCTCGGTGAAGCTGAGGCCGGGTTTCGGCGCGGCGGGTTTCGGCTTCGGCGCGCTCGGCGTCGGGCTCGGCGCGCTTCCCCGCGGCGCGGGGGCCTGCGCCGGCGCTGGCGTCTCGTTGAATTTCCGCTGGCTCTGGTAGTCGCTCCAGCCGCCGGCATAGAGCGTCGCGCGGCCGTCGCCCTCCATGGCGATGGTCGTGCTCGCCACCCGGTCGAGGAAATCGCGGTCGTGGCTCACCAGCAGCACCGTGCCATCGTAATCGCCCAGCAGGTCCTGCAGCAGGTCCAGCGTCTCTATGTCGAGATCGTTGGTCGGTTCGTCGAGCACCAGCACGTTCGAGGTCTGCGCCATGATCCGCGCCAGCAGGAGCCGCGCCTTCTCGCCCCCCGAGAGCGACTTGACCGGCGCGCGGGCCTGCCCCTCGTCGAACAGGAATTCCTTGAGATAGCCCACCACGTGCTTGGGGATGCCGCGCACCATCACCTGGTCCGAGCTGCCCGAGACCGCCATCAGCGGGTCGTTGGTCAGGCTGTCCCAGAGCGTCGCCTCGGGATCGAGCCGGGCGCGTGCCTGGTCGAACACCGCGATCTCGAGGTTGGTGCCATGCTTGACGCTGCCCTCGTCAGGTTCAATTTCACCCAGCAACATCTTGATAAGCGTCGTCTTTCCGACACCGTTCGGGCCGACGAAGGCGATCCGGTCGCCGCGCATCACCGTCAGGTCGAAGCCCGAGACGATGCGCTTGCCGGCGTATTCCTTGCTCAGGCCGAAGGCCTCGATGACCTTCTTGCCCGAGGTCGGACCCTCGCCAAGCGCCATCGCCGCGGTGCCTTGGCGGCGGATCTGGTTCGCCCTCTCGGCGCGCAGATCCTGCAACGCCCGCACCCGGCCTTGGTTGCGCTTGCGCCGGGCCGAGATCCCCTCGACCGCCCAACGCGCCTCGGACTTGATCTTGCGATCGAGCTTGTGGCGCGCCATGTCCTCGTCTTCCCACGTCTTGTCGCGCCAGGCCTCGAAGCCCTCGAAGCCGGTTTCCTGGCGGCGCACCGCGCCGCGGTCGATCCACAGCGTCGCGCGGGTCAGCGCCTTGAGAAAGGCGCGGTCGTGGGAAATCAGCACGAAGGCCGCGCGGGTCTGGCGCAGCTCCGCTTCGAGCCAGGCGATCGCCTCGATGTCGAGGTGGTTCGTGGGCTCGTCGAGCAGCATCAGCTCCGGCGCCTCGGCCATCAGTCGCGCCAGCGCCGCGCGGCGCCGTTCGCCGCCCGAGGCGGTCGCCGGGTCACGATGCGGATCGAACTTGAGCCCCTCGGCCACCACGTCGAGCTTGTATTCCTCGCCCATGTCGAGGTTTTGCGCCGCCCATTCGCCCAAGGTCGCGAAGCCCGAGAAATCGGGGTCCTGCTCCATGTAGCCCACGGAGGTCGCGGGGGGCACCGCGCGGGTGCCGCGATCGGGCTCGACGAGTCCGGCCATCACCTTCATCAAGGTGGACTTGCCGGAGCCGTTGCGGCCCACGAGGGCGACGCGGTCGCCCTGCTGGACCGCGAGCGACAGCCCGTCGAAGACGGGATCGCCGCCGAAGGTGAGGGAAATATCGGTGAGCTGGAGAAGGGGTGCGCGTGCCATGATCGCCAGCTAGAGGGCGCCGCGCGGCTTATCAAGGGCCGAATGCGAGGGCGCGCAGCGCCCGGGCGCGGGCCGCGGGGATCGCCGCGACATCGAGCATGCACAGCACGTGGATCGTGTTCATCACCCGATCCACCACCGCGTGGTCGCTGACCACGGCGCCCATGCCGAGATAGCTGCGCAGCAGCGGCGGCAGCCCCGCCGGCGCGGCGTCGGGCGCACCGACCGGCCCGGCGAGATCCAGCACCTCCACCGCCCCGCGTCGTCCGGGCCGCAGCCCGGTAGGGGCGGCGTGCCGCGCGCCGAGCCAGGACAGCGCCGCGCGGTGCGGGCGCGGGTCGGTGCCGGGAAACGAGGCGCAGCCGAACAGCAGCTCGACCCTTTCGCGCAGCACCAGCCGGGTCAGCGCCCCCAGCGCCAGCCTGAGCGCCTCGCCGTCGCGGGCCTCGGGCGCGGTGCAGAAGCGACCGATCTCCATCGACCGCCCCGCCCGCGCCGCCAGCGGGCCGAGATCGTAGGTCTCGGCGCTCGCGGCCCGCCCGATCTCGCCCGGTGCGAGTGCACGCCAGCGCAGCGTGCAGAGCGCCCGGCCCGCCGCGTCCTCGACCAGCAGGTGCCGGGCCCGCGCGTCATGCCCGTCGGCGTCGCGCAGCGCCCCGCCCAGATCGACGAAGCAGCGCGCGCGCAGCGCCATCGCGCGAGCCAGCGCTTCGCCCTGCGCCGTACGCGCGACCAGCCGGCCACGCCGCAGGATCACGCCCATGCCGGGCCCCGCTGGCATCCGGCGCGGTGCTGACTACATAGGTGGACGAGATCACGGAGGACCCGATGGACAAGATCACCAAGACCGACGCGCAGTGGCGCGAGGAGCTGTCCGAGCTCGAATACAAGGTGATGCGCAAGCACGGTACCGAGCGCGCCTTCACCCATGACGATTTTCCGAAAGAGCCCGGCACCTTCGCCTGCAAGGGCTGCGGCCGACCGCTGTTCTCGGCCGAGACCAAGTTCGACAGCGGCACCGGCTGGCCCAGCTTCTACGCCCCGATCAGCGATGAGGCGGTGGGCGAGAAGACCGATCGCAGCTTCTTCATGAAGCGCACCGAGGTGCATTGCGCGGCCTGCGAATCGCATCTTGGCCACGTCTTTCCGGACGGGCCGGCCCCGACGGGCCTGCGCTACTGCATGAACGGCGTGGCGCTCGAGTTCAAACCGGCGACCTCCGACGAGAGCGCGGCCTGAAACCGGGCTCATTCGTCGTCGATCAACATGCTCGGGTCGAAATTGCCCGCAGCCCCCGCCAGTTGCCGCAGGAAGGTGCCGTTCTGGACGCTGTCCTCGGTGACCCGGCGGGTCAGCGGCACGATGCGGCCATCGCTGAGGTCGAAGCGCTCGACATTACTGACGCCGCCCGAGGGCGCGAAGCTGATCGCGACCACCTCGCGGCTCACCTCCTCGGGGGCGAAAAACCCGTAATGGCGGAACACCGAGCGGATGTAGAAGATGTCGTTCTCGCCGAGCACCCCGCTGGTGGTCGGCGGACCGGCCTTCTCGATCACCGAGGCGCGGTCCTCGCCGAGCGAGATCGTCGACAGCACCGCCTCGGCCGGCACGTAGCCGTGGAACCGCTCGGTCGGGCTGCAGGCCGCCAGCCCCGCGAGTCCCAGAATGGCTGCGCCGCGGCGAACCCCGCGGCCGGTCCTGTCACGGCCGGTTTCCATGCCCATCTGCGACTGCCCCTGCTCTTGCCTCAAGCCCTTGCGGCTTCTAAAGCCGCTTACAACAACCCCATGCATATCTTCAAGGAAGGAAGCGGACCATGGTCGACGCGACCCCTCTCCCGCGACAGGTGATCCGCCTGGGCGATCTGTCGCAGCGCCGCGCCACCGAGATGGTGATCGAACCCGACGCCGCCGGGCGCGCCGCCGTGGCGGAGGCGCTCGATATCCGCGGCGTGCGCAAGCTGCGCTTTCGCGCGCGCCTGTCGCCCGAGGGCCGCGATGGCTGGCGGCTCGATGGCGATCTCGGCGCCACCGTGGTGCAGGATTGCGTGGTGACGCTCGAACCGGTGGTGACGCGGATCGACGAAACGGTGATGCGGCGCTACCTCGCCGACGTGACGGAACCCGAGGGCGCCGAGGTCGAGATGCCCGAGGACGACACGATCGAACCGCTGCCATCGGCGCTGGACCTCGCCGCGGTGATGATCGAGGCGCTGGCGCTGGCGCTTCCCGACTATCCGCGCGCCGAGGGCGCCGGAACCGGTGACCTCAGCGTGACCGAGCCCGGGGCCGAACCGCTCACCGACGAGGACGTGAAGCCGTTTTCCGCCCTCAAGGGGCTGCGCGAGCGCCTGAAAGGCGACGAAGACGGCGAGGAATAGCACCTTCCTCTTGCTTTTCGCCGCGACCGCAGTATTTTCGCGGCCTCTTTCCATTCCACGGCTCGACAGCCCGGTTCTTATCGCCTAAGAGCGGCCGGACGTCGCGGGATGGATCCCCTGACCGGGGCCATGCGCCCACCCGCCAGCCGGGCCGGACCCGTTCCGCGCCCATTGAGACTAGAGCCAGTATTACTTCGAGGTTGTGACATGGCCGTTCCGCAGAACAAGATCTCCAAGTCGCGCCGCAACCAGCGTCGGGCCCATGACGGCCTGACCGGCGCGAACCCCAATGAATGCCCCAGCTGCGGGGAGCTCAAGCGCCCGCACCACGTCTGCCCGTCCTGTGGCAACTACGCCGATCGCGAAGTGATCGCGCGTGCCGCCGAGACCGATCTGGACGACGACGCGGCGTAAGTCCGTGACCGGGCTTTGGCGCGGGACGGGCATGGTCCCGGACCGCGCCGCCCCTCGGGGCGAGCCCGGATGTCTGCCGCAGCGAGACCGGCGCGCGTCAGACGACCGCGCCCAAGCATCGGGGCCGCGATGACGGGCTTGTCCCAAGACAGATCCATCACGCTTTCCGTCGACGCCATGGGCGGCGATCAGGGCCCGGCCGTCGTGGCCGCCGGCGTGAAACGCTTTCTCCAGTCCGATCCGACCGCTCGCGTGCTGCTGCACGGCCAGCGCGACAAGCTCGAGCCGATCTTCTCGGGCTCGGTTCTGGCCGACCGCCTCGAGATCATCCATGCCGAGGGCGTGGTCGCGATGACCGACAAGCCCAGCCACGTGATGCGCGGCGGCAAGTCGACCTCGATGTGGTCCGCCGTGGATGCGCTGCGCGACCGCCGCGCCGATGCCTGCGTGAGCTGCGGCAACACCGGCGCCCTGATGGCGGTGTCGATGATCCGGCTGCGCAAGGCCGAGGGCGTCAACCGCCCCGCCATCGCCTGCCTCTGGCCCTCGCGCAACCCGCAGGGCTTCAACGTCATGCTCGATGTCGGCGCCGATATCCGCGCCGACCAGGACGACCTGCTCGCCTATGCGATGATGGGCGCCTCCTATGCGCGCAACGGGCTCGGGCTGGCGCGCCCGCGCGTCGGGCTGCTCAATGTCGGCACCGAGGAACACAAGGGCCGCGCCGAGCTGAAGGTCGCGGCCGAGATGATCGGCGCCGCCGCCGACAAGGGCGATTTCGACTATGTCGGCTTCGTCGAGGGCGGCGACATCCCCTCGGACCGGGTCGATGTCATCGTCACCGACGGCTTCACCGGCAATGTCGCCCTGAAGACCGGCGAAGGCACCGCCACGCTGATCTCGGGGCTCATGCGCGAGGCCTTCCTCTCCTCGATCGCCTCGAAGATCGCGGCGCTGCTGACGCGCGGCGCCATGGCCGGGCTCAAGGCGCGGATCGATCCGCGCCAGGTCAATGGCGGCGTGTTTCTCGGGCTGGGCGGCCTCGTGGTGAAAAGCCACGGCTCGGCCGATGCCACCGGCGTCTGCGCCGCGCTCAGCCTCGCCGCGCGCCTCGCGCGCTCCGATTTTTCCGAACGGCTGGCGCATCGCATCGCCGGCGTCTCGGCCCTGCATCAGGACGCACCCAAGGAGATCAAGGCATGACCATTCGCGCGGTCGTCAGGGGCGTGGGCCACTACCTTCCCGAACGGGTGATGGAGAACGTGGAGTTCGAGGCGCTCGTCGACACCTCCGACGAATGGATCCGCACCCGTTCCGGCATCGAGAGGCGCCACATCGCCGCCGAAGGCCAGACCACCTCGGATCTCGCCACCCGCGCCGCCCGCGCCGCGCTGGCCGATGCCGGGATCGAGCCCTCGGGGATCGACGCGATCATCCTCGCCACCTCGACCCCCGATTTCACCTTCCCCTCCGCCGCGACCATGGTGCAGCGCGAGCTGGGCATGACGCATGGCTTCGCCTTCGACGTCCAGGCGGTCTGCGCCGGTTTCATCTATGCCCTGACCACCGCCAACGCGATGATCCTGACCGGTCAGGCCAAGCGGGTGCTGGTGATCGGCGCCGAGACCTTCAGCCGGATCATCGACTGGACCGACCGTGCCACCTGCGTGCTGTTCGGCGACGGCGCCGGCGCGCTGGTGCTCGAGGCGGCCGAAGGCGAAGGGCGGTCCTCGGATCGCGGCATCCTCGCGGCGGATCTGAACTCGGACGGGCGCCACAAGGACATCCTGCATGTCGATGGCGGCGTCTCGACCGGGACCACCGGCCATCTGCGCATGGAAGGCCGCGAGGTGTTCCGCCACGCGGTCGAGAAGCTGGCCCAGACCGCGCATCTGTCGCTCGAGAAGGCGGGCCTCACCGCCGAGGACGTCGACTGGGTGGTGCCGCATCAGGCCAATATCCGGATCATCCAGGGCACCGCCAAGAAGCTGGGCCTGCCGATGCACAAGGTGGTGACCACGGTTCAGGACCACGGCAACACCTCGGCCGCCTCGATTCCGCTGGCGCTCTCGGTCGGGCGCGCCAACGGCCAGATTCGCGAAGGCGACCTCGTGGTCACCGAAGCGATCGGCGGCGGCCTCGCCTGGGGCTCCGTGGTCCTGCGCTGGTAGGCCAGTGTCCGCGCTGCAACTGTGCCATCCATCTTCTTGAGATTGACTTGAAATTGCCGCTGCCCTTAAGGTTGCGACAGAGCAGGGAGATCAAGATGGCGGACAAGACATTGACGCGGATGGATCTCGCCGAGGCTGTGCATGAGGAGCTGGGACTCTCCCGCAACGACAGCGCCGAGCTGGTCGAGGCGGTATTGGGGCATATCTCCGATGCGCTCGTCGCCGGTGAGCAGGTCAAGATCAGCTCCTTCGGCACCTTCTCGGTGCGCGACAAGGCGGCGCGGATCGGCCGCAATCCCAAGACCGGTGAAGAGGTGCCGATTCATCCGCGGCGGGTCCTGACCTTCCGCTCTTCGCACCTGATGAAGGACAAGGTCGCCTCGGGCAACAGAAGCTGAGGCGGGCCTGATGGCGAAATCGGCTCACGCGTTCCGCACGATCGGCGAGGTGTCCGAGGCGTTGAATACGCCCGCGCACGTGTTGCGATTCTGGGAAAGCAAGTTCGCGCAGGTGCGCCCGGTGAAGCGCGCCGGCGGGCGGCGCTATTACCGCCCCGAGGATCTCGACCTGCTCGGCGGCATCAAGGCGCTGCTGCACGATCAGGGCATGACCATCAAGGGCGTCCAGAAGCTGCTGCGCGAGAAGGGCGTGCGCCACGTCGCCGATCAGGGCCGCGATCTGGTCGCCGAACCGGAAGCGCGCAGCGCGCCGGAGCGCCGGACCCGGCCGGATTCGTCGCGGGCCGAGGACGCGGTCCTCGTGCTCGACCCTGCCACCGATCTGGCGCAGCTGCTGCAACGCCGCAGCGCCCCCCCGGCCCCCGCCGAGACCGCGTCATGCGCGCCGCTGGCGCTGCTGCACGCGGCCGGACCTGCCTTCCTCGAGACCCGCGCCGCCCGCATCGCACCGCTCGTCGCGCGGCTCGAAAGCCTGCGCGGCCGCATGGTCGCCGCCCGCGACGGCAAGCGCTGATCGGGCGAATTTTTTCCGCAAATCGGCTTGCCCCCGCCCGCCAGTTCGGGCATTAGCAGCCTCAGTCGGGCTATAGCGCAGCCTGGTAGCGCGTCCGTCTGGGGGACGGAAGGTCGCAGGTTCGAGTCCTGCTAGCCCGACCAATCATGACCGCCCGCCGCTCCAAAGCGGCGGGCGTCGTCATGTCAGCAGGAGGCTAAAGAGTGATCGGAGTTCTGCCCCGTCAGGGCATCGCCCAGATGATCGAGAGCGGTGCGATCACCGCCGATCAACCCATCGCTTCCGAGCAGATCCAGCCCGCCAGCCTCGATCTCAGGCTTGGCCGCGTCGCCTACCGGGTGCGCGCCTCCTTCCTCGCCGGCGATGGTCGCAGGGTCGAAGATCGGCTGGCCGAGTTCGAGATGCACCGCATCGATCTCGACCAGGGCGCGGTGCTGGAAAAGGGCTGCGTCTACGTGGTGCCGCTGATGGAGCGGCTCGCCCTGCCCGACGGCATCCAGGCCGTGGCCAACGCCAAGAGTTCCACGGGCCGGCTCGACCTGCTGACCCGGCTGATCGCCGATGGCGGCACCGAGTTCGACCGCATCGCGCCGGGCCATGACGGGCCGCTCTATGCCGAGATCTGCCCGCGCAGCTTCTCGGTGCTGGTGCGCCCGGGGATGCGGCTGAACCAGATCCGGTTCCGCGCCGGGCAAGCGGTGCTCGACGACGCCGCCCTGACGGCACTGCACGCGCAGGAGCCGCTGGTCGATGGCGAGGCGCTGATCTCCGAGGGTCTGGGCTTCTCGGTCGATCTCTCGCCCGCCTTGGCCGCCTGCGCGGGCTTTCGCGCCAAGCCCCATGCCGGGGTGATCGATCTCGACCGGATCGGCCATTACGACCCGGCCGAGTTCTGGGAGGTGGTGCCCAGCCCGCGCGGCAGCATCATCCTCGACCCCGGTGCCTTCTACATCCTGGTCAGCCGCGAAGCGGTGACCATCCCGCCCGCCTATGCCGCCGAAATGGCGCCCTACCTTGCCATGGCGGGCGAGTTCCGGGTGCATTACGCGGGCTTCTTCGATCCGGGCTTCGGCCACGCGGCGGCGCAGGGCAAGGGCTCGCGCGGGGTGCTCGAGGTGCGCTGCCACGAGGCGCCCTTCGTGCTCGAGCACGGGCAGGTGGTGGGCCGTCTGGTCTATGAGCGGATGGCCGAGATCCCGGACCAGCTCTACGGCGCGGGCATCGCCTCGAACTACCAGGGCCAGGGGCTCAAGCTGTCGAAGCAGTTCCGCGCGCCCTGACAGCCTCCGGGCGGTCGATGTGAGGCGCGCGTGGCCTGACCCTCGCGCGGGGCCAGCGGCTGTCAGGTGCCGAACAGGCTGTCCTGCGCCTCGTCCTCGGCCCCGTCGTCCTCGCCGCCCGCGCCCGGCGGCGGCCGGTTGTCGAGCAGGCCCGCGGCGCGCAGCTCGCGCAGCCCCGGCAGGTCCCGGGCGCTTTGCAGGCCGAAATGATCGAGGAAGCCCTCGGTCACCACGAAGGTCACCGGCCGGCCCGGGGTCATCTTGCGCCGCCCCAGCCGCACCCAGCCCATATCGATCAGCTGGTCGATGGTGCCGCGGCTCACCGTCACGCCGCGCACCTCCTCGATCTCGGCGCGGGTCACCGGCTGGTGATAGGCGATGATCGCCAGCGTCTCGGTGGCGGCACGGCTGAGCTTGCGGGTTTCGACCGCGTGGCGCTCAAGCAGGTGGCCGAGATCGGCGGCAGTGCGAAACGCCCAGGCATCGCCGGTGCGGCGCAGCTCGACGCCGCGCCCCTCGTAACGGGCCCGCAGCGCCTCGAGCGCGCCCGCCACGTCGGTGCCCTCCGGCAGCCGCCGCACCATCTCGGCCGAGGCCAGCGGCTCGGCGCTGGCGAACAGCATCGCCTCGAGCATCCGTTCGGCCTCTTCACGCGTCGGCGCGTCGAACTGGGCGGTCTCGGGGATCTCGGTCATGCGCGGTCCTTCCGGCGAATCTCGATGGGGGCGAAGCTCTCGCCCTGACGGATCTCGATCCGGCCCTCCTTGGCCAGTTCGAGCGAGGCCGCGAAGGTCGCGGCGGTGGCGGAGCGGCGGCGCTTGGGCGCGGCGCGCCAGTCCTCGGGAAAATAGGCGGAGATGTCGGCCCAGTCGGCGGCCTCGCCGACCATGGCGCGCAGCCGGTCGAGCGCCTGCTCCATGGTCATCAGGTCGCGCCGGTCCATCACGAAGGGGCGGAACTCGTCGCGCGTCTTGACCCGGGCATAGGCCTGCATGAGGTCGAGCAGCGAAGCGTGGTGCACGGTCGAGCGATGCACCGTCACCGCCTCGGCGGCGCCGCGCGCGAAGACCTCGCGACCCAGTCGCGGCCGCGCCATCAGCTGCGCCGAGGCCTCGCGCATCGCCTGCAACCGCTCCAGCTGGAACGCCAGATGCGCCGCGAGATCCTCGCCCGAGGGCTCCTCGCCCTGCGGGTCGGGTGGCAGCAGCAGCCGCGACTTCAGGAAGGCGAGCCACGCCGCCATGACGAGGTAATCGGCGGCCAGCTCGATGCGCAGCTCGCGCGCCTTCTCGACGAAGCCGAGATACTGCTCGGCCAGGGCAAGGATCGAGATCTGCCGCAGATCGACCTTCTGGGTGCGCGACAGCACCAGAAGCAGGTCGAGCGGCCCCTCGAAGCCAGCCACGTCGACGATCAGCGCCTCGGCGGCGCGGCGCTCCTCGACCGAGGCATGGCCCTGCCGGGCCGCGAAATCCTGCCCGCCATCCATCAGACGTCTTCCCCGGTGAGCACGCCGAGCTCGTCGCGCAGCGCCTCGAGATCGGCCGCATCGGGCGCACGGCGCTGCGCCAGCGCCGCCTCGGCACGGCGGATCGCCTCCGCGCCCATCGCGCCGCAGGCCGCGACCACCGCTTCCATCTCGTCGCGATCGCCGTTGCAGTGCAGCACCACGTCGCAGCCCGCCGCGATGCTGGCGGCGGCGCGCGCGTCGATCTCGCCCGAAAGCGCCTCCATCGATAGGTCGTCGGTCATCACCAGCCCGTCGAAGCCGATCTCCTCACGGATCATCCGCATCGCCTTGGACGAGGTGGTGGCGGGCCGCTCGGGGTCGACGGCGTCGAGCACGATATGCGCAGTCATGCCCATCGCCATGTCGTTGAGCGCCGCGAAGGGCGCGAAGTCGCGCTCGCGCAGATCCTCGAGCGGCACCGAGACGCGCGGCAGCGCCTTGTGGCTGTCGACGCTGGCCCGGCCATAGCCGGGGATGTGCTTGAGCACCGGCAGCACGCCGCCCGCGAGAAGCCCCTCGGCGGCGGCGCGGGCGGCGGCGACCACGCCGTCGACCGTGTCGCCATAGAGCCGGTTGCGCAGGATGTGATGCGTCTTCGGCTCCACCAGATCGGCCAGCGGCGCGCAGTTCACGTCGATGCCGACCTCGTGCAGCTCGGCCGCGATCAGCCGATGCCGCAGCCATTGCGCGCGCAGCGGGTCGCTGGCGCGGCGCATCTGGTCCAGCGCCGGCAGGTAGGCATGCCAATGCGGCGGCCGCATCCGCTGCACGCGGCCGCCCTCCTGATCGATCAGGATCGGCGCCTCGCGGCCCACCGCGTTGCGCAATTCGGCGGTGAGGCGGCGCAGCTGCGCCGGGCTTTCGACGTTGCGGGCGAAGAGGATGAAGCCCCACGGATCGGCGTCGCGAAAGAACGCCGCCTCGTCGCGGTCCAGACGCGCGGCTTCGGGGCCGAGAATCGACGAGGAGGTCATCGCACCACCACCGGGATGCAGGCCGCGTCCTCGGCCACCAGCGCCGAGCAGAAGCGCCGCGCCTCGGCCAGATCGGCGAAACCGGTGGCGCGCAGCCGGAAGAAGGTGCGCCCGCCGCTCATCGCCTCCTGCACCAGCCGCTCGCGCCCCGAAAGAAGCTCGCCGAAGCGGGAGGTGAGGCGCGCCCATTCCTGCCCCGCGACCTCGGGGCTTTCGAAGGCGCCGAGCTGCACGAGGCTGGTGCCGGGCGCGATCTCGCGCGTGTTGACCGCCACCGGGGCGATCTCGGGCTCGGGCGCGGATGCGGCGGCGGCGGCCATGGCGGTGGCCGGGCGCAGCGCGGTGGGCCGCAGCGCCGGGCGCGCCGGCGGCACCGGCCCGGCGGCGGCACCGGGTGCCGTGAGCGCCGGATCCGCGGCGGCGATCACCGAAGGGTCGGGACCGGCCACGGTGCCCGGGGCGGGCGTCTCGGCGGTGGCCAGAGGCACCGTACCCGCGACGATGCGGTCGGCGAGATCGGCGACGTCGTCCACCGACATCGGCCGGTTCGGGTCGAAGACCGGCGCCGCGCCGGCGAGATCCTCGCCGGGCCGCAGCTCGCCCGCCTCGGCGGTGGGCTGGACCATCAGGTCCTCCTCGGTCAGGCCCGGCCCCTGCGGCGCCAGCACCAGCCGTTCCTCGGGACCGGCCGCCTCGCCCATCGCGGCGATGTCGTTCACCGCGAGACCGGTATGCAGCGCGATCTCGCCGCCCGGATTCTTCGGCGCCTCGCGCATCGGCCCCTGCATGGCGCGCACCACCGGGATGCCGGTGACGTCGCGCATCCACAGCTTGTAGCCCCAGATCGCGAGGCCCAGCACCAGCGTCAGCGACAGGATCGCCCCCGCGTAGCGGAACGCCAATGCCGTCACCGCCGCCAGCCGGCCCGGCCCCTGCGGATCGCTCGGTTGTGCCATCTCAGCCTCTCTGCCGCTCGATTTGTCTCGGGGATCGCGCGTCCCCGTGGCCTTGTCCGACCGCCCGATCGCGCTCAGCGCATCTCCTCGACCGGGGTGACGCCAAGGATACCAAGCCCTTCCCCGATCACAACGCCGACGGCGCGGGCGAGCGAAATCTTGCCCTGGGTCGTGGCCGTCTCGCCCTCCTGCACGAAGCGCAGCGCGGGCTCGTCATTGCCACGGTTCCACAGCGCGTGGAAGGCCGAGGCGAGATCGTAGAGGTAGAAGGCGACGCGGTGCGGCTCGTGGCCCTTGGCGGCGATCTCCACCAGCCGCGGCCATTCGGCAAGCGCGCGCATCAGCGACAGCTCCGCCTCGTGATCGAGCGCCGAGAGATCGGCCTCGGCCAGCGTGGCGTCATCCACGGCGATGCCCATGGCATCGGCCTTGCGCAGCACCGAATTGATCCGCGCATTGGCGTATTGCACGTAGAAGACCGGGTTCTCGCGGCTCTGCTCGAGCACCTTGTCGAAGTCGAAATCGAGCGGCGCGTCGTTCTTGCGCGTCAGCATGTGGAACCGCACCGCGTCCGGGCCGACCTGATCGACCAGATCGCGCAGCGTCACGAAGTTGCCGGCGCGCTTGGACATCTTGAACGGCTCGCCGTTCTTCCACAGCTTGACCAGCTGGATCAGCTTGACGTCGAGCGGCACCTTGCCCTCGGAGAGCGCCGAGACGGCCGCCTTCATCCGCTTGACGTAGCCGCCGTGATCGGCGCCGAACACGTCGATCAGCTGGGTGAAGCCGCGCGCCACCTTGTCGTGGTGATAGGCGATGTCGGGCGCGAAATAGGTCCAGGCCCCATCCGATTTCATAATCGGCCGGTCGACGTCGTCGCCATGCGCGGTGGAGCGGAACAGCGTCTGCTCGCGCGGCTCCCAGTCCTCGGGGGTCTTGCCCTTGGGCGGCTCCAGCGTGCCGCGATAGATCAGCCCCTTGGCGCGCAGGCTCTCGATCGCCTCCTCGATCCGGCCGGTGCCGTAGAGCGACTTCTCGGAGAAGAACACGTCCATGGTGACGCCCAGCGCCGCGAGGTCGGCGCGGATCATCTCCATCATCGCCTCGGTGGCGATCTCGCGCGCCTCCTCGAGCCAGTCCTCCTCGGGGGCGTTGAGCTTGCCCTCGCCCCAGACCTCCTTGAGCTTTTCGCCCACCGGCACGAGGTAGTCGCCCGGATAGAGCCCCTCGCCGATCTCGGGCGTCATGCCGCAGGCCTCGCGGTAGCGCTCGAAGGACGAGCGCGCCAGCACGTCGACCTGCGCGCCGCCGTCATTGACGTAGTATTCCTTGGTCACGTCGTGGCCCGCATAGTCCAACAGCCGCGCCAGCGCGTCGCCGAACACCGCGCCACGGGCGTGGCCCACATGCATCGGCCCGGTGGGGTTGGCCGAGACGTATTCGACGTTGACCTTCTCGCCCTGCCCCATGGTCGAGCGGCCGAAGCCCTCTTCGGTCAGCGCGGCGCGCACGATGCCCTGCCACAGCGACGGCGCGAGGCGGAGGTTGATGAAGCCCGGCCCCGCCACCTCGGCGGAGGCGATGCGATCGTCGGCGCCGAGCCGCTCGGCCAGATCCACCGCGATGTCGCGCGGCTTCCTGCCCGCGGGCTTGGCCAGCACCATCGCGGCGTTTGTCGCCATGTCCCCATGCGCCGCGTCGCGCGGCGGCTCCACCGTCACGGCGCCGGTCTGCATCCCCTCGGGGATCGCACCGTCGCGCGCCATCGCGTCCAGCGTGTCGAGCACAAGCGCCCGGATGTCGGTGAAGAGGTTCATGCGCAGTCCTTTCGGCCAGTCGTGCCGCGAGATCGGCCCGCGACCCTTTACCACGGCGGCGCCGCGCGTCAACGCGGCGCGCGCCGTATCGGACCGGTCTCAGCCGCCGCGCGTCATGCCGCGCCTCATGCCGCGCGAGGCGGCTTGCCATCCGGCTTGCGCGGCTTGGCGCCGGGCTTTGCGCCGCCGGGCCGCCACAGGCTGCCGGGTTTCGGGCCCCATGCCTTGACGCCGGCCATGCTGCCGCTCTTGCCCGGGGGCTTGCCATTGCCCTTGCCGTGGTTCTTCGCGGCCTGCTTGGCGATCTCGTGACCGGCCTCGGGATCGGTGCCCTTCTCCTCGCCCGGCGGCAGCAGCGAGATGATCCGCACGTCGGGCGCGGGGCGGATGTCCTCGTCCTCGCGGATGAACTCGGTGGTGCCCTGCGGCCCGACCCGGGCCACGACCTTGGCGTGCGGCCGCTTGGCGCGCCATTCCTCGAGACCGTATTCCTCGGTCAGCCGGGTGACGCGGAAGCTCCAGCCCTCCTGCATCAGCTTCTCGAGCCCGTTATAGCCTTCCTCGGGGCCGAATTCGCGGCCCGTCAGGCTGGAGGACAGCGCGTGCCGCGCGCTCTCGTTCTTCTGCCGGGTGATCTGGTAGACGTTGTCGCGGCCGAATTCCGGGCCGAGATCGGTGGCGACCAGCGTGTTGTAGGCGTCGTTCTCGGTCGCGGCGACGACCACGTCGTAGCTCACCAGTTCGAGGAAATGCTCGGCCGATTCCGACAGGATGTCGCCGGAATAGGTCGGGATGCCCTCCGAGCGCGCGGCGCGCAGGTTGTTGTGGTTCGGATCGGCCATCAGCACCGGCACCTCGATCTTGCGAAGCGCCTCGGCCAGACCGCGGGTGAAGCGCGAGCCGCCGATCAGCAGAACGCCCGGCACGGCGCCGCCCGACAGGCCGAGCGCCCGCGCGAAGGGCACCAGCGTGAAGCCGTGTACCACCACCGTGAAGGCCACCAGAACGAAGGCCAGCGGCGCCACGACATGGCCGTCCGGCACCCCGAGATCGGCAAGCCGTTCGCCGAAGAGACCCGCGACCGCGACGAGCACGACGCCGCGCGGACCAGTCAGCGCCACCAGAAGCTGCTCGCGCCACGGCACGCCGGCGCCCAGCAGCGACAGCCAGACGGTCAGGGGCCGCACCACCAGCACCACCGCCAGCACGAAGACCACCGCGCGCCAGTCGAGCGCGGCCAGCGTCTCGAACTCGATCGCGGCGGCGAGCAGGATGAACACGCCCGAGACCAGCAGGATCGTCGCGTGTTCCTTGAAGCGGCGCAGCTCGGCATAGGAGGGCAGATCGGCATTGGCGATGCCGATGCCCATCACCGTCACCGCCAGCAGGCCGCTCTCGTGCAGCACCGTGTCGGAGACCGCGAAGACCGCCAGCAGCAGCGAGAACAGCACCGGCACCTTCATGTATTCCGGCACCCGCCCCTTGCGGAAGCCCCAGGCCACCACCGCCGCGCCGGCCGCGCCCAGCGCCAGCGCCACGACGATGCCCAGCGCCAGCTCCCACACGGCGCTGCCGACGGTGACCGCGGTGCGCAGCACCAGCACCACCTCGAAGGCCAGCACCGCGGCCAGCGCCCCGATCGGGTCGTTGACGATCGCCTCCCATTGCAGGAGCGAGGCCGGGCGGCGCGCCAGCCGCGCGGTGCGTAAGAGCGGCGCGATCACCGTGGGACCGGTGACGATCATGATGCCGCCGAACACCGCCGAGCTTTCCCAGCTCAGCCCCGCGCCGTAGCGCAGCGCCAGCGTCGAGAACAGCCAGCCCAGCGGCGCACCGATGAAGACCAGCCGGCTCACCCCCTTGGCCTCGTCGCGCAAGCTGCGAAAGTTGAGCGTCAAGCCGCCCTCGAACAGGATGATCGCCACCGCGATCGAGATCATCGGCTTGACCAGATCGCCGATGTCGCGCGCCGGCACGAACCAGCCGAGGCCCGGTCCGATGACGAGGCCCGCCGCCAGCATCAGCACGATCGCCGGCAGCCGCAGCCGCCATGCCAGCCATTGCGAACCGACGCCAATGGCCCCCACCAATGCGAAGGCCATGATCGGGGTCAACCCGGCGGCATGTTCTGCCGTCATTTCAATTTCCACTCCAGGCCCCCGCAACGTTCGTCTTCTCAAGGATGTCCGAGCCGGTCAGCCGCGCATGTTCCTGCAGCGCGAAACGGTCGGTCATCCCGGCAATGTAGTCCGCCACGATCCGTGCCAAGGCGGTTTCGTCCGAAGCCTCGGCCACGTCCTTGCGCCATTGCTTCGGCAGGTTCTCGGGATGCGCCATGAACAGCGGGAACAGGTCGTGGATCACGCCGGTCACCCGCTCGCGCATCACCACCACCTCGGGGGCGCGGTACATGCGATGGAACAGGAACTTGCGCAGCACCTTCAGATCGGACCAGAGGCCGGGCGTGAAGCGGACCATCATCCGCCCCGCCTCGCGCACCTCGCGCGCCGATTTCGGGTTGGCCTCTGCGAGATTGGCCCGCGCCACGCCGATCACGTCCTCGACCAGCACCCCGAAGAAACGGCGCAGCGCCTCGTGGCGGCGGCGGTAGTAGTTCAGCCCCGGATAGAGCCGGTCGACCTCCGAGAAGCAGGCGTCGAGGATCGGCAGCTCGGCCAGCTCGTCGGTCGAGAACAGCTCGGCCCTGAGCCCGTCATGCAGGTCGTGATGGCTGTAGGCGATGTCGTCGGCCAGCGCCGCGACCTGCGCCTCGGCGCTGGCATGGGTATGCAGTTCCAGATCGTGCAGCGCCACGTAGTCGGCCAGCGCGTAAGGGATGTCGCCGGTCACCGGCCCGTTGTGCTTGGCGATGCCCTCCAGCGTCTCCCATGTCAGGTTCAGCCCGTCGAAATCGGCGTAGTGCCGCTCCAGCGAGGTGACGATGCGGATCGCCTGCGCGTTGTGATCGAAGCCGCCATAGGGGGCCATCAGCGCGTTCAGCGCGTCCTCGCCGGTATGGCCGAAGGGCGGGTGGCCGAGGTCATGCGCCAGTGCCACCGCTTCGGTCAGCTCGGTGTTGAGCCCGAGCACGCCGGAAATGGTCCGCGCCACCTGCGCCACCTCGATCGAATGGGTCAGCCGGGTGCGGAAATAATCGCCCTCGTGCTCGATGAAGACCTGCGTCTTGTGCTTCAGGCGCCGGAACGCGCTCGCATGGATGATGCGGTCGCGGTCGCGCTGGAATGGCGAGCGGAAGGCGCTCTCTTCCTCGGGGTGGAGCCTGCCGCGCGTGTCGCGCGGGTCGGAGGCGTAGGGAGCCGTCATCTGATCCGCCAGCTTGTCGTCACTATTCACCTTACCTATATGGGTCGGGAAGCCGCCCGGACAGGGAATTCGCACGGATTCCCGCGCCCGGACCCGGTCAATGACCCTGCCCATGGATAGGTTCCACATGCTGACGCTGCCCCCCAAGGTCACCCCCCGCGCCTGGGAACGCCTCGCCGAGATCGGCGCGCAGGCCCAGGGCAAGGCGCTGCGCGTCGCGGTCGAGGGCGGCGGCTGCTCGGGCTTTCAATACGAGATCGCGCTCGACGAGCCCAAGGAGGACGACCTCGTGCTCGAAGGCGCGGGCGAAAAGGTCGTGGTCGACAGCGTGTCGCTGCCCTTCCTCGCCGACGCGGTGATCGATTTCGCCGACGAGTTGATCGGCGCGCGCTTCGTGATCGAGAACCCCAACGCCACCAGCTCCTGCGGCTGCGGCACCAGCTTTTCCATCTGATCGCTTTCGGGTGGGCCGCGGCCGCTTGACGCGGCCCGGCCCTCGCCTACCCTCCGGGACTGACAGCACCGGAATTTCAAGATCATGACAGACGACAAGATGCCCGACCGCCCCGAACATGCCGCTGAGGGGACTGGCCAGGAGCCTCTTGCCGAACCGCGCGCGCACGCGCCCGGGACCCCGCCCGAGACCGATCTCGTGCAGGCCGCGCGCGCCTTCTGGGCCGCGCTGATGCGGGCGCTGGGGCGCGGCGGGCGTGGCATCGGCCGCGCGGCGACCGCCGGGATCGGCCATGGGAGCAAGGCCCTGAGCGGGCTCTCGGCCAAGGCGGCGCAGGGCGGTGCCGTCGCGGCGGAACGGCTGCGCGCCCGTCGCGACCGGGCCGAACCCCGGACCGCCTCCGATACGGACACCGGCCCGACCGTGCCGGACACCGAGGCCGCGCCGCGCCGTTCGCTCGCCGCCCGCGCGGCGCAGGGCTGGCGCGACGCCTCGGCGCGTCGCCGTGCCCGGCTCGAACAGCGCAAGCTGCACCCGGCCGCCACGGTTCGGGCGACGCGCTGGATCTGGCGCACCGTCTTCGGCCTCGCCTTCCTGCTGCTGCTCGGCATCGTTCTGGCGGGCGGCGTGCTGGTCTGGGCGGTGCGGGACCTGCCGCTGGCCGACATGCTGCCGCCGCTCGAGGAGCCCACGCTCACCGTGCAGGACGAGGCGGGAGACACGCTGTTCACCCGCGGGGCCTATCGCGCGGGCTACGTGCCGCTCGACCAGATGCCGGAGCACCTGCCGCAGGCGGTCTCGGCGATCGAGGACCGGCGTTTCTGGGATCATCCGGGCGTCGACATCGAGGGCATCGGCCGCGCGATGTGGCGCAATTTCTCCTCCGGCGGCGTGGTTGAGGGCGGCTCGACCATCACCCAGCAGCTCGTGAAGGTGCTCTATCTCGACCCCGACCGCACCTACAAACGCAAGCTGCAGGAGATGGTCCTCGCGCTGGGGCTGGAGCGCCAGCTCGGCAAGGACCGGATCATGGAGCTCTACCTGAACTCCACCTATCTCGGCGCCGGTGCCTGGGGCATGCCCGCCGCGGCGCAGCTCTATTTCGACAAGCCGGTGCAGGAGCTGAGCCTCGCGCAATCCGCGATCCTCGCCGCGACGATCCGCGCGCCCTCGGTGATCAACCCGGAGGCCGATCTGGAGCGCGCCCGCGAACGCGGTCTCGTGGTGCTGTCGGTGATGCGCGATCTCGGCCGCATCGACGATGCCGCCTTCGAGACCGCCAGCGCCGAGATGGCCACGATCGAGCCCTCGCCGCCCCCCGCCCGCGCCGGCAGCTACTTTGCCGACTGGGTGCTGGGCGAGGCGCAGGAGCTGTCGGGCGCCGTCGACGGCCCGCTCACCGTCACCGCGACGCTCGACATGGAGTTGCAGGCCAAGGCCGAGGAGATCCTTCGCAACGCCATCTCCGGCCCCGGCGCGCAGGCCGGCGCGAGCCAGGGCGCGATCGTCGCCATGACCCCGGACGGGCGGGTCCGCGCCATGGTCGGCGGCGTCGATTACGGCGAGAGCCAGTTCAACCGCGCCACCGACGCGCTGCGCCAGCCCGGCTCGACCTTCAAGCTGCCGGTGTTCCTCGCGGCCCTCGTGATGGGCGCCGACCCCGAGACCCGCCTGCCGGACGAGCCGATCGACATCAACGGCTACAAGCCCGAGAACTTCAACGGCCAGTATGCCGGGGTGGTGACGTTGCGCGAGGCCTTCGCACGCTCGCTCAACGCCGCCACGGTGCGGCTGGCCCAGGAGGTCGGCATCGACCAGGTGATCGAGGTGTCGCGCCAACTCGGCATCGAGGGCGAGCTGACACCGACGCCGAGCCTCGCGCTGGGCACCTCGGAAGTGTCCCTGCTCGACATGACCGAGGCCTATGCCGCGATCCTCGCGGGGCGCGCGCCGATCAAGGCCACCGGCATCGCCAGCCTGAAGCTGGGCGATACCGGCGTCGCCCTGTCGGTCTCGGGCTCGGACCCCAACGCGGTGCAGCTCAACCGCACCCGCGACCCGATGCTGTCGATGCTGCGCGCCGTGGTCACCGACGGCACCGGCAAGCGGGCGCAGATCCCCGGCTTCGCCGCCGGCAAGACCGGCACCAGCCAGAACAGCCGCGACGCTTGGTTCATCGGCTTCACCGACAAGCTGGTGGTCGGCGTCTGGATCGGCAACGACGACAACTCGCCGATGGATCAGCTCACCGGCGGCAGCCTTCCGGCCGAGATCTGGCGCGAGGTGGTGCAGGCGGCGGGCGGCGCGAGCGCGGCGCAGGCGCCCAGCGCCGAGAGCCAGACGCCGGTGCGGGTGCGTCGTGGCACACAGGTCGAGACCACCCGCGCCGACCGGCTGCGGCGGCGGGCGGCGGCGCAGGGCCAGCCGCAATGCGACGTGCGCGCCTGTTCGCGGGCCTACCGCTCGTTCCGCGCCTCGGACTGCACCTTCCAGCCCTATTCCGGCCCGCGCAAGCTCTGCACCCGCTAGCCTTGCCCGCCCGGCCCCGCCTGCTACAAGCCCCGGGACCCCGCCAAAGGATGCCCGCATGAAACTCGCCACCTTCAACATCAACGGCGTCAAGGCGCGGATCGGCGCGCTTTCGGACTGGCTGCAGGAGCAAAAGCCCGACGTGGCGTTGCTGCAGGAGATCAAATCCGTCGACGAGCAGTTTCCGCGACAGCATTTCGAGGAGATGGGCTACACCGTCGAGACCCATGGCCAGAAGGGCTTCAACGGCGTCGCCATCCTGTCGCGGCTGCCGCTCGAGGACATCAGCCGCGGCCTGCCGGGCGACGAGACCGACGAGCAGGCGCGCTACATCGAGGCGACGGTGATCGGCGAGACGCGGCCGGTGCGGATGGGCTGCCTCTACCTGCCCAACGGCAACCCGGCGCCGGGGCCGAAATACGACTACAAGCTGGCTTGGATGGAGCGGCTGCGCGACCGCGCCCGGGCGCTGCTGGCGCTCGAGGAGCCGGCGCTGCTCGCCGGCGACTGGAACGTGATCCCGCAGGCCGAGGACGCGGCCCGGCCGGAGGCCTGGGTCGAGGACGCGCTGTTCCGCCCCGAGACCCGCGCCGCCTATCGCCGGATCGAGACACTGGGCTTCACCGACGCGTTCCGCGCCCGGGTGCGCGGAGCCGGGCACTACACTTTCTGGGACTACCAGGCCAATTCCTGGGAACGGAACAACGGCATCCGCATCGACCACCTGCTGCTGTCGCCCCAAGCGGCGGATCTGCTGCGCGACGCCTGGATCGACCGCGAGGTGCGGGGCCGTGACAAGCCATCGGACCATGTCCCGGTCTGGGTCGAACTCGACGCCTGACCCCGAACCACAACACGCAAAGGGGGCGCGCGGTGAAAGCCGCGCGCCCCCTTTCACATATCGGCGCCCCCTCCCCGTATCGGCAGCGTGAAGACAATGCCACCCTGCCGCACAAAGAGAACGTCACGAATGCACATACTAAACTGTTCAGTTTACAGGCCGGAAGCCCTATCTCTCGCTCATCGCAAGACACTGGAGACACCCCGAACGACACCAAGACCAAGGCGCGCGGCATGAGCCAAAAAGGACATTCCGCAAGGCAGACGAGAGCTTTCAGCCCGAGTTTGTCGCCGCCTGTAACGGCACCGCCGCCTGCGACAGCTCGCGACAAAGCCGTGTTGGTCATGCGCCGCCCGGGGCGCGATATCCGAACTTGCAAGGCGCGCCGCAATCCGCGGTCGCCACCGGTACATATCATCGCCCCACCTCCCCGGGGCATTTCGAAAGGAAGACACCATGAAAACCCTGACCTTCGCCGCCGCCGTCGCTGCTGCCCTGACCGCCGCCCTGCCCGCCGCCGCCCTGACCGACAACCTCGGCGCCCAGCGTGCCGTCGCCGATGCCGGCCATGTCGAGCTTGACCGCGTGACCAGCGCCACCGGCGGCTATGTCGAGATCCTCGACGGCTCCAGCATCGAGACCGGCGTGCTGCTGGGCTCCGAAAATGTCCGCGCCGGGCTCGAGACCGACGTTCGCGTGCAGCTGATCCATCGCCCCTACCGCGACAACGTGATCGCCGTCCTCTACGACGCCGACGGCCAGGTCACCGCGACGCGCGAACTGCGCGTTCAGAACTGATCGCGCTTCGGGGGCGCCAAGCCCCCTTCTCTGCTCCAGTGGAGAACGGGCCCGTCATCTACGCGATGGCGGGCCTTTCCCGTGTCACGTCATGCGCATGGAGCCATGCCATGCGCGCGGTGAACCGATCCGGCGCCAGCCGACCGATCGCGCCGAGCCCCGCATGGGCCAGCCACCGCGCGGGACCCGAAAGATGATAGTTGCGCGCATTGGCCTCGGCCGCCGCGATGGCGCGCCGCACCCGTGGCCCCCGCGTCTTGGCATAGAGATCCAACGCCGCGTCGAGATCGGTCTTCGCCTCGAGCGCGCGGGCCAGCACCCAGCCATCCTCGATCGCCAGATTGGCGCCCTGCGCGAGAAAAGGCAGCGTCGGATGCGCCGCGTCGCCCAAGAGCATCAGCCGGCCACTATGCCAGCGCTCGGGCACCGGATGCCGGAACAGCCCCCAGAGCCGCACCGCCTCGACCCGCTCCAGCAGCGCCCGCAGTTCCGGCGCGGCGTCCGAGAAGATGGCGCGCAGCCGCGCCGGATCGTCCTCATGGTCCCAGCCCTCGGGCGCCCAGCCCGGCTGTTCGCGCACCGCCACCATGTTGAGCCGCCCGCCGGGCAAGGGATATGTCACCACGTGCCGCCCCGGCAGCATCCATATCCGCGCCAGCGGGGCCGCGCCGGGCGCGTCGATCACCATGCGCCATGCCACTTGGCCGGTGAAGACGGCCTCGCTGCCGGGAGCGACGAGAGGCCGCAACGCCGAACGCAGCCCGTCGGCCGCGACGATCAGATCGGCCGCGGTCGATGCCCCCTGTTCGAAATGGAGCTGCCCCGCATGCGGCTCGGCCCCCGTGACCGTCCGTCCGGTGATAATGCGGATACCGACCTGACGTGCGGCGTCGGCCAAGAGATCGACGAGCGCGGCGCGATGCAGGAAACGATAGGGATATGCGCCACGATCGAGCGCGAAGCGGGCGATGGCGCGACCGGAACGGCCATCCATGGGCTGCACCGCCTCGGCGCGGATCGAGGCGGCATCGAGCACCGGGCCGAGGCCCAGCCGCTCGAGCACCGCGGCGCCATTGGGCGTGATCTGCAACCCGGCGCCGATCTCTCGCAGCGCCGGTGCGCGTTCGAAGATGTCGACTTCGTGCCCCGCGCGCGCGAGGCAGAGCGCGGCGGTCAGGCCGCCGATCCCGGCGCCCGCGACGGCGATCCGCCGGGAGGGGCCGGGATTCACCGGATCAATCGTCGCGGTGCACGCGCTCGCGGCGTTCGTGGCGCTCCTGCGCCTCGAGGCTCATCGTGGCGATCGGACGGGCGTCGAGGCGGCGCAGCGAGATCGGCTCCCCGGTGATCTCGCAGTAGCCGTACTCGCCCTCGTCGATCCGCCGCAGCGCGGCGTCGATCTTCGAGACCAGCTTGCGCTGACGATCCCGGGTGCGCAGCTCCAGAGCCCGGTCGGTCTCTTCGCTGGCGCGGTCGGCGATGTCGGGAATGTTACGCGTCGCGTCCTTCATCCCCTCGATGGTGTCGCGGCTGTCCGACAGCAGTTCTGCCTTCCATGCCAGGAGTTTGCGACGGAAATATTCGAGCTGCCGCTCGTTCATGAACGGCTCGTCCTCGGCGGGCCGGTAGGTGTCGGAAAGAAAGGACTCGGCTTTCATGTCTGCTCCCGTTGAAGGGCCAGCGCCGGGTCCCCAATCACCCCGCTACCGGCGTACCCCTTATGCCGCCGTCCTACTCCCTGCGTCACCTCCTGTCACCCCTGTTTCTGCACCGCCGTGTCGCGGCGGCAACGGCGACTGCGGCTTTAAAATCAGGCGTTTCACAAATTCGTCATGCCAAAACACCCTGCCCGTGTTACTTGTTTGCAACATAACGTGTCTCATCCGTGGGATGAAAATGACGATACGGCAGCTCGCCGCGACGCTGCGACGCGGCGCGGGTGCTGGACAGGCGCCTCTTGCGCAGGCTAGGGACGGCGTCGCGGTCAGGTCCGGCCGCGTCCCGCGCGGAGAGCTTGCGATGATCCTTCCCCTGACCGGTCTCGTGATCGGCGCCATCCTCGGCGCATGGCGCGCGCGCCGTCATGGCGGCGGCGCCGCCGACATGGCGCAATGGGGAGCCGCGCATGGTGTCGCGCTCGGCGTCGTGGGGCTGTTCCTGCTTCTGCTCGTGAGCCGGCTCGCCGGCTGAGACACACGGGATCGTGCCGGGGATCAGCCGGCCCGGTCCTCGCGGCGCTTGTCCTGCCCCTGGCCGCGCGCCTGCAACTGCCGAAGCAGCTGGCTCAGGCGATCGGGGACGTCCTGTTCGAGCGGAAAGGCCCGCTGCAACGCCGCGTCGCGTATCTTCTGGTCGAATTGCTCGAAATTCATGGTTGCCTCGTTCAGTTGGACAACCCCCCTGACATGGTGACAATAGCATTAGCCCGGATTTGGTTCCCGAAGGGTTAATCACACTTGACGCAATCTGTGGCGTATCAGCCGCATGTGATCCGCAAGAGACGGTGCTTGCGGCGCCTCGTTCCCACCACCATATTCGCCAGATGCTGAAGCTCTCGCCGCTCATCTTGGCCCTGCTCTACGGGTTCGCCGTCTACCAGGTTTCGGTCTGGCGCACCCGCCGTGCGCTCGACAGCCAATCGACCGAGCTGGCCGAACCTCGGCTGCGCGCGGCATGCGAGAAGCTGGCCCGCGCGCTCGAGCTGCCCCGGATCAAGGTGCATGTCTACGAGATCGCGCCGGTCAACGGGCTGGCCGCGCCGGACGGGCGGATTTTCCTGACCCGCGGCTTTCTGCAGAAATTCACCGCGGGCGAGGTCACCGCCGAGGAGATCGCCTCGGTCATCGCGCATGAGTTGGGCCACGTGGCGCTGGGTCACTCGCGTCGTCGCATGGTCGATTTCTCGGCGCAGAACGCGCTGCGCACCGCGCTTGCGGCGCTCCTGTCGCGCATCATTCCCGGTATCGGCGGCCTGATCGCCAGCGGTCTGGCGCGGCTCGTGGCGGCGCGGATCAGCCGGGTCGACGAATACGAAGCCGATGCCTACGCCTCGGCGCTGATGATCAAGGCGGGCTTCGGCACCGGGCCGCAGAAATCGTTGCTGTCCAAGCTCGACAGGCTGGCGGGCGCCGGCGGCGCCACCCCGGCCTGGCTGATGAGCCACCCCAAGACCGAGGCGCGGCTGAAGGCGATCGAGACCAACGAGGCGAAGTGGCTCGGCGCTTAGCCCGCCGCCTCGACAGACTTGCCGAACCGGTTCAGCCGTGCCTTCTTCAACAGGCGGCGCGGCCTCCATTCCTCGCCCGAGAGGCGGCTCGCCTCGGACACCACGCCGGCCACCACCTCGCCCACCGGGCCCGGGTTCGCCTCGAACAGCCCCAGCAGGAAATTGTCCGGATCGGCGCGCGACAGCCCTTCCTCGGCGAGGACGTCGCGCGGGAAATCCTTGGCGTTCATGGTGACGATCACGTCGCAATGCCCTGCGACCGCGCTGGCCAGCACGTGGACGTCGTCCGGGTCGGGCAGCCAGAGCCGGCGCTCCAGATCCGGTGCCACGGCGACCTCGGCGCGCGGGAACCGCGCGCCCAGCAGCGCGATCTCGCCGCGCGCGATCGCCTCGCCCCCCGGCCCCAGCCGCGCCGCCGCCCGCGCCCATTCCTCCGAGATCCGCGCGCTCCAGCGTGGCTCGTAGAGCCCCCGCCCGGCGCAGCTGAGCAGCAGTTCGCGCATCACCGTGGGATACAGGACGCAGGCGTCGAGCAGGACCCTCACAGCCGGAACACGAGCGCCTTGAGATAGCCGCCCTCGGCCAGTTGCGGCAGCACCGGGTGGTCGGCTCCGGCGAAACCGGTGTAGCAGATCGCGCCCTTCCGGCCCGCCTTGCCGATGCCGCGCGCCGAGGCGGCGCGGAACTTCGACAGGTCGGCCGCGTGGGAACACGAGCACAGCACGAGGTAGCCGCCCTCCTCGACCAGCGGCGCCGCGAGCCGGGCGATCCGCTCATAGGCCCGAAGCCCCGGCTCCAAGGCCTGCTTCGACGGCGCGAAGGCGGGCGGGTCGCAGACCACCACCTCGAAGCGGCGGCCCTCCTTGTCCAGCGCCGCCAGCGTGTCGAAGGCGTCGCCCTGCCGGGTCTCGAACCGCTCGGCCACGCCCGAGGCCTCCGCCCCCTTGCGTGCCAGATCCAGCGCCGGGGCCGAGCCGTCCACGGCCAGCGCCGAGGCCGCGCCCTGCGCCAGCGCCGCGAGGCCGAAGCCGCCGACATGGCTGAACACGTCGAGCACGCGCGCATCCTTGGACAGCCCGGCGGTGAAGGCGTGGTTCGGGCGCTGGTCGTAGAACAGCCCGGTCTTCTGGCCGCCCATCAGGTCCGCCATGTAGGTGGCGCCGTTCATCGGCACCTCGACCGGCCCCTCGGGCGCCTCGCCGCGCAGCATCCGCAGCTCCTCGCCCAGACCCTCGAGCCCGCGCGCCCGGCCCGAACCGTTGAGCACGACGCGGCGGATGCCGGTCGCGGCCAGAAGCGCGTCGGCGATGGTCTCGGCCCCGGTATCGGCCCAGGCGGCGTTGGGCTGCAGCACCGCGATGTCGCCGAAGCGGTCGATCACCACGCCCGGCAGCCCGTCGGCCTCGGCATGGACCAGCCGGTAGAAGGGCTGATCGAACAGCGCCTCGCGGTGGCGCAATGCGCGCACCAGCTTGGCGGCGATCCAGTCACCGTCGATCACCGCCTCCGGGTCGCGGTCCAGCACGCGGGCCGCGATCTTGGAGCCGGGATTGACCGTGACCACGGCCATCGGCCGGCGCTCGGTATCCTCGAGGATCGCCAGCGCGCCGGGGGCGAGCGCCTTGGTGCGGCGGTCGAGAACCATCTCGTTGGCGAAGACCCAAGGAAAGCCGTGGCGGATCGCGCGGGCATCGGCCTTGGGCATCAGCCGGACGGTGGGATAGGGCGGGAGGTGCGGAAAGGGTGTCATGCGCTCTCCTACCCCGAGCGCCGGTCCACGAAAAGCCGCACCGCACGAAACCGGGCCGCCCATGGGCGGGTTTTTCCTTCAGGCGCCGCCGGTCCCGCCGGACCAGACCAGCGGGACAGGTTGTTAGCGCTAACGATCCGTGCTAACTGCGCGGCAACCCGATTACCGACAGGAGCTGCCAGATGGCCCTCAACCGCACGCTCGAAGCCGTCACCGACCGCATCCGTGCCCGCAGCGAAGGCCCGCGCCGGACCTATCTCGACACCATGGCCGCCGCCGCCGCCGAAGGCCCGCGCCGCGCGCATCTGACCTGCGGCAACCAGGCCCATGCCTATGCCGCCACCGGCCCCGACAAGGACGCGCTGGCCGAGGGACGGGTACCCAATATCGGCATCATCACCGCCTATAACGACATGCTCTCGGCGCATCAGCCCTTCGAGACCTACCCGGCGCTGATCCGCGAGGCGGCGCGCAAGGCCGGCGCCACGGCGCAGGTCGCGGGCGGTGTGCCGGCGATGTGCGACGGCGTGACCCAGGGCCAGACCGGGATGGAGCTGTCGCTGTTCTCGCGGGACGTGATCGCGCTCGCCGCGGCGGTGGGCATGTCGCACAACGTGTTCGACAGCTCGGTCTATCTGGGCGTCTGCGACAAGATCGTGCCGGGCCTCGTGATGGCCGCCGCGACCTTCGGCTATATCCCGGCGGTGTTCCTGCCCGCCGGCCCGATGACCTCGGGCCTGCCCAATGACGAGAAGGCCCGGGTGCGCCAGCAATTCGCCTCCGGCGAGGTCGGCCGCGACGCGCTGATGGCGGCCGAGATGGCGTCGTATCACGGGCCGGGCACCTGCACCTTCTACGGCACCGCCAACTCGAACCAGATGCTGATGGAGTTCATGGGGCTGCACCTGCCCGGCGCCAGCTTCGTCAACCCGAACACGCCGCTGCGCGACGCGCTGACCGTCGCCGGCACCGAGCGGGCGGCGCAGATCACCGCGCTCGGCAACGAGTTCACGCCGGTCTCGGACGTGCTCGACGAGCGCGCCTTCGTGAACGGCATTGTCGGGCTGATGGCGACGGGCGGCTCGACCAACCTCGTGCTGCACCTGCCCGCCATGGCCAAGGCGGCGGGCGTGATCCTCGATCTCGAGGATTTCGCCGAGCTTTCGGCGATCACCCCGCTGATGGCCAAGGTCTATCCCAACGGGCTCGCGGACGTGAACCATTTCCACGCTGCCGGCGGGCTTGGCTACATGATCGGCGAGCTCTTGAACGCCGGGCTGCTGCATCCCGACACCCGCACCGTCGCGGGCGAAGGGCTCGAACTCTACACGCAGGAGCCGAAGCTGCAGGAGGGCCGCGTCGCCTATGCGCCGGGCACCCGCGAGACGCTCAACGACAAGATCCTGCGCCCGGTCTCTGACCCGTTCCAGAAGACCGGCGGGCTGCGCCAGCTAACCGGCAATATCGGCCGCGCCGTGATCAAGACCTCGGCCGTGTCGCCGGAGCGCCACGTGATCGAGGCCCGCGCCCGCGTCTTCCACGATCAGGCCGCGGTCAAGGAGGCGTTCCGCAACGACGAGTTCAAGGAGGACACGATCGTCGTGGTCCGCTACCAGGGCCCGAAATCGAACGGCATGCCCGAGCTGCACAACCTGACCCCCACCCTCGCGGTGCTGCAGGATCGCGGGCTCAAGGTGGCGCTGGTCACCGATGGCCGGATGTCGGGTGCGAGCGGCAAGGTGCCGGCGGCGATCCACGTCACGCCGGAGGCTGCCGATGGCGGCGCCATCGCGCTGATCCGCGACGGCGACATGGTCCGGCTCGACGCGCCGGCGGGCACGCTCGAAGTGCTCGACAGCCTCGATGGGCGCGAGCCTGCCCCGGCCGATCTGGCCGGCAATGGCAACGGCGTCGGCCGCGAGCTGTTCGAGACCTTCCGCAAGAACGTGGGCGGCGCGGCTTACGGCGCCGCGGTGGTGGTCTGATCAATCGGTGGTCGCATGGAACTGGCCCGTCAGGACATGCGGCTGATCGGTGAAGGGCGCGGTGAGGATCGTGCCCGACACCGGCCCCGCCAGCGCCCGGCCGCGCGCACCGCGCAGCGGGCTCTCGAGGCCGATGTCGAGGCGGCGCGCCGCGCCCGCGAGCGGCAGCTCCGCGCCGAACCCCGCCACGACCGCCCCGCCCTGCCGATCCAGCACCAGGCGGCCGCCGCCCGGCACCATCTCCAGCGCGTCGATCCGCAGGTCCTCTCCGAGGAAACTGCCGGTGATGTCGTGCAATTCCCCACGGATCGGCAACGTCGCGGGCGCATCGGCAAAGTCGAGCGCGATCGTCACGCCGCCCTCGATCCGTCCGCTGGGCATGACGTCGCCCTGCCGGATATCGGCGACGAAGCCGCCATCGTAGCGCGCGCTGCCGCTCTGCGGCAGGTCGGTGGCGGGGGGCAGCGCCGACAGGCGGCCGAAGGCCGTGCGATCGAACTGCGACGACGGCAGGTGTGCCTCGGACCCGCCGCCGCCGCATCCGGCAAGAGTGATGGCGCTCGTGAGGGCACCCGCAAGACCCCTCAAACCGCCGCGCGCCATTGCCTTCCTCCTCCAGCCACCCCAGTCTGCCGCCAAAGGGTTAACCACACGTTAACGGCGAACAGATTCATTCGAATTCATCCTAAAAGCGATAGGACCGCATCATGACTCCCGAACATGCCTCCGAACTGACCGCCAAGGTCTGCGCCCTCGCCCCGGTGATCCCGGTGCTGGTGGTCGAGGATGCCGGCCGCGCCGCCGATCTCGCCCGGGCGCTGGTCGAGGGCGGGCTGCCCGCGCTCGAGGTGACGCTGCGCACCCCCTCGGCGCTCGACGTGATCCGCGAGATGGCCTCGGTCGAGGGCGGCGTCGTCGGCGCCGGCACGCTGCTGTCGCCGAAGGATGTCGAGGCGGCCAAGGACGCCGGCGCCACCTTCGGCGTCTGCCCCGGCGCCACCGATCGCATCCTCGACGCCTGCGAGGCCAACGACCTGCCGCTGCTGCCCGCTGCCGCCACGGCGTCCGAGGTGCTGCGCCTGCTCGATCGCGGCTACAGCGTGCAGAAGTTCTTCCCGGCCGAGGTCAATGGCGGCGTGCCCGCGCTCAAGGCGATCGGCGCGCCGATCCCGCAGGTCAAGTTCTGCCCCACCGGCGGCGTCAGCCTGAAGAACGCGCCCGAATACCTCGCGCTGCCCAACACGCTCTGCGTCGGCGGCAGCTGGGTCGCGCCCAAGGACATGGTCAATTCCGGCGACTGGGCCGGGATCACCCGGCTCGCCGCCCAAGCGGCGCAACTCGCCCGCTGAGACGCCCGACGCGCGGCGGCTCTCAGCCCGCCGCGCGGCCCGCGCGCCCGCCGCGCCTGCGCGGTTCGGGCGAAACGTCGAGCCCTTCGGTCAGCACCCGGGTCATCGGGTGCCCCTCGGGCGCGGTGGCGTGGCGCTCCAGCAGCCGCCGGATCGCCATGCCGCTCTCCTGCCCCTCGGGCAGCGACAGCGCCCAGTCGAGAAAGATCGAGCGGCATTCCTCGATGCTGATGCCCTCGATCCTGTAGGCCTCGCGCACCAGCCCCTTGGGGTCGATCCCGTCCGTCATCGCGCCTCTCCCGGCTCCACGCCCTTCAGGGCTTCCGAGATCACCCCCTCTGCCCGCGCGGCGGCCGCGTCAAGGGCGCGCTTGAGATCGGCCAGATCCTCGCAGCCGCTTTCGCGCAGCAACAGCCGCGCGCCGCCCTCGGCCGGTGCCTCGGGCAGCGTGCCGCCGCCGGTGAGCAGCCGTGCCACGCATTGCACCCGCCGCAGCAGCCCGGCGGTCTCGCGCAGCACCGCCTCGGCCTCCTCGTCGATCAGCCCGGCCTCGCGCCCGGCGGCGATCTGCGCCTGCACCTCGCGCGCGGGCGAGCCGGCGCGCAGCGCGAGGCTCTGGGCGAACAGTTCGACATCCTGCAGCCGCCCCGCCCCGTCGCGCAGGTTCCAGCCGCCGCTGGCGGGCCGCGCCTCTGCCAGCCGCGCCCGCATCGCCGCGAGATCGGCGAGCACGGTCTCGCCCGCGGCCTTGGCCGCGATCAGCTCGCGCCGGAACGCCTCGATCTCCGCGCCGAGACAGGGCTCCCCCGCCACCGGGCGCGCCCGGGTCAGCGCCAGATGCTCCCAGGTCCAGGCCTCGTCCTGCTGGTAGGATTTGAAGGCCGGCAGCGCCGTCGCCACCGGGCCCTGCCGCCCCGAGGGGCGCAGCCGCATGTCAACCTCGTAGAGCTTGCCGTCGGGCATCGGCGCGGTGAGCGCGGTGATCAGCCCCTGGGTGAAACGCGCATACCATGTCCGCGCCGCGAGCGGGCGCGGGCCGTCCGAGGACTCGACCCCCTGAGCGTCGTAGATCACGATCAGGTCGAGATCCGATGACGATCCCAGCCGCCCTGCGCCGAGCGAGCCCATCGCCAGCACCGAGAGGCCGCGCCCGGGCGGCGGGCCGTGGCGGCGCGAGATCTCGTCGATCACCACGGGCACCAGCGCCGCGACCACCGCCTCGGCCAGCTCGGCATATTCGCGCCCCGCCCGCTCCGCGTCGATCAGCCCGCGCAGATGGTGCACGCCGATCCGGAAATGGATCTCCTTGGCCCAGATCCGCGCCGCGCCCAGCCGCGCCTCGTGGTCGGGCTGGCGCGCCAGCCGGTCGGCCAGCTCCGAGCGCAGCGCCTCGGTGCCGGGCCAATCGGCGAAGAACCCGCCGCCGATCACCGCGTCGAGCACGCCCGAATTGCGCGACAGGTACTGCGCCAGCCCCGGCGCGGTGGCGCAGATGTCCACCAGAAGCCGGGTCAGCTGCGGGTTGGCCTCGAACAGCGAGAACAGCTGCACGCCGGCGGGCAGCCCCGCCAGAAACGCGTCGAACTGCGCCAGCGCCTCCTCGGGACGGGCGGCCTCCGACAGCGTCTTGAGGATCTCGGGACGCAGCCGGTCGAAGATCTCGACCGCCCGGTCCGAGCGCAGCGCCGGGTAGCCGGGCCAGCGCGCCGTCACCTCCTGCCCGAAATCGGGCACCTCCGAGCTGGCATGACCGGGGGCGAAGAAATCCTCGGTCAGCGCGTGGACCTGCTCCAGCCGCTCGGTCAGGTCGGATTGCAGATCGTCGAGGTCGCGGTCCATGAAGGCCGCGAGCCGCGCGAAGCCCTCCTCCGAGGCGGGCAGCATGTGGGTCTGCTGGTCGCCCACCATCTGCACCCGATGCTCGATCTCGCGGTGAAAGCGGTAATGACGGGTCAGGGCCTCGGCCGTGTCGCGCTCGATCCAGCCCGCCGCGGCCAGCCGGTCGAGCCCCTCGACGGTGCCGCGCACCCGCAGGCTCGGATCGCGCCCGCCAGAGATCAGCTGCCGCGTCTGGGTGAAGAACTCGATCTCGCGAATGCCGCCGCGCCCGAGCTTCATGTCGTGGCCCGGCAGGCTCAGAGCGCCGCCCAACCCCTTGTGATCGCGGATCTTCAGCCGCATGTCATGCGCGTCGCGGATCGCGTGGAAATCGAGATGCCGACGCCAGACGAAGGGGCGCAGCGTCTCGACGAAACCGGCCCCCGCCGAGAGATCGCCGGCGCAGGGCCGGGCCTTGATCCAGGCGGCGCGCTCCCAAGTCCGGCCGACGCTCTCGTAATACTGCTCGGCCGCGGCCATCGACAGGCAGACCGGCGTGACGGCCGCGTCGGGCCTGAGCCGCAGGTCGGTGCGGAACACGTAGCCCTCACCGGTGATGTCGCCGATCAGCGCCGCGAGCTTGCGCGTCACCCGCACCAGAACGGCACGCGCCTCGTGCTGGTCGCTGCCCTCGTAGCGGGTCTCGTCGTAAAGGCAGATCAGGTCGATATCCGAGGAATAGTTCAGCTCGAGCGCGCCCATCTTGCCCATCGCGAAGAGCGCCATGCCGGCGCCGCTCTCGATATCGGCCTCGCCCATGCCGGGCAGCTTGCCGCGCGCGATCTCGGGCGCGATCAGCGCCTCGAGCCCCGCTTGCAGCGCCGCGTCGGCAAGCCGGGTCAGGCTGCCGGTCACCTCTTCGAGCGGCCAGGCACCGCCGAGATCGGCCAGCGCCGCGATTAGCGCTACGCGCCGCTTCGCCTGCCGCAGCCTCGGCCCCAGCGCCGTGGCGTCGCGGCCCCCGAGATCGGCCAGCTCGGCCGCCACCGCCGCTTCGGGATCGGCGCAGGCGGCCTCGAGCCAGCCCGCCTCGCGCGAGATCAGTCCGGCGAGATAGGGGCTGCACCCGGCGGTGCCGCCGATCAGCTCGGCCGTGGCCGGGTCGGCCCAGCCGCATTGCTGCCGGGCCTCGGCGGCCATGTCGGAATCGAAGGGGCGCGGGGCGCGGCGCAGGCGCGAGGCGAGATCGGTCATGACCGGACCGTGGCGCGCCGCGCGGGGGCCGTCAATCGGCCAGCCGCGCCGGGCCCGCGCGAAAAATGTTAATCTTGTTCACATCACCCCTTGAAGTGGCGCTTCGCCCCGCCCATCTGCGGTAATGTGAAGCACATTCACATTCCACCGGCCCGGCAGACGGGCCCCTTCCACGAAGGAGTTCCTCGATGTCCACGACCGACATGCCCCTGTCACGCCACGTCGGGCGCCCCGGGTTCAAGGACTGGCTCGTCCGCGCCGAGAACTGGCTCGACGCCCGTGGCAAGCCCGCCTGGATCGCCGCCATGGTGCTTGGCTTCATCGCCTTCTGGCCCCTGGGCCTCGCCATCCTCGCCTACATGATCTGGAGCAAACGCATGTTCAGCAAAACCTGCCGCAGCCGCGGTGCCCGCGTCTCGCCCTTCACCGCCATGCGTTCCTCGGGCAACACCGCCTTCGACGCCTACAAGGCCGAGACGCTGCGCCGGCTCGAAGAGGAGCAGCGCGCCTTCGAGAGCTTCCTCGAGCGGCTGCGCGAGGCCAAGGACAAGGCCGAGTTCGACCAGTTCATGGAAGACCGCGCCGCCAAGGCCCGCGCCGCCCGCGAGGACGACGAGAACGGCAATGGCGACAAGGACGCGGCCTGACCGCGACGCCAGCCCCGCGCGGCCCCTTCGGGGGCCGCCACCCTTGCCACCCACCCGCCCCGCATGAGAGGATCGCGACATGACCGCCACCCCGACATTCGCCGCCCGACTGCGCGGCCTGCCCGACCCCGAGACGAGCCCCGAATGCTATGACGGCGTTGCGCTCAAGCGCGGCATCGCCTGGCTCGTCGACGTTACCGTGATCGCGGTGATCTCCGCGCTTCTGGTGCCGCTCACCGCCTTTGTCGGGCTGTTCTTCTTTCCGCTGATGATGATGGTGGTGGGCTTCGTCTACCGGGTCGCCACGATCGCCTCGGGCTCGGCCACCTGGGGCATGCGGCTGATGGCGATCGAACTGCGCGACGGCGACGACCGGCCGCTCGACACCACGCAGGCCTTCCTGCACACCACCGGCTATGCCGTGTCGATGATGGTGTTCCCGCTGCAGCTGGTCTCGATGGCGATGATGCTGCTGACGCCGCATGGTCAGGGCCTGACCGACAGCGTGCTGGCCACCACGGCGCTGCGCCGCCGCCGCTGACATCACGGGGTCCGGTCGGACAACCCGGCCGGACAAGCCGTGCGGGCAACCGCGCGTCATGTCCCTTCGGGGACTTGGCAGGTGCCCGGTCGGGCGCTAGCTTTGCTCGGGACAAGGAGCCCGAGCCCTTTTTATGCGCCATTCACTGCCCTTCGCGCCGCAGTTCTACGTGACGGCCCCACAGCCCTGCCCCTATCTGGCGGACAGGATGGAGCGGAAGTTGTTCACCGCGCTGCAAGGCGAGCAGGCCGAGAAGCTCAACGACGCGCTGTCGAAGCAGGGCTTCCGGCGCAGCCAGAACGTGCTCTACCGCCCCTCCTGCGCCGAATGCACCGCCTGCCTCTCGGCCCGGATCGACGTGAACCGCTTCACCCCGTCGCGCAGCCAGAGCCGCGTGCTCAAGCGCAACCGCGACCTCGCGCGCCGCGCCACCTCGCCCTGGGCCACCGAGGAGCAATACGCGCTGTTTCGCGACTATCTCGACAGCCGCCACGCGACCGGCGGCATGGCCGACATGGACATGTTCGAATTCGCCGCGATGGTCGAGGAGACGCCGGTGCGCTCGCGGCTGGTGGAATACACCGATCCCGAGGCCGCGCATGACGCGCGCCACGGGCTGCGCGCGGTCTGCCTGACCGACATCCTCGATGACGGGCTGTCGATGGTCTATTCCTTCTTCGACCCGGCCGAGGACCGCCGCTCGCTCGGCACCCATGTGATCCTCGACCACGTGCGCATCGCCCAGGAGATGGGGCTGCCCTACGTCTATCTCGGCTACTGGGTGCCCGGCAGCCCGAAGATGGATTACAAGGCGCGCTTCGCGGCGCTGGAACTCTACCGTGGCGGCCGCTGGCAGCCGATGGGCGACCGCGACGATTATTCCGCCGAGACGCATCCGCTCTCGGTGGCGCCGATCTCCGAACAGGTGGCGCGCATCACCCTGCCCGACACTCGCCCGGTCACCAGCGGCTGAACCGCCGCGTCGCGGACGGGCCCTCAGGCCCGCTCGCCGTCGATCCTGAACCAGCGATAGCCACGGCCCGGCAGCGCGATCTCGTCGCCGGGCGCGAGCGGGTCGCCGGTCGCCTCGTCCGGCCCGCCGAGCAGCGCCACGAGATGGCTCGCCCCCTCGATCTTCGGGGCGCAGGTCACGTCCTTCTCCGACAGGTTGTGCAGCGTCAGCACCCGCGAGCCGCGCCAGGACGACACCAGCCCCAGCACCGCTTCGGGCAGGCCGTCGATGACCGCCGTGTCGCCCCAGCCGATCTCGGGACAGGCGCGACGGCAGCGCACCAGTTGCTGCACCCGGGTCAGCAGGCTGCCGGGGCGACCGCGCTGCGCCGCGACCGAGGTCTCGTGAAAGCCGAACGGCCCGTCCTCGACCAGCGGCCGCACCGGGTCGCAATCCGCGCGCGAGAAACCGGCCCGATGCTCGTCGGCCCATTGCATCGGCGTGCGCACGGCGTTGCGCTCGGACAGCGACAGGTCCTCGCCCTGCCCGATCTCGTCGCCATACCACATCACCGGCGTGCCCGGCAGCGCGAACAGGAGCGACTGCGCCAGCGCCACCCGGTCGATGTCGCCCAGCATCGGCGCGAGGCGGCGCCGCAGCCCGCGCCCGTAGAGCTGCATCTCCTCATCGGGACCGAAGGCGTCGAACACCTCCTGCCGTTCCGCCTCCGAGAGCTTGTCGAGCGACAACTCGTCGTGGTTGCGCAGGAAGGTGGCCCATTGCGCCTGATCGGGCGCCTCTCTGGGACGCGAGCCCAGCGCCTCGACGATCGGCGCCGCCTGCGACCGGGCCAGCGCCAGGAACAGCGCTTGGTTCAGCGGAAAGTCGAGGATCAGGTGCATTCGCTCGTCGGTGCCGAACTCGCGGCCGCCGAAATACTCGGGCGCCTTGTCACGGGTGATGTTGGCCTCGGCCAGCATGATCGCCCCGGCGCGCCGCCATGACAGGAAATCGCGCATCTCCGACAAGAGCAGCAGCGGATCGCGGTCCGGCTCCTCGTCGAGACCCTTGTACTCGACCAGGAACGGCACCGCGTCGATCCGGAACCCCCAGACCCCCAGCTCGAGCCAGTAGCCCATGATCTTCAGGATCTCCTCGCGCACCGCCGGGTTGGCGATGTTGAAATCGGCCTGATGCTCGTAGAAGCGGTGCAGGTACCACGCCCCGGCCTGCTCGTCCCAGCTCCAGACCGCCTCCTGCACGCCGGGAAAGATGATGCCGTCGGTGATGTCCTCGGGCTTCTCCTCGGACCAGACGAACCAGTCGCGATAGGGGCTCTCGGGGTCGGAGCGGGCCGACTGGAACCACGGGTGATCGATCGAGCAGTGATTGACCACCAGATCGACGATCACCTTGAGCCCGCGATCGGCGGCGGCGCGGGCGAAGCCCACGAAGTCGCCCGCATTGCCCGATCGCGGATCGATGCCGTAGAAATCGGTGATGTCGTAGCCGTTGTCGCGGTTCGGCGTCGGGTAGAACGGATTGAGCCAGATCGCCGTGGCGCCCAGCCCCTCGATATGATCGAGCCGGTCGGCCAGGCCCCTGAAATCGCCGATGCCGTCGCCATTGGCATCCATGAAGGTCTCGACATCGAGACAGTAGATCACGGCGTTCTTGTACCACAGGTCGATCATCGCGGCCTCCCTTTCCACGCCAGTTAGGCCGCGCGCCCGCCCCGGCGAGAGCGGCTGCGAAAAGGGCGGCCCGGATCGCTCCGGGCCGCCCCCACCTCGCCGATCGGCGGATCGATCAGCCGATCACGGCGCCGTCGATGCGGCGGATCGCGACGATCGAGGAGCGCGGCAGCGCCTCGGGGTCGGGGAAGTTCATCGGGTGCTGGATACCCACGAACATGGTCTTCCGGTCGGTGGAGAAGGTCGCGCCGGTGACCTCGGAGCCGTTCGGCCCGGTCATGAAGCGCGCGATCTCGCCCGTCTCCGGGTCGCCGCAGAGCATCTGGTTGTTGCCCATCCCGGCAAAGTCGCCCTCGTTGCTGTCGTCGCCGTCGGTCTGGATCCACAGCATGCCCTGGCTGTCGAACTTCATCCCGTCGGGGCTGTTGAACATGTTGCCGGGGGTGACGTTGTCCGAGCCCGCATAGGCGTCGTCATGCACCTCCGGGTTGCCGGCCATCACGTAGAGATCCCAGTCGAAGCCATCGGCGGCGTGATCCTCGCCGGTCGGGCGCCAGCGGACGATCTGGCCGTAATTGTTCTCGGCCCGCGGGTTCGGCCCGCCTACCGGCGTCTCGTCGCCGCCCGCATTGGGCTTCACGGCGCGGTTCTTGTTGTTGGTGAGCGCGCAGTAGGCCTCGGCCTTCGCCGGGTTCACCGCGACCCATTCGGGGCGGTCCATGGTGGTGGCGCCCACGGCCGAGGCGGCCTGACGGGTGTGGATGTGGATCATCGCCCGATCCATGCCGGTGGCCTCGGGGGTCAGCGCCAGCCATTCGCCGGTGCCGTCCTCGTGGAACCGGGCCACGTAGAGCTGGCCGTCATCGAGCAGCGTCGAGGTGTCGCCGCCCTCCTCGTAGGTGCCGTTCGAGACGTAGCGGTAGAGGAACTCGCCGCGCTCGTCATCGCCCAGATAGACCACCACGCGGTTGTCGGCGGCCAGCGTCACCTCGGCGTTCTCGTGCTTGAAGCGGCCCAGCGCGGTGCGCTTCACCGGGGTCGAGCTGGCGTCGGCGGGGTCGATCTCGACCACGTAGCCGGCGCGGTTCGGCTCGTTGGCGGTCTTCGAGATGTCGAAGCGGGCGTCGAACATCTCGTAGTCGTAGCCCGATTCCAGCTCGATGCCGTAGCGGTCGAAGCCCTCGGGGCGCTCGAACGCCGCATCGGTCGAGCCGAAGTAGCCGTTGAAGTTCTCTTCGCAGGTCAGGTAGGTGCCCCAGGGCGTGCGGCCGGCGCCGCAGTTGTTGAAAGTGCCCAGCGCCTCGGTGCCCGTGGGATCGGCCTCGGTCTTGAGCAGGTCGTGACCGGCGGCGGGGCCCGCGATGCGCATCGGCGTGTTGTGAGTGATGCGGCGGTTGTAGGGGCTGTCGATCACGATCTCCCAGCCGTTCTCGCCCTCGGCCACCTCGAACACCGCCACGCCCTGCGCGTCCTGGATCTTGCGCACGTCATCGGCGGAGACCGGCGCGCCCTCGTCGTTCTGCGGCAGGTTGATGTCGAGATTGGCGTATTCGTGGTTCACCGCGATCACCTCGCGGCCATCGATCGAGAACAGCTCCATGCCGTCGGTGTTCTCGCCGAAGGCGCGGGCCTGGCCCTCGACCGTGGTGCCGGTCTGCGGGTCGAAGGCGGGCGCGTCCGAGAACAGCGGGTCGCCCCAGCTCGCCACGGTCTTCCACTCGTAGCCCTCGGGGACGTGGATGGTGAAATCGGTCTGCGCCGCGATCGGGGTGAAGGCGAAGCGCGAGGCCCCCTGCGCCAGCGCCGTCGATCCCCTGAGCATGCCCGAGCCCATCACGGCGGCACCCGAGCCGAAGGCCACCAGACCCGACAGGAAGCCGCGACGCGACACCGCGCCCGCGACGACGCGGTCGAAATCGGTGGTCTCGGGCGTCGGCCGGCGCAGCTCATCGAGCTCGTCCCAGCTGATCTTGTTGATGTTGAAGCGCTTCATGGCATGTCCCCTTGTTGCCGGACGGCTTGTGCCGCCCTGCTAGTGCCCGGCCTTGAAGGGGATGCGACGGTTTTGTGAGAGTTTTGTATCAAGGTCGGTTTCGGCGGGAACCCGCGGGAACGGCCCCGGTGCTTTCACGTTGACGTGTCGACAGACATCATCGGAGGCCCGACATGGCGCACGCGAAGAACCCAGATGCCCATCCGGGCGACATCAACAAGCCGGGCTGGTTCGCCACCCTCAAGCGGGTCTATTCCGAGATCGGCGACGACCATGTCAGCCTGATCGCCGCCGGTTGCGCCTTCTACGGCCTGCTCGCGATCTTTCCCGGCATCGTCGCCGCCATGGCCATCGCCGGGCTGTTCTTCGAACCCTCGACCGTGGTGAACCAGCTCGAAAGCCTCTCCGGATTCCTGCCGCAGCAGGCCGCCGAGATCGTGCTGGGTCAGGCGCAGGAGGTCGCGGGCTCCGAGGAAGGCGGTCTCGGCCTCGCCGCGGTCTTCGGCATCCTCGTCGCGATCTATTCGGCCTCCAAGGGCGTGCAGTCGCTGATGGAGGGGCTCAACGTCGCCTTCGAGGCCGAGGAGAGCCGCGGGCTGGTGAAGTTCAACCTCGTGAAGCTGGCACTGACGCTGGGCATGATCCTCGGCTTCCTGCTGATCGTCGCGGTCGCCGCGCTGCTGCCCGCCGTGCTGGGCGTGCTGCCCTGGGGCGCCACGACCGAGCTGATCATCAACATCGTGCGCTGGCCCGTGCTGCTGGTCTTCGTGGCACTGGGGCTGGCCATCCTCTACCGCTACGGCCCCGACCGGGGTGAGAAGAAGTGGCGCTGGATCACGCCGGGCGCCGCGCTGGCCTGCCTGCTGTGGCTGGTGGGATCGCTGGGCTTCGCCTTCTACGTCCGCAACTTCGGCGGCTACAACGAGACGTTCGGCGCGCTGGGCGGGGTGATCGTGCTGCTGATGTGGCTCTGGCTGTCCTCCTTCATCGTGCTGATGGGCGCCGAGTTCGACAGCGAGATGGAGCGTCAGGCCAAGCACGACCCGCAGCCCGAGGACGCCAGGAACGACCCCCTCATGGAAGATGCCAAGGCCGAGGCCGGTAAACCCGCCGCGCAGAGCTGAATCCTTTGCGGATCGACCCTGAATGACCGCGAAGCGTTAAGAAAGTTTCTCACGCCGTGCGGTCCGCGACATTTTCTCCGCCGTTTGCGGTTGACCCCCGCGCCCGCCCGTGCATATCTGCGCGGGCGGAACGGAAAGGACCGGAGAAGATGGATCTCCTTCTTGTAATCGGTGAGGCAGGGCGCGTGGGCCGGTAACGGCAGGGACCATGACGGTCGACCATGCGCCCCCGGATCACCGGGGGCTTTTTTGTGCGCAGGGCGCGACAGACAGACAGGGAAACGGCACGATGACAGGGCAGACGCAATCGGCGCAGACCGGCAGGCAGATGACGGGCGCGAAGATGGTCGTGCAGGCGCTGAAGGATCAGGGCGTCGACACGGTGTTCGGCTATCCCGGCGGCGCGGTGCTGCCGATCTATGACGAGCTGTTCCAGCAAAACGACATCCGCCACGTGCTGGTGCGCCACGAACAGGGCGCGATCCACGCCGCCGAAGGCTATGCCCGCTCGACCGGCAAGCCCGGCGTCGCGATCGTCACCTCCGGCCCCGGCGCCACCAACGCCGTCACCGGCCTGACCGACGCGCTCTTGGATTCGATCCCGATCGTCGTGCTGTCGGGCCAGGTCCCGACCTTCATGATCGGCTCCGACGCGTTCCAGGAGGCCGACACGGTCGGCATCACCCGCCCCTGCACCAAGCACAACTGGCTGGTGAAGGAGACCGACCGGCTGGGCCAAACACTGCACGAGGCGTTCCACGTCGCCACCGCCGGCCGTCCCGGCCCGGTGCTGGTCGACATCCCCAAGGACGTGCAGTTCGCCACCGGCAGCTATGGCGGCAAGGAAACCCGCTCGACTCGCTACGCGCCCGCCGTCAAAGGCGACCGCGCCGCGATCGAGGCGCTGGCGCGGGCCATGGAGACCGCCAAGCGCCCGGTCTTCTACACCGGCGGCGGCGTCATCAACTCCGGGCCCGAGGCCTCGAAGCTGCTGCGCGAGCTGGTCGCGGCGACCGGCTTCCCGATCACCTCGACCCTGATGGGTCTCGGCGCCTACCCGGCCTCGGGTGAGCAGTGGCTCGGCATGCTCGGCATGCACGGTCTCTACGAGGCCAACATGGCGATGCATGGCTGCGACCTGCTGATCTGCATCGGCGCCCGCTTCGACGACCGGATCACCGGCCGCATCGACGCCTTCTCGCCGAACTCGATCCGCGCCCATATCGACATCGACCCCTCCTCGCTCAACAAGGTGATCCGCACCGACATCCCGATCATCGGCGACGTCGCCCACGTGCTGAAGGACCTTCTCGAGGCGTGGTCGGCGGGCGGCCGCAAGACCGATCGCGAGGCGCTGGCGCAATGGCAGGCGCAGATCGGCGAATGGCGGTCCAAGGACTGCCTCGCCTTCCGCAACTCCGACAAGGTGATCAAGCCGCAATTCGCGCTGCAGCGGCTCGAGGCGCTGACCAAGGACCGCGACCGCTACATCACCACCGAGGTCGGCCAGCACCAGATGTGGGCCGCACAATATCTGGGCTTCGAGGATCCGAACCGCTGGATGACCTCCGGTGGCCTCGGCACGATGGGCTACGGCTTCCCGGCCTCGGTCGGCGTGCAGATGGCCCATCCCGACAGCCTCGTCATCAACGTCGCGGGTGAGGCGTCGTGGCTGATGAACATGCAGGAGATGGGAACGGCGGTGCAATACCGGCTGCCGGTCAAGCAGTTCATCCTCAACAACGAGCGTCTGGGCATGGTGCGCCAGTGGCAGGAGCTGCTGCATGGCGAGCGCTACTCCCAGAGCTGGTCCGAGGCGCTGCCCGATTTCGTCAAGCTCGCCGAGGCCTTCGGCGCCAAGGGCATCCTGTGCAAGGATCCCGCCGATCTCGACGACGCGATCATGGAGATGCTCGATCATGACGGCCCGGTCATCTTCGACTGCCTTGTCGAGAAGCACGAGAACTGCTTCCCGATGATCCCCTCCGGCAAGGCCCATAACGAGATGCTGATGGGCGAGGTCTCCACCGCCCACGCCATCGAAGCCGGCGGCGCGGTGCTGGTATGAGCGCGTTTCCTTGCAAGGAAACGCCCCGGAAAATTGGAATTTTCCGGCCACGTGCCGGACAGGGAGCATGACATGCTGAACATCAAGGAAGGCTCGACCAGCCACTCCGCCTACAATCTGCGCTCCACCTTCTCCGACGTTGAGGAGCGCCACACCCTTGCGGTGATCGTCGAGAACGAGCCCGGCGTGCTGGCGCGCGTGATCGGCCTGTTCTCGGGCCGCGGCTACAACATCGAAAGCCTCACCGTGGCCGAGATCGACCATACCGGTCACATGTCGCGGATCACCCTCGTCACCTCCGGCACGCCGCAGGTGATCGAACAGATCAAGGCGCAGCTGGGGCGCATCGTGCCGGTGCACGAGGTGCACGACCTCACCGTCGAGGGCCCCACGGTCGAGCGCGAGCTGGCGCTGTTCAAGGTGCGCGGCGAGGGCGAGCACCGGGTCGAGGCGCTGCGCCTCGCCGACATCTTCCGCGCCAACGTGGTCGACTCGACGCTCGAAAGCTTCGTCTTCGAGATCACCGGCACCCCGGACAAGATCGACGCCTTCGCCGATCTGATGCGGCCCCTGGGCCTCACCGAGCTGGCCCGCACCGGCGTCGCCGCCCTGTCGCGCGGCCCCGAGGCGCGCGTCTGAAACTTGCGCGGACACGCTGACGCCGCGCGAGGCTTGCCCCCGCGCGGTGTTCCTGCCTTGCTGTGGGCCTGAGCGACGGAGGACCGCATGGCGCAGAAGATCATCATCGACACCGATCCCGGCCAGGACGACGCCGTCGCGATCCTGCTGGCGCTGGCCTCGCCCGAGATCGATCTGCTGGGGATCACCGCCGTCGCCGGCAACGTGCCGCTCGACCTGACCCAGCGCAACGCGCGGCAGGTGGTGGAGCTCGCGGGCCGCGACACCCCCGTCTTCGCCGGATGCGACGCACCGCTCGCGCGCCCTCTCGTCACCGCCGAGCACGTGCATGGCAAGACCGGCCTCGACGGCATCGCCCTGCCCGAGCCGACCCTGCCCCTGCAAGCGCAGCACGGCGTCGATTTCATCATCGAGACGCTGCGCCGCGAGGCGCCGGACAGCGTCACGCTCTGCCCGCTCGGGCCGCTCACCAACATCGCCACGGCGTTCCAACGCGCGCCCGACATCGTCGAACGGGTGCGGCGCATCGTGCTGATGGGCGGCGGCTGTTTCGAGGGCGGCAACATCACCCCCGCGGCCGAGTTCAACATCTATGTCGACCCCGAAGCCGCGAAGATCGTCTTCGGCTGCGGCCGCCCCATCACCGTGCTGCCGCTCGATGCGACGCACAAGGCGCTGACCTCCAAGGACTGGATCGCCACGATGCGCGGCATGGGCCGGATCGGCGAGGTGGTGGCGAGCTGGACCGATTTCTTCGAACGTTTCGACGTGGCGAAATACGGCTCGGAGGGTGCGCCGCTGCACGACCCCTGCGTCATCGCCTGGCTGCTGCGCCCCGAGCTCTTCAAGGGCCGCGAGATCAATGTCGAGATCGAGACCAGCTCGGAGCTGACGTTGGGCATGACCGTGGCCGATTGGTGGGGCGTCACCGACCGGCCCGCGAACGCGCTGTTCATCGGCGATGTCGATCGCGACGGCTTCTTCGACCTGTTGACCGAGCGGATCGGGCGGCTCTGACCGACCTCTGGCGCGCCTGCCACCACCCGGACGCCATGCGTATTTGAGGAACAAAGTGGCCCGCGACGCCGAAATCGGCGGCGCTCCGCTTGGTTCGGCGGCGCGACGGCATAGATCGGGGGCATGAGCCTGCACATCGCCTTCGACAATTCCTATGACCGCCTGCCCGATCGCCTGTTCACGCGGCAGGCGCCGGTCCCCGTGGCGGCGCCGGGCTGGATCGCCCTCAATGACGGGCTGGCCCGCGAGCTCGGGCTCGATGCGGGCGCGCTGCGCTCCGAGGAGGGGCTGGCAATGTTCTCCGGCAACGCCGTGCCCGAGGGCGCGGCGCCGCTGGCCCAGCTCTATGCCGGGCACCAGTTCGGCAACTGGAACCCGCAGCTGGGCGACGGGCGCGCGATCCTTCTGGGCGAGGTGGTGGGCCCGGACGGCATCCGCCGCGACATCGCGCTCAAGGGATCGGGGCGCACGCCCTATTCCCGCATGGGCGACGGCCGGGCCTGGATCGGCCCGGTGATCCGCGAATACCTGATGAGCGAGGCGATGCACGCGCTCGGCGTGCCGACCACCCGCGCGCTCGCCGCCGTCACCACCGGCGAGGAGGTGATCCGGGAAACCGCCCTGCCCGGCGCGGTGCTGACCCGCGTGGCGCAAAGCCATATCCGTGTCGGCACCTTCCAGATCCTCACGGCGCGCGGCGATCTGGAGGGGCTGCGCGCGCTGGCCGATCACGCCATGGCGCGGCATTACCCCGAGGCGGGTTCGGTGCCCGAGATGCTGGCGCAGATGGTGGCGCGGCAGGCTGATCTGATCGCGCAGTGGATGAGCCTCGGCTTCATCCACGGCGTGATGAACACCGACAACTGCTCGGTCGCCGGCGAGACCATCGATTACGGCCCCTGCGCCTTCATGGATGCCTACCACCCGGGCCGCGTCTTTTCCTCGATCGACGCCTATGGCCGCTATGCCTACGGCAATCAGCCGCAGGTGGCGCTGTGGAACATCGCGCAGTTCGCCACCGCGTTGGTGCCGCTGATGCCGGACCAGCAACGCGCCGTCGACGACTTCACCGCGATCATCAACCGCTTCGCGGATCTCTACCAGGAGGCGTGGATTGCCCGGTTCGGGGCCAAGCTCGGCCTGCCGGACCCGCGCCCCGAGGATCGCCCTCTGATCGAGGGGCTGCTCACGGCCATGACCGGCGCCGAGACCGATTTCACCAACGGCTTCCGGGCACTGGCCGAGGATGGGCCGGAACGTGCCGGCGCCTCCCCCGAGTGGATCGCCCGGTGGCGCGCGCGCGGGCCCGATTTCGGCATCGCGGCCGCTGCCAACCCGGTGGTCGTGCCGCGTCTGCACCGGATCGAGGCCGCGATCACCGCCGCCATGGCCGGCGATCATGATCCGTTCGACGAAATGCTGGGTGTCGTGACCCGGCCATTCGACCCGGATCCGGCGCTGGCGGAACGTTACGTAGCGCCACCGCAGGAACACGAAAAGGTCGACAAAACTTTCTGTGGCACGTAAAAGCGACCGGATCATTCGCCATTTTTCCGACAGGACCCGCCGATCCATGCCGGTCCCGACCAAGAGGCCGCCTGTGAAAGACGTTTCCGATCACTCGGCCGAGCGGCGGGCGGACGCGATCCGCTCGCTCGGGATCATGGACAGCGAGGACGAGGCGGATTTCGACGAGATCACCGCCTATGCGGCCGAGATCTGCGGCGCGCCGATCTCGCTGGTCACGCTGGTGAGCACCGACCGGCAATGGGCGAAATCCGCCTTCGGAACCGAGCAGCGCGACTACAGCATGGACGAGTCGATCTGCTCGCACGGCCTCACCGGGCCCGATTTCCTCGAGATCGAGGACACCGCCACCGATCCGCGCACCTGCGACAACCCGCTGGTCACCGGCCCCGAGGCGATCCGCTACTATGGCGGCGCCATCCTCAAGCTGAACGACGTCACGCCGATCGGCGCCCTGTGCATCCTCGACCGCAAGCCGCGCCGCCTGTCCGATGAGACCAAGCGCCTGCTGGTGATCCTCGCCCGTCAGGTGACGCGGCGCATGGAGCTGCGCCGAGCGCTGGCGGTGCAGGAGACGCTGGCCAACGAGGTCGACCACCGGGTCAAGAATTCGCTGCAGATGGTCACCGCGATGGTCCGGATCCAGCGCGCGCAGGCGCAGAGCGACGAGACCCGCGACGCGCTCGCGGTGACGATCGACCGGCTTTCGGCGATCGCGCTCCTGCATGCCGAGCTGCACAAGGTCTCGGCCCGCAACGAGATCGCGCTGCACCAGTTCCTGCCCGACATCTTCCGCCATCTCGACAACAGCCTGCCCGACAACGTGGTGATCTCGCACAGCCTCGTGCCGATGCTGGTCCGCTCCGAGGTCGCGACCTCGCTGGCGCTGCTGGTCAGCGAGGCGATCACCAACGCCGCCAAGCACGCCTTTCCGCGGGCGCGCGCGGGACGGATCACGGTGACGCTTGAGTTGAACGGGGCGATGGGTCGGCTCACGGTCGCCGATGACGGCGTCGGCAGCGACAGCCTGCGGGCCGAACCCGGGGGCGGCAGCGGCCTCGGCCGGCAGATCATCGATGCCTCGGTGGCCCGGATCAACGGCGAGATCCGCCGCGAAAGCGGCGCGGGCGGCACCGCGATCGAGGTGCGCTTTCCGGCACCGCGGCTGCTGCCTCACGACTAGCAAAGCGCCGCGGCCCGCGCATGGGGCCGCGACGCCGCGGCGCGTCACTCGGTGACGCGCACCTCGCGCATCACGTCGGGCTCGCCGATCACCGCGCCGTTCGGACCCTCGCCGCGCTTGATCGCGTCGAGCACCTCGAGACCTTCGGTAACCTGCCCCACGACCGTGTACTGGCCGTTGAGGAAATCGCCCGGGGCGAACATGATGAAGAACTGGCTGTTGGCCGAGTTCGGGTCCTGGCTGCGCGCCATGCCGACGGTGCCGCGCTCGAACGGGATGTCCGAGAACTCGGCCGCCAGATCGTCACGCTCGGAGCCGCCCATGCCGGCCATGGCGGCATCGCCGCCCTCGCCGCCGAACTCGACGTCGCCGGTCTGCGCCATGAAGCCGTCGATCACGCGGTGGAACATCACCCCGTCATAGGCGCCCTCGCGCGCCAGCGCGGTGATCTGCTCCACATGGTTCGGCGCGACCTCTTCGAGCAGGTCGATCTTGATCGTGCCATTGGCCTGCCCCGCGACGTCGATCTCGAGCCCGGTGGCGGCGGCGGGGCCGGCGGCGAGCGCCAGCAGAACGGCGAGCTTACGCATCGGCGGCCACCTTCACGCTGATCATCCGGTCGGGATTCGCCGGCGGCTCGCCCTTGGTGATGGCGTCGACATGCTCCATCCCCTCGATCACCCGGCCATAGACGGTGTACTGGCCGTTGAGGAAGTGGTTGTCCTTGAAGTTGATGAAGAACTGCGAGTTGGCCGAGTTCGGGTTGGCCGAACGCGCCGCGCCCAGCGTGCCGCGGTCATGCGGCAGTTTCGAGAATTCGGCCGGCAGGTCCGGCTTGTCCGAGCCGCCGGTGCCGGCGCGGCGCGGGTTGTAGTCCTTTTCCATGTTGGCGTGCTGCACGTCGCCGGTCTGCGCCATGAAGCCGTCGATCACGCGGTGGAAGGCGACGTTGTCATAGGCGCCGGCGCGGGCCAGCTCCTTCATGCGCTCGGCGTGCTTCGGCGCCACGTCGGGCAGAAGCTCGATCACCACGCGGCCGTCCTTCAGCTCGATGATGATGGTGTTCTCGGGGTCCTTGATCTCGGCCATCGCCGGTCCTCCTGCTGCTTTGCTCCCGACATAAGGCCGTGCGACGACTAAGCCAATGGCTTGAGAGCCCGGGCCCCCGGCGCTACCTATTCGCCAACGCGAAACGGAAAGGACGCCGCATGGGCTGGAAGACGATCGACGAGATGGACCTCGCGGGCAAGCGGGCCCTCGTGAGGGTGGACGTGAACGTGCCGGTCGAAGCGGGCCGCGTCACCGACGCGACCCGGATCGAGCGCATCCTGCCCACCGTGAACGACATCGCGGACAAGGGCGGCCGGGTGATCCTGCTGGCGCATTTCGACCGGCCCAAGGGCCGCGTGGTGCCCGAGATGTCCCTGAAGCAGATCGTGCCGACGCTCGAGGAAAAGCTCGGCCGCAAGGTCGCCTTCGCCGAGGATTGCGTGGGCGACGCGGCGCAGGCGGCGGTCGACGCGTTGGGCGACGGCGAGGTGCTGCTGCTCGAGAACACCCGCTTCCACCCCGGCGAGGAAAAGAACGAGCTGGAATTCGCCGAGAAGCTCGCGCATCTGGGCGATCTCTACGTCAACGACGCCTTCTCGGCGGCGCATCGCGCCCATGCCTCGACCGAGGCGCTGGCGCGGCTGCTGCCCGCCTGCGCCGGCCGGCTGATGGCCGAGGAGCTTTCGGCGCTCGACAAGGCGCTGGGCAACCCCGAACGCCCCGTCGTCGCCGTGGTCGGCGGCGCCAAGGTCTCGACCAAGCTCGACCTGCTGTCGAACCTCGTCGAGAAGGTCGACACGCTGGTGATCGGCGGCGGCATGGCCAACACCTTCCTCGCGGCCCAGGAGCTCGATGTCGGCAAGTCGCTGTGCGAGCACGACCTGACCGGGACCGCGAAGGAGATCGCGCAGAAGGCCGCCGACAAGGGCTGCACCATCCTGCTGCCGCGCGATGTCGTGGTGGCGCGCGAGTTCAAGGCCGGCGCCGCGAGCGAGACCGTCAAGGCCGAGGACACGCCCGCCGACGCGATGATCCTCGACGCCGGCCCCGACAGCGTCGCGCATGTCGAGATGGCGCTCGAGAACGCAAAGACGCTGGTCTGGAACGGGCCGCTGGGCGCCTTCGAGATCGCGCCCTTCGACCGCGGCACCGTCGCGGCGGCGAAGAAGGCGGCCGAGCTGACCAAGGCCGGCAAGCTGGTCTCGGTCGCGGGCGGCGGCGACACCGTGGCCGCGCTCAACGCCGCGGGGGTGGCGCAGGACTTCTCCTACGTCTCGACGGCGGGCGGCGCCTTCCTCGAATGGATGGAAGGCAAGGTGCTTCCGGGCGTGAAGGCGCTGGGCGCATGAGCGGGAGCACGCAGATGAACCACGCCCGCACCGACCTGGTCCCGCAAAGCCGCGGCTGGACGCTGATCACCGGCGCCTCCTCCGGTCTCGGCGTCGAGTTCGCCCGCATCGCGGCGCGCGGCGGCCGCCGCCTGATCCTCTCGGCCCGCTCCGAGGACAAGCTCGAGACGCTGGCCGCCGAGCTGCGCGAGCGCGTCGAGGTGGTGGTGATCCCCGCCGATCTCGCCCGCCCCGGCGCCGCCGAGCGGCTGTGGCGCGAGGCCTCCGAGGGCCGTCGTATCGAGATCCTCGTCAACAATGCGGGCCTCGGGCTGCAGCGCCGCTTCGGCGATGGCGGCACCGAGGAGGTCGAGACCCTCGTCGCGGTCAACGTCTCGGCCGCCACCGTGCTGATGCAGGCCGCCGTCGCGCATATGCGCAAGGAGGGCGCCGGCCACATCATGAACGTGGCCTCGGTCGCGGCCTTCATCCCCGGCCCCGGCATGGCGGTCTACCACGCCACCAAGGCCTACCTGCTGTCGCTCTCGGACGCCGTGTCGAGCGAGCTCTCGGGCGAGGAGATCGACGTCACGGTCACCGCGCTCTGCCCCGGCCCTGTCGATACCGGCTTCTTCGAGGCGGCCGGCATGGCGGCGGGCGGTCCCTCGGGCCCGATGCGCCCGGCGCGGGCCCGCGACGTGGCGCAGGCCGGCTGGGAGGCGATGCTGGCGGGGCGCCAGACCGTGGTGCCGGGCGGCATGACGCGGATCGCGGCGCTTGCCGGGCGGGTGCTGCCGCGCGGCCTGACCGCGCGGATCGCTGGCCGGGCCTACGGCCGGGGCTGATCCCAAAACCCCGTGCGATCACGGGGGTTTGGTGGCGCTAACAGTGCCGCCCGGTGGCGCTAACAGGATTGTGAGCCGCCGGGCGGAGCCCTAGGTTTGCCGCAACCGCAAACCGAAAGGCTCCCCATGCAGACCACTGAAACCGTCCGCGACATCCTTCGCAACTACGAGGGCGAGACCCCCGGCGTGAAGGCCAACCTCGCCCGGATGCTGATGGCGGGCAAGCTGGGCGGCACCGGCAAGATGATCATCCTGCCGGTCGATCAGGGCTTCGAGCACGGCCCGGCCCGCAGCTTCGCGCCCAACCCCGAGGGCTACGACCCGCATTACCACTACCAGCTCGCCATCGATGCCGGGCTCAACGCCTATGCCGCGCCCCTGGGCATGATCGAGGCGGGCGCCGACAGCTTCGCCGGCCAGATCCCGACCATCCTGAAATGCAACAGCGCCAACTCGCTGATGTCCGGCACCGCCGGCAAGAACCAGGCCGTCACCGCCTCGGTCGATGACGCGCTGCGGCTGGGCTGCTCGGCGATCGGCTTCACGATCTACCCGGGCTCGGACTGCGCGCTCGAGATGTTCGAGGAGATCGTCGAGATGCGCAAGGAGGCCGCCGCCAAGGGCGTGGCCACCGTGATCTGGTCCTACCCGCGCGGCGAGGCGCTCGACAAGGACGGCGAGACCGCGATCGACATCGCCGCCTATGCCGCGCAGATCGCGGCGCTGATCGGCGCCCATGTCATCAAGATCAAGCTCTCGACCGACCACCTGTCGCTGCCCGAGGCCAAGAAGGTCTACGAGGCCGAGAACATCGACATCTCGACCCAGGCGGCGCGGGTACGCCACTGCGTGCAGTCGGCCTTCGGCGGCCGCCGCCTGATGGTGTTCTCGGGCGGCGCCAAGAAGGGCGCGGATTCGGTCTATGACGACGCCCGCGCGATCCGCGACGGCGGCGGCAACGGCTCGATCATCGGCCGCAACTCGTTCCAGCGTCCGCGCGCCGAGGCGCTGGAGATGCTCGGCAAGCTGCAGGACATCTATCTGGGCAAGGCCTGAGGGACAGCCTGACCGGATCGACTGCGCCAAAGCGGCAATCCGGTCACGGTCTCCGGCAATAAGGCGCCAAGGCGGCGGAAACGCGATGTTTCCGCCGCCTTTTTCGTGGCATACTGGTCGCAGCCGCCCGACCCAAGAGGTGGCACACGAGGCACGAGTGATGTTGAAACGCACCCCTTCTCTGGGCCCCGCCCTCTACCTGATCGGCATGCTGCTGATCGGTCTCTACTTCACCTTTGCCGCCGTTCAGGGCGATTACGGCGTGTTCCGCCGGGCCGAGGTCGAGGCCGAGGCCCGGGGCCTGGAGAAGGAACTCGCCAGCCTGCGCGAGGAGGTGGCGCGGATGGAGAATCTGACCCGCCGACTCTCCGACCGCTATCTCGATCTCGACCTGCTCGACGCCCGCGCCCGTGAGGTGCTCGGCATGATCCGCGCCGACGAGATCGTCATCCGCTGACCCTGCGGCAGCCCCGGCTGCCTTGTTTTGCTGCGCCGCGCCGGAAAATCCGGGCGCGGCCGCCGTCATTCCGCGCATGGCCGAATTGCCCTGTTGCATCCGGCCCAACTTCTGTAAGTGATAGTTCAAGGCTAAACTATCCGTCACAGCGCGAAGGGAGACGCCATGGCGACCCGGAAGACCTCCGACACAGGCCCCGCCAAGGGTTCCAATCCTGCCCCCAAGGGCTCCAACATCCCCGCAGAAGAGCTGAAGCACTACTACCGCGAAATGCTGCTGATCCGGCGCTTCGAGGAGAAGGCGGGCCAGCTTTACGGCATGGGTCTGATCGGCGGCTTCTGCCACCTCTATATCGGCCAGGAGGCCGTGGTGGTCGGGCTCGAGGCCGCGGCCGAGGAAGGCGACAAGCGCGTCACCTCGTATCGCGACCACGGCCACATGCTGGCCTGCGGCATGGACCCCAAGGGGGTGATGGCCGAGCTCACGGGCCGCGAGGGCGGCTACTCGAAGGGCAAGGGCGGGAGCATGCACATGTTCTCGAAGGAAAAGCACTTCTATGGCGGCCACGGCATCGTCGGTGCGCAGGTGCCGATCGGCGCCGGCCTCGCCTTCGCCGACAAGTATCTCGAGAACGGCCGCGTGACCTTCGCCTATTTCGGTGACGGCGCTGCGAACCAGGGCCAGGTCTACGAGACCTACAACATGGCGCAGCTGTGGGAGCTTCCGGTCGTCTTCGTGATCGAGAACAACCAGTACGCGATGGGCACGAGCGTCCAGCGCTCGACCAAGTCCCCCTCCCTGTGGGAGCGCGGCGCCGCCTACGGCATCAAGGGCGAGGAAGTCGACGGCATGGACGTACTGGCGGTGAAGGAAGCCGGCGAGCGCGCCGTGGGCCACTGCCGCGAGGGCAAGGGTCCCTACATCCTCGAGATCAAGACCTACCGCTACCGCGGCCACTCGATGTCCGACCCCGCGAAGTACCGCTCGCGCGAGGAAGTGCAGAAGATGCGCGACGAGCGCGACCCGATCGAGCAGATCCGGCAGGTGCTGCTCTCGGGCCAGCACGCGACCGAGGACGACCTCAAGGCGATCGACAAGGAGATCAAGGAGATCGTCAACGAGTCCGCCGAGTTCTCCAAGGAGAGCCCAGAGCCCGCGCTCGAGGAACTCTGGACCGACATCTACGCTAAAGAAGCCCCGCAGGAGGCCTGATCCATGGCGACCGAAATTCTGATGCCCGCCCTCTCCCCGACCATGGAGGAAGGCACGCTCGCCAAGTGGCTCGTGAAGGAGGGCGACACCGTCTCCTCCGGCGACATCCTGGCCGAGATCGAGACCGACAAGGCCACGATGGAGTTCGAGGCCGTCGACGAGGGCACCGTCGGCAAGATCCTGATCGAGGAAGGCACCGAGGGCGTGAAGGTGAACACCCCGATCGCGGTGCTGCTCGAAGAGGGCGAGGACGCCTCCGCCGCCGAGAGCGCCGGCGCCAACAAGGGCGATGACGCCAAGGCGCAGGTCAAGGAGGAGACCAAGGCCAAGGACACCCTGCCCTCCGACACCCCCGCCGCCGCCTCGCCCGCCGCCGCCGCGCCGAAGCCGCCGCGGACCCCGGACTGGCCCGAGGGCACCGAGACCAAGACCACCACGGTCCGCGAAGCGCTGCGCGACGCGATGGCCGAGGAGATGCGCCGCGCCGACAACGTCTTCCTGATGGGCGAGGAAGTCGGCGAGTACCAGGGCGCCTACAAGATCAGCCAGGGCCTCCTCGACGAGTTCGGTCCCAAGCGCGTGGTCGACACGCCGATCACCGAGCATGGCTTCACCGGCATCGCGGTCGGCGCCGCCTTCGGCGGGCTGCGCCCGATCGTCGAGTTCATGACCTTCAACTTCGCGCTTCAGGCGATGGACCAGATCATCAACTCGGCCGCCAAGACGCTCTACATGTCGGGCGGCCAGATGGGCGCGCCGATGGTGTTCCGCGGCCCGAACGGCGCCGCCGCCCGCGTCGCCGCGCAGCACAGCCAGGACTTCGCCGCCTGGTTCATGCAGATCCCCGGCCTCAAGGTGGTGATGCCCTACTCCGCCGCCGACGCGAAGGGCCTGCTGAAATCCGCGATCCGCGACCCCAACCCGGTGATCTTCCTCGAGAACGAGATCCTCTACGGCCGCTCCTTCGAGGTGCCGGTGCTGGACGATTTCACCATTCCGCTGGGCAAGGCGCGCATCGCCCGCGAGGGCACGGACGTCACCATCGTGTCGTTCGGCATCGGCATGACCTATGCGCTGGAGGCGGCCGAGAAGCTGGCCCAGGACGGCATCGAGGCCGAGGTGATCGACCTGCGCACGATCCGGCCGATGGACACCGACGCGATCATCGAGAGCGTCAAGAAGACCAACCGCTGCGTCACCGTCGAGGAAGGCTGGCCGCAGGGTTCGGTCGGCGGCTACATCTCGAACGTGCTGATGCAGGAGGCCTTCGACCATCTCGACGCGCCGGTCATCAACTGCACCGGCAAGGACGTGCCGATGCCCTATGCGGCCAACCTCGAGAAGCACGCGCTGGTGACGACCGACGAGGTCGTCGAGGCGGTGCGCAAAGTGACCTACAAGTAAGGGGCGCGAGACATGCCAACGGAAATCCTGATGCCCGCGCTGTCGCCGACCATGGAGGAAGGCACGCTCGCGAAATGGCTGGTCAAGGAGGGTGACAACGTCTCCTCCGGCGACCTTCTGGCCGAGATCGAGACCGACAAGGCGACGATGGAGTTCGAGGCCGTCGACGAGGGCGTCGTCGGCAAGATCCTGATCGCCGAGGGCACCGAGGGGGTGAAGGTCAACACCCCCATCGCCGTGCTGCTCGAGGATGGCGAGAGCGCCGACGACATCGACGCCTCGACCGAACCCAAGAAGGGCGACGCCGACAGCCACGCCGAACCCGCCACGCCCAAGGCCGAGACCTCTCCCGCCAAGGGCTATGGCGACGATGCCGGTGCCGCGCAGCAGGCCAAGGGTAGCGACGCCGCCCCGGCCTCGTCGGGCGCCTCCGGCGATCGCGTCTTCGCTTCGCCGCTGGCGCGGCGGATCGCGGCCGACAAGGGCCTCGACCTGAGCCAGATCAAGGGCTCGGGCCCGAACGGCCGCATCGTCAAGGCCGATGTCGAAAGCGCCAAGCCCGGCCAGAAGCCCGCCGCGGCCGAGGCCGGGAAGGCCCCCGCCGCCCAAGCCGACAAGGCCGACAAGGCCCCGGTGGCGGCCCCCGCCGCCCCCGGCGTGCAGGCCGAGCAGATCCGCAAGATGTACGCGGATCGCGAGTTCGAGGAGGTCAAGCTCGACGGCATGCGCCGCACCATCGCGGCGCGTCTCACCGAGGCCAAGCAGACCATCCCGCATTTCTACCTGCGCCGCGACATCAAGCTCGACGCGCTGCTGAAATTCCGCTCGCAGCTGAACAAGCAGCTCGAAGCCCGCGGCGTGAAGCTCTCGGTCAACGACTTTATCATCAAGGCCTCGGCCCTGGCGCTGCAGGCGGTGCCGGACGCCAACGCCGTCTGGGCCGGCGACCGGGTGCTGAAGCTCAAGCCCTCCGACGTGGCGGTGGCCGTGGCGATCGAAGGCGGTCTCTTCACCCCGGTGCTGCGCGACGCCGAGAGCCGCTCGCTCTCGTCGCTGTCGAGCCAGATGAAGGACCTCGCCAAGCGGGCCCGCGACAAGAAGCTCGCGCCGCATGAATACCAGGGCGGCAGCTTCGCGATCTCCAACCTCGGCATGTTCGGCATCGACAATTTCGATGCCGTCATCAACCCGCCGCACGGCGCGATCCTCGCGGTCGGCGCCGGCGTGAAGAAGCCGGTGGTCAACGATGCGGGCGAGATCGAGGTGGCGACGGTGATGTCGGTGACGCTCTCGGTCGATCACCGGGTGATCGACGGCGCGCTGGGGGCGGAACTGCTCAAGCAAATCGCCGAGGCGCTGGAAAACCCGATGATGATGCTGGCCTGACAGGTCGCGTCACGCCGTTCGAAGGGGCCGCACCACAAGGGTGCGGCCCCTTTGCGTTTCGCATCCGTGTCGCAGCGGTCGGCCAGTTCGATCGGTCGCGTCAGTTGGTCGGTGGCATCCTCTCGTCATGCTCGGCCTTATACGCCTCGAAGTCGTAATCCATCCCGTTGAGCATCGTGCTCCACATGCGGACATTGGCGGCGGTCGCCACCGCCTCCCGGACCTCGGCTTCCGTCGCGCCCGCGCTCATCGCATTCTTCTTGTGGGCATAGACGCAGTAATCGCAGGGGATCTGCGCGGCGACCGCGAGCGCGACAAGCTCGCGGGTCTTGGCATCGAGTTCCGCTCCCTCGCCGCCAAGGGCACCGTAGAGCGCCATCGCCTCGTCGAAGGCGTGTTCGGGATAGATGCTGCGGAAGAATTCCGGGGGTCCCTGCTCGCCCGATGCGTCGGGCATCGCCTCCTGGGCCTCCTGTGCGCCGGCCATCCCCCCGGCGCATGCGACCGCGATGGCCATCATCATGCGTTTCATGGCGTATCCTCCCATGAGCTTCTGAAGATGTCGGATCAGGGCCAGTCGCCAAGATGTTTTCGGCGAAGGCCGAAAATTTCCGCGAGTCTGTTCACGAGCCTACCACGTATTGGTACGCGATGCACTTGGAGCCGTTGCTGCGCCGCGTCGTCCCGCATCATGAACCCCGGCGCGTTGCCTTCTTCCGGCGCGACCTTCCTTCTTCATGTGCGATACGCCGTCGTTCCCTCGTTCCCACGCCGCAGGCAGGAACCCGCCGCCCGACCTCGCGTTTCCCTGAGGTAAAAGTGAGGGAACCGAATGACCTATCGAGACAAGCAGCCGGGCATCGGCCTGACCCTGATCGCCGCCATCGTCGCGAGCGTGGCGCTGGCGATCGCCTATTTCCGGCCCGAGAGCGGCGTCGCGGGCAGCGTCGGCGCGGGGCTGGCGTTGTTCGGGGCGCTGGCGGTCGCGGTGGCCTCGGCGCTGGTCCTGTTCAAATGGATGCCCTACTGGCTGAACCTCACGCTGAAATGGCTCACGCTTCTGGGCGCGGCGCTGACGGCGGTGGCCGCGTATTTCCTGATGCAGGACATCGCGATGTGGTCGATGGTCCTCGCCACCATCGGCGCCATCTGGAACCTCGTCTCCCGCAAGGGCCACGACCGCCGAACCGCCATGCTGGTGCTGCTGGCCCTGCCCCTCGCCCATGCGCCCGAGGCGCGCGCGCAGGACTGGCCCGGCTTCCACGGCGACCTGCAGGCGCGCAAGTACAGCCCGCTGACCGAGATCACCGCCGCCAACGTGCACCTGCTGGAGCCGGTCTGGGAGGTCGAGACCGGCGACGTCTCTGACGGCTCTGGCGATCTGCCGCAGACCGTCTGGTCCGCCACCCCGGTCTATGCCAACGAGACGCTCTATGTCGGCACCCCCTTCTACCGCATCCTCGCGCTCGACCCCGCCACCGGCGAGGAGCTCTGGTCCTATGACAGCCAGGCCCGGCTCGAAGCCCTCACCCAGCCCGCGCTGAAGAACCGCGGCGTCACCTATTGGGAGGAGCCGGGCGCCAGCGGCACCTGCGCCAAGCGCGTCTATATCGGCACGATGGATGCCAAGCTGCACGCCGTCGATGCCGATACCGGCCAGCCCTGCGAGGACTTCGCCGAGGGCGGCGTGCTCGACGTGAACCAGTGGAACGACACCAACGACCGCTGGCCGCTGTCGCTGTTGCAGCCGCCCGTCGCCCATGAGGGCCGCCTGTTCATCGGCTGGGCCGGCAAGGACTGGGAAAGCGCGCAGGCCCCTCCGGGCACCGTCTTCGCGGTGGACGCGAAGACCGGCGAACTCGACTGGACCGTGAACTTCATCCCCAAGGAGCTGTGGGATCGTACCGGCACTGCCAATGTCTGGACCCACATGACCGTCGATCCCGAGCGCGACATCATCTACATGCCGGTCTCCTCGCCCTCGCCCAACTATTACGGCGGCAACCGCACCGAGGAGCTGCCGCTGGCGACGAGCGTGACCGCGGTGGACACCAATTCGGGCGAGATCATCTGGTCGCGCCAGCTGGTGCATCACGACATCTGGGATTACGACACCGGCGCCGCCCCCACCCTCGTCGACATCGAGCGGGACGGCGAGACCATTCCGGCGCTGATCCAGACCTCCAAGCAGGGCATGCTCTACGTGCTGAACCGCGAGACCGGCGAGCCGGTCTTCGGCATGGAGGAACGGCCCGTCCCCGCCTCGGACCTGCCGGGCGAAGAGGCGGCGCCGACGCAGCCCTTCTACGACGTGCCGAAGCCCACCAATACCTACGACACATGGCCCGGCATCTGGTGGCTCGCCGATCTGGCGAGCTTCGGCTATTGCTCGCGCACCCTCGAAGAGCTGCGCTACGAGGGGCTGTTCACGCCGCCCACCGCCGAAGGCAAGGGCACGCTGATGTATCCGGGCACGGCGGGCGGCATGCAGTGGGGCGGCGGCGCGCTCGATCCCGAGACCAACACCTTCTACGTCAACACCCAGAAGGTGGCGCAGATCCTGCGGATGATCCCGCGCGAGGAATACGAGGAGATCGCGGGCGAAAGCGGCGCCGAGCAGGGCTTCTACCCGCAGGAGGGCGTGCCCTACGGCTTCGAGCTGACGAATTTCCTGACGCCTCTGGGCCTGCCCTGCTGGAAGCCGCCCTTCGGCACGATCCTCGCCTATGACCTCGACACCGGCGAACAGCTCTGGGAGCGGCCCTTCGGCCAGACCCAGCAATGGGGCTTCTACGCGCCCGAGGGTTGGGGCAGCCCGACGCTGGGCGGCCCGGCGGTGACGGCGGGCGGCGTGATCTTCATCGGCGCCTCGATGGACGCGCATGTCCGCGCGCTTTCGGCCGCCTCGGGCGAGGAGCTATGGAAATGGCGGGTCGAGGCGCCCGCCGTCGCCATCCCGGCGGTCTACGAGCATGAGGGGCGGCAATATGTGAGCTTCGTCGCCGGCGGCAACCCGATCCTCAAGCCGCAGGTCGGCGACCAGCTGATCACCTTCGCCCTGCCGATGCTGGAGGACTGACCCCATGGCCGTCGCAAGGCGCGTTCCGGGCGGATCCGGCCGCCTGCCCCGGCCGGAACGCGTCCGCCCCGCCCGTCGCGATGCCGATCCCCTCCTGCCGGGAAAGCCGTGCCCTTGACCGATGAGACCACCCGCCGCGTCGCCAGCCTGCTCGTGGTCGCCTCGGGCGTGCTCTGGGGCTTTTACTGGCTGCCGGTCCGAAGGCTTGAGGAGATCGGCCTCTCGGGCGCCTGGGGCACCTTCGCGATCACGCTGGCCGCGACGGCGCTGCTCGCGCCCGCCGCGCTGGCGCGCCGGCGGCTGCGCCATGCCGACCCCTGGGCCCTGGCCTCGGTGGCTCTCGGCGGCGCGGCCTTCATGCTCTACTCGGTGGGCTTCGTCTATGGCCGGGTCGCGATCATCATCCTGCTGTTCTTCCTCACCCCGGTCTGGAGCACGCTGATCGGCCGCCTGCTCGGCTGGCACACGCCGAGGCTGCGGCTCGCGGCGATCGCGGCGGGGCTGGCGGGGCTCGCGGTGATGCTCGGTGCGGATGGCGAATGGCCGCTGCCGCGCGGCGCCGGCGAATGGCTGGCGCTGGCCTCGGGCCTCATGTGGTCGGTCTCGACCACCGGCATCCGGCTGCGCCCGGCGCTGGCGCCGCCCGAGGCCGCCTTCGTCTTCGCCATGGGCGCGAGCGCGGGCGCGCTGGCGATCGCGCCGCTGTTCGGGCCGCTTCCCGGTCCCGGGGTCGAGATCGCCCCGGCCCTCCTGTGGTCGGGCGTCACCGGCGGGCTGTGGTGGGGGGTCTTCATGGCCGGGCTGATGTGGGCCACCACCCGGCTGGAACCGGCGCGCACCGGCATCCTGTTGATGTCCGAAGTGCTGGTCGGCGCGCTCTCGGCCGCGTGGCTCGCGGGCGAGCATCTGGGGCCGCTGGAGCTCGCGGGCGGGGCGCTGGTGCTCTGCGCCGGGGTGCTGGAGGTCTGGCCGCTGCGCCGCCCGCAGGCGCCGCTGCCCTCGGAGGGATGAGGCGGCTGGCGGCCCCGAAGGCCGCCCATGGCGCTCAGCCCCGTTCGTCGCCCTTGAAGGTCTGGTCCATCGACACCGAGGGCTGGGCGCAGCCCGCCTCGCCGACGATCCGCGCGGGCACGCCCGCCACGGTCTTGCAGGCCGGGATGTCGATCAGCACCACCGAACCGGCGGCGATCCGCGAGCAGTCGCCGATGCGGATGTTGCCCAGCACCTTGGCGCCCGCGCCGATCAGCACGCCGTTGCCGATCTTGGGGTGGCGATCCTGCTCTTCCTTGCCGGTGCCGCCAAGCGTCACCGAATGCAGCATCGACACGTTGTCGCCGACCACCGCCGTCTCGCCGATCACCACCGAATGGGCGTGATCGATCATGACGCCGCGCCCGATCCGCGCCGCCGGGTGAATGTCGACGCCGAAGGTCTCGGAGACGCGCATCTGCACGAAATAAGCGAGGTCGAGCCGCCCTTCCTGCCAGAGCCAATGGCCGAGGCGGTAGGCCTGGATCGCCTGGTAGCCCTTGAAGTACAAGAGCGGCTGCAGAAAGCGGTGGCAGGCCGGGTCGCGCTCGTATGTGGCGACGAGATCGGCGCGGGCCGAGACCACCAGTTCCGGCTCGGCGCCATAGGCGCCGTCGATGATCTCGCGCAGGATCTGCGCCGGCATCTCGTCCGAGGCAAGCTTGAGCGACAGCCTGTAGGCCAGCGCACAGGCAAAGCTCTGGTGATGCAGCACGCTCGAATGGATCAGCCCGCCCATCAGCGGCTCGGCCGCGATCGCCTCCTCGGCCTCGCTGCGAATGCGGCTCCAGACCGGATCGATCTCGGCCAGCTGCGCCTGTGGTTTCGCCATCGCCATGGCCTCCTGATGCCGCGTCCTGTCTAGCCCAGATAGGGCCTCCCGGCCAAGATCAAAGGCCGGAGGAGCCGTCAAGTGCATCGAGCACCTGCCGCAGCGCCGCCCGCGCTTCGCGGCCCAGCGATGGCGGCAGCGGCCGCGCCGGGTGCCGCAGCGCCGCCGACATCAGCGAACCGTCGCCCCAGAGCGGATGCGCCCGGCCGCGCCGCTTGCGCCAGGCATCGGCGGCGCGCGCCTCGGACACGATCCGCAGCGCCAGCCCCGCGCGCCCCTCGGGCGGCGCGGCGAGCAGCGCCGCCACCGCCCGGTCGAGGCATCCGGGCAGGATCGGCCTCATCCCGCCACCGCGATGTCGGCGAAGGGGCCCGGCCCGAACGCCTCCGAGATCTGCGCCACCTGCACCACGAGCGGCCCGGCCGCGCCGTCGGCCATGCGCATCGCCGCCGTGTAGGCGAAGCCCGGCGCGCCGAGCTCCGCCTCGCGCAGCAACACGCCATTGGTCGAGATACGCAGCAGGTAGGCCTCGCGCGCCTCGCCCAGCGGCACCTCGCGCCCCGCCCAGCCATCGCCGCCGATCCGCGCCCGCCGGATCCAAGAGATCGCGAGATCGCCGCCGGTTTGCCGCGCCCGCAGATGCACCGGCGCCCAGGGCCTGAGCCCGACGCCCGAAAAGGCCCGCGCCGCGTGCCGCCAGCTCGGATCGGTGAGCGGCCGCCGCGCCGGGCCATACCGGTAATGCCGGGTCAGCCCGCGCGCCGCGTCCGGCAGCGCGACCTGCCGCGGCACGCCATCGAGCAGCACGACGCGGCTGCCCGCGGGCCAGATCTCGGGCATCACCGCATCGGTCCCCGCCTGCCCCCTGAGCCGCATCGAAACCTCGAAGACCCCCGGCTCCACCGGATCGGCCCGAAGGAATTGCAGCAGCTCCCAGTGGTCGCTCTCGCCATCGCCGATCGCCATGAGGTTGGCCCCCGCCAGCACCGCCGCCCGGCTGGCCCCGGTCAGCTGCCCCTGCGCCAGCCGCAGCCGCAGCGCCGGGCCGCGATCCCACAGCCCGGCAGGCGCGGCGGCGAGCGGCGTCAATGTCGTGCCGATGGTGGCGGCCAGGGGCTGCGTCAGGTCGAGCCGGTGATCGGCATCCTCGACGCCCGAGACCAGCGCCACCGCGCCGGGCCATGGCCGCGCCGTGGCCGCGAAATGCGGCGCGTGCGGCACCTCCTCCCCGGTGAGCAGCGGCAGGTCGAGGAACACCCCCTCGACCGGCACCGGCGGGACATGGGCGCCGGGGGCCTCGGCCTCGTCCTCGGCGGGCTGCGGCAGGTAGAGCCCCGGCGCGGTGCGCACCGCCTCGATCGCGGCAAAGCTCGTCCGCTCCAGCCGCTCGATCCGCCAGGCGCCGCCCTCTCCGCGATCCTTACCTGCGATCTCGACCACGTCACCGGGGCCGAGGCCATGCGCCGAGGGCGGCAGCGCGAACTCGGCGCGCTCGCGCCCGAGCCGCATCTCCGCCAGCCAGCGCGCGGCCATGGCCTGCGCCTCGGCCCGGGTCAGAACCATCGGCAGCTCGGCCGCCTCGACATGGCGCGCCGCGCCGTCCGGCGGCGCCGCCTCGACGCTGCCCGTGGCCCCGGTTTCGGCCGCGACATAGCCCAGCCGCACCCGGTCGGGCAGCGCCGCGCCGGCCTCGCGCGCGATCTCCAGAACCGGCATCTCCGGCGACACGCGCACCAGCCCCGCGGGATCGAGCGCGGCGTCAGCCAGCCCGTCGCGGCTGCGGAACACCAGCCGCCCCTCGCGCTCGACCGCGTCGAAGCCATGCGCCAGCATCAGGGGCTGCAACATCGCCCGCGCGCTCTGCTGACCCCGGGCGAGATAGCCGCGCACCAGCCCGTGCAGCCGCGAGGTGTCGATCTCGCTCACCCCCGCCTCGGCGCAGATGTCCGCCACCACCGAGGCGAGGTCGCGATGCGCGGTGCGCCCGGTGATCCAGTGGCCGCGCGCCCAGTTCTCGCCGTCGCTCCAGACCTCCGACAGCCCCGGAAACCAAGGATAGGGCCGCAGGTCCCAGGCCCAGACCAGCATCCGCTCGGTGTCGAGCATCGGCGCGCCGTAGATCTCCGAGACCGGGTTCGCCCCCGGATCGGCGAAATGCCGATGCACGGCGCGCAGATACTGCATCTGGATCCGCTCGTCGCGATGGCCACGCGAATGATAGGGCAGCGAAGATTCGGAGGATTTCGGATCGATGAACTTGTTGGGCTGGTTGCTGCCCCGGTCCACGGCGGCGCAGCCCAGCTCGGTGAAGCGAATGGGCTTCGATCCCGGCCGCCACGCGGTGGGCTGCGGCTGCCGCACCCCGTCGATCCGCTCGTGATGCGGGTTGCCCCACCAGCCCTTGAGGTCCTTGTAGCGCCAAACCCACGGCTCGCCGTCGCCATCGGTGATCGGCGTGCGGATCTGCGCCGCGCGGGCCTCGGGCGAATGGTAGTACCAGTCATGGCCCTCGCCGCCCGCGACATTGCCCGCGAGATAGTCGAGATCGTAGATCGAGCGGTGCCGCGCCGCGTCGAGGTGATCGGTGCCGTCGCGCCAGTCCGAGAGCGGCATGTAGTTGTCGATGCCGATGAAATCGATCTCCGGGTCGGCCCAGAGCGGGTCGAGGTGGAACCGCTTGGTCGCCCCGCCGGGCTGGTGGCCGTGATACTCGGTCCAGTCGGCGGCGTAGGAGAGCTTCACGTCCCGCCCCAGGATGCCGCGCAGCTCGGCCGCCAGATCGCGCAGCGCCTCCACGGCGGGGTAGCTGTCGCCCGCCCCCCGGATCGTGGTGAGCGCCACCAGCTCCGAGCCTATGCAGAACGCCTCGACCCCGCCCGCCATGGCGCACAGATGCGCCTGGTGCAGCGCGAAGCGCCTGAGCCCCCAATCCTCGGGGCCCTCATAGACCGGCCCGTCCGGCGTGATCGTGAAATCCGAGGCCCGCGCCGCGCCGAAGAAGGCCGCGACCTCGGCCTCGGCCGCCGCCGTCCGGTCGGTGGTTCCCGGCTGCCCCGGCGCGCGCGCGGTGCTGATCCGGCCGCGCCACGGCAAGGCGGCCTGTTCGGCCCCACCCCACGGATCGGGCAGGCCGTTGCCCGGCAGCTGGTCCATCAGGATGAAGGGGTAGTAGGTCACCTCCAGCCCGCGCGCCGTCATCGCCCGGATCGCCCCGATCACCGAGAGGTCCGAGGGCGTGCCGCCATAGACCGGCCGGTCCTCGACGCGCGGCACCGCCATCGCGCCCGCGCGGTCCAGCCCCGAGACCCGCCACGGCATCTCCTCGCCCTCGGTCTCGCGGCGCTCGACCTTGGGACGGATCCTGCAATGCCCGGCGCGCAGGTCATCGCCGAACCACGACACCACCAGCGAGGCGACGCGGCATTCGGGCAGCTCCTCGACCAGATCGTCGAGCGCGGCCTCGGCGTCGCTCGGCCCCGAGGGCCCGTGCAGGTTGGCGGGCCTCCGCTCGGCAAAGCCCGAGGCGACATGCACCGGGCTCGTCGCCAGCGCGTATTCGCCGGTGCCCGGGATCACCGCGACGCCGCGCACGAGACGGGCGATGTCCTCGGCCCGGGCGGGGTCCGACACCTCGGCGGGGCGCAGCACCTCGAAGGAGAATTGCGGCACTCGGTTGCCGAAGCGCGTGAGGTCGAGATCCTCGATCACCACATAGGCCAGCCCGCGATAGGCGGGCGCGCGGCCGATCCCCTCGACCGCCTCGATCTTCGCATCCGGCCGCTGGTCCTCGCGGCCCTCGTGCAGCCGCCACGTGATCTCGTCACGGCCCAGCTCGACCCCGTCGGCCCAGATCCGCGCCACCCGGCGCACCGGCCCCTCGCAGAACCCGATGGCGAGGCTCACCGCGTAGGAATACTCGACCACCTCCGAGCGCGGCGCGCCCTTGCCGCCGCCCGAACTGGCGCGGCGCTCCTCGAAATCAGAGGCCCAGATCACCTGCCCGCCGATCCGCATCCGGCCCCAGAGCCGGGCGATCGGCTCGCCCTCGCCCGCACCGGTGAGACGGAACCGGTCGACCCGCCCGGTCTCGACCGGGTCGGCCCCCGATCCCAGGAGCCGCGCGTCGATCGCCCGGCCCAGCGCCGCGCCGCCCGCGCGGCCCAGCACCGCGCCCGACAACCCCATGAGGCTGCCGCCAACGGCGCCGCCAAGGGCCATCCCCGCCGCTCCGAACACGATGGTCGCCATCAGCCGATCCTTTCCGTCAATGCGAAACCGGCGGCGATGCGCCGCCGCCATGGCGGGGTCAGCGGGCTCTCGACCACGCCATGCCCCTCATAGGCGTGGATGAAGCGCGGGGCCTCGGGCGGCCCCGAAAGCAGCCCCAGATGCCGCGCCGCCATCCCGGCCCGCAGCCGGAACAGCAGCAGGTCGCCGGGCCGGGCCTTGGCGAACGCGATCTCGCGCAGATGCCGCCGCGCCGCGTCGCGCAGCACCTCGCCGCCCCGCGCCTCGTGGCGCGGATAGGCGGGCACGGGCTCGGGCGCGGCGCCCGCCAGCGCCATCCAGACGCCGCGCACCAGCCCGAGGCAATCGCAACCCGCGCCGCGCCGCGCGGCCCCGTGCAGATAGGGCGTGCCGATCCAGAGCCGCGCCTCGGCCACGATCCGGTCGCCCGCCCCCGGCAGCGATCCCGCGCCCGCTCTTGGCGAGGATTTCTTACGCGCGTTCGACGGGACCTTCCTGCCCGAACCGGGCGGAACCTCACCGCATGGCCTTCGCGAAACGCCTGCGCCTGCCACTGGCACGCCTTCCCCGCACGCTTTTGGCACGCCTTCCCCGTACGCTTTCGGCGTGACCCGCCTCACGCGCCGCCCGCCCGTGGCACCGCCATCAGCCAGTCCGCCCCCGGCAGATGCGGGAAGCCTCGGAAGTTCAGGAAATTGTCGAATTTCAGACGACAGGTCTCGCCCCGCTTGTCGCAGCCCGCGACGAGGCGCAGCGCCGTGCCGGGCGCGAGGTCGGCGCCGACGGGCCGCCACAGGTCGAGGATCCGCGCGCCCGCCTCGACCCGGTCCTCGCGGATCTCCGCCGCGAGCCCGGCGCCGGGCCCGTCCAGCACCTCGACCCGGCCATGGGCGAACCAGCCCGCCACCGGCCCGTCGGGCCAGTCGAGGCGCAGCCGGGCGCCCTCCGCCGCGCCGAGCGGGCGCGCCACCGAAACACCGGGCTGGTCGAGATCGACCCCGCAGCGCGCATCGCCGAGGCAGGCGTCGCAGCGCGGCTGGTAGACCCGGCCCAGCGGTTGGTTCAGCAGGTCCGAGAGCCCGCGCAGCTCGGCCCGGAACAGCGTGCCGTCGCGGCGGATCTCGCCCAGGCGCCCCCGGAACTCCAGCAGCCGCTGCTCGGGCGCCGCCCAGTTGACCCGCCAGAGCCGCAGCTCGGCCCCGTCGAGCCGGCCTTCGGCGATCTCGGCCTCGGTGATCCCCGCATCCGAGATCGCGCCCAGCGCCTCGCCGGTATCGGCCGCGAGCCCCGCGCCCTGCACCAGCGCGCTGGCGCTTATCCCCGTTTCGGGCCGGAACGCGATGCCCTCGAAGGACAGCGCCCGGTCGTGATCGGTAAAGCCGCGCTCCAGCCCGTCGGCGCGCCTGAGCGCCCAGGCGCGGCAGAGCGTCGTCACCCCGCTCGCGAGATGGCCATCGAGCCCGCTCACAGCCGGATCTCCACCACCGGGATCTCCGGCACCGTCCCGGCCCGGAACCCCGCGACCGATCCCGACAGCGTCTCCGTGTCGAACCGCGCCGGCACGTCGAACTCGAACCCGGCGGTGACGATCTCGCCCATGGCGGGCGGCACCGCGAAGCGCACCAGCCCCGTGGCGTGATCCACCTCGACCCCCTCGCCCGGGCCGATCTCGTCGCCGCCCACCGCGACCCGGACGCTGCCCGCGATCGGCTTGGCGATGGGACGCAGATAGGGGCTCGGGCCGTCGCCATAGCGCTTGACCAGCTGGAACGCCGTCGTGGTGTCGTCGCCGAAGCCGATCTGCTGGTCGAGAGGTTCGATCGGGCGCGCCGCCGGGGCCGAGCGGAAGTCGAGCCAGTCCTTCCAGCGAAACCCGAAGAGCGGGCCGCGCCGCGCCTCGAAGAAGCCCATCACCGTCTCGACGTCCTCGAGCGCGCGCAGCCCCAGCCCGGCGTCGTAGCGCCGCCGCGCATGCGCCCAGGGGCTGTTGCGCTCCTCGAAGCCATTGGCGAGGGTGACGATCTCGCAGCGCCGCTCCGGCCCGCCGGAGGCACCGAAGCTCAGCGCGACGGGAAATCTCACATCGTGGAACCCCATATTCGCCTCCCTCACCTGTCGCGGCGGCCGCGATCGACCGCGCGGGCGATCTGCGCCGCCACCTGCCCGCGCGAGCGGCGGAACCCCTCGATGTCGGGCGTGGATATGTTGACCGTGACCTGCGCCGCGCCGCCACCGCCGCCCGCGGCGACGCCGAGCCGGCCGTCGGCGCCGCGCGCCAGCGGCAGGATCGCCTCCGGCCCCGCCTCGCCCATCAGCCCGGCGCCGCCGCGCATCGGAAAGGCCACCGGCCCCGAGACCACGCCGCCACGGGCGAATGGCGTGACCCGCCCGCCCGCGAAGGCACCGCCCTCGGCGAAGGGCATCAGCCCCGCCACCAGCCCGTTCACCCCCTGCGCCAGCATCCCGCCGAGCCGGTCGGTCACGGGCCGCATCGCGTTGCCGTAGACGGTGCCCGACATGCTCCCCGCCAGCCCCTTGAGCGCGCCGCCGACCGAGCGGCCCTCGAACAGCACGCCGTCGATGGCGCGGCGGATGCCGCCGGAAAAGCCGCGCTCCAGCCGGCCGAGATCGCGCGTCGTCTCGCTCAGCCCGGCGCGCATCCGCTCCAGCTCGCGCGAGAAGCTCTCGGCGACGCCGCCCGCCTCCTCCATGGCGCGTTCCAGCGCCTCGAACTCGTCCTCGGTCATGTCCTCTCCCCGTCAGGATGCTCGCGGCACAGCGCCTCGAAGCGGGCCCGGTCCATCGGCGCGGGCCCGGGCGGGCCCAGCATCAGCCGCAGCTCGGCCGGGGTCAGCGCCCAGAACTCGGACGGCCTGAGCCCGAGCCCGCCGATCCCCGCCCGCATCATCGCCGCCCAGTCGAGCCGCATCAGCCGATCTCCCCGAAGGCGCGCGCCACCAAGAGCGCGGCGAGGCGCGCCGCCTCGACCGGCCCGCCCTCGATCTCGGCCGCCACCAGATCGGCGGCCCGGCCGGGCCAGCCGCCGCCCCTCAGCCCCGCGACGATCAGCGCCATGACGTCGCGCGCCGAGACCTCGCCGCCTTCGAGCCGGGCCACCAGCGCCGCGATGCTGTCGGCACCGAGGCTCTCCTCCAGCTCGGCCAGCGCGCCGAGGCTCAGCTTCATGACGTGGCGCCGCCCGTCGAGGATCAGCGCCACCTCGCCGGCGCGCGGATTGGCCATCAGGGCGCCGCCTCGAAGGCGAGCGGCCCGGCCGAGACCAGCGCGATCTCGAAGCTGGCCTCGCCGTCATGGCTGCCCGCATAGTCGATCGAGGCGATCTGGAACGGCCCGGTCATGGTGCCGAAATCGGGGATCACCAGCTGGAAATCCGGCGTCTCGCCCGCGAAGAAGATCGCCCGCGCCCGGGCGTCGGTCGAGGCGTCGCGGAACACGCCCGAGCCCGCCACGGCGGCCGAGCGCATGCCGGCACCGCCCAGAAGCTCGCGCCAGCCCTCGCTGCCCAGATGGGTGATGTCGACGCTCTGCGCATTGAGCGTGAGCCGCGTCGCGCGCAGCCCCGCCATGGTCTCGAACAGCCCGTCGCCGGTCATGTCGATCTTGAGCAGGAGATCCCTGCCGTTCTGAGCCGCCATCCTCTGGCCCTCCCTCGCTTGTGTTCAGACGTCCTCGCTGCGTGCGCGGAACACCAGGTCGATGCGCCGCGCCTCGCCGCTGCCGATCCGCTTGGCCCGGGCGCGCAGGAACCACAGCCCCACCAGCCGCCCGCGATCCAGCGCGGGGGCGGTGCCCGCCAGCGCGTCGCAGATCGCCGCCGCCGCCAGCTTGGCGCTTCGGAACCCGGCCGCGTCGCTGACCACGCTCACCGTGATGTGGTGCAGCGCCCCCGCCGCCGTGCCGTCGGAGCGGTCGCGCGCCGTTTCGGGGCCCAGCACCGCGTAGAGCGGCGGCAGCGGCCCGGCGGGCAGCGCGTCGTAGATCGCGGCGCCCAGCAGGTCGGCCAGGGGCGGATGCGCCGCCAGCCGCGCATGGATCGCGGCTTGCAGCGCCGCCGAGACCGCGTAGCTCATCGCGCCACCTCCTCTTCGGCCTCGCACAGGAGATAGCGCCCCTCGGCGTCGAGCTCGCGCACCGCGCGGATCGCGAAGATCCGCGCCCCCTCGCGAAAGCGCTGCTCGGGCGCCGGGCGCATCGTCGAGCCCGGCGGCGCGGCGCGGGTGACGATGCGCAGCCTGACCCGGCTCAGCGCCGCGCCCATGCCGTCGAGATCGCGCCCGGAACGGGCCTCGACCGAGGCCCAGAGCGTGCCCAGCGCGGTCCAGCCGCGCTCGAACCCGCCAGCGCCGTCGGGGGCGCGCCGGGGCGCTTCGAGCAGGAGCGCCCGGTTCAGCCGCACCGGCCTCATGCCCCGCCCCCCGCCGAAAGCCGCAGCGCCCGGAACCGCTCGGTCAGCGCGGTGACGCCGAACGGCATGCAGCCCGGACCGAGCGCGGTGTCGTGCCGGTATTCGTGGTAATGCGCCGCCAGCATCATCACCGCCTGCGCCAGATCGGCGGGGATCTCGGACCAATGCGCCCCGTAACCCGCCTCGAAACCGATGCGCGCGGTGCCGCCCTGCGGTATGCCCGGCCAGCCCGCCGCGACGGGCAGGAGATGCGGCCGCTGGTCGTCCATTACGGCCTGCCAGCGCTCGGGGGCGACGGCCACGGCCACGCCCTGCGCGTCGACGATCTCGAACGCCGTCACCGCGCGCAGCGGCGCCACCGGCAGCGCCAGCCGCCGCGCGTCGCGCCAGCGCCCGACCTCCAGCACGAAGCCGCGCGCCAGCAGCACCTTGCCGGTGCGGCCCTCGATCGCGGCAATCGCCGCGCGCAGGAATCCCGCCAGCGCCGCGTCCTGCAACCCGGCCTCGGCAAAGCCGGTGCCGATCCGCAGATGCGCGCGAAAGCCCTCGACCGGCAGCGCCGCCTCGGGCACAGCGCCCGTTTCGATCAGTCTCATCACCCGTCCTTTCGCGGTCGCAGCCATGATGCCGGGCCGCGTCGCCGCGCGGCCCGGCCCCCCCGCATCAGGCGATGCCGAATTTCAGCAGCTTGATCGCCGCGAAATCGCTCACCGCGCCGCCGACCCGCTTGGTCGCGTAGAAGATCACGTGCGGCTTGGCCGAGAACGGATCGCGCAGCACCCGCAGGTCGGGCCGCTCGGCGATGGTGTAGCCCGCCTCGAAATTGCCGAAGGCCACGGCGCAGGTGTCGGAGGCGATGTCGGGCATGTCCTCGGCGATGAGCACCGGATAGCCCAGGAGCCGCGCCGGTTCCCCCGCCGAAAGGCCGTCGGACCACAGGAACCGGCCATCGGCGTCCTTGAGCTTGCGCAGCGCGCCGGCGGTGCGCGAGTTCATCACGAAGCTCGCGCCCGCGCGATACGGCGCGCCGAGCCGGTAGACGAGGTCGATCACCGCATCGGCCGGGTTCGCGGCGTCGAAGCCGCCATCGGTGCCGGTCGCGACATAGCCGAGGCTGTTCCAGGCCCAGCCCTCATCATCGACCCGCGGATAGTCGAGGATGCCGCGCGGCTTGTCGACGCCGTTGCCCGAGACGAAGGCCGCGGCCTCGGCCCGCGCGAAGGTGTCGGCGATCCGGCCCGCGAGCCAGCCCTCGATGTCGAAGGCGCTGTCGTCCAAGAGCCGCTGCGAGGTCTTGGGCAGCGCCGAAAGCTCGTGCAGCGGGATGTTGATCCGGTCGATCTGCGGCGTGCCGGTCTCGGTCCGCGCCGAGGTCTCGTCGGCCCAGCCGGCGCCCGGCTCGGCATGGTCGATCAGCACGTCATACGAGCCCGCATCCACCGCCACGACGCTGGCGATGGCGCGCAGCGAGGCGGTCGCGCCGAGCACGCCGCGCACCCGTTCGGCGGTCTGCGGATCGACGAGATAGCCGCCATCGGCGGCGACCGTGGTGCTCATCGCCTTGCCCTCGAGCCCGAGCCCGCGCAGCCCCTCATCCTCGCCGGTGCGCAGATAGGCGCCGAAGGCGGCGCGATGCGGCTGGCCTGCGGTCTTGGCTTCGAGCGGGCTGCGCGCGGCGAGCGCGGTCTTGCGGTCCAGTCGGGTCATCCGGTCGTCCTGTGCCTTGAGTTTCGTTCGGATCTCGGCCGAGAACCGGCCCAGCTCTTCCATCAGCCCGCCGATCTCGCGGCCAAGCTCGTCGTCATCGTCACGCATCGCGTTCCCCCTCTCGTCCCCCGAGCGCGCCCCGCGCCGCCCGTATCTTCGCCAGAAGCGCGCCCGACCGCTTGGTGCCGACCCGCGCCTCGCGCAGCATCGGGAAGGTCACCAGCGACACCTCCCACAGCTCCAGCTCGTCGAGCCTGCGGCCCGTGCCCGCCTTGCTCGACCGCCGCGTCCGGTAGCCGATCGACAGCCCGTCGATCGCCCCCGCCGCCACCAGCGCCGCCGCCTCGCGGCCCTGCGCCACCTCCGTGAGGATCCGGCCCTTGACCCATAGGCCCGTGCCGTCCTCGCGCACCTCGTCCCAGACGCCGATCGGGCGCGCCGGGTCGTGCTGCCACAGCATCCGCACCCGGCCGCCGCAGCCCTCCAGCCGCTTCAGCGAGGCGGCATAGGCGCCCGGCGCCACCACGTCGCCGCCCTGGTCGGCGCGGCCGAACAGCGAGGCGTAGCCCGAGATCACCGCCCCCTCGCCGATCTCCAGCGGCCCGGTGCGATCCGTGCCGCCCGCGCAGAACTTGCGTTCCAGTTCCATCAATCCCTCCCTCAAAGCCCCACGATCCCCTGCGCCGCCTGCGCGCCGATCGCCGCGACGACGCCGTAGACGGCGAGCCAGAGCCGGCGCTCCAGCCGCTCCATCACCGCCTCGATCCGCTCCAGCGTCGCGGCCACCTGCGCGAATTGCAGCGCCACGAGCCGCTCATGCGCCTCGATTTGGAGGCCCGGCGCGCAGGCGAAGCGATGTTCGCGCAGATCATCCATCCGAGCCGACCTCGCGCGCGGGCAGGCCCAGCAGCGCGCGTTTTTCCGCATCGGTCAGGAACAGCGCCTCCGAGACGCGGCGCCACTGGCCGTCGCGCTCGGCGGCCAGGGCGGGCACCTGGTCGAGATCGACCCGAAGCTCGAACCGTTCGCCCGCGAAATCCGACAGCCACTCGGCCAGGGCCGCCGCGACCCGCGTCATCAGCGGCAGCACGGTCAGCCGGTAGAAGGCGCGATTGGCTTCCTGGTAATTGGCATAGGTGGCGTCACCCGGGATCCCGAGGATCATCGGCGGCACCCCGAAGGCCAGCGCGATCTCGCGCGCCGCGGCCTCCTTGGTCTTCTGGAACTCCATGTCGGAAGGGCTGAAGCCCATCGGCTTCCAGTCGAGCCCGCCCTCGAGCAGCATCGGTCGGCCGGCGTTGCGCGCGCCCTGGTGCTGGCTCTCCATCTCCTCGACCAGCCGGTCGTATTGATCGGGGGTCAGCCCCGCCTGCCCGTCGGCGCCGCGATAGACGATGGCGCCAGAGGGGCGCGCGGCGTTGTCGAGAAGCGCCTTGGACCACGCCGAAGCGGCGTTGTGCACGTCGATCGCGCTGGCGGCGGCGGTGAGCGCCGAGAGACCGTAATGGTCGTCCTGCGGGTGAAAGCTCTTGATGTGGCAGATCGGCGTAAGGCCATCCGTCACCGTGAAGCGGTGCTTGGCGCCGCCGGCGGCATATTCATAGGCCGTGGGCCAGCCATCCGCGCCGGGCACCAGCGCCATACGCTCCGAGCGCAGCACGTGCAGCTCGTAGGGCAGCCCCTCGGCGCCCACCGCCTCGACATAGCCGTTGCCGGTGAGCAGGATCTGACCGACCAGCGCCTCGATCATCTCGGCCCGGCCCTGTCCGGAATTGGGCCGCGCCAGGAGCGCCAGCGCCGGGTGCTCGTCATAGCGGCGGCCCCGGTCCTGCAGCATCAAGGGCAGCGCCGCCGCCGCCTCGGAGATGAGCCGGACCGCGCGAAACCCCACCGGGTTGCCCAGAAAGCCCGCCCGGGTGAGCGATCCGGTGTCGCGCGCGCTCCAGGCCGGGCGGCCCGCCCCGGGCCATGCGAGGCAGCGCCCCGCCGCCGAGGCCTTGGCCTCGGGCGCCCCCTTGCCGCGCTTGAGAAACTCGAACATCGCCGCCCCCTGCTGGTCGTCTTCCTGGCTCGGGGAGGAGAATGGCAGCGCCGGGTTGGGAAAGCCGGAACGGCGCGAACGGTGGTCAGGCCGGGGACGCAACGGCCAGGGGTGGAGGGGGCTGCCGCCCCCGCCGCGTGCCGCGGCTCCCCCGCGCGTATTTTCGGAACAAAGTCGGGCCCGGGAGTCGGGCTTCAGAGCTGCCGCAGACGCGGGCGGCGCCATTGCCGGGCCGGCAGGATCATCAGCTCGTGCAGCGCCCAGACCAGCGCGTCCACCCGGTCGGGCGAGCCCGACCCGACGAAACCCCGCGCCGTCATCTGCGCCATCTGGTCCTCGAGCGCGCCGAGACCGCGCAGGTGATGCACGCGGCCCTGCTCGTAGAGCGCCGCGACCGGCTCGGCCCGGCGCGCCTTGCCGCGGCTGGCATGCAGCGCCCGGAACGGCACCAGAGGGTCGATCTGGCGCACCACCGCCTCGACCAGCGCGCCGCCCTGGTTCACCTCGGCGACCATCCGCCCGGCCTCGTGCCGCGCCATGGCCGCGCAGGCGGCGCGGGCCCAGCCATGCGGCGAGGCCGCCGCCACCGTGGCATCCTCGAGCACGAAGGCGCGCCAGTCCTGCGGCGGCCCCTTGGTCACGGCGCCGGCCACGACGATGCCGCAGGCGTCTGAGCCGGCATGACCGCTTACCGATGGGTCGACGGCGACGACGACGCGGTCGAGGGCGGGCGCTGTCTCGACCGTGCAGGCGGCCAGCATGTCGGCGGTCCACAGCGCGCCCTCGGCATCCGCCAGCAGCACCCCGTCGAGCTCCTGCCGGCCTTGCCGGGTGCCGGCGTAGCGACGGGTCATCTCGTCGAGGAATCCCCGGGCGAGGTTCGCCGCGTTGGCGGCGGTCGGCGCATGGGTGGTGACGGTGCTGTCGGCGGCCAGCAGGTCGCGCAGCACCGCCACGTTGCGCGGCGTCGTGGTGACGCAGGCGCGCGGATCGCCCAGTCGCAGCCCGAATTGCAGCATGTCCCAAGCCGCCTGCCCGCGCTTCCACTTGGCCAGCTCGTCGGCCCAGGCCGCGTCGAATTGCGGGCCGCGCAGCGCCTCGTAATCATGCGCCGAAAAGAGCTGCGCCACCGCGCCGTTGGGCCATGTCAGCATCCGCCGCGTCGCGCTCCATTCGGGGCGGCGATCGGGCGGTGAACAGGCCATGATGCCGCTGTCGCCGAACACCATCACCTCGCGCGCCTGGTCGAGCGTTTCGCCCAGAAGCGCCACACGGCGCGCGGGTCCAGGCGCGCCGGGGCGCGCGCCCTCGACCTGCGCGCGGACCCATTCGGCGCCGGCGCGGGTCTTGCCCGCGCCGCGCCCGCCCAGGATCACCCATGTGCGCCAGTCGCCTGCGGGCGGCAGTTGATGCGGCAGCGCCCAGACGTCGAAGAGCCATGGCAGCGCCGCCAGCTCGACCGGCCCGAGCCCGTCGAGAAACTCAGCCCTCGCGGCAGCAGGCGCGCAGGCGATCCAGCCGGCAACCGATCCGTCGCCGCGCCTCGTCGAGATCGAAATCGCCCGCGGCGAGCCCGTCATCCTGTCGCCTGTGCCAGTCATTGAACTTCCTCTCGACCTCGAACGCCCCCTTAAGAGCGCTCTCCAAGTCACTGATCTTTTTCTGAATGTCCTTCGGGGCTACGGCATCCGACCGTAGCTCCGTCAGCAGGTCCGCCAGCGTCGACCGCACCGATGACAGGAGCAGCCATGCGTCCTCCCATTCCTTGCGACGCGCGGCTTCGTTCGGTCCCGAGGGGCCCGTCATCTCGTTCATCTTCCATTCTCCCGGCTGTGTCCCGGCCGGGAGCGGACATGAAAAAGGCGGCGCCGGGTTGCCCCGGTGCCGCCTCGTCGTTCTTTCCCAGCCTGTGCTTGACCCTAGGTCATACCGCGCGGAATGTCAATCGAAACGAGTTGAAGTGCGCCCTACAAGCGCCCGTCCCGTTTACGAAAAATCAATTCTGGGCTGCGCGCTCGGCCTCGATCTTGCGCCATTCGGCGACGTTGCTGTTATGCTCGGCCAGCGTTTCGGCGAAGGCATGGCCGCCGGTGCCATCGGCCACGAAGAACACGTAGTCGGTGGTCGCCGGGTTCAGCGCCGCCTCGATCGCCGCGCGCCCGGGATTGGCGATCGGCGTCGGCGGCAGCCCGTTGATCACGTAGGTGTTCCACGGGGTCTCGGCCTGAAGCTCGCTGCGGCGCAGGCCCCGGCCCAGCACGCCCTTGCCCTCGGTGATGCCGTAGATCACCGTCGGGTCGGTCTGGAGCGGCATGCCCTGGCGCAGCCGGTTGATGAAGACGCTCGCGACCTGCGGGCGTTCGGCGGCGATGCCGGTCTCCTTCTCGACGATCGAGGCGAGGATCAGCGCCTCTTCCGGGCTCTCCAGCGGCAGGTCGCCGGCGCGGTTCTCCCAGGCCTCGGCGAGGATCGCGGCCTGCGCCGCCTCCATCCTGTCGAGCACCGCCTCGACCTGCGTGCCCGGCGCGATCTCGTAGCTGTCGGGTGCGAGGCTGCCCTCGGCCGGGATCTCCTCGACATCGCCTTCGAGCGTGTCGAGCGCGTTGAGCGCCTGCACCACCTGCCAGGAGGTCACGCCCTCGGCCATGGCGATGCGGTAGCGCGTATCGGCGCGGCCGCGCATCTCCGTATAGGCTTCGGGGATCTCGACGCCCTCGGCGGTCGGGTCGAACTCGGCGAGTTCGTTGAATTCCGAACTCGCGGGGTCGAGCTCGCGCACCTCGGCCAGCACCGCGTTGACGCCGATCTTGTAGAGGATCTCGGTGCCGCAGGTCGAGGCGCCGCCGCGGGTCACGATGTCGACGATCCGCTCCATCGAGGCCCGCTCGGGGATCAAATGGCTGCCGGCCTTGAGCTGGCCCGCCTTCTCGGAATACTCGGCACCGATGCGGAAGATCGGCGCCGAACCGATCGCGCCCTGCTCTTCGAGCCGGGCGCTGACGCTGCGCATGTTGGTGCCCGGCTCGACCCGCAGGCAGATCGCCGCCTCGAGCGGGCCGTCGCCCGAATACTCGTTCACGCCCCAGGCGATGACCCCGGCGGCGCCCGCGAGACCCACGATCAGGAAGGTGATCGTGTTCGAGGCGAGATGACGCCACATCAGGAGGCGACCTTTCCGAACAGCACGCTCGCATTGGTGCCGCCGAAGCCGAAGCTGTTGGACAGCGCATAGTCGATGCGGCGCTCGCGCTTCTGGTTCGGCGCGAGGTCAACGACGGTCTCGACCGCCGGGTTGTCGAGGTTGATGGTCGGCGGCGCGACCTGGTCGCGGATCGCGAGGATTGAGAAGATCGCCTCGATCGCACCGGCAGCGCCGAGCAGGTGACCGGTCATCGACTTGGTCGAGGACATGGTGACCTTCGAGGCCGCCTCGCCCATCATCCGCTCGACCGCGCCGAGCTCGATCGTGTCGGCCATGGTCGAGGTGCCATGGGCGTTGATGTAGTCGATCTGCTCGGGCGCGATCCCGGCATCCCTGAGCGCGGCGCGCATCGCCCGCTCGCCGCCCTCGCCATCCTCCGACGGGGCGGTGATGTGATAGGCGTCGCCGGACAGGCCGTAGCCCAGCACCTCGGCATAGATCTTGGCGCCGCGCGCCTTCGCGTGCTCGTATTCCTCAAGCACCACGATGCCGGCGCCCTCGCCCATGACGAAACCGTCGCGGTCGGCGTCATAGGGGCGGCTCGCCGCCTGCGGGTCCTCGCGCCGCTTGGTCGAGAGCGCCTTGCAGGCGTTGAACCCGGCGATGCCGATCTCGGAGATCGCCGCCTCGGCGCCGCCCGCGACCATCACGTCGGCCGAGCCGTACTTGATCAGCCGCGCCGCGTCGCCGATCGCATGCGCGCCGGTCGAGCAGGCGGTGACCACCGAGTGGTTCGGCCCCTTGAAGCCGTAGCGGATCGAGACCTGGCCCGAGATCAGGTTGATCAGCGCGCCGGGAATGAAGAAGGGCGAGACGCGGCGCGGGCCCTTTTCCTTGATCAGGATCGCCGTCTCGGCGATCGAGTTCAGCCCGCCGATGCCGGAGCCGATCATCACCCCGGTGCGCTCGCGCGCCTCGTCATCCTCGGGCGCCCAGCCGCTGTCCTCGACCGCCTGTTGGGCGGCGGCGATGCCGTAGAGGATGAAATCGTCGACCTTGCGCTGCTCCTTGGGCTCCATGTAGGCGTTCGCGTCGAAACGCACCGACGGATCGGCATCCTCGCCGCGCGGCACCTCGCAGGCATAGTTCGTCGCGAGATGGCTCGCGTCGAAGCGGGTGATGGTGCCCGCGCCGGATTTCCCGGCCAGGATCGCGTCCCAACTCGGCTCGACCTTGTCTGCCAGCGGCGTCACCAGCCCCAGCCCCGTCACGACCACTCGCCGCATCTGACCATCCTCTTCGCAATAACTCGCGCTCTGATACCGCAGGGCTTCGCGCGGGAGCAAGAGCGCGGGCGTGGCGAATTCGCGGCTCGGCGCCACTGCGCAGCTTAACGCGGAGTTCAGCAAGATCGGCTTTGCTGCGCAAAAGGAGTTCCGCCATGCGCGTCTGGCCCGTGCTGCTGTTCATGATGCTGGCCACGCCGCTGCGGGCCGATCCCGCCTGCGATACCGTGGCGGCGCTCGGCCGCGTGGTGACGAGCGCGCAGGACCGCGATGTCGCGATGCTGAACCGGGCGCTGCGGCGGATCGATGCGGCGCGGGCGATGTGGAACCTCGCGGATCACCCCTTGGTGCGGCATCGCACGGAGATCGAAGCCGCGCTGCGGATCGCGGCAGATTGGGCCAATGCGGCGCGCGGACCGGGCCTCGACCGCGCGCCGCTGTCCCCGGAGGACGAGGCCGCCCTCGCGCGGCTGGAGGCGTTGCTGGCCGGCGCCGGCTGCGGTGACGAGATCGGCGCCCCGGGCGCGTCGGGCTTGGCCGAGCGCAAGGTCGGGGCGGTCGCGGGAAGCGGGGGCTGGCAGGCGATCCGGCTCGTCGGCGTCGGCGTGGCGGCGCTGGTCGTCGCCGGGTGCGGCGGCGCGCTGGCCTGGGTTCTGGTGCGTCACGGGCAGAGGCGACGACGGCGCGAGCAGCGCCATTCGGTCAACCTGCCCGCGCGGCTGCGCAGCGGCGGCGAGGAGATCGAGGCGCGGCTGCTCGACATCAGCCGGCTGGGCGCCAAGCTGCGGATCGACCCCGGCGTCGGAGCGCCGGACCCGTCGCGGATCGTGCTGTTTCTGGGCGATCGCGAGATCGAGGCGGCGCCGCGCTGGCGCAACACCCATTATCTCGGGGTGCAATTCGTCAAACCGCTCAGCGAGGAGATGATGGCGCCGCTGATCCAGCCCGCGCGCGGGCCGCGCGAGGGGCCCTGAATCGAAAACGGCACCCGCGAGGGGTGCCGTTTCCCATGCCAGGCCGGAAGGCCGTGGCCCCGTCGGTTACTGCGCTTCCTTGATGAAGCGGACCGCGTCGCCGAAGGTCTGGATGGTTTCGGCGGCATCGTCGGGAATCTCGATCCCGAACTCTTCCTCGAAGGCCATGACCAGCTCGACGGTGTCGAGGCTGTCGGCGCCCAGATCGTCGATGAACGAGGCGTTCTCGACGACCTTGTCCTCTTCGACACCCAGATGCTCAACAACGATCTTGCGCACGCGGTCGGCGACGTCGCTCATAACAGTTCCTCACGTCTTTCCGGCCCATTTGGGCCTTTTTCTCTTGCCCCGAAGGACATTCTCATGCCCGAGCGGGCCGCTCACCGACAGGGGCCGTGACGGCCCCTTCCGGAAAATCTCGTCGTCCTTTAGCAGAGAATCCGGGCCGCGCAAACGCTTTGTGGGCCCCGATCTTCCCGGCCTCAGAGCATCGCCATGCCGCCGTTGACATGCAGCGTGGCACCGGTGACATAACCCGCCTCCGGGCTCGCCAGATACAGCACCGCCGCCGCGATCTCCTCGGCCTCGCCCATGCGGCCCGCGGGAATCTGGCCCAGGATGCCCGATTTCTGCTCGTCGTTGAGCTTGTCGGTCATCGCCGTGGCGATGAAGCCCGGCGCCACGCAGTTCACGGTGATGCCGCGGCTGGCGACCTCGTAAGCGATCGATTTCGACATGCCGACCATGCCGGCCTTGGCGGCGGCGTAATTGGCCTGGCCGGGGTTGCCGGTGGCGCCGACGATCGAGGAGATGTTGATGATCCGGCCCCAGCGCGCCTTCATCATCGGCCGCACCACGCCCTTGCACAGCCGCATCGTCGAGGTGAGGTTGACCTCGAGCACCTGCGCCCAGTCCTCCTCGGACATGCGCATGAACAGGTTGTCGCGGGTGATGCCGGCGTTGTTGACGAGGATGTCGAGCCCGCCCATCGCCTCGATCGCCTGTTTGGGCAGGGCGTTGACCGCCTCGGCCTCGGACAGGTTGCAAGGCAGGACATGGGCGCGGTCGCCCAGGGTCGCCGCCAGTTCCTCGAGCGGCGCGGTGCGGGTGCCGGACAGCCCCACGGTGGCACCGGCCCCGTGCAGCGCGGTGGCGATGGCGCCGCCGATGCCGCCAGAGGCGCCGGTGACGAGCGCGCATTTCCCGGTCAGATCGAACATGTGTGGTCTCCTGCGTAAGCGGTTGGCAACGGGTCTAGCAGCGCCGAGGCGCCCGGACCACCGCCCGCGCGCATCGCCGCGCGCGCGGGTTCGCGTATTTGTGGAACAAAGTGGCCGCGACTTCAGCCCTTGGCCGCCGCGACATCCTCGGGCGTGCCGATGGCGCGGGTCTCGGCCCCCTTGGCGATGCGGCGGATCATCCCCGAGAGCGCCTTGCCGGCGCCGACCTCCCAGAAGGCGGTGACGCCCTGCGCCGCCATGAACTCCACGCTTTCGCGCCAGCGCACCGCGCCGGTCACCTGCTCGACCAGCAGCGTGCGGATCAGCGCCGGGTCGGAGACCGCGTCGGCGCGCACATTGGCGACCAGCGGCACCGCCGGCTCGCGGATGTCGACGCCTTCCAGCGCCTCGGCCATGGCGCGGGCGGCGGGCGCCATCAGCGCGCAGTGGAACGGCGCGCTGACCGGCAGCAGGATCGCGCGCTTGGCGCCCTTTTCCTTGGCGATGTCGAGCGCCCGCTCGACCGCGGCGCGGCTGCCCGAGATCACCACCTGAGAGGGATCGTTGTCATTGGCGGCCTGGCAGGTCTCGCCCTGCGCGGCGGCCGCGGCCACCTCGCGCGCGGCGGCGAGATCGAGGCCCAGAAGCGCGGCCATCGCGCCCTCGCCCACCGGCACCGCGTCCTGCATCGCCTCGCCGCGCAGCCGCAGCAGCCGCGCCGTGTCGTCGAGGCGCAGCGCGCCGGCGGCGCAGAGCGCCGAGTATTCGCCCAGGGAGTGGCCTGCCACGTAGGCGGCGTCGGTGACGCCGATGCCCTCGGATTTCAGCGCCGCCATCGCGGCGATCGAGGTGGCCATCAGCGCCGGCTGAGCGTTGCGGGTGAGGGTCAGGGTCTCGATCTCGCCCTCGAAGATCAGGGTGCTGAGCTTTTCGCCCAATGCCGCGTCGACCTCGTCGAACACGGCGCGCGCGGCCGGATAGGCCTCGGCCAGCGCCCGGCCCATGCCGATGGTCTGCGATCCCTGCCCCGGAAAAACGTATGCGCGCATGGCCCTGCTCCCTTGTGATGCGGTGCGTTGCGCCACCGCATAACGGCTCGGGCCCGCCGCGACAAGAAAGCCTCAGCCCATGGCAGCGCGGCGGAACAGCGGCACGCCCGGCCGCTGCGGCAGGCCGAGATCGGCCTCGATGCGGCGCGCCAGCTCGGAAATCGCGTGCAGGTCGCCCTGCGCCACCCGCACCGAGAGGTTCTCGCCCGACAGCCGCAGCTCGGCCCGCAGCGCCATGCGCCGCGCGTCGTGGCGGTCGCGGATCTCGGTGGCGCGGAATTCGTCGAAGCCCCAGCTCGCGACCTGCTCGATCCGACCGCCGGGACGGCGCAGCACCTCGCGCACCAGCCGTCGCTCGGTGTCGAAATGCATCTCGCTGCGGCTGCTGAGCCCGGCATAGCAGAGCAGCCCGCCGCCCAGCGCCACCGCCAGCGCCAGCTTGGCCCAGAGCGCGGCGTCGAACGGCTGGCCCAGCGGCGACAGCCAGACCGCCCCCGCCGCCGCGGTGACGCCGAGGCCGAAGGCCCAGATCGCGAGGAGGCCGAGGCCGGCCAGCCGGCGGCAGCGGGGGCCGCAGCCGAGCACGAGGGGGGCATGTTCGGAGCGGGCTTGGGCGGATGCGTTCATGAGGCGCGACCTTGGAACCTGTGCAATCGGACAGGTCGAGCTTCCATAGGGATAAGGGCGGGATTATGGCCGGCTGCGGGCGCGGATCGGCCTTTCCACGCGGTTTCGCCCACGCCGCTTGCGCCGCGCCGCATGATCTGTATAAGGCCGCATCCTTCCGCGCATTCGCATGAACCGCGCAGACTCTCGTGAACGGGGAGCGGAAGGCCAAGGCCCCGTTCTATGAAATGCGCCCGGAAATCGAACTGGAGTTCACATGCCGCTTTACGAGCATGTCTTCATCGCGCGTCAGGACCTGTCCAACGCGCAGGCCGAAAGCCTCGTCGAGCACTTCTCGACCGTCCTCGCCGACAATGGCGGCAAGGTGCTCGAAAACGAGTACTGGGGCGTGAAGACCATGGCCTACAAGATCAACAAGAACCGCAAGGGCCACTACGCCTTCCTGCGCTCGGACGCGCCGTCGCCCGCCGTGCAGGAAATGGAGCGCTTGATGCGCCTGCATGACGACGTGATGCGCGTCCTGACCATCAAGGTCGACGCCCACGAAGAGGGCCCCTCGGTCCAGATGCAGAAGCGCGAAGAGCGCGGCGAGCGCCGCGAGCGCCGCTGATCGCCTCCAGGAAAGGATAAGAGAATGGCCACCAAACCGTTTTTCCGTCGCCGCAAGACCGACCCCTTCGAGGGCGAGAACGCGCCGAAGATCGACTACAAGGACACGCGTCTGCTGCAGCGCTACATCTCCGAGCGCGGCAAGATCGTGCCCTCGCGCATCACCGCCGTCGGCTCCAAGAACCAGCGCAAGCTCGCCCAGGCGATCAAGCGCGCGCGGTTCCTGGCGCTGCTGCCCTACGCCGTGAAATAAGGAGACCGACACATGGACGTGATCCTTCTGGAACGTGTGGCCAAGCTTGGCCAGATGGGCGAAATCGTGAAGGTGAAGGACGGCTACGCCCGTAACTTCCTTCTGCCCCAGGGCAAGGCGCTCCGCGCGAACGAGGCCAACAAGGCCCGTTTCGAGGACCAGAAAGCCCAGCTCGAGGCGCAGAACCTCGAGTCGAAGAAAGAGGCCGAAGCGATGGCCGCGAAGCTCGACGGGCAGCAGTTCGTCGTGATCCGCTCCGCCTCCGACGGCGGCTCGCTCTACGGCTCGGTCACCACCCGCGACGTCGCCGAAGCCGCGACCGCCGACGGCTTCTCGATCGACCGCAAGCAGGTCGTGCTGCGCGGCGCGATCAAGGAACTCGGCCTCTACGAGGTGACCGTGGTCCTGCACCCCGAGGTCGACGCCACGATCGAGATCAACGTCGCCCGCTCGCCCGAAGAGGCCGAGCTGCAGGCGTCGGGCAAGTCGATCCAGGATCTGGCCGCGGAAGAGGAAGCCGCCGCCGAGTTCGAGATCCAAGGCCTGTTCGACGACATCGGCGGTGCCGCCAATGACGACGAGGGCCAGGAGGGCTGAAGCCCGCCTGAACCGGCATGAGGACATGGCCGCGTCGAAAGACGCGGCCATGTTCATTTCGGGGGACAGGGTGCGCGGGCCTCGCGGACGCGACGCCGTGTCGCCGGTCGGTACGCTTTTCCCCCCTACTGACACCCCCGGCGGCGGCCTATATGATCCGACTGTACTCGAGTGCCGGGCCCGTCCGGCCTCGCTCGGGCAAGGGGCGCAACGACCGGGAGATGGACGGGCGGTGAATATCGAAGCGGACACGACCACGCGGCCGGAAACCGACCGGCTGAACGAGGAACGGCTCCTCGAGACCATCCGGCATGCCCGGCTGCCCTTGTGCATCACCGATCCGACCCTGCCCGACAACCCGATCGTCTTCGCCAACGCGGCGTTCTGCGCGCTGACCGGTTACCCGATCGAGGAGGTCGTCGGCCGCAACTGCCGCTTCCTGCAGGGTCGCGACACCACCGAGGCCAGCATCGACCGGATCCGCCGGATCATCGCCAGCGGCGAGGTCGACACGGTCGAGATCCTGAACTACCGCAAGGATGGCACCAGCTTCGTCAACGCGCTGCAGATCGGACCGATCATGGGCGAGGACGGCACGCCGGTGCTGTTCTTCGGCTCGCAGCTCGACACCTCGTCGCGCCGCGAAGGCGAGCGACAGGCCCGCGAGCTGGCCGATCGCGAGCTGGGCCACCGGCTGCGCAACATCGTCAACGTCATGTCGGTGATGATCCGCATGTCGGCGCGCGAGGCCGCGGACGTCCAGACGCTGGCCCGGATCGTCGACGGGCGGCTCAAGACCCTGAGCGAGGCGCATTTCCGCACCATCGGCGACAGCTCCGAGAGCGCGGCGCGGCTGCGCGAACTGCTGCGGCCGATCCTCGACGCCTACGCGCCGCGCGGCGACGCCCAATTCGCCTTCGGGGGCGACGATCCGCAGGTCCCCGCCGATCTCGTCTCGGCGCTGACCCTCACGGTCCACGAGCTGGCGACCAATTCGGTGAAGCATGGCGCGCTGGGCGCCCATGAGGGCCGGGTCGCGCTCGAGGTCTCGGCGGATGACGGGCTGAGGCTGTGCTGGACGGAGCGCGGCGGCCCCGAGGTGGTGGCGCCCGAGCGGCGCAGCGGCTCCGGCATCATCCGCTCGCTGGTGGCCGGTGTCGGCGGCACGCTCGAGCTCGACTGGCAGCGCGAGGGGCTGGTGGCCCGGCTCGCCTTTCCCGCCGACCGCTGAACCGGCCCGGCCGCGCGCCCGATGCGCGATGTTCCGGTCGATAATCCTTCATTGCCGCCACCCTGCTGGATACGGACGCCCTGCCCGCGCACGCAGGATGCCGCAATTGCGCGTGCCCGCCCCCGGCCTTGACCGGCGCTGCCAAGCGGGCCGGAGCGCAGGCTTCCGCCACGGCAGCCTGCGAATGGTCATTCCCCTGTGACGCGAAGCCGCTACCCTGCGGCCACCAATTACGGGGGCGAAACGACCCCCGACACCAGGGAGACGATCAATGGCACTGATCCTGAACCGCCGCGGCTTTCTCGCCGGAAGCTCGGCCATGCTGGCGCTGCACCCCTTCTCGGTCCGCGCGCAGGCCAATCAGGCGCATCTGCGCATCATGGAGACGACGGACCTGCACGTCCACGTCTATCCCTATGATTATTACGCCGACAAGGAGATCGACACCGTCGGCCTCGCCCGCACCGCCAGCCTGATCGAGGACATCCGGTCCGAGGCCACCAACTCGGTGCTGTTCGACAATGGCGATTTCCTGCAGGGCAACCCGATGGGCGATTACATCGCCTATGAGCGCGGCATGCCCGAGGGCGCCATGCACCCGGTGATCGAGGCGATGAACACGCTGGGCTTCGACGCCTCGACGCTGGGCAACCACGAGTTCAACTACGGGCTGGAGTTCCTGATGAACTCGGTCTCGGGCGCCGCCTTCCCGATCGTCTCGGCCAACGTGGTGACCAGCATGGGCGAGGAGATCACCGGCGACGAAACCCTCGTGCCGCCCTACGTGATCCTCGACCGCGAGATCACCGACGGCGCCGGCGAGACCCACGCCATCAAGATCGGCGTGATCGGCTTCGTGCCGCCGCAGATCATGAACTGGGACCGCAAGCATCTCGAGGGCAAGGTCGAGCCGCGCGACATCGTGCGCGCCGCCGAGGCCTATGTCCCGAAGATGAAGGAGGAAGGCGCGCATATCGTCGTGGCGCTGAGCCATAGCGGCATCGGCCCGGTCGAGCATAGCGAGGGCATGGAGAACGCCGCGATCCCGCTGGCCGGCGTCGAAGGCATCGACGTGGTCCTCACCGGCCACAGCCACCTCGTCTTCCCCGGCCCCGACTACGAGGATCACGAGGGCGTCGACGTCGCCGCCGGCACGATCAACGGCAAGCCGGGCGTGATGGCGGGTTTCTGGGGCTCCCATATGGGTCTCGTCGACCTGATGCTGGAGCGCGACGGCGAAGGCTGGCGCGTCGCGGGATCGGAGGTCGAGGCGCGGCCGATCTACGAGCGCGGCGAGGACCGCTCGATCACGCCGCTGGTCGAGAGCTTCGAGCCGGTGCTCGAGTCGGTGGCGCAGGAGCATCAGGAAACGCTCGACTACGTGCGCCGCGCCGTGGGCAAGACCGACGCGCCGCTGCACAGCTACTTCGCGCTGGTGGCCGATGATCCGAGCGTGCAGATCGTCTCCAACGCCCAGACCTGGTATATCGAGCAGATGCTCGCGGGCACCGAGCACGAGGGGCTGCCGATCCTCTCTGCGGCGGCGCCCTTCAAGGCGGGCGGGCGCGGCGGCCCGGACTACTATACCGACGTGCCCACCGGCGACGTGGCGATCAAGAACGTGGCCGATCTCTACCTCTATCCCAACACGGTGCGCGCGGTGCGGGTGACCGGGGCCGAGGTCAAGGACTGGCTCGAGCGTTCGGCGGGGATGTTCAACCGGATCGAGCCGGGCCGCGAGGATCAGGTTCTGCTCAATGACGAGTTCCCCTCCTACAATTTCGACGTGATCGACGGCGTGACCTACGAGATCGACCTGTCGGAACCGGCGAAGTTCGACCGCGAGGGCAACGTCGTGGCGCCCGAGGCGAACCGCATCAAGAACCTGCAATTCGAGGGCCAGCCGATCGACCCCGAGCAGGAGTTCATCATCGCGACGAACAACTACCGCGCGACGGGCGGCGGCTCCTTCCCCGGGGCCGACGGCTCGACGATCGTGTTCGAGGCCCCCGACACCAACCGCGACGTGATCGTGCGCTACATCGTCGAGCAGGGCACGATCAGCCCCTCGGCAGATGCCAACTGGCAATTCACGCCGATGGACGGCACCACGGTGCTGTTCGACACCGGCCCCCGCGCGGCCGAATACCTCAACGACGTGAAGGGCGTGCAGATCGCCCCCGCCGGCGACGGCCCCGACGGCTTCGCCCGCTTCGTGATCCGGCTCTGACGCCAAGGCCGCCGGGCGCCACGGCGCCCGGCGGCGCGACCGCTTCGTGGTTCGCCTCCGAGCCGCCTCCTCGACACGCAGGAGGCTGGGGCCGCTCCCGCTGCGAACCCCGGCCCTTTGCACTTCGTGGTGCAGCCTCCCGCGAAGGCCCTTAGGACTGCAAAGTCATGGCAATCAGAGGCTCCCGAAAAAATCGTCGGGAGCCTTCGATTGATGTCTGCCATGCTGACGAAGCTGACCTTACACTTTGTCAATGAACGAAGACACGAGCGCTTTAAACGATACACCGCCTGATGTGGTCAGTGCCGTTCGTTGCAATGTCCGGGTGGAACAGACATTAATGAATACTACTAAGATATCGATCAGGCAGGCGGTTTCTGCGGAATCCGATGCCGTCGCAGCGATTGCACGTAAATCTCGATCGCATTTCCTGCCATATCTGCCCGACTTGCATTCTTTTGATGACGACAAGAAATTTTACAGAAACAGTGTTTTCTTAGAGTGCGAAGTCTGGGTTGCGATCGAAAATGAACATATTATTGGCTTTTGCGCCTTCCAGAAGGGCTGGGTGGATCATCTCTACCTTTTGCCAACGCATGTCGGCAGGTCAATTGGCGAATCTCTCTTAAATAAGGCAAAAGAAAGCCATGACCTGCTACGCCTTTGGGTGTTTCAGGAGAATAAACGCGCCATTAGCTTCTACGAACGCAACGAGTTTCAAAAGATAAGTGAAACCGACGGGTCATCGAATGCAGAAAAGGCCCCTGACGCGTTGTATGAATGGCGTAGGCCAACCGGAACTTCCTGAGACAGGACAGCCGAGGAGGGCTCCAAGCCTTGGTATCACTCACCCGCACCACAAAGTGCAGAAGACTGGCTGCACACCCCCGTCCCGTTTACCGCCCTTGAGGCCCTTGGAGAGGCGATTGCCCCGGAACCGCCCGCACTGGTTGCGGAGCCCTCTGGCTCCGACGCGCGAAACGCGATCTAATGACCTTTGCGGGACCAGATGCGCGGAGGATCGAGTGGCAGGCGAGACGGAAGATCACCCATCGATCCCGGACGAGCCGGAAACCCGGCAGGTCAGCGTCCGTGTCGAGGCGGCCCTCGTCGAGCGCTTCGTCGCGGCGCGGCGGATCTGCGAGGCAAACGGCAAGGAGCTGCCCATCGCCGAGGTGGTGCGGCTCGGCATGGAGGCCGCCATCCGCGAGGTCGAGGCGACCTTCGGGGAGACGGCCGAGAAACAAGCCCCTTCGCGTGGCGATGCCCGGGGAACCGCGCCCGACACCTGAGCGCCAGGACTGCATGCCTCGGGCAGCCCGTCGATCGGTCGAAACCGTATCGGGCGCAGTCGTTCGGAAAGGCTGCATGAGGACGCAGGCGCGGTTGGGCCGCAGGCTCATGCGGGGCCCGGTCGCGCATATCCTCTTGAGAGGCCCCGCGACCCAGCCCTGTTCCTATGCCATGACGGCATCCGCCGGGCAGATCAGCGCCCCCGCCGCGATCAGCGCCTTGATCCTCTCGGGCGCATAGCCCAGTTCACCGAGCACCTCGCGGCCATGCTGGCCCAGGAGTGGCGCGGGCGTCGCGGTCTCGGTCTCGGCGGCCGAGAACTTCACCGGGTGGCCGATCCCCTTCACCCGGCCCGCGACCGGGTGCTCGGTCTCGACGATCATCCCGCGCGCCAGCGCCTGCGGGTCGGCCTGCATCTCGGGAATGCTCAGCACCGGCCCGGCGGGCAGGCCCTGCGCCTCCATCCGTTCCAGCCAGTCGGCGGTGTCGCGCTGTCTGAGGTGATCGGTGAGCAGATCGACCAGCGCCGGAAGATTCTGCATCCGGTCGCGGTTCGTGGCAAAGCGCGGGTCCTCGCCCAGCTCGGGCGCCTCGATCACCTGCAGCAGGCGCAACCAGTTCTGCTGGTTGGCGGCGCCGACATTGATCCAGCCATCGCGGGTCTCGAAGGCCTGGTAGGGCGCGTTCAGCGGATGCGCGGAGCCCACCGGCCCCGGCGTCTCGCCGGTGGCGAAGGCGATGGCGCTCTGCCAGTAGGTGAGCGTGATCCCCGCCTCGAACAGCGAGGTGTCGACCTTCTGCCCCTGCCCGGTCGCGCGCGCCTGCGCATAGGCGGCGCAGCAGCCCATCGCGGCGAGGATGCCGGCGGTGATGTCGGTGATCGGCGCGCCGGGCTTGACCGGCGGCCGGCCCGGCCCCTCGCCGGTGATCGACATCAGCCCCGACATGCCCTGCGCGATCAGGTCGAAGCCGCCGCGAGCGGCATAGGGACCGGTGCGGCCGAAGCCGGAAATCTCGCAATAGACGAGGCGCGGATTGATCTCGCGCAGGCTCTCGTAGCCGAGGCCCAGCTTCTCCATCGTGCCGAGGCGGTAGTTCTCGATCACCACGTCGGCCCCGGCCAGCAGATCGCGCAGCGCCTGCACCGCCTCGGGCCGCTTGAGATCGAGCGCGATGCCGCGCTTGTTGCGGTTCATCATGAGATAGGCCGCGCTCTCGCCGGCGATCTCGGGCGGCACGAAGCGGCGGCTGTCATCGCCCGTGGGCTTTTCGACCTTGATCACGTCGGCGCCCATATCGGCCAGCATCAGCCCGCAGGCCGGCCCGGCCATGATATGCGCGAGTTCCACCACCTTCATGCCCGCCAAGGGTCCCTTGCCGCTCATCTGCCCCTCCATTCCGGCTTGCGCTTGGCGAGGAAGGCTTCCATCCCGTGGCGGAAATCCTCGCTCATGTAGCACATCTCGATCAGGTCGGCGTCCTCCACCGCGCGCGCCTCGCGGTTGCGGCGCATCGCCTCCTTGGTGGCGCGCAGGGTCAGCGGCGCCATGCCCGCCAGCGTCTCGGCGATCTCGTCCGCGCGCGCCATCAGCGCCGCCTCATCGGGCAGCAGCTCGGAGACGAGGCCGATGGCGCGGGCCTCCTCGGCCTCGATCAGCCGGGCGGTGAAGATGATCTCGCGCAGCCGCCCCGCGCCGACGAGCTCCGACAGCCGCGCGAGGTTGGCGGCCGAGAGGCAGTTGCCCAGCGTCCGCGCGATCGGGAAGCCGAAGCGCAGGTTGGCCGCCGCGATCCGCAAATCGCAGGCCGCCGCGATCGCGGCCCCGCCCCCGGTGCAGGCACCGTTCAGCGCCGCCAGCGTCGGCAGCGGGCAGCTCTCGACCGTGCCCAGCACCTCGGCGATCCGCGCCTCGTAGCCATGCGCGTCCGCCGCCGTCTCGAAGCCCCGGAACTGGGTCATGTCGGTCCCCGCCGCGAAGGCGCGGCCGCCCGCGCCCGAGATCACCACGGCGCGGACCGAGCCGTCGGTGGGCACGTTGGCGCAGGCTTCGGCCAGCGCCTCGTACATGCCGAAGGTGAGCGCGTTGCGCGCATTGGGACGGTTGAAGACGATGTGGAGCGTCGCGCCGCGACGCTCCGTGATCAGCTCATCACTCATCGGTAGAAATACTCCACGAGGAACAGCGGCACCGAAGGAACATAGGTGCACAGCATCAGCACCGCGAGCAACACGCCGACGAAGTAGACATTGACCTTCGAGACCTCCCAGATATTGGCCCGCGCCACCGCGCAGCTGGTGATCAGCACCGAGGCCACGGGCGGCGTCTGCTGGCCGATGGCGAGGTTGAGCGTCACGACGAGGCCGAAATGCACCGGGTCGATGCCGGCCTGCTGGATCAGCGGGATCACGATCGGCACCACGAGGATGATCGCCGCCGCCGAGTGCAGGAAGAAGCCGATCACCAGAAAGAATACGTTGAGGATCAGCAGGATCGCCCATTGCGCGCTGGTGATCGACAGGATGCCCTCGGCCAGCTGCTGCGGGATCTGCGCCCGGGTGAGGAAGCCGCCCATCAGCACCGAGGCCGCGACCAGCAGCATCACCACCGCCGTCTGCATGCCGCCGTCGAGCATCGCCTGCCGCAGATGCTTGAGATCGACCTTGCGATACCAGGCCGAGACCACCAGCGCCGCGATCACCGCGAGCCCCGCCGCCTCGGTCGCGGTGACGTAGCCGCCGAAGATGCCGCCCAGGATCACCACCGGCAGCGCGAAGGCCGGCAACGCGTCGATGAAGGTGGCCTTGAGGCGCGGGATGTTGAAGGCCTCTTCGGTCGGCAGGTTGTAGCGCCGCGCGAACCAGTAGGCGACGCCCATCAGCCCGGCCGCGCCGAGCACGCCGGGCACCAGCCCCGCGACGAAGAGCTGCTCGACCGAGGTGTTGGCCGAGGCCGCGTAGAGGATCATCGGGATCGAGGGCGGGATGATGATCGCCAGCGAGGCCGAGGAGGAGGTCACCGCCGCCGAGAGCGCGCCGGAATAGCCGCGTTTCTTCATCTGCGGGATCAGGATCGAGCCCATCGCCGCCACGTCGGCCACGGCCGAGCCGGAGATCTCGGCGAAGAACAGCGACACGCCGATATTGACCATGGCGAGGCCGCCGCGCACGAAGCCAATCAGCGCCGCGACGAAGTTGATCAGCCGGTCGGTGATGCCGCCCGCGTTCATGATCGCGCCCGCCAGCACGAACATCGGGATCGCGATGAGCGAGAACTTGGTCGCGCCGCCATACATGTCGAGCGCAATGGCGGCGAGCGAGTTGACGCCCTCGGTGGCCAGCAGGCCGATCACCCCCGCCATGGCCAGCGCCACGGCGATCGGCACGTTGATGCAGATCAGCGCCACCAGCGCCACGAAGATCAACAGCATCAGCATCAGCGCACCTCCCCGATCACGTGGCCGGCGCTGCGGCTCATTTCCGTGTCGACCTCCTCCTCGATCTCGGCATGCTCGAGCGAGATGCCGCGCGCGGTCTTGGACCAGTAATCCGGCAGGCTCAGCAGCTGGCCGATGATGAACAGCAGCGCGCCGATCGGGATCACCGACTGGGTGAACTGCACGGGCACCCAAGTCAGCGAGACGAGGTAGGAGCCTTCGAGGATCGCCAGCACCTGGAACCCCGCCCAGGCCATCAGCGCGAAGAAGGTCAGCACCACCGCCTCGCCGAACAGGAGCGCCGCCAGCCGGGCCCGCGGCGGCAGCGCCAGCAGCACCGTGTCGAAGCCGATATGCCGCCGCTTCAGCGCCGCCAGCGCCGAGCCGTAATAGGTGATCCAGGCCAGCATGATCGCGGCGACCTCGTCGTACCACGAGAAGCTCTCGCCCATCAGGCGGGCGATCACGGCGACGATGACCACCACGGTCAGCGTCACCATCAGCGCCACCATGACCCATTCGAGCAGCAGCGCCATCACGGTCGATATTCGGTTGAGAATTTGCATGGCCCTTCGGGTCCTCGCGGCCTGTGAGGGGGTGCGGCGGAGCGAATGCCCGGCGCCGATCGTCGCTTGCTGTGTCATCGCTCGCTCGCTGGATGGCAGGTCGCGCCCCGCCTCGCGCGGGGCGCGCGGGAGGCAATGGGCAAGCGGGGCGCCCCTGATCGAAGGCGCCCCGCTTGCGTTCCTCAGCTCGAGCCGCCGAGCGCGAGCACCTGATCGATCAGCTCGCCACCGCCATCGACCTCGGCCGCGAAGGCGTCGTAGACCGGGCGCGAGGCCTCGATGAAGGCGTCCTTGTCGGCTTCGTTCACCTCGACCCCGGCGGCCTTGATTTCTTCGAGCAGGTCGACCTCGAGCTTGGCCGCGTGCTCGTAGGTGAAGTCCTGGGTCTGGCTCGCGCAGTCCTTGAGCGTCGCCTGCACCTCTTCGGGCAGCCCGTCGAAATGCTTCTTGGAGGCGAGGATGTAGGCCGGCGTGTAGACGTGGCCGGTGATCGAGAGATAGTCCTGCACCTCCTGGAACTTGGCCGAGGCGATCTGCGCGTAGGGGTTCTCCTGGCCGTCGATCACGCCGGTCTGCAGCGCGGTGAACACGTCGGAGAAGGACATCGGCGTCGGGTTGGCGCCGTATTGCTGGAACATCTTCACCCGCCAGCTGCCATTCGGGGTCCGCAGCTTCACCCCGTCGAGATCGGCGGGCACGTTGATCGGCCGCAGGTTGTTGGTGATGTGGCGAAAGCCGTTCTCGGCGAGGCCGACGATGGTATAGCCCTTGTCGTTGGCGGCCTGCTCGAAGGTGTCCATCATCTCGGACTGGACCCGGCGCATGTGATCGCGATCCTTGATGATGTAGGGCATCTCGAACACCCCGAAGCGGTCGTCGACCGAAGACATCACCGAGGATGGCAGCGCGAACTGCACCTGCCCGAGCTTGAGCTTCTGCAGCATCTCCTGATCGTTGCCGAGCTGCGACGAGCCGAAGGTCTGCACCTCGGCCGTCTCGCCCAGCGCCGCGTTGGCGCATTCGGCGAAATGCTCGGCGGTCGCCTCGAACAGCGAGCCCGGGTTGCCGACATGGCCGAAACGCAATGTCATTTCGGCGGCCATCGCCTGGCCGGCGATCAGCGCCGACACCGCGGCGGTCGCGAGAATCCTGATGGTCATTCTGTCCTCCTCCCTGATGGACATTCCTCGATCATGGCTGGGCGCCCGGCCGTTCCGGCCCTGTCCGCCCCGCCCTTCTCCCTGCCCGAAACCCGCCATCTCCTCCAAGCGGCGGGCACGCGGCGCTACTCGGCGGCGGCCCGAAGCGCGGACTGGCCGCCGCCGAGCACCTCCATCGCCGCCTGCACGCCGCCCTTGCGATGCGGCACGCCGGCATCGCTCAGCGCCATCTCGACCCCCGACAGGGTGCCGCAGAGCATGAGGTCGTTGAAATCGCCCAGATGCCCGATGCGGAACACCCGGTCGGCCACCTTGCTCAGTCCGTTGCCGAAGGAGATGTCGTAATTCTCGAGCGCCGTGGCGCGGAAGCGGTCGGCGGAATGGCCCTCGGGCATCACCACCGCGGTCAGCACGCCAGAGTAATCCTCGGACCGCGCGCAGAGCACCTCGAGCCCCCATGCCTTCACCGCGGCCCGCGTCGCCTCGCCGTGGCGGGCATGGCGCGCGAAGACGTTCGCCAGCCCCTCCTCCTTGAGCATCGCGATTGCCTCGTTGAGGCCGTAGAGCAGGTTGGTCGCCGGGGTATAGGGGAAGTATCCCTTGTCGTTCGGCCCCATCATGTCGTCCCAAGCCCAGTAGGATCTGGGCAGGCCAGACCGCTTCGAGGCCTCGATCGCCTTCTCGCTGATCGCGTTGAAGGACAGGCCCGGCGGCAGCATCAGCCCCTTCTGCGAGCCGGACACGGTGACGTCGACGCCCCATTCGTCGTGGCGGTAGTCGATCGAGGCGAGGCCCGAGATGGTGTCGACCATGAACAGCGCCGGGTGGCCCGCGGCGTCGATGGCGCGGCGGATCGCGGCGATCGGCGAGACCGAGCCGGTCGAGGTCTCGTTGTGGACCACGCAGACCGCCTTGATCTCGTGGCCCTTGTCCTCGCGCAGCCGCGCCTCGATCGCCTCGGGGTCGGCGCCGCGGCGCCAGTCGCCCTCGATGAACACGGGCTTCAGCCCGAGCCGCTCCGCCAGCGCCTTCCACAGCGTCGCGAAATGGCCGGTCTCGTACATCAGCACGGTGTCGCCCGGCGACAGCGTGTTGACCAGCGCCGCCTCCCAAGCGCCGGTGCCCGAGGACGGGTAGATGATCACCCGGCTGTCGGTCTTGAACACCCATTTCGCACCGTCGAGCGCGGCACGGCCGACATCGGCGAAGGCCGGGCCGCGATGATCCATGGTCGGGTAATCCATGGCCCGCAGGATGCGGTCGGGCACGTTGGACGGGCCCGGAATCTGAAGGAAATGGCGGCCGGCAGGCATGGGTGACGCTCCTTTGACAGGTGGCCCGGTGCGCTTGGCGGCCCCGGATTACGGGACCGGGCCTCTCGGTTGACTTGGATTGAATTCTGAATTCATAATTCGAGTCAAGAACGAATATGATCGGAACGGCCGGGGGATCGACAGGATGCTGCGCGAGGGCTTGAGACGCCGGCTGACGGAGGAGTTCGAGGGCGAGGTGCTGTTCGACGCCTTCTCCCGTGGCCGCTACGCGACCGACGCATCGCATTACCAGATCATCCCGATGGGCGTGGCGGTGCCCAAGGGCGCGGCCGACGTGGCGCGCGCATTGGAGGCCGCCCGCGAGGCCGAGATCCCGGTCACCATGCGCGGCGGCGGCACCTCGCAATGCGGCCAGACCATCAATACCGGGCTGATCCTCGACTGCTCGCGGCATCTCAACCGGATCCTCGATCTCGACGTGGCGGGGCGGCGGGCGCTGGTCCAGCCGGGCATCGTCCTCGACGAGCTGAACCGCCAGCTGAGGCCGCACGGGCTGTGGTTTCCCGTCGACGTCTCGACCGCCTCGCGCGCCACCATCGGCGGCATGGTCGGCAACAATTCCTGCGGCGCCCGGTCGCTGCGCTACGGCACCACGCGGGACAACGTGATCTCGATTCAGGGGCTCCTGTCGGACGGTACCGAGTTCGATTTCGGCCCCGGTTCCGGCAACCGCGTGCCGGAGGAGCTGATGCAGCGGCTCCTGGGCCTGGGCGAGCGCGAGGCGATCGAGATCACCAGGCGGTTCCCGCAGGTGCAGCGCCGGGTCGGCGGCTACAACATCGACGCGCTGATCCCGAACGGTCATCCGGTCAATCTCGCGCATCTGCTGGTCGGCTCGGAGGGCACGCTCGCGGTCTCCACCGCGATCGAGATCAGGCTGTCGCCCCTGCCCGCCCAGCAGAAGGTGCAGGGCGTCTGCCACTTCCCGACCTTCCGCGCGGCGATGGAGGCGGCGCAGCATCTGGTGAAGCTCGATCCGACACAGGTCGAGCTGGTCGACCGCACCATGCTGTCGCTGGCGCGCGACATCGCGGTCTTCGTGCCGACGCTCGACGCCTTCGTGAAGGGCGATCCGGCGGCGCTCCTGTTCGTCGAGTTCGACGATCCCGACACCAATGCCGAGAAGATCCGCGAACTGCACGACACCATGTCGGATCTGGGCTACGGCTTTGGCCGCGGCGGCGAACATGAAGGCGGCGTGGTCGAGGTCTGGGACGCGAAGCTGATGGCCGATATCGGCGAGCTCAGGAAATCCGGCCTCAACATCATGATGTCGATGAAGGAGGCCGGAAAGCCGGTCTCCTTCGTCGAGGACGCGGCGGTCCCGCTCGAACATCTCGCCGACTACACCGACCGGCTCAGCGAGGTGTTTCGCAAGCACGGGACCGAAGGCACATGGTATGCCCATGCCTCGGAGGGCTGCCTTCATGTCCGCCCGGTCCTGAACCTGCGCCTCGAGAAGGACGTGAAGGCGATGCGCGCCATCGCCGAGGAAGCCTTCGACATGGTGCGCGACTACAAGGGTTCGCATTCGGGCGAGCATGGCGACGGCATCGTCCGCTCGGAATTCCACGAGAAGATGTTCGGTCGCCGCATGGTGCGCGCCTTCGAGGAGGTGAAGGACGCCTTCGACCCGGAGCGCCGCCTGAACCCGAACAAGATCGTCGAGCCACCGCGCATGGATGACCGGTCGCTGCTGCGCTACCCCGCGGGCTATCGCTTCGCCGATCTCGACACCGGCTTCGACTGGTCGGCCTGGTCCGGCGCCTCGGGCGGGTTCCAGGGCGCGATCGAGATGTGCAACAACAACGGCGCCTGCCGCAAGCTCTCGGGCGGCGTCATGTGCCCGAGCTACCGGGTGACGCGCGACGAACGGGACGTGACCCGTGGCCGCGCCAACACCTTGCGCCTCGCGCTGTCGGGCAAGCTCGGCCGCGACGCGCTGTTTCGCGACGAGATGGCCGAGACCCTGAAGCTCTGCGTCGGCTGCAAGGCCTGCCAGCGCGAATGCCCCACCGGCGTCGACATGGCGAAGATGAAGACCGAGGTGTTGTATCAGCGCGGCCAGCGGCTGGGCTTCCCGCTCAGGGACCGGCTCATCGCCGAGATGCCGCGCTATGCCTATCTCGCCGCGCTGGCAGGCCCGCTCTTCGCGCTGCGCGACAAGGTCCCGGCCGTGGCGCGGCTCGTCGAGCGGGTCACCGGCATCTCGGCCCGTCGCTCCCTGCCCCGCTTTCGCCGCGACGCCTTCCGCGAGGCCGAGATCGATGCCGCGCCGAAGGGCGACGCAGGCGAGGTCGTGCTCTTCGCCGACACCTTCAACCGCTGGATGGAACCCGAGATTCCCCGCGCCGCCCTGAGGGTGCTGGGCCGCGCCGGCTACAAGGTGCATTCGGCGGTGCCCGAGGGGGAACGGCCGCTTTGCTGCGGGCGCAGCTACCTCGCCGCAGGGATGCTCGACCGCGCCCGCGACGAGGCGCGGCGCACGCTCGCGGCGCTGCTGCCGCATGTCGAGGCGGGCCGCCCGGTGATCGGGCTCGAACCCTCCTGCCTGTTGACGCTGCGCGACGAATTCAAGGCGCTGCTGCCGGGGGCCGAGGCCGAGAAGCTCGCGGGCAATGCGCTGCTCTTCGAGGAGTTCGTGGCGCGCGAGACCGGGGCCGGCCGGATGCGCCTGCCCTTCGCGGCGACCCGGGCGACGGCGCATGTGCATGGTCATTGCCACCAGAAGGCCGCCGGCACGATGGGCGACATGACCCGCGCGCTGGCCACGATTCCCGGTCTCGAGGCCGATGTGATACAATCATCCTGCTGCGGCATGGCCGGGGCCTTCGGCTATGGCGCCGACACGATCGACGTGTCGCTCGCCATGGGCGAGGCCGATCTGCTGCCGGCCGTGCGCCGCGCCGCGCCGGAGGCGCTGATCATTGCAAACGGCACCTCTTGCAGGCATCAGATCGCCGACGGGACCAGGCGGCGGGCGCTGCACATCGCGGAGGTCTTCGACCGGATGTCGGCGGGTGAATGAGGAGAACGGCATGAATGTGGACCGGCCGGTTCCGGAACAGGCGGGGCTTCTCGCCCGGCCCGCGCTCGCGGTGCAGGTGGCCGACGCGCTGCGTAACCTGATCCTCGAAGGCGAGCTGAAGGGCGGCGAGAAGATCCGCGAGATCGAACTGACCGAGCGCTTCGGCGTGTCGCGCACGCCGCTGCGCGAGGCGATGAAGATCCTCGCCGCCGAGGGGCTGATCGATCTGATCCCGAACCGCGGCGCCACCGTGGCGCGGCGCTCCGACGCGGAGCTCGCCGACGCCTTTCCCGTGCTTGCCGCGCTCGAAGGGATCGCCGGGACGCAGGCCGCCGAGCGCGCCACCGACGCCGAGATCGCCGAGATCGGGCGGCTCACCGCGCGGCTGCGCGCCGCGGTGGAGGCCGGTGACCGGCCCGGCTATTTCGAGATCAACCAGCAGATCCACGCGGCGATCCTCGCGGCGAGCCGCAACGAGGTGCTGGCGCGCACCCATGCCACCGTGGCCGGGCAGATCCATCGCGCCCGCTACCAGGCCAACCTGACGCGAAGCCGCTGGGAAAAGGCCATGGCCGAGCACGAGCGGATCGCCGAGGCCCTCGCCGCACGCGACGCGGCGACGCTGGGGCCGCTGCTGCGCGACCACATGATGGCCAAGCTCACCGCGATACTGGGCGCCCGCCGCGACAAGACCGCGACCGACTGACCCGCGCCGACCACTGATCGCAGCATCATGCGGGCCCTGCGCCGCACGTTGCCCCCGACCCCGGCCAATCCCGCATGATCAGGTCTTCGCGTCGCGGGCCGACTGGATCTGTTCGGCGCGGAGATAGTGATCCCTGAGCGCGAGATCGGCGGCCGCTTCGGCGTCGATGACGACCCGGACGCGCGGATGCATCTGCAGGATCGAGGCCGGGCACATGGCCGTGACCGGACCCTCGACCATCGCGCGGACCGCCGCGGCCTTGCGGGCGCCGGTGGCGAGCACGACGATGCTTCGGGCCTCGCAGATCGTGGCGATGCCCATGGTCACGGCGGTTTCCGGCACGGTCTCGCCCAGGCCGAAGAACCGCCGGTTCGCCTCGACCGTGTCGTGGCTCAGCAGCTTTTCGCGGGTCCGCGATCCGAGCGAACTGCCCGGCTCGTTGAAGCCGATATGACCGTTCTCTCCCAGCCCCAGAAGCTGCAGATCGACCGGACCGCGCCGCGCGATCTCGGCCTCGAAGGCGCGCGCCGCCTCGGCGGGGACGCCGCGGCCGGACGGCACGAAACAGGAGGTTTCGGCGATGTCGACATGGGCGAACAGGCGCTCGCGCATGTAGCGGCTGTAGCTCTGCGGATGCTCCGGGCCCAGCCCGACATATTCGTCGAGGTTGAATGTGGTGACCTCGGCAAAGCTCAGACCGGCACGGTGACGGGCGATGAGACCCTCGTAGACCGGCTCCATCGTGCCGCCCGTGGCGAGGCCGAGAACGCTGCGCGGGTTCTCCCGCAGCTGACCCGCGATCAACTCGGTCACGTGGCGCGCCGCATCATCGGCGGTCGGAAGGATGACGACCCGCACAGCCCTAGACCGCTGCCCTGAGCGCGTGCGCGCCGGGATGGCGGCGCGGAGCAGGTTTTGCCGAACCCGGGCCGCTTTGCCCTCGCCCCGCTCGAACGGCGGATGGTTCGCTCGCCCGAACGTCACGGAGGACGTCGGCGTGGGACCGGAAGATCGAAATCTCTGGGACGCCGTGCTCGTGGGCCACCACGCCGCGCCCATTTCCGCAGCCCGGGATCAGCGAAGCCTCTGCAAACGCTCCGGGCAATCGGCCCGGGCTGGGCGCGGCGATCCCGGCCCTCGTCACGTGCCCCGCTTCGGCGGAGCCCTTGATATCACTGTCCGATACGGGTTGAGGATGCATCCGAAACCGACCGAGATGTTGTCCCATCGCAGGCTGTTACGAAGCCACATACGATGCAAGGTGATTTGTCCGCCCATGTCTAATATGACATCGCAGTGTATCGAGAGATTGGAACGCCGGGTCATGGCCCGAACCACGACGGATGCGCGAATGAAACGAGTCGATAGCCGTTTCGGCATTGAACTGACGGGGGAGGAATCATGCTCCGCCCGCGTGCCGACGCGTGTGAAAAGGCCAGTCGGGACGGTGCCGTCGAACGAGAACGCCGCTTGGGACGGGACGCCGGTTGCCGCGTCGCTCCCGAACCGGCCGGAACGTTCCTCTGTCGGGCATGACTTGTCGGGCGCCGCGTTCGTGACAAACCGCTCTTTGGGCCCGCGCGAAGGGCGGTCGGCATGGGCGCGATGACTTGCGGCGGCATCGATCTCGGCGGGACCAAGATCGAGGCCCGCCTGTTCGAGGGGCCCGAGGCCAGCACCACCGAGATGCGCCGCATCCCGACGCCGCGCCGGAGCTATGCCGCCATGCTCGACGCGCTGGAGGAGCAGATCCGCTGGCTTTCCGAGATGGCCGAGCGCCCCGACCTGCCGATCGGCATCGCCGCGCCGGGGATCATCGATCCGCAAAGCGGCCGCATCTTCGCCGCCAACATCCCCGCCACCGGCCATTCGGTGCGCGACGACCTGCAGAAACGCCTTGGCCGGGCGTTTCCGGTGGTCAACGACTGCATGGCCTTCGCCCTGTCGGAGGCACGCGGCGGCGCCGGCGAAGGCCATGGCACGGTGATGGGGCTGATCCTCGGCACCGGCGTGGGCGGCGGCATCTGCGTCGATGGCGTGCCGAGCCGTCGCCATGGCGGCCTCGCGGTCGAGCTGGGCCATATCGGTCTTCCGGCCAGCGCCGCCGCGCGCCACGGCCTGGCGCTCAGGCGCTGCGGCTGCGGCCGGATGGGCTGTCTGGAAACCGCCGTCTCCGGCACCGGCCTCGCCAATATCGCCGAGGACATGCTGGGCACCCGCATGAGCGGCGAGGAGCTGGTCCGACATGGCGAAAGCGGGGTTCTCGACGTCTGGGCCGACATCGCCGGGGAATGCCTGCTGACGATCCAGCTCATGCTCGCGCCGGACTGCATCGTCCTTGGCGGCGGCCTGTCGAACCTGCCCGACGTGGTACCCCGACTGGAGCGGAGCCTGCTGCGCCACGCGCTCGACAACATGACACCCACAAGGCTCTTGCGGGCCCGACACGGCGACAGCTCGGGCACCCGCGGAGCGGCATTGCTGGCGAGAAGATGAGCCGACGGATCAAGAGTACCATCCATGCCGACCGGGCCGGGCGGGGCGCCGCCCTGCCCGCCATCCGACAAGCCCAACCCGCCCTGCCGACCGCGTCGCGGCCCCGTGCCGGGGCGACCATCAACGCGCATGGGCAGAAGAGCCCCGTGCCCGGCCTCGACGGGACGCCGTGATGCTGATCTCCGTGAAAGCTCTGTGGCGGGACGGACGCCTGCTCCACGACATGGCGCTCGACGTCCGGGCGGGCCGGATCGACGCCATCCGTCCCCTGGGCGGCGACACGGCGGATACCGAGGTGGCGCTGGCCTCGCCCCTGCTATGCGACCTGCAGGTCAATGGCAGCGGCGGCGTCATGGTCAACGGCACCCCGACCCCCGACGCGCTGCGGACCATCGCGGCGGCGCAGCGGCGCTGCGGCACCGGCGCCATCCTGCCCACCGTCATCACCGACACGGCGGAGGTCATGGAGGCGGCCGGGGAAGCCGCGCTGGCCGTGTTCGGCGAGGACGGCATCGTCGGGCTGCATATCGAGGGGCCGCATATCGCCCCGGCGCGCCGCGGCACCCACGAGGAGGGCTACATCCGCCCGCTCGACGCGCGCAGCGTGGCCCTGGTCGAACGGCTGCGCGCGGCCGGAATGCCGGTGATGATCACCCTCGCCCCGGAGCTCGCGCCGCCCGACCTCTTCGCCCGGCTCGTCGATTGCGGCGCGGTGGTCTCGGCCGGGCACACCATGGCGACCGCCCAGGAAACCCGCGACGCGCTGGCGCGGGGTCTGTCGTGTTTCACGCATCTCTTCAACGCGATGCCACCGATGACCTCGCGCGCGCCCGGCGTGCTGGGGGCTGCCCTGAACTCGGAAGCCCATGCCGGGATCATCGTCGACGGCATTCATGTCAGCTGGGACATGCTGCGCATCGCGCTGCGGGCCCGCCCGAGGCCCGGGCTGACCTTCGCCGTCTCGGACGCGATGGCCACGGTGGGCGGTCCGGATCATTTCGAGATCTACGGCCAGAGGATCGCCGTGCGCGACGGCATGCTCGTCAACGCCGAAGGCGCCCTCGCCGGGGCGCATATCGACCTGCGCCAGAGCCTGGCCAACCTCGTGACCGAGGTCGGCCTGCCGCTCGCCGAGGCGCTGCCCATGGTCTGCGACATCCCGCGCAGGGTGATGGGCCTGAGGCCCGCCCGTCTCGACGAAGGCATCGCCATCGCCGATGCGCTGCTTCTGGACGAGGGTTTCGCACGGATGGAACTGGGATGAGACCCGGACACGCGACGAACGGCGCGACGATCGATCCGAACGTGAAGCGGTCGAACACTACCTGATCGACATCCGCCGAGAGTTCGAACTGCGGAGTTGCACCGAAACGACCATGCGTGGCGGCAATATTCCGAGTGCGCTGCCCTCCTCCGTTCAGGGCGCGGCTGCTCCGCCTCTGGCCGGTGGCATCGCCCCGCCCGATCGCCATGGCAGAATGCCGCCCAACACCGAAACCGGGGGACGCCGAGCTTGCTCGAAAACCGGGCTGGCGCTATCGTTGAGCAATTCGACGACCGCGTTGCCCACTGGTTTACCGGCTGCAGGCTGTGCCGCATGTCTCGAAGCTAGCGCGTCCGAAGGCAATCTGGTCCTCCAAGCGGTACTGGGGTTGCCTTATGTGTTACCCAGATGGCGCAAGCTCAGTGGGCGTCCAGGGAAAGCCCCACGGCTCCCGGGTGACGACCGCCTTGGCATGGGGCCTCCGCGTCCTGATCCTGCTGTGTCTCGTCGTTCTGGGGCCCGCCCTGCGCGCGCAGGAATCGGGGGGCATCGCCGACAATTTCTCCGATTTCGATCACGGCGCGACCGGGTTTCCGCTGGAGGGTGTCCATGGGGAGGTGACCTGCGAAAGCTGTCATCTGGACGGCGTCCTGACTGGGACACCGGAAACCTGCGTCGGCTGCCACGACAATGGCATCGCGGCGGGCAAGCCGGAAACCCACCCTCCCTCCTCGGACAGTTGCGGCCAATGCCACACCGCCCAGAACTGGAAGCCCTTCGCCTTCGACCACGCCTTCGTGGAAGGCGCCTGCATCGAATGCCACGACGGCGGGACGGCGTCCGGCAAGCCGGCGGACCATATCGCGAGCACCGACAGCTGCGACGCGTGTCACGTCACCAGCGACTGGACCGATGTCCGCGTCGACCACGCCGCCGTGAGCGGCACCTGCGTCAGCTGCCACGACGGCGTGACGGCAACCGGAAAGTCCGAGACCCATCTTCCGACCACGGATACCTGCGACGACTGCCACGTCGTCACCGACTGGACCGATGTCCGCTTCGACCACGCCTCGGTCAGCGGCGCCTGCGCCAGCTGCCACAACGGCAGCACCGCCACCGGCAAGCCCGGCAACCACATCCCGAGCTCCAATACCTGCGACGACTGCCACGTCGTCACCGACTGGACCGATGTCCGCTTCGACCACGCCTCGGTCAGCGGCGCCTGCGCCAGCTGCCATAACGGCAGCACCGCCACCGGCAAGCCCGGCAACCACATCCCGAGCTCCAATACCTGCGACGACTGCCACGTCGTCACCGACTGGACCGATGTCCGCTTCGACCACGCCTCGGTCAGCGGCGCCTGCGCCAGCTGCCACAACGGCAGCACCGCCACCGGCAAGCCCGGCAACCACATCCCGAGCTCCAATACCTGCGACGACTGCCACGTCGTCACCGACTGGACCGATGTCCGCTTCGACCACGCCTCGGTCAGCGGCGCCTGCGCCAGCTGCCACAACGGCAGCACCGCCACCGGCAAGCCCGGCAACCACATCCCGAGCAGCAATCTCTGCGAGGATTGTCACCAGACCACCGAATGGTCGGAGGTGCGGGTCAACCACGACTCGGTCGCCGGCGCCTGCGTCACCTGCCATAATGGCAGCTTCGCCGAGGGCAAACCCAGCGACCATCCGCAGTCCTCGAATGCCTGCGACGATTGCCACGACACCCGCGAATGGGATGATTGATGCGGCGGACCTGCGATCCGCTCCGTCCGTCACGGACAGGATTTCCCCCCGCCTGTCGACCCTTCCACAAGCGGCTCTCCCAGACGGCTCGACCCTGGGCGGCCACGCGGAAAATGGCCCAGCCTCCGGCTTTCGGTTCATTGACAGCTTTCCCTTAACCCCGAAGCTGAGAGAGACTGCGAATGGGAGGGATCGGGATGGGCGACCGCAACGGGTTGGACTGCAAACCAGGTTACGGCCCGATCGCGGCGCTCTCGCTGCTTGCCGCGCTGGCCTGTCCGGAAACCGCCCGGGCGCAGTCCGTGCTGGTCGGGGCGAGCGCGGATTTCGATCCGGATCTGGGCTGCCCGATCCTCGCCGTGGAATTCGCCGAGCCGCTGGATCTCCTCGTGCAGAGCGGGGCGGAGGCCAGCAGCCAGATCGATCTCGTCCTGCGCGAGGAAACGGAGGATGGCGAGGGCCTCGAACTGGACGCGCCCGAGTCCATTCCCGCCCCGTCATCGAGCGATCTCGGCGTGACCAGCATCGGCCTCGAGCAATCGGGAGCGGACCTCGTGCTCGGCATTTCCTTCGCCCGCGCGGTGATCACGAACGCCACGATGTCCTCGGACGGGTTGCGCCTGTCCGTCGCGGTCGCCGATGCCGGTGACGAGGGGGAATGCCTTGCCAGCCTCACGGGAGAGGGTCCCGAGCCGGACGGGCCGGAGCCGGATGGCACGGCCCTGTCGGAGCCGGAAACCGATGCCGATCCGGCGGAGACCGCGGGCGATGAACCTGCCCTCGACGAGGACGACACCGAGACCGATTTCGCCGATGCGCGCGCCGCGATCACCGCCGAGGACTATGATCTCGCGATCCGCTTGCTGACTAGGATCCTGAATGCGCCCGAGAACAGCCGGAGCGCCGAGGCCCGGGAACTGCTCGGCGTCGTGCGGGAGCGCAACGAGCAGTTCGCGCAGGCCGAGGCCGAGTACCTGCTCTATCTGGAGCGATATCCCGACAGCGAAGGCGCTGTCCGCGTCCGTCAGCGCCTCGACGCCTTGACCACGGCGAGGGGCGCCCCGCCCGAACCGCTTCGCGAGGTCGCCGAAGCGGACAGTGCCCGTCCCGAACCGGCGGAGGCGGAAGAGGAGGAAGCGGAAGAGGACGTACCCGTTACTCCCGATCTGGAGCAGCCGGAGCCCCCCGAGGTCACGGACCGGAGGCGCGCGGATGCGCCGGAGGCGGAGGAGGACGAACGAGAGGAAGAGGAAGAGACATTTCCGAAGCTCGAATACTCCGGCAGCGTCGATTCCACCTATTTCTTCCGGCAGGGCACGACCCGCTTCACGGAGTTCGACACCTCTCGCCGATCCGTGGACGATTTCGTGCTGCAGAACTCACTGGTGACCAGCCTGAGCACCATCGGCTCCTACGAGACCGAGGACTACCTTCTGTCCTGGCGCGTCGCGGGCGCCTTCGAAATCGACTTCGATGACGAGGAAGAGAACTTCCGCTTCTCCCGGCTCTATCTCGACTATGATCCGAAGGGGACCGATCTGTCGCTGCGTTTCGGGCGGCACCTTGTCCGATCCGGCGGGGTGTTCGACCGGTTCGACGGCGCGACCCTCAGCTGGCAGCATCAGGAGGATATCAGCAGCCATTTCCAGATCGGCTCGCCCGTGGACAGCGTGCGGGATTCCCTCTTTGCCTTCGACCGGTTGTTCTATGGCCTCAGCGTCGATTTCGCGGAGATCTATCCCGACACCGACCTGACGATCTATGCGGCCGAACAACGCGTCGGATCGCTGGTCGATCGCCGCACGGTCGGGTTCGAGCTGGAATACGAGGGCGAGTGGTTCAGCGCCGACGCCGCCGTGGATTACGACATCTATTTCGACCGGCTGAACTACGCCCGGGTTTCGGGCACGCATATCTTCGAGGACCGCTCGACGATCACGCTCAGCCTCGATTTCGTCCAGTCCCCCACGCTCGCGCTGAGCAATGCCGAGCAGGGTCAACTCGGCATGACGCTGGACGACCTGCGGGACAGCTTCACGCTGAGCGAGCTGAGACAGCTGGCGCTGGACCGCACCACCGCGTCGCGCTCGGCCACCCTGACCTATTTCCGGCCCCTGAACGAGACATGGCTGCTCAACATGGATGCCACGATCTTCGACACCGAGGGCAACCCCGCCTCGGGCGGCGTGGCCGAGATCCCGGCCCCGGGCAAGGATTACTACGCCTCCATCGGCGTCTTCGGCTCCGGCGTGTTCTCGGAAACCGATGTCGTGAGCGCATCGGCGCGCTATGCCGACACCTCGTCTTCGACGCTCGTGCTCGCCGATGCCTCCTATCGCTTCGAGCCGACGGAACAATGGCGACTGCGGCCCCGCCTGCGGCTCGGCCACCGGGACCTGAAGAACACCGGCGGCACCGAGATCTTCGCGATCCCCTCGCTGAACGTCGATTACGAGATCAGGGACAACACCATGCTCGAGCTCGAGATCGGCGGCCGGCTGTCGAGAGCCGAGACGTCGACGACGCGCGACAACAGCACCGAGAGCTACGCCTTCATCGGCATAAGGCAGGATTTCTGAGGCCTCGAACGAGCGCCTATTCCAGCAGCTCGGCGACCTCCGCGTGACCCGCCGCGAGGGCCAGATCGTACGCACGGTGGCGGTCCTGGTTGCGGAGCCACTTGTCGGCGCCGGCCTCGAGCAGCAGGCGGACCACCTCGACGCGGTTGGCCTGCGCCGCGAGCATCAGCGCCGAGTTGCGTTTTTCGTTGCGCAGATCGATGTCCACCCCGGCCTTCAGAAGGCGGCGGACCGCGTCCAGATTGCCCTGTTGCGCCGCGATCAGCAAAGGCGTGTTGCCGGTGGAGGTGGCGAGGTTGGCATCGGCGCCCCCGGCCAGAAGCAGCTTCGCCGTCTCCGTCTGGTCGAAGCGGAGCGCGGCATGCAGCGGCGCCTCACCGGCATGGTCCGCCCGATCGAGCCCGAGCCCGTTTTCGATCAGGAAGGCCGTCGCGGGCGCGTTGCCGGAGGCGGCCGCGTGCCACAGCGCGCCCCGGCCGTCTTCGTCCAGAAGATCGAACGGCAGGCCGTGATCGGACAGCAGGTGCAAGAGCTCGGGCCCGCTGCTGCGCGCCGCGGCCATGAGCAGGCGTGACTGGTGCTCGGGGTTCTGGACGGACAGGTCCTCGCCCGCCAGCAGCATGGCGATACGGGTCCGCCCGTCCGCGATCGCCAGTTGCAGGGGGCGGTTGCCCGACCTGTCGGCAAGATCGCTGCGCGCGCCCTTCATGACGAGATATTCGACGATCTCGAAATGCCCCGCGCCGGTCGCGAGCGCCAGCGCCGTCCTGCCCTCGGCATCCTGCAGGTCGGGATCGGCTCCCGCCTCGACCAGCGATCGGGCCGTGTCGAGATGCCCGGCCTCGGCCGCGTGCATCAGCGCCGTGCGCCCCTGCTTGTCGGTCTCGTCCGGTGCCGCACCCTGTTCGAGCAGTTTTCGCGCGGTCTTTACCTCGCCACGGCGCGCCGCCTCCATCAACAGGGTCCAGCCCAGCTCGGTCGCGATCCGCGATGGCGCGAGCGTGATCGCCGGCGTCTCCCCCTCCGGCGGCGACACCGCCGCGTTCGAGGCCGGCTCGGCGTCGCGCGCATCCAGCTCCGACAGCGCCGCCCTGGCCCGGCGATGCCCCGCCTCGCTCGCGGCGGCGATCCAGCGGCGCGCCTCGGCGGCATCTTCGCCCGTGCCGCGCCCCGAGAGGTAGAGGGTTCCGAGGCTGAACTGCGCCTCGACATGCCCCGCCTCGGCCGCCGTCCGGGTCAGGTCGAAGGCCATCGCCTCGTCCTGCGGCACACCACGGCCACTCCGGTAGAGCGTGGCCAGCATATAGTTCGCCTCGGCATTGCCGGCGGCGGCGAGCGCCGTGAGCATCTCGGCGGCCTCGGAGTAATTGCGCTGCCGCACCGCCCACTGCGCCTCCTCGAGCCGCAGGGCCGTGGTCGGGTCCGCCCCCTCCTCGGCGTGAACCGGAAAGGCCAGCAAGGCCAGTGCCAGCACGAGCGGCGATCTATGCAGTGCCATGTTTGGTCTCGATGGTGATGCCGATGGATTTCAGGAACGGGGTCGGAAGGATGCCGCCCGCGCAGACGATGACGGCGTCGTTGGGACGGCTCGTCGTCTCGCCCGATTGCTCGATCTCCACATGCGTCTCGCCGATCGCCTTGACGTTCGAGCTGAGGATCACGTCGAGGCGCTTCTCGGCCTCGGCCTCTTCGAGCCGCTTGCGGTTCTTGGGCTTCACCCGCGAGAAGGCGGCGCTGCGATAGGACAGGGTGACGTTGGTATCGGGCAGGTCCGCGATGCTGGTCGCCGCCTCGATCGCGCTGTCGCCGCCGCCCACCACCAGCACCGACTGGCCCTTGTACTGCTCGGGATCGATCAGGCGGTAGACCACCTTGCTCTGCTCCTCGCCCTCGACGCCCAGCTTGCGCGGCGTGCCGCGCCGCCCGATGGTCAAAAGCACGGCCCGGGTGCGGTAGGTGCCCTTGGTGCTGGTGACCACGAAGCCGTCGCCCTCGGGCGCGATGTCGGTGACCCGTTCCTCGTAGTTGATCTCGAGCCCGGTATCCTCGAGCACCTTGGTCCAGAACTCCATGAGCTTTTCCTTGGTGGTCTCGCGGAAATTCGCCTTGCCGTAGATCGGCAGCGTCACCGGCGCGGTCATCACCAGCTTGCCGCGCGGGAAATGCGAAACCGTGCCGCCGAAGCTCTCCTGTTCGAGGATCACGTGCTTGAGCCCGTGCTGCTTGGCGCCGAGGCCGGAGGCGAAGCCCGCCGGGCCGGCGCCGACGATGACCACGTCGACCCCGCCTTCGGGCGCCTGCGGCTTCTGCTTCGCGATCTCGCCGATCGCTTGGCGGCCCTGTTCGATCGCGTTGCGGATCAGCCCCATGCCGCCGAGCTCGCCCGCGATGTAGATGCCGGGCACGTTGGTCTGGAAATCCGGCCCCACCTCGGGGATGTCGACGCCGCGCTCGGCGGTGCCGAAGACGAGGCTGATCGCGTCCATCGGGCAGGCCGCCGCGCAGGCGCCGTGACCGATGCAGTTGGCGGGCTCGACCAGCTCGGCCTTGCCGTTCACCAGCCCGAGGATCTGGCCTTCGGGACAGGCGCGCACGCAGGCCCCGCAGCCGATGCACATGTTCGCGTCGACGTCCGGGTGCAGCGAGGCGGGCTGGGTCAGCCCGGCGGCCTGCGCCTCCTGCTTTTGCGTCAGCGCCCTGCGTTCGCCCCGCCGGCGCAGGACCACGAACACCACCCACACCAGCGCCAACGGCACGGCATAGATCAGGAATGTCGTATCAATCAGGGGTCCGTTCCTCTGTTCAATCCGCCCGGAGGCCCAGCTCGTCGGCCTTGGCATCGATCCGGGCAAGGGTATCGGGGAACCGGGAGAACTGTCGTAACGCACGCTCGTAGGCCGCGCGGGCCGCCTCGGGATCGTTCAGCACCATCCGCGACTGCATCAGCCGCATCCAGCCCTCGGGATCGTCCGGCGCGTCTTCGAGACGGGCCTCGAGCCCGTCCACCATGCCGGCGATCATCGCCTGCCGCTCGGCGGGCGTCATTCCCGCCGCTTGCTCGACATCCGCCCGCGTCGGACCCGGGGCGACCGGCGGGGGCGGCAGCAGCGACTCGCCATCGGGCAGCCGCCCGGCGATATCGATGCCGTGCTGGCTAGCCAGTTCGCGCACGCGCTGCAAGACACCCGGCACCCAGTCGGCGTCGGGCCGCGCATCGGACAGCATCTCGATCCACAGGTTGATCGCCGCGCGCGGGTCGCCATCCTGTTCCAGCGCCATCCCCTTGAAAAACCGCGCGCGCGCGTCGTCGGGGTTCAGGGCCAGCGCCGCGTCGAAGGCCTCGTGCGCGGGGGTCGTGACCAGCCCGTCGGCCGCCCTCACCAGCGTCTCGCCATAATGTGACCAGAGATCGGGGTCGTCCTCGACGAGCGCCACCGCCTGCGCATAGGCCTTCGCGGCCTCGGCATGGCGCCCGGTGTTGAAGTAGGACCAGCCCAGCATCCGCCAGCCCTCGGCGTCATCGGGCGTCTCGCGCAGCCGCGCGACGAGACTGGCGATCGCGCCGTCGACGCTGCCGGCGGGCTGGGACATCTCCGCCTGCACCGGGCTCTCGGGCGACGCCATGGCGGGCGCGGGCGCGACCGGCTGGGCGAGGCTGGCCCTCGGCAGGTGCGGCGCCGCCGGCAGGTCGGGCCGACCGATCGAGAGGTAGAGCGCGGCCGAACCGATCACCACCCATCCCGAGACGACCGCGACCGCGACCAGCCGCACCTTGTCGGAGGCCTCGCCCAGCGCGGAGCGCGGTGCCCGGGACGCCGCGACGATCCGCCGTTCGATCTCGGTGCGCGCCGATTGTGCCTCCTGCGGGGCGAGCAGCCCCTGCGCCACCTCGGCCTCGATCGCCTCGATCTGGCTGCGCGCCACAGCGATCGACTGGTCGCTGCTGCCCGGACCGCCCATCCGGCGTCGCAGGAACGGGGCGACCACCAGCGTGGCCGCCACCGAGATCATGGCCGTCAAGATGATCCACAGCGTCATGGTCCGTCCCCCTGTGCCGCGCCCTGCCCCGCTCCCTGCCCGAGCGCCCGCGCGAGTATCGCTCTCTCCTCCTCCGACAGGGCCTCGGGCTCGGGCGACGGTCTCTTGTGTCGCCAGAGGATCGAGAACCCGGCGAAGGCCGCGCCCAGCATCAGCGCCGGTGCCAGCCACAGCAGCAGCGTATTCGCGCCGATCTGCGGCCGCAGCAGGATGTAGGCGCCATAGCGGGCCACGAGGTAGTCGATCACCTCGGCGTCGCTGTCGCCCGCCACCAGCCGCTCGCGGATCAGCACCCGCAAGTCGCGCGCGAGCTCGGCGTTGGAATCATCGATCGACTGGTTGCGGCAGACCGGGCAGCGCATCTCGAGGCTCAACGCCCGCGCCCGCTGCTCCAGCGCCGGGTCGGCGAGCATCTCGTCGGGCTGCACAGCAGGCGCGGCGAGCGGCGCAATGGCGCAGAGACAGGCGACGGCCAGCGCCCGTGCGAGCTGCCGCGGGCCGGTCATGACGGTTTCTCGATTTCGCGGATCAGGGGTCTGAGAACCTCCTGCCAGACCCGCTCGGTGAGGGCGCCGACATGGCGATAGCGAATGCGGCCCTCGGCATCGACGAGATAGGTCTCGGGCACGCCGGTCACGGCGAGTTGCGCGCCGAGCCTGCCTGCGGCATCCTCGCCCGTGGCGACATAGGGGTCGCCGTGCCGGTCGAGGAACCTCCGCCCAGCACCGGGCCGATCCCTCCAGTTCAGGCCGTAGAGCGCGACCTCCTCCTCCTCGGCCAGACGCATCAGCATCGGGTGTTCGCTGAGACAGACCGCGCACCACGAGGCGAAGACGTTGATCAGCGCCACCTCGCCCCGGATGTCCGAGGCCGCAAGCCCGCGCTCGTCGCCGATGAGCGGCGGCTGCGCGAATTCCGGCAGCGGGCGGTCGAGATACCCCTCGCCGGCCACCTCGCGGCCGCCCGACGACGCCAGAGCGAGCAGCGCCCCGCCGATCAGCACGAAGACGGCGACCGGGATCAGCACGGATTTGCGGATGCCACCTGCCATCACGCCTCCACGCCTTGGGGGCGCCCCAGCGATCGCTGGGGCGCGCCGATGCGCATCCGGCGGTCGCTCAGCGACACGAAGCCGCCCGCCGCCATGCTCAGCGGGCCGAGCCAGATCAGCAGCGCCAGCGGGTGGTGGTAGAGCCGCACCACCCACTGCCCGCCATCATTCGGCTCGCCGATCGCGACGTAGAGATTCGAGAGCACCACCGCCCGGATGCCGGCCTCGGTGGTGGTGTTGCGGCTCACCGTGTAGAAGCGTCGTTCCGAGGACATGACGGCAAAGGGCTCGCCGTCGCGCTCGATCGTGAACCGGCCCTGCTCGGCGATGAAGTTCTCGCCATTGAGCTGCTCGACCCGGTCGAGGCTGACCTCGTAGCCGGCCAGCGCCACCCGGTCGCCTGGCGACATGGAGAGGATCCGCTCCTCCTGAAAGGCGGTGACGCCGGTGATGCCCGCCACGAGAAGGCCAAGGCCCGCATGCGCCATCACCATCCCGTAGACCGAGCGCGGCACCTTGCGGGCCAGCGTCGCGCTGCGGCGCCACGGCTCGCGAAACAGCCGGATCCAGAGCGCCAGCGCCCAGAGCGACGCGGCCACCAGCCATGCCGCGAGGCCGAATGCCGCGGCGGCGAAGGGGTGCGCGCCGCCGCCCGCGACGAAGACCGCCAGCGCCACGACCAGCGCCACCGCAGCGGGCGGCCGCAGCTGGCCCAGCGCCCGGCGCAGGCTGTCGCGCTTCCACCGCAGGATCGGACTCACCGCGACGGCGACGAGCAGCGGGATCATCAGCGGCACGAAGGTCTGGTTGAAATAGGGCGGGCCGACGGAGATCTTGTCCGGCCCCAGCAGTTCGACGACCAGCGGGTAGAAGGTGCCGACGAAGACCGTGCCGGCCGCCACCACCAGAAAGATGTTGTTCAGGATCAGCCCGCCTTCGCGGCTGACCGGGGCGAACACGGCCGGCCGGTCAAAGGACCCGGCCCGCATCGCGAACAGGACCAGCCCGCCGCCGGTGGCGGCGAACAGGATCGCCAGAACCCCCATGCCCCGCGACGGGTCGGTCGCGAAGGCGTGCACGCTGGTCAGCAGCCCCGAGCGCACCAGGAACGTCCCCACCAGGCTCAGCGAGAAGGTCAGGATCGCCAGTAGCACAGTCCAGACGATCAGTGTCTGTCGTCGCTCGACCACGAGCGCGGAATGCAGCAGCGCGGTGCCCACGATCCACGGCATGAAGCTCGCGTTCTCGACCGGGTCCCAGAACCACCAGCCGCCCCAGCCCAGCTCGTAATAGGCCCAGAAGCTGCCAAGCGTGATGCCGATGGTCAGAAAGCACCACGCGGCGAGCACCCAGGGCCGCACGAAGCGCGCCCAGCTGGCATCGACCCTGCCCTCGATCAGCGCGGCGATGGCGAAGGCGAAGGTCACCGAGAAGCCGACATAGCCGAGATAGAGAAACGGCGGGTGGATCGCGAGGCCCACATCCTGCAACAGCGGGTTCAGCTCCTGCCCGTCGGCGGGCGCCGGGGACACCCGCGCGAAGGGGTTGGAGGTGAAGATCATCAGCGCGAGGAACGCCGCCGAGATCATGCCCTGCACCGCGAGGACGCGCGCCTTGAGCGTGGCGGGCAGGTTGTCGCCCCTGAGCCCCAGCGCCGCGCCGAACAGCGTCAGGATCAGCACCCACAGGAGCAGCGATCCCTCGTGGTTGCCCCAGACGCCGGTCACCTTGAACAGCATCGGCATCGCGGAGTTCGAATGCATGACGACGACGCGCAGCGACAGGTCGGTGACCATGAAGGCGCGGACCAGCGCCGCGAAGGCGACGACCACGAAGCCGAGCTGCACCACCGCGGCGGCATCCGCAAACGACATGAGCTGGGTCTCGCCCCGCTTGGCGCCGATCAGGGGAACGACCGACTGCGCGAGCGCGATCATCAGCGCCAGCACCAAGGCGAACAGTCCGATCTCCGCCACCATCGCCGATCACCCCCGATCCTTCGGCGGCGCCTGACGGCGGCTTCGCGGTGCTTTGCCGGTCGTCGAGGCCACGCAAGGCGGCGCTCCGAAGGTTCCTCCCGACCGGAGCGCGTTAGGGCATTCTTCGCCCATAACGAAGTTTTGTCCAGAAATCCGGCTTGAAGCTGCGCAATTTTGCGCCAGTTTCCGCCGCGACCCGGCCGCGCGCGCGCGTAAACCCGCCGGAATCGGAACATCGACACGGCCGAAGTGGCGCGACCCGCGCGGAGCCATTACGCGGCCTCGGTCGATATCACATGTTCCCTGCCCCGAGGCCCGTAGATGACTGCAACACTCGTCGGAACTGCCGGAGTGGATCCGGGTGCCAGCCCGTCTGGCGGAGAGGCGACCCAGCCGAAGAGCAAGAAACCGAAGGCCCAGCGGCGGACCTCGGGTGCGTTCGAGCTGCCGGTGATGCTGACGCTCTCCTTCCTCGTCCTCGGCTATGCCTGGACCCGGCGGCTGGAAGGGGATCTCACGGCCGAGACGGGGCTTGGGTATTACCTCGGGATCGGCGGCGCGCTGGCGATGCTCACCCTGCTGCTCTACCCGCTGCGCAAGCGGTTCGCCGGGCTGCGCTTCATCGGCAATGTCCGCAACTGGTTCAGGATCCACATGATGCTGGGCATCATCGGCCCGGTGCTGATCATCCTGCACTCCAACTTCACGCTCGGGTCGCTCAACAGCACGATGGCCTTCTTTGCCATGCTGGTGGTGGCGGGCAGCGGCCTGATCGGACGCCTGTTCTATTCGCGCATCCACAAGGGGCTCTACGGGCGGCGGGCCTCGGTGCGGGAATACCTGAACGACATGGAGGACCTGAAACACGAGTTCGACACGGACATGCCCGACCCGTCATGGCTCCTGGAGACGTTGAAGGACTACGAGACGCGCCGCCTCACCCCGTCGCAGGATCTGTGGTCGAACCTCCATCGCACGCTCACCGGACCGGTTTCGCGCTATCGGCTGCGGCGCGACGTGATGCGGCGCTACGGCCAGCTGCTCGGACGCAAGGACGGCCCCAGGCGCGACCGCAGCGCCTTGGTGAAGCAGCATCTCGACAGCTATCTCCATGCCGTCGCGCGGGCCCAGTCCTTCGCGCTCTATGAGCGGCTGTTCGCGCTCTGGCACCTATTTCACCTTCCGCTGTTCGTGATCCTCGTCTTTGCTGCTATCGTGCATGTCGTGGGGGTTCATCTGTATTGAATGTACCTTGTTAGCAGCATAACGCTCCGCGCCGTCCGCCAGGTTCTGGCCGGGGTCTTCCTGCTGCTGATGCCCACCCCCTCCCTCGCACAATCCCTGCTCGAACGGCTGGTCATGCCGGGCGATCTCATCGAGGGGCATGCCGAGCTGGAGGACGACTGCTCGAACTGCCATGTCTCCTTCTCGGAGGAAGGCGAATCCGAACTCTGCCTCGACTGCCACGAGCTGGTCGAGCGCGACATCGCCGAGCGGCGCGGCTTTCACGGCCGCAGGCAGGAGGTGCTGGAGCAGGAATGCCGGTACTGCCACACCGATCATGACGGGCGCGACGCCGATATCGTGCAGCTCGACACGGAAACCTTCGATCACACCGATACCGATTTCATGCTCGAAGGCGCGCACGCGATCCTGCCCTGCGCCTCCTGCCATGCGGACGAGGCCAAGTTCCGTGAGGCGCCGAACGACTGCGTCGGTTGCCACGAGGAGGACCAGCCGCATCAGGGGCGCCTCGGCACCGACTGCGCCGCCTGCCATGCCGAGACGGGCTGGACCGAGCTGAAGCCCTTCGACCATGCCGAGACCGGCTTCGCGCTGGCGGGCGCGCATGCGGAGGTGACCTGCACGTCCTGCCATGTCGGCGAGGTCTATGAGGGGCTGCCCACGGACTGCATCGGCTGCCACCAGATACAGGACGTGCATGCGGGGCGGTTCGGCGAGGAATGCGACACCTGCCACGTGGTCGAGGCCTGGACCGAAGTCAGGTTCGATCACGACCGCGACACCGAGTTCAGCCTGGTCGGTGCCCATGAGGATGCGGCTTGCGAAGCCTGTCACGCGACCAACGCCTTCGCCGAGGATCTCGCCACCGACTGCTTTGGCTGCCACGAGGCCGACGACGCGCATGAGGGTCAGCTCGGCGAGGCCTGCGACACCTGCCACGCGCCGACCGGATGGGCCGTCGACGTCGCCTTCGACCACGACATCACCCGCTTCCCCCTGCTCGGGCTGCACACGCTCGTCCCCTGCGAGGGCTGCCATCTCGATCCCGCCTTCCGCTCGGCCGAGCCGGCCTGCGCGAGCTGCCACCAGAATGACGACATCCATGAGGGAAGCCTCTCCGACCAGTGCGAGACCTGCCACAATCCGAATGGCTGGGAGTTCTGGACCTTCGACCACGACACCGAAACCGACTTCGCCCTCACCGGCGCGCATCGGGGCGTGAGCTGCGGATCGTGCCATACCGAGGCCGCGGCCGCGAGCATGGCGATCTCCCGGGATTGCGTGTCCTGCCATGCCGAGGACGACGTCCATGACGGCCGGTTCGGCAAGAACTGCAGCGCCTGCCACGACACGCAGGGCTTCGAGGACGCCCGGCTGCGATGATCGGCGCGCCCGCGGGGCGGCGGGCCTTCCTCCGCGCCTGACAGAGGGGCGCGAGAGCCGTTGCCGCCTGGCGGGTCTGCTCGGAAAGGGACGCTTCTGGCCAAGACGTACCGACGTTTCGGCAGCGCCGCGCAACCCGCCAAGCGTTGCCGTTTCGGCATCGGCCTAGCCGGAATTCTCTTCTTTATTGGATCACCCTGCGGCTCGATAGTCGCCTCGTGACCCGGAGGAGCACCCCCATGGCCTATGTGATCGCGGAGCCCTGCATCGACATCAAGGATGGCGCCTGCACGCTGGCCTGCCCGGCGGACTGCATCTACGAAGGCGGGCGGATGTTCTACATCCACCCCGAGGAATGCATCAATTGCGGGCTGTGCCTGTCGATCTGCCCGGTCGACGCGATCCATTACGACCGGGAACTGCCGGAGGCCGCCCGCCCCTTCGAGGCCATCAACCGCGAATTCTTCGGCGCGGAGGTCAGCGGGCTCGGCGATCCCGGCGGCTGGGACAAGTCGGTCTCGACCGATGCGGACCACCCTCTCGTCGCGGCCTATCCGAAATCCGAACGCCAGACAGCCTGAGGTGCAGATGTTCCCCAAACGACCGCGCGGCGTCATCGCCGCGATTGCCACCGCCCTGACCGAGGACGGCCGCCCCGATCCGGCGCCGATGCTGCGCCACGCGCGCTGGCTTCTGGACAATGGCTGCGACGCGCTCAACCTTCTCGGCACCACCGGCGAGGCCAGCTCGCTGCCCGCTCCCGCGCGGATGGAGCTGATGAGCGACCTTGCCCGCGAGATTGCCCCAGCCCGCATGATGGTCGGCACCGGCTGCCCGGATCTCGCCACCACCGTGACGCTGACCCGGCACGCGGCCGAGCTGGGCTTTGCCGCGGCGCTGGTGCTGCCGCCCTATTACTACAAGGGCGTCGACGAGGCCGGGCTGCACGCGTATTTCGAGCGGCTGATCGAGGCGACGGCGGACCGGCCGATCCCGATCTATCTCTACAATTTCCCGCAGATGACCGGGCTTCGCTTCGAACCGGGCTTCGCGGCCTGGCTCAAGGCCAGCTTCCCGGACCGGATCGCCGGGGCCAAGGACAGCTCCGGCGATCTCGACTACGCCGCCGAGCTTGCGCGGATCGGGGGATTCGACGTGTTTCCGAGCGACGAGGCCGCGCTCGCGCAATGCGAGGCGCGCGGCTTTGCGGGCTGCATCTCGGCCACCGTCAATCTCACCGCGCCGCTGGCGCAGCGGCTCTGGACCGATCCCGCGGACGCCGCCCTTGCGAATGAGGTCGGTCGCCGCCGCCGCGCCATCGCGGCGACGCCGCTGATCCCCAGCGTCAAGGCGCTTGTGGCGCGGCTGCACGACCTGCCGGGCTATGCCCGCGTGATGCCGCCGCTTGCCCCGCTCACCGATGAACAGGCACGGGCCCTGCCCGAGCTGTCCCCGCACGCCGCCGAGCCGGCCTGAGCGACAATTTTTCAGAACGACAGGACAGACCAGATGAAGATGAACGACGTGACCAAGCAGCACCGCAACCTGATCGCGGGCGAATGGGTCGAGGGCGCGGACGTCAACGAGAACCGCAACCCAGCCAATACCGACGAGATCGTGGGGCTTTATGCCCGCGCCTCCAAGGACGACGCCAAGCGCGCCATCGCCGCGGCCCGCGCCGCCTTTCCCGCCTGGAGCCGCTCCGGTCCACAGCAGCGCCATGACCTGCTGAAGAAGGTCTCGGACACCATCGCCGCGCGTGCCGAGGAGCTGGGCGAACTTCTGGCCCGCGAGGAGGGCAAGACCTTTGCCGAGGCCAAGGGCGAGGTGATGCGCGCCTCCCAGGTCTTCGGCTTCTTCGCGGGCGAGACGCTGCGCCAGACCGGCGACGCGATCGACAGCGTACGCCCCGGCGTCGAGGTCATGGTGCAGCGCGAGGCGCTGGGCGTGATCGGGCTGATCACCCCGTGGAACTTTCCCATCGCGATCCCGGCCTGGAAGATCGCCCCGGCGCTGGCCTATGGCAACTGCGTGGTTCTCAAGCCCGCCGATCTGACGCCGGGCTGCGCCTGGGCGCTCGCGGAGATTATCCACGAGGCGGGTGCGCCCGAGGGCGTGTTCAACCTCGTCATGGGCCGCGGCTCGGAGGTCGGCGCCGAGATCCTCGACAACCCCGAGATCGACGCGGTGAGCTTCACCGGCTCGGTCGAGACCGGGCGCATGGTCGCGGAGAAATGCGTGGCGCAGATGAAGAAGGTGCAGCTCGAGATGGGCGGCAAGAACCCCCTCGTGGTGCTCGACGACGCCGATCTCGACACGGCGGTGAACTGCGCGCTGAACGGTGCCTTCTATTCGACCGGCCAGCGCTGCACCGCCTCGTCGCGACTGATCGTGACCGAGGGCATCCATGACCGTTTCGTCGAGGCGCTGACCGAGAAGCTCAAGGCGCTCAAGGTCGGCGACCCGATGGACAATGCTGTCCATATCGGCCCGGTGGTCGACGAGAACCAGCTCGAGCAGAACAAGCGCTACGTGAAGATCGGTCAGGAGGAAGGCGCCACACTGGTCTGCGGCGGCGAGGTGATCGAAGGGCCGACGCCCGGCCACTTCATGACGCCGGCGCTCTTTACGAACACCACCAACGAGATGCGCATCAACCGCGAGGAAATCTTCGGCCCCGTCGCCACCGTCATCAAGGTCGCCGACTACGACGAGGCGCTGCGCGTGGCCAACGACACCGATTTCGGCCTCTCCGCCGGGATCTGCACCACCAGCCTCGGCCGCGCCGCGCATTTCCGCCGCCACGCCGAGGCCGGCATGGTGATGGTCAACCTGCCCACGGCGGGTGTCGATTACCACACGCCGTTCGGCGGGCGTAAGGGATCGAGCTACGGCCCGCGCGAGCAGGGGCAATACGCGCGCGAATTCTACACCACGGTCAAGACCACCTACATCCAGGCCTGACCGGCACGGCGTCACCACCTCCTCCCGGTGACCCCCGGCGCGCGCCCGCTTCCCCGCGGCGCGCGCCTTTTTCGATGCGGCCCTGCCATGGCGAGCGCGTGCTATGCTGGGGATGGACCGGGGCGTCCCGCCCCGTGCATCGAGGCGAGGGAGGTCCAGCCATGATCATGCGGATATTCCAGGTCGTGACCCGGCCCGGCAAGGAAGCGGCGTTCGAAAGCTTTTTCCACGAGACGGCGATCCCGCTCATGCGGGCCACGGACGGTCTCGTGCAGGTGCTGCCCGGCGCCGCGCGCCTCGACAGCCCGCGCGAATTCGCCTTCGTGATGATCTGGCGCGATCTCGACGCGCTCCGGGCCTTCGCGGGCGAGGATTACGCGCAGCCCCATGTCGATCCGGCCGAGGCGGAGCTGGTCGAGTCCCGCAGCATCCGCCATTACGACCTGGTCGAGGGCTGAGCCGCCCGCCTCAGCTTTGCGCGTAATGCGCCTTCGTCAGCGCCGCGATCCGCGCGACATCGACGCGCAGCGCGTCGAGACGCGGCAGGTCGGCGCGGGCCTGCGCCATCAACTCGGCCAAGGCCGCATCGGCATCGAAGCCGGTGAGCGCCCCGTCGCGCAGCACCGCGCGGCCCGCGACCACGAGATCGCGGACATGGCGCGCGCCCATCCGGGCCAGCAGCCTCTCGCCCGGCGCGTCGTCGGGCCACAGCGCCTCGGCGCTCAGCGCGGCCCAGTCGAGCGTCACCACGTCGGCCCCCTCCGGCATCGCGCCGATATCGGCATTGGTGCCGCAAGCCGCGTCGAAGACGGCGGCCACTGGCATCGCGCTCTCCAGCCCCCGCCCCGCCTGCAGCAAGCCGAAGAGCCGCATCTCGGCCCAGATGTCCTGCGCGTCGTCGAACCCGGTGCCGTCGAGGCCGATGCCGGTCGCCATGCGCGCGCGCACCGCGCCGGGCAGGATGCCCGATCGCAGCCGCAGATTGGCCGAGGGGTTCGAGGCGAGCCGCACGCCGCGTTCGGCCAGAAGCTCCGCCTCGGCCTCGGTCAATTGCACGCCATGCGCCACGGTGAGGCGCGGCGACAGGAACCCGATCGCGTCGAGATGCGCGACCACCCCGCCCGGAAAGCGCCGGTCGAGCCAGTCGCGCTGGCGCGGGCTTTCCAGCAGGTGCATGTGGATGCGCCGGTCGTGGCGCTCGGAGGCCTCGGCCACCGCCTCGAGCATCGCGTCCGAGCACCATTGCGGGCCGATGGGGCCGAGCTGCACATCGACCATCGGCCCGGCATGGCGCCGGGCGATCTCCTCCACGGCGGCGATCTGCTCGGGGATCGGCGCGTAGCGCGGCAGCAGCCCGTCGAACCAATCAGCATCGGCAGCATCGAGGCTCTGCCGGTAGGCCTCCGCCCCGCCATAGACCAGTGGCGAGGCATCGAGCAACGGGCAGCTCAGCGCCAGCCGGATCCCGACATCACGCGCCGCGCGCACCACCTCGCCCGCCTCCTCGACCAGCCGGTCGGCATTGAGCGAATTGTGGCAATGCACGGTGCCCGCGCAGCCGGCGCGGGCCAGCCGCGAAAAGGCGACCAGCGCCTCGAGATAGGGATCGGTGCGCGGCCTGAGCCGCAGCCCGGCGATCCACGGCTCCAGCGCGTCGTCATTCGCCCCGAAATCGAGCGTGCGGATGCCATAGCCATGATCGTGCTCGTTGATCGGCGCGGGCAGCGCCATCAGCCCGGTGCCGCCCTGCCTCGGCACCGCCTGCGGGTCGGGGCCGAAGGTGATGCGGCGCGGCCCCTCGGGGGCGCCGTGCCCGGGGCGCGGCCACCAGCGGTCGACCTCGAGCGCGAGGTTCACGCGCCTTCCAGCGCGTTGAACTTGCGCATCCACGGCGCGTCGCGCAGCTCCTCCAGCCCCTCGGTCAGCTGCGCGACGAGGGCCTCGGCGGCCTGCGTCAGCTTGCGGCGGCGCGGCACCAGAAGCCCCAGTTCCAGGCCCCCGAGGCGCGTGCCCGCGAGCGGTACCGCGGCGATGCTGCCTTCGGTGAGTTCGCGCACCATGCCCAGCGGCGTGTAGAAGGCGACACCGTCGCCTTCGAGGATCAGCGGCTTGAGCATCAGCAGGTTGTTGGAGGCGGCCAGCACCCGGCCGGTGCGGTTGAGCACCGACAGTTCCATCTCGATCAGCGAGCGGATCGGTGCGGTGTCGAGCTGCAAGAGCAGGTTGTAGGCGGCGCAGTCGGCCAGGGTCACCGAGGCGCGATCCGCCAGCGGGTGGTCCTTGGCGACCATCGCCATCAGCGGCATCGGGATCGGCGAGATGAACTCGGTATCCTCGGGCCGCGCGAGGCTGAAGGTGATTCCGAGATCGGCCTCGCCCTCGGCCACCATGGTGGCGACGGTGCCATGCGCGCCGGTGCGCACCCGGAAATCGACCTTGGGATGGGCCTTGTGATAGCGGCTCACCTGCTCGGGCAGGAAGCTCACCAGCAGGCTGTCGAGCGAGGCGATCGAGACGGTGCCGGTCTTCTCGCCCCTGAGCGCGCCCAGCTCGCCCTTGAGCACCTCGAAATCGTTCAAGGTCTGGTCGGCATGGGCCAAGAGCCGCTTGCCCGCCTGCGTCAGCCGCAAGCCCCCCGGCAGCCGCTCGAACAGCGGCGTGCCGAGCTCGTCCTCGACCTTCTGGATCTGCCGGCTGATCGCGGAGGAGGCGACATGCAGCTGCTCGGAGGCCGCGCGGATCGATCCCGCGCGGGCCACCACCGTGAAATAGCGCAGGAAGGCTGCGTGCATGTCGTCTCTCCGGTCAGGCGCCCTGCCAGACCGGCGCGCGCTTTTCGAGGAAGGCGCGAACGCCCTCGTCAGCATCGGCGCTTTTGAGCGCCTTCACAACCGCGGGCAGTTTCATCGCCTGCGCCTCGGACGGGCTCAGGTGGCCGGTGCGGTTCACCACCTGCTTGATCGCGCGCAGCGACAGCGGCGCGGAGGCCGCGATATCCTCGATCCAGCGCTCGGTTACGGCATCGAGTTCGCCCTGCCCCGCCACCTCGTTGACGAGGCCGAAGCGCTCCATCGTGGCCGCGTCGATCCGCCGCCCGCCCAGCATCACCCCCATGGCGAGGTTGTGCGGGATCTTGCGCTGCAGCATCACCATCCCGCCATCAAGCGGCATCCGCCCCACCCGCGCCTCGGGCAGGCCGAACTTCGCGGTCTCGGCGGCCACCACGATGTCGGCCCCCAGCACCATCTCGAAGCCGCCGCCCAGCGCGTAGCCGTTGACGCGCGCGATCAGCGGCACGTCGAGCGAGCGGCGAAACGAGATGCCGCCAAAGCCATTGGGGCGCGGCGCGGCCCAGTATTCGAGGCCCGAAAGCGACGAGTCCTTCATGTCGGCGCCGACCGAGAAGGCCTTCTCCCCGGCCCCGGTGAGGACCGCGACGGAGATGTCGTCGCGCTCCTCGATGTCGCACCAGATCCGCTCCAGCGCGGCCTCGGTCTTCTGGTCGATCGCGTTCATCACCTCGGGCCGGTCGATGGTGACCCGGGCGACGCGGTCGCGGACTTCGTAATGGACGCTCATGCCACCTGCGCCTTCTTCGGGGCGAGCCCGGAGAGGATCTCGCCATTGTGCTCGCCGAGCTGCGGCGGGCCCTGACGGACGCTGAGCTGCGCGGCCGACATGTCGATCGGGCTGCCGACGAGGCGGATCTTGCCCGCCGGCGTCTCGCCCGCCTCGATCACCATGTTGTTCACGATCGTCTGCTCGTCATCGAGCGCCTCGGCCAGCGTGCGCACCGGCGCGCAGAGGATGTCGACCTCCTCAAGCCGGGCGAGCCAGTGCTCGCGGCTGTTCTTGGCGAATTCGCGCTTGAAGATCGCCTGCAGCTCGGCGCGGTGCGCGGCCTGCGCGTCGAAATCGCGGAAGCGCTCCTCCTTCGACAGGTCCTCGATCCCGATCGCGGTGCAGATGTCGCGCAGCGGATTTTCCTTGAACGCGCCGACCATGACGAAGGGCTCGGTCGTGGTCTCGAACACGCCGGTGAGCGGGAACGCGCCCCAGTTCAGGTCGCGGCCCCGCATCATGTGCGCCGCCGCCTCCTGCATCTGCATCGCCAGCATCGAGGAATAGAGGCTCACCGCCACCTGCTGGCCCTCGCCGGTCTTCTGGCGCTGCAGGATCGCCAGCAGCACGCCCTGAACGAGGTGCATGCCGGCGGTGTAGTCGCACAGCGCGGTCGAGAAGATCGCGCGCGGCAGCTCGGGGTCCGAGCGGCGCTCCATCACGCCGCTCATCGCCTGGGCGAGGATGTCCTGCCCGCCCTTGTGCTTGTTGGGGCCTTCGAGACCGAAGCCGGTGCCCACGGCGAAGATGATGCCGGGGTTGCGCTTCTTCAGGTCCTCGTAGCCCATCCCCATCCGCTCCATCACGCCGGGGCGGAAATTGTTGACCACGACATCGGCGGTGTCGATCAGCTCGAGCACCTGAGCGCGGGCCTCCTCGGATTTGAGGTTGAGAGCCAAGCTCTTCTTGTTGCGATTGAGCGAGCAGAAGATCGGGTTGTTGAGCCCGTCCGGGTCGGCACCCAGCGACCAGCGCGACAGGTCGCCGATCTTCTCCTTTTCGACCTTGATCACCTCGGCGCCGTAATCGGCAAGCACCTGGGTGCAGGAGGGTCCGAGCATCACCTGGGTGAAATCGATCACCTTGATGCCTTCGAGGGGGAGCGGTTGGGTCATTATTCTGCGGCCTCCATGACGAGGGCGTTGGACGAGGGCACGTCGCCGGGATCGGCACCCTGCGCGCGCATCTGTTTCTGGATCGCGGAGACGTCGGCCTCGCGCACCGTGACGCCGGCATTGAGCGCGACGGTCGCGGCGACGCCCACGGCCTCGCCTTGCGCCATGCAGGGCGGGATCTCGCGGCTCTTCTTCTGGGCCTGCGGGGTGCAGGAATAGTGACGGCCAGCGACCAGCAGGTTGTCGACATCCTTGGGCACCAGCGCGCCGTAGGGGGTGTAGTAGTCGCGGCCCCGGCAGACGGTGTCGGCGAAGTGGCGGCGCTTCATCACGTCGTCCTTGGTGACGACGTACTCACCTTCGAGCAGGCGGGTGGTGCGCACCCCGGTCTGCGGCGCGAAATCGACCACATGCGCCTTTTCGAAGCCCGGCAGGTTCTCGCGGGCGAAGGTCATGAGCCGCTCCATCCGCTTGCGGCCCTCGAACTCGGCCCCGGTAAGACCCTCGACCGAGAGGCCGCTATACTGCGGCATGTGCGGGCAGTTGAGCCAGATCACGCCCGGCAGCGGCGTCTTCAGCCACCAGTAGTTCCAGCAGCCGCCGATGATCCGCTTGGCCTCGTGGTCGAGACGCTGGAACTCCTCGGGGTTGGCATACTGCCAAGCCTCGGCCTTGTCGGTATCGACATTGCCCCAGCGCGAGACGGTGGTGACGATGAAGCTCGCCTCCTGGAACTTGGCGCCGGCCGAGGCCGCGACGTCGAGATCGCCCGAGGCGTCGATGATCACGTCGCCCATGATCGCCTGACGGCCTTCCTTGGTCTCGCAGATCACGCCCTTGGCGACGCCGTCCTCGACGATGGCCTCGGAGAACCAGCTGTGCAGCCGCAGCTTAACCTTGGCCTCCTCCATCAGGTCGTAGGAGACCTTCTTGTAGCCGTCGGGATCGAAGGCGGCGGCGAAGCAGACCGGGTGCGGCATCGACTGGGTGTGGAAGTCGAACATCCCCCAGCGCGAATACTTCTTCCAGTTCTCCTGGGTCTCGCGGCGGCCGGGCATCCGGTCCTCCTCGGGCGGCGTGTGGCACAGCCCGATGGCGCGCATCCGCTCGATCATCTCCATGCAGATGCCCTTCACCGTGATCTCGGTGTCGTTGTGCATGTCGTCGAGGAGCAGCACCATGCCGCCGGCGGCGAGGCCGCCGAGATAGGGGTAGCGCTCCAGCAGCGTGACCGAGGCACCGTTGCGGGCGGCGGAGACGGCGGCGGAGATCCCGGCGGGGCCACCGCCGACCACGACGACGTCGGAGCGGTCGACCACGGGCACGTCGCGCAGACTCTCCCTGATGGTTTTGTTCAACATCTTGATTCTCCTAAATATTTTATTGCGCGGCGTTCAGTGGACGTCCGATGTCTTCCAGCGGATGAACTTGGCTTCGGCAAAGCTCACCAGGGCGAACATGACCACGGCCAGAAGGGCTGCGGTGAAGACGGTCGCGTAGAGCAGCGGCGAGCGGAAGTTGAAGGTCGCCTCGATGATCAGCGCGCCGAGTCCGAAGTTCGAGCCGATCCATTCCGCCACGATGGCGCCGATGACGCAGGTGGTGGAGGCGATCTTGAGCGCCGCGAAGAGGAAGGGCAGCGAGCTTTGCAGACGCACCTTCCAGAAGATTTCCCAGTTCGAGGCCGAGAGCACCCGCATCAGGTCGAGCGTGGCGGGCGAGACCGCCTTGAGGCCGCGCACCATGTTGACCAGCGTCGGGAAGAAGCAGATCAGGCCCGCGATGATGATCTTGGGGGCGAAGCCGTTGCCGAAGATCAGCACGAGAACGGGTGCCAGCGCGATGATCGGGATGGTGTTGATGAACACCGCGATCGGGAAGAAGGCGCGCTCGGCGGTGGTGTTGTGCACGAACCAGACCGCCAGCAGGATCGCCACGAGGTTGCCCGCGACGAAGCCCAGCGCCGCCTCGAAGAAGGTGGGCCAGAAGTTCAGCCACAGCGTCCCGGCATTGTCCTGGAAGGCACCGAGGACGGCGATCGGGCTCGGCGCCATGTACTCCGGCACCTCGAAGAACCACACCACGCCCTGCCACAAGAGCAGCAGGCCCGCGACGGCGGCGAGCGCGGGGCCGCGGTCGAGCACCGCGTCGAGCACCCGGCTCATGCGCGGCGCCGGCACCGGCATCGGGATTTGGCTTGCCTCGGCCATCTCAGCATTCCTCCAGCAGTTTGCGCAGATGCGCGGTGATCTGGACGAACTCCAGCGTGTCGCGATCCGCCAGCCGCCGCTCGGACGGCAGCTCGACCTTCATGAATTCCTTCACCCGCCCCGGATGGGCGGCGAGCATCAGCACGTATTGTCCGAGAAAGGCCGCCTCGGGGATCGAATGGGTGACGAAGAGGATCGTCGTTCCGGTCTCGCGCCAGATCCTGAGCACTTCCTCGTTGAGCTTGTCGCGGGTGATCTCGTCGAGCGCGCCGAAGGGTTCGTCCATCAGCAGGATCTTGGGCTTGGTGACGAGCGCGCGGGCAATGGCGACGCGCTGGCGCATGCCGCCCGACAGCTCGTGCGGCAGCGCGTTCTCGCGGCCCTTGAGCCCGACGAGTTCGAGGAGATCGCGCGGATCGGCATGGGCATCGCCGCCGCCGCCCACCTCGAGCGGAAGCTGCACGTTCTCCAGGGCGGTGCGCCACGGCAGCAGCGTCGCGTCCTGGAACACGTAGGAGAAGTTGCGGTCGCGCCGGGCGTCCCGGGGCGACTGCCCCTGCACATCGACCACCCCGGCGGCGGCCGGGACCAGATCGGCGATGGCGCGCATCAGCGTGGACTTGCCGCAGCCAGAAGGCCCGAGAATCGTCACGAAGGCGCCCTGCGGGATCTCCACCGAAACGTCCTTGAGCGCGACCACCGTGCCTTCGGCGAAGGTGACGTCGACATTCTCGACCCGGATCGCGCCCGGATCGGGCGTGGCAGCGGGGTTCCCCGCTGCCGTATGAAGCTCTGCCGCAACCATCAGGAGACCTCTTTGCGCGCGTCGGCAGTCATTTCGAGGATCTTCAGCGTCATCACCTCGTCCACGGTCGGTGCGTCGCCGTCGAACTGGCCGAGATCGGCATAGGCCGCGATCTGCGTCTCCCAGTTCTCGCGGTTCATCGTGCCCCAGCCATTCTCGGCGGTGGCTTCGGTGAAGACGAAACCGAGCACCTGCTCGACCGCGCGCATCTCCGCCTCGCGATCCATGTTCGGATAGGCCGCGATCAGCAGATCGACCGCCTCCTCGGGGTTCTCGCGCACATAGTGCCAGCCGCGCGCGGTGGCGCGGGTAAAGCCCGCGAGCGAGTCCGCGTCGGTCTCGATGGTCTCGTCGGTGGCGTAGTAGACGGTGGCGTAGAGCTGGATGCCGGTATCCCACAGCATCAGGTCGACCCGGTCCTCGCCCAGCACGTCGAGCGCCGCGATGTTGGTCAGCCAGCCGGTCACGGCCGCGGCCTGCCCGGTCATCAGCTGGTTCATGTCCGAGCCCATGTTGACGATCTCGACATCATCCTCGGAGATGTCGTTGGCCGCCAGCAGCGCCTTCAAGAGGATATGCGCAGTGGGTTGGGTGGCGATGGTCTTGCCGACCATGTCCTTGGGCTCGCGGATCGGGTTGTCGGGCAGCGAGAAATAGGTGAAGGGGTGCTTCTGGTAGCCGGCCGCGAAGGCCTTGATCGGGATGCCCGCGGCGCGGGCCAGCATCACCGAGGGGCTCGACGAGATCTGGCCCACCTCGGCGCGCCCGGCCGCGACCGAGCCGACGCCGTCCACGTTCGGACCGCCCGGCGTGATCTTCAGCTCCAGCCCCTCTTCCTCGTAGAAGCCCTTGGCCTGCGCCACGACCTCGCCCAGAAGACCGTTGGAGGCGAGCCAGCCAAGCTGCATATCCACCGTCCTCAGCCCGGCTGCCGAGGCGGGGCCGACGCCGATGACGGCCGGCAGGCCGGTTGCAGCGGCCATGCCCCCGGCATATTGCAAGAACCGGCGCTTGGTGAGTTTGGTGTTCGGCATCGTGACGTCTCCCTGTTTTCGATCACCGGCATCCCTCCCGACGCCGACCATCGAGCGGGATGATGCGGGGCTCGCGCGTTCCAATAAAGAACAAACTTTGCGCCACCGCGGTCTAATTTCGGCAATCTAGGGAATCCGCCGAGTTGCCGTGAAGGCACCATCGGAACGGCAGGCCGCATCGCTCCGGAAATCACTCACGGATTCTCCCCCGGCGCGCAGGAAGGACAGATTTTAGGTCATGTTCGCCGCCATCACCGTGGCCCTCTGACATCAATCTCGGAGCGATGGCCGGGGATGGATGCTTGCCGATTAGCAATCGGTGCGGCTGCCCCGAGGGCTTATACTGGAGTTGCACCGCGAGGGTCGCCCGTCACCGGCGCAGCGGTAAATAGTCTGGAACCGGCCAGTCGGGCGCCGTTCGGGCGCCGTCTCCCAATCAAGCCCTCGCCCGACCCAACCATCTACCAGGAAGAAAGCCCGGCGGACTCATACTGGGTCCAACTGGCCTGCGTCGGTGTGTCCGAGACGGTCTCAGGTGGCCTGCGCCTATCAGTCCGGTGGGCGTCCCACCCCTCTCAGGGTCGCATCAGGCCGAAGCGAGCTGCATGAGCGCAGCGCGATGTTGCAGATGAAGCAGTTCCTCGTGCGGCAGCCGTCAGGGACAGGTCTCATCGTGCCGACTTTCGATGCGGCCAATCCGTTCTGGACGGTGTCAGGCGGGTGTCCTGCGACCCTTCTGCTCTCAGACGAGAACGAAATCGTCCAGGGAGAGGCTGCTGGCATCCATCCCTTTGAACTTGAGGGTCTGACCCTTGATGACGACCTCGGCATGATCATCGTCGCCGTCGCGAACCGCATCGAAGATCGACTCTCGAACCAGTTCGGGGGCCAGGCCGTGGAGTTCGATAACGTCGATCCCGGCCTCGAAATCACGGATCGTCTCGACCTCCCCCGCCCGCAATCTCTTGAACACGAACACGTCGCCCCCCAGTCCCCCCGACACCGTGTCATTGCCGATGCCGCCGAGGATACGGTCCGCGCCGCGACCTCCGTACAGGTGATCGTCGTCGTTCCCTCCCCGAAGGAGGTCGTTCCCTCTGCCCCCCTTCAGAGTGTCGTCCCCATTGCCTCCCTGCAGGCGGTCACCGCCGCGTCCGCCGCCGAGAATATCGGCCGAACGGCCACCGAACATCTCGTCGCGCCCCTGGCCGCCATGCAGACGGTCCTGTCCGGACGAGCCTCGCATGATGTCCGCCCCCTTGCCGCCGTTCAGGACATCGTTCCCGAGACCGCCGTTCAGCCTGTCGGCCCCCACGCCCCCATGCAGCTCATCCGCGCCATGGCCACCGCGCAACCTGTCGGCACCGACATGTCCGCGGAGCTCGTCATCGCCCCGGTTTCCGAACAGGACGTCCCTGCCGCGACCGCCGCCGAGCCAATCCGATTCACGGCCACCGAAAAGCTGATCCTGGCCGGCCTTGCCACGCAACAGGTCCGTGCCCCATGACCCCAGGATGACATCGGCGCCACGACCGCCATTCAGCGTGTCATGTCCCGCGCCCCCCAGCAGCCGGTCATCGCCGGTGCCCCCCGCGAGGCTGTCGTCGCCATCATTGCCATGGGCATGGTCGTCTCCCCGGCCGGCGGCGATCCGGTCATCGCCCGCCCCGCCGCAGAGCAAATCGTCGCCCGCGCGACCGAAGATCGTGTCGTCGCCGCCCAAGGCGTCGACTTCGTTCGCCTCGAAATTGCCGACAACATAATCGGCGTATTCAGTGACGGCAAAGTCGAACACGTCGGCGACATTGATGGTCAGGTCGCGACCGAAGCTCAGCCCATCGTTATCGGTCGCGATCAGGTGGAGTTCGACGCTCGGTTCGACCTCGTAATCGAGCATCACCCCGGACTTCAGCTGCAGCTGTCCGGAAGCCACCTCGAAGCGAGCATCCGAAACCGTGAAATCATGGCGTGAACCGTCATCGACATCGGCCACCGTGATCCGGCCGACCACGGCGCCGGCCGCGTTCTCCTCCACGCCGAGAGTGCTGACGTCCAACCACGTCGGGGCCTCATTGATGTCGGCCACGGCGATGTCGAAGCGGCGCACGGCGCTGGAGCCGTCCGAGGAGGTCGCGGTGACGGTCAGCGCGACGCTCGGCTCGGTCTCGGCGTCGAAGCTGGCGCCGGCGGCGATCCGCACCGTGCCGTCGGCGGCGATGGCGAAGCGCGCGTCGTCCACCGCGTAGCTCACCGTGGCGGTGGCGTCGGCATCCTCGGCGCGGGCCTGGATCCCGACCAGCGTGCCCGCGCCCGCGGTCTCGTCGATCCGGTCGAGGGTGGCGCCGTCGGCGTCACTGACCGCGCCGATGGCGTGCTCGTTGATGTCGGCCACGGCGATGTCGAAGCGGCG
>NZ_JAPWGO010000008.1:0-2194 GCF_027213785.1 Limimaricola sp. G21655-S1 | reverse complement strand
TGGCGAAGCGCGCGTCGTCCACCGCGTAGCTCACCGTGGCGGTGGCGTCGGCATCCTCGGCGCGGGCCTGGATCCCGGCCAGCGTGCCCGCGCCCGCGGTCTCGTCGATCCGGTCGAGGGTGGCGCCGTCGGCGTCGGCGACCGCGCCGATGGCGTGCTCGTTCGCATCGAGCACATGGATGTCGACCAAGCGGTCCTGATATAGCCGTTGGTCGTCGGTGGCGCGAACCGTGAGCCGTTGCACCCCGTCGGTCTCGCGATCCAATGTGGCGCCAGCCTTCACGCGGATCTCGTCACCGATGAGTTCGAAATTGCCGTCAATGACGGCGTTGCCGCTTTCGTCGACCAGCGAGAGCGTTACGCTGTCGCCGGTGTCGGGGTCCTGCGCCACCAGCTTCGCGGCCACCGTGCCCGTGGCGGCATCCTCGGCTACGCCCATGGCGCTGTGGTAGTTGATGGCGTGAATGTAGTAGTCGCTGCTGTTGTTCGTGATGTTGCCTTGGTCGCCGTAAGGGGTGGCGCTGAACACGATCTGGTCGAAGGCGACACCAGGGTCGATCTGAAGCACCGTACCCTGATGGTGCGCGGGCGAGGCAAAATCGCTGCTCCCGACCTGGGCACCGTTCATGTAAAGGACGTAATGTCCGACTTCGTAGCTGCCATTCTCGCTGCTCCAAAGCGCCGCGATGCCGACTTCGGCGCTGGCGACCGCAGTATCGAACGAGACGATGATTTCCTCGGAGAGCAGGCGACCGGCATCGTAACCCAGCTGATTGGCGGGTGCGCCCGAACCGGTCGAACCCAGGACGCCGAGGCCGTGGTTGCTATGTGTGACCAGAGCCGTGGACGGTGCGCTCAGCTCGCCGCTGTCGGTGATCTGGCGCGCGGAAACGGTGTAGCCTGCGCCTGAAGCGGCAAAATTGCTGCTGTCGATCCGGCCGCTGCCCTGAACGACGCCTATGACCGGCGCTTCGTTCACATCGTCAACGGTCAGATTGAAGACATGGGTGGACTTCGTGGAATCCGACGACGTCGCCGTCACGGTAAGGGAGATGCTGGGCTCGGTCTCGTGATCGAAGTGGGCCCCGTCGACGACCCGGACCGTGCCATCGGCATCCACCGTGAAGCGCTCATTATCGGTGGCATAGGTCACCGTGTCCGCAGCATCGGGGTCCGTGGCCGAAACCTTCACGCCCACCGTGGAGCCGACATGGGCAGTCTCGTTCAGGCGGTCATCCGCGCCGTCATTGTCGGTAATGGGTCCGATGGGATTCATGGCACCTCGCGGCGTAGCTGGACACGGATATCGTTAAGAACCAGCAAATCATTTTCAGGGGGCGACAATGTGCGGAGATTGCGGCGTGACACCTGTGTGTCTGCCAATGACGCAGCGTCGGATTGCGAAGTGCCGTCGGCTCCGAGGGTCATCTCCGGTCTGGCCAAGCCAAGCTCGGTTCCGGTAGGCCGCCCCGGGTATGTCGGGGGTTTCAACTCCTGAGCTAGGCGGAGCATGGGCGCGACGATCAACGATTGCGCGCCTGAAATGCGCGAGCGTGTGGTTCTGGGCAATGAAGCGCAGCATGGGTGTCGATGGGCGGCCCTCCTGTCGATCACGAACTGGATCGGCTGCACCCCGCAGACTTTGAACGGGTGTGATGGGAGGAGGGAAACCGATAGCGGCGCGCGCGGGCATGCCGCCGAGATGGCCAAAAAGATGAGGGCGCTGGAACGAGAAAACCGTGAACCCTGTCAGGGCCACGGTTTCTCGCGGAATGCTTCCGGGTCGATAACGCCACCCGAACCTATCGGGTGACGCGATCGACATTGCGCAGGCAGAGTTCGACAGCCGCCTGCCCTACCCACCTGGATCCCCGGCCGACGGGAACCGAAGCTTCCGTCACCCTCGGATGATCCTGCAGGACCGAAGACTGAAGGCTTTCGGGCCAAGCAGCACGCAGCTGCGCTTGGCCCGAGTTCAGTTAGCGCACGACCTCCTCGCGGAAGGCCTTCGAGAAGGATGCCAGGATCGGGTCGAAGGCGTATCGAAGCGGCGTATGGTGACCGGTCTCGACGAAGACATCGGCTGGCATGCCGGCCCGAATTTCCGCGCCCCCGATTGGTCTGCCCCCACTGAAGTGCTCCGCCCACTGAGATAGATTTATCTCGTCAGGAGGAGGACGAAGCGATGGGTGGA
>NZ_JAPWGO010000089.1 GCF_027213785.1 Limimaricola sp. G21655-S1 | reverse complement strand
CGGTGACGCTCGGCACCGCGAGCGCCAGCGGCACGGTCACCGAGGACGACGTCGCGGCGCCGCCGCCGGGTGGCAGCGTGCTGCCGATCGACTTCAACGCCAACCCGCTCCTGAGCTACAGCGGCCAGGACAAGACGCCGCAGGGCTTCCAGATCGACCAGGATGGCGCCGGCATCACGCTGAGCGGCAACATCTGGAAGAAGACCCTGCTGCCCGGCGGCACCTTCACCGTCGGCGCCGACACGGTGCTGCGCTTCGACGTGACGATGGAGAACGGCACCGCCGAATTCGTCAGCATCGGCCTCGAGAACGACGACAACTACAAGACCACCGACGACCTGCTGTTCCAGGTGTTCGGCTCGATCAACATCGCGAGGTTCGACCAGTCGGTGCGCAACGACTACACCACCGTGGGCCAGACCGTGAGCTACGAGATCCCGCT
>NZ_JAPWGO010000088.1 GCF_027213785.1 Limimaricola sp. G21655-S1 | reverse complement strand
AGCTGATGCCCTGGACCGCGCTGGCGTTCCTCATCGGTGCCATGGCCATTTCGGCGCTGCCGCCGCTGAACGGCTTTGTCAGCGAGTGGTTTATCTATCAGTCGCTCCTTTCCATGACCAAACTCGGCACCTCTGTCATCGCGCCGCTCGCGGTAGTGATGCTGGCGGTAACCGGCGCCATGGCGGTGATGTGTTTCGTCAAGGTGTACGGCATCTGCTTCTGCGGCGCACCGCGCAGCGAGAAAGCGAGCCACGCCCGCGAAGTGCCGGGCGCCATGGTGGCAGGCACCCTGCTGCTGGCCGCAGTCTGTCTGGTGCTGGGTCTAGGCGCCCCCTGGATTGCCCCCCATATCGCCAGCTATGGCCAAGCCTTGGTTGCCAGCCAGATGAATGTCGCCACCGGCGCCACCCTGCTGCCGCTGGATAGCAGCCAGGCGATCCTC
>NZ_JAPWGO010000087.1 GCF_027213785.1 Limimaricola sp. G21655-S1 | reverse complement strand
CTGCACATGGCCCTCTCGGCCGCTGCGGATTCAGATACCCTCTCCGCCGTCTGTCAGGGGTTTATCGGAGCGGGGATCGCCGGTGAAGCGCTGATCCTGTTCCATGACTCCAGCTGCAAAGATTTGGCCAAGCTGATGAACCATCAGGGGACGCTGGATCGCACCGCCGAACTGGAGCTGTTGATGGATACCGCCAACGTGCTGATCGGCGCCTTCCTGCGCGGCTACGCCAACCAGCTCGACACCCCCTTCAGTCAGGGGCACCCGGTGGTGCTCGGCCAGCACAGACCCATCAACGAGCTGATTAACACCAACAAGAGTCGCTGGCGCCGCACGCTCGCCATCGAGATCAACTACCGGATCCAGGATTACGCGGTGCAGTGTGATCTGCTGCTACTGTTTACCGAAGATTCCATCGCCACCATGAACAACAAAATCATGCAC
>NZ_JAPWGO010000086.1 GCF_027213785.1 Limimaricola sp. G21655-S1 | reverse complement strand
GGCACGGGGGTCGACCTGGCGAACGTGAAGATGTCGATGAACCCGTTCGACGAGATCGCGGTCGAGGAGGCGATCCGGCTGAAGGAGGCGGGCGTGGCCACCGAGGTGGTGGCGGTGTCGATCGGCGTGAAGCAGGCGCAGGAGACGCTCAGGACGGCGCTGGCGATGGGCGCGGACCGGGCGATCCTGGTGGTCGCGGCCGAGGCCCCCGACCAGGACATCGAGCCGCTGGCGGTGGCGAAGATCCTCGCCAAGCTGGTCGAAGAGGAGAGCCCCCAGCTGGTGCTCTGCGGCAAGCAGGCGATCGACAACGACATGAACGCCACCGGCCAGATGCTGTCGGCGCTTTTGGGCTGGGCCCAGGCCACCTTCGCCTCCGATGTGAAGATCGAGGGCGAAGAGGCGCAGGTGACGCGCGAGGTCGATGGCGGGTTGCAGACGATCTCGGTGAAGCTGCC
>NZ_JAPWGO010000085.1 GCF_027213785.1 Limimaricola sp. G21655-S1 | reverse complement strand
TCGAGAGAAAATCCGAGATCACGCGCGCGCATGACGAAGCGCAATCGGCGCACATGATCCTCACCGTAGCTGCGGTAACCGTTCGGGTCCCGGGGCGGATCGGGCATGACTCCGATCGTCTCGTAGTAGCGAATGGTCTCGAGGTTGCATCCCGTGGCCCGGGCGAGGGCGGCTCGCTGCATCGGCTTCACGGAAGCGTGATCTTTTCCCATTCGGAAAGTCCTTGAGCCTGTATCTGCTACAGACCTTAGGTCTCCTTGCAGATGATCGCAAGGAGACCATGCATGGACACCACGGATTCTGCATTGCCGAGGGACGCGTCAGACGTTCCGGAAGGCCGCGCCTGGACGGCCACCGCGTTGGCGGCGCTCGGTGCACTGGCCATGGCATCCTGCTGCATCCTACCGCTGGTGCTTGTCAGCTTCGGGGTCAGCGGGGTTTTCATCGCCCAGATGGGCGCCCTCTATGCCTACAAGTGGTA
>NZ_JAPWGO010000084.1 GCF_027213785.1 Limimaricola sp. G21655-S1 | reverse complement strand
ACCATAATCCGTACTGAATTTTGCGAGAAGCAAAAGCCATGAGTTGAACAAAATGTTCAATCTATGTCTTTGACTTCTTTATGAAGTTTGCTCTTTAACAATCTGGAAAGCTGATTTAAAAAGTAGTTCTCAAACATTTGTTACAAGTGCTTTGGAAACTTCTTGGCGAAAACCAAATTTTATTTGGTCCTTGTTGTACGACAACAGGCTGTGCCGGTTTCACCGACACTTCTTGGGGTTGTATGGTTAAGTGACTAAGCGTACATGGTGGATGCCTTGGCAGTCAGAGGCGATGAAGGACGTACTAACCTGCGATAAGCTGTGAGAAGTCGGTAAGAGACGCTATTACTCACAGATTTCCGAATGGGGAAACCCACCCAAGATAACTTGGGTATCGTTACATGAATACATAGTGTAACGAGGCGAACCGGGAGAACTGAAACATCTAAGTACCCCGAGGAAAAGAAATCAACCGAGATTCCC
>NZ_JAPWGO010000083.1 GCF_027213785.1 Limimaricola sp. G21655-S1 | reverse complement strand
GGCAAGCTGGTGAACCTGTCCGACAAGCTGGTGCATGAGCCGCTGCGCGGTCTCGCGGGCATCGGCCACACCCGCTGGGCCACCCATGGCGCGCCGACCGAGGCCAACGCGCATCCCCATGCCGGGGCCCGCGTGGCCGTGGTCCATAACGGCATCATCGAGAACTACCGGGCGCTGCGCGCCGAATTGTCCGAGGCGGGCATCGGCACCGCGACCGACACCGACACCGAGACCGTGGCGCTGATCTGCCAGCTGCATCTCGACCGCGGGCTGGCGCCGCGCGCGGCGGCGGCGGCCACCATCGCCAAGCTCGAGGGCGCCTATGCGCTGTGCTTCCTGTTCGAGGGCGAGCCCGACCTCTTAATCGCCGCGCGCAAGGGCAGCCCGCTGGCCATCGGCCATGGCGAGGGCGAGATGTTCGTGGGCTCGGACGCGATCGCGCTCGGCAACCTGACCGACCGGATCACCTATCTCGAGGAAGGCGACCGGGCCGAGGTGACCCGCGCGGGCGCGGTGATCTTCGA
>NZ_JAPWGO010000082.1 GCF_027213785.1 Limimaricola sp. G21655-S1 | reverse complement strand
TGGTGAACAGGCTGGCAAAGCTGGTGCTGGCATTGAGTGACAGGTTGCTTTCGTCCACCTGCAGACTGTCATTGGCCACACTGCCAGCACTGATACTCGGGCCATCGTCTTTGAAGCTGATGGCACTGCCCAGGTCCACGCTCGCGCTCTGGCTGTCGCCATCCTTGTCGGTGATGGTGCCCACCAGTTGCACCAGGTTGGCTGACAGCAGGCGGCTCTTCTGATCCGGGCCGCTGTTCGGGGTGTGTGCGATGGCACGCACTTGATCCAGTGTCACCTCCCCGCTGCTGTTGACCGACAGGGTAAAGGCCACACTGCCGCTGCTGCCACCCACCCGGCCGACCACGCTGCCACTCTCCAGATAGAGCAGGATGTCCTGACCGGTCGCGGTGTCGTTGAGCCCGCTATCTGCCCCGGCAGCACTGACATTCAGGCTGTAAACCAGGGTGCCGGCCCCATCGGCGCCAAAGCTGCTGGTGAACAGGCTGGCAAAGCTGGTGCTGGCATTGAGTGACAGGTTGCTTTCGTCCACCTGCAGACTGTCATTGGCC
>NZ_JAPWGO010000081.1 GCF_027213785.1 Limimaricola sp. G21655-S1 | reverse complement strand
CCCACGAGCGCGACGCGCTTGCCAGCCTCGGCGGCGGTGATCGAGGCGGAGAACCCGGCGGAACCGGCGCCCACGACAATGAGGTCGTATGCTTTGTTTTCGTTCGAGCAGCAGTCATTCATGGTTCAGGTCACTTTCGTCGTCGGATCGGTCTTCGGTTTGGCGAGGACCAGGTAGAGAATGGCGCCGATCGCCAGCAAAGGCTCGGCCATCGAGAACAGGCCCGTGAAAAGGCCGATGGGAGAACAGCAGGCAGCCGCCATCATGGTCGGACCTCCCTGGACTTGCGGTTGAGAAAGAGAGCGTAGGCACCGGTCAGCGCCGCGGCGAGGAGCGTGAGGGTCAGCGCCCCGCGAAACTCCAGAACGATGATCAAGACCGAGAGCAGCACCGCAATGAGCGCGGCCCAGATCTTGGGGGACGGCCCGGGCCGTCCGGCACGCAGCCACAAAGCCTGCGCGACCACCGCGAGGCTGACGAACAGCAGCGGGAACAGCGCGTAGTCGAGCCACCCCGTCACCGCCGACAGGCCTGCGCCAGCCAGCGCCAGGACAAG
>NZ_JAPWGO010000080.1 GCF_027213785.1 Limimaricola sp. G21655-S1 | reverse complement strand
GGCGGCCCGCGCAGGATGAACAGGTCCGTCAAAGCGTCCACCACGTCGGTGGAGTTGAGCTTCCGATCGACGCGGATCATTAGCGCCTCCTTGGTGAACTCGTCGATGATGTTGAGGGTGCGGTAGGCCCGGCCGTCATGCGTCCGGTCCTGGACGAAGTCGTAGGACCAGACGTGGTTCGGCCGCTGCGGGCGCAGGCGGACGCAGGAGCCGTCATTCAGCCACAGCCGACTTCGTTTCTTCTGCTTCTGCGGGACCTTCAGCCCCTCGCGCCGCCAAATGCGCTCGACCCGCTTGAGGTTCACCCGCCAGCCGGACTGGTTCAGCAGCGCGGTGATTGGGCGGTATCCGTAGCGGCCATACTGGCGTGCCAGCTCGATGATATCCGCCGTCAGGCGCGCCTCGTCCGGTCGGCCGCGTGGCACCTTTCTCTGCGTGGAGCGGTGCTGGCCCAGCGTGCGGCAGGCGCGGCGCTCGGACACGCCAAGCGCCTGCCGCACATGGTCGATGCACTGGCGTCGGCGCGAGGGGCTCAGAAGTTTCCCCGCGCCGCCTCGGCCAGGATGAGCTTGTCGAG
>NZ_JAPWGO010000007.1 GCF_027213785.1 Limimaricola sp. G21655-S1 | reverse complement strand
GAATGCTGTCGCCTCTCGAGTTCGAGCGGCAGCAGAAACTGAGGCACGAAGGCGTCTAAGAAACGCGGGGCTATTCATGTTGCAGATCACGCCAAAGGGTGGACGCACTTGGCTCCTACGTATGGTAGTCGGCAACCGCCGACGCGAGATTGGACTCGGCGGCTACCCCGAGGTTTCACTTGCCCAAGCTCGTGATCGAGCAAGGGAGGCCAAGGAAAGCATTAGGCAGGGGATCGACCCGGTTGAAGAGCGCAAGGCAATCCGCGCGGCTTTGATGACCGCCCAGCGCCGAGGCCTCGTCTTCTCGGATGCCGTTGACCGCTACCTCGATGCTAAGCTTTCGGAGTTCAAGAACGCCAAGCATGCAGCGCAGTGGCGCTCGACACTGACGACCTACGCTGTCCCCGAGCTCGGGCACGTGCCGGTATCCGATATAGCCGTGCAGGCTGTGCTGCGTGTACTGCAGCCGATCTGGCACGATAAAACCGAAACGGCAAAGCGGCTGCGAGGTCGCATCGAAGCGGTTTTCTCTTGGGCCACCGTGGCTGGGCACCGTACAGGCGGCAACCCGGCATAATGGAAGGGCAATCTCGATGCGCTACTGCCCAAACCCGGACGCGTGGCGAAGAAACGCAACCACCTGTCCCCCGTCAGCGCCTCTGGGACATCTGAGTTGATTTTGTAACGGAGGGTTTCTGGCTCATCGTAACCACCGAGGAGTGGAGATGAGACAGAAACCCGGAACAGCCAGACCGACGACGGAGTCGCTGGTGAAGGACATCCGTCGGCGCACGCGGAAGCACCATTCGGCCGAGGAGAAGATCCGCATCGTCCTGGAGGGGCTGCGTGGCGGGACTTCCGCGCATTCGCTGGCGCAAGCTTAATAGAGGCCAGCGAGGAGGGCTGTCAGAGGGTGGGGCGAAAAGCTGCTCCAGCAGATTCCACCGGCTGGCGAGGGTGGTCCGCTACTTCCACATTCGCATACAGGCGCAGGCCCAGCAGGGCGACGATACCGATGCCCGTCACGAAAAAGAGGGTGGAAAGAAAACGCAATGCGTAGTCGGTCGTCACGATAAGCACACTCACTCGGTAATTTGCCCCCTCATTGCCGTTCGGCAGTGGCCGGAATGTGGCGAGCAACGGGCGGAGTGGAGCGAAGATCTGGCTGCGAAACTCGATCGCATCCGCGCAAGCGGATGCTCCCTTCGGCCGTTGCGATTCTCAGCGGCACTGGTTGCTACACCTTGTAACTTGTCGGGGTCTTGGTGACGGTCTCAGGCGCAGACGGCTGCCTCACACCACGAGGGAGTCCTCGGCGCGGCGGCGCTAGGAAGCGAGCATGTCGGCATCGGTCTTTCAGGCAGAACGATGAGGTTTCGATGCTCTTTTCGTACCTTGCCGAAGGCGGGAGCGTGGCCGCCCTATACCTCCGCAGAGCCTCGCCCTCCCATTGCTCAGCTGCGAAGGGCGTCGAACTGGACTATTGTTAAGGTATGAAAACGGTATCCCCAGACCTGTTTGGCATTTCTCCTTGGGCTTGGCTCCTTGTGCCGGTCCTGTGCTTCCTGCTGGTCCATTACGCGGAGCAAACCGGATCGTGGCGCGATGCGGTGATGCGCATTGCAAGCAGCACGCTGATAGCCGCGGGCTGTCTGGTGCTGCTGGTTCTGGCCGTCGCAACGACGACCTAGGAGCGGCGTCCGGTCGCCGCAGCCGCGTTCCCAGCCCTTCACGAACCGACGGTATCTGTCGCGACAAGGCCCTGATGTTGTCGGCATGGTGCCATGACCGCAGGCCAAGTTCCTCCAGTGGGTCGGCATGTCTGCCGAAGCCAGAGCAAGAAAGAGGATGGACATGGCACTATACGATCTCGTTCGCTGCAAGATGGCTCTGCCGGCCGAAATCACCGCTGTCACCGAATGGCGGACCAGAAGTTTCGGACGTGGCTTTCAGACCTTCGAAATCGATGGCGACGGTGCCCTGCGTCTGTTTCGCCTCGAGCGGCATCTGCACGAGGATCACCCGCCTCGGCCAGCTTTGCTGGATCCCGGTTATACCGATTGGCTTCGGATCTGGACAAGGCTCGAGACCGGCCTCTCGGCCATGCAGGACTTCAGCGGTGTTCTAACGCTTGAGGGACGCGACACCGATGGGGAGGAGTGGATGATCGAGACCAAGGTCGTCTCCGGTCAATGCGAACCTTTCCGGATCACCCGCGGCCGGGCGGAACTGCCCGCAGTGGCTGCCTGAGGGTCGGGGCAGCGTTCGAATAACGCAAGCTCCGGGCTGCACTGGTTGTCGACACATTCATGCGCCCATCTCTCATGCCGCTGATTGCCGGACACGGATCAAGTGTGTCGGCGGGGCAATGGTGAGGCCAAGCCCCTAGGGGCCTGTCTGGCCCCCAAGCCTCCGCGAGGTGGACAAGTACTCGGGTATCTGTCCAGTCTGGCGGGCGGGGCACCGGAGCGGATGAGGGCGATGCATGGCCAAGACGAGCAGGAGCGGTGGGCCGAGCGCGCTCGACCTGCTGCGGGTCGAAGTGCTCGCTGCGCGGATCGAAGCCTTCGGCCGGGCCGATCCCGATGCCGGCAATCTATGGCGCTCGGAGCTGGCGGTGGCCGAGGCGGTGGCCTCGGTGGCACTCGAAGGGCGCCGACTGTCCGAGACCGAGCTGTTGCCGCGGATCGCGGGCGGTGGTTCCGGCCATGGCGACCCGGTCGCCGGCGAGCTGGCGCTAGGGTTAATCCGTGCCCTCAAGATGCCCGGCGACCCGATCGCGCATCCCGACAAGACGATCGCCCGGCTCGAACGTCTGGCAGGAGGACTCGCGGAAGACGAACGCGCGGCAAATTCGGAGGGGGCCTCCGCCGACCCGGCGGCGCTTGCCGCCAGTCTTTCGGCGTTGCATCCCGACGATCCACCGATCCTCTCAGCGCTGAGGGTCAGCGCGGCCTATGGCATCGCGACGGAGCGGGCCCACCCGATGGTCGAGCGGGCCTTGTTCATGGCGGTCGAGAGCGCCCGGCGGCGCCTCACGCCGGGGCCCGGCGGCATCATAGCCTTCGAGGAGGACCCGATGCGCGGCCTGTCGGGGCGGGTCGATGCCGATTGGGTCGCGACGCCTGCGCTGGCGCTCTCTGTCGGGCGCTACCGGCCCTGGTCCCCGGGCAGCGTCGCTGGGATGACCGAGCTGCTCGATGGGCTGGGCGCGGTACTGGGCATGGAAATCGGGCGGATCGGCCGCGCGCGTGACTGGTTGCGGCGGGCCCGCGCCTGCGGCGAGGGGCGGCACGGCCGGTCGCGGCTGGGCGATGCGGCACAGGCTTTCGCCTCGGCGCCCTGCCTGACCTCGAACCTCTTGGCGGAGCGCATCGGCGTGACGCCGCGTGGCGCGACCAACCTCATCGACGAGCTGGTGAGCCTCGGGCTGTTGCGCGAGATCACCCGTAGACGGACGGCGCGGATCTGGTCGGTGCCGGGCTTGGCCGAGCGCTTGGCGGCGCGGCCACGACGCGCCGGGCCGGCGCCTGCGCCCGCCCCGCAACCGGACCCCGAGGCGATGACGCGCGCCTTCGCCGAGCTCGACGCGGCGCTGGGCCGGGCCGATGCGCTGCTGGGGCGGCGCCGCAAAGTCTGAGCAACTGCGCCGCGCCGCCGGGCCAGTTCCCGCCAAGTGAAGTCCTACAAGCCTTTCCTTCCCTGTCGCGGCACCATATCCGTATGTCGCCGTGACCAGTTAGGACCGATGATGACCGTTGCGCCGACCACCGAAGTGAGCCGCCTCCTGCGGGAAGAATTCGACAGCGTTCTCGACGCTTGGTTCGCCACCCAGAAGCGCGAGGGCGTGCGACGCCCCGACCTGTTCTCCGACCGCGAGAGCCGTCGCCAGCTATCCGATCTGCTGCGGGCCTTCTCCGATGCGCTGTCGCGCATCGACATCACCGAGGCCGTCGACATCGATGCCGACAACTGGTCCGAGCTTCGCATGGCGCTGTCCGAGATCACGCTGGTGCGCACCGAGCGTGGTGTCGCGCCTTGGGAGATGACGGCCTTCATGCTGGCGCTGAAGCAGCCTGTCTTCGAGATGCTGAGCAAGAACCTCGCGGATCGGACCGATCGTCTGCTTGCCGAGGCCGCAGATTTCGGCCGCGTGGTCGACGCGCTCGCGATGCATATCAACGAATACTTCATCGCCGAGCGTGACGAGATCATAGAACGCCAGCGAGCCGAGATGATGGAGCTCTCGACCCCGGTGGTGCAGCTGTGGGAGCGGGTGCTGACCATCCCTCTGATCGGCACGCTCGATTCGATGCGGGCGCAGGAGGTGATGGAGAACCTGTTGAATTCCATCGTCGAGCACAGCGCCGAGGTGGTGATCGTCGACATCACCGGCGTGCGCGTGGTCGACACGCAGGTCGCGCAGCACCTGCTGCGGACCGCCGCGGCGGTCCGGCTGATGGGGGCCGAGGCGATCATCTCGGGCATCTCGCCCAAGATCGCCCAGACCATGGTCGAGCTTGGCGTCGATGTGGGCGAGGTGACGACCCGCCCCTCGATCCGCGCCGCGCTCGCCGAGGCGTTCCGCCGGGTCGGCTTCCAGATCAGCCGCATCGAGGACACCCGTGTCTGAGGCGGCCTCGATCTACACGGTCGACAAGGTCCTGCTCGTCGCGATCCGCGACAACATCACCGACACCGACATCATCAATCTGCAGGAGGATCTCTCCGAGCGGATCGTGAACGAGGCGGCGCGTGGCGTGGTGATCGACATCGCCGCGCTCGAAATCGTCGATACCTTCGTCGGCCGCATCCTCGCGCAGCTTTCCTCGATCTCGCGGCTGCTGGCGGCCGAGACCTACATCGTGGGCATGCGCCCGGCGGTGGCGATGACGCTGGTCGAACTGGGCATGGACCTGCCGGGCTCGAAGACGGCGCTGTCTCTGAGCCACGCGCTGCGCGCGCTCAAGGCCAAGGGTCTGGCGTGAGCGGCCCGCCGGCGCAGCCGGCGGGGCGGGTGGAACTGCGGCAGGAGCGCGATGTCGCGGCGGCCCGTATCGCGGTGTCGAAGGCGATGGACGCGCTGGGCGCGCGGGCGCTGCGCAAGACCCGCTTCGTCACCGCCGTGAGCGAGATCGCCCGCAACGCGCTCGACCATGGGGGCGGCGGCGTGCTCGAGATCTATCGCCTTGATCGCCCGCGCCGGATCATGATCCGCTGCATCGATCAGGGGCCCGGCATCGCCGATATCGATCAGGCGATGACGGACGGCTTCTCGACCGCGCGCAGCATGGGCAAGGGGCTCGGTGGTGCCCGGCGGCTGGTCGATGCCTTTCGCATCGAAAGCCGTGTCGGGGCGGGCACCACGATCGAGATGGAGGCCAATCCATGAGACATGTCGTCGATATATCCGATCCCAGCGCCGTGGCCGAAGCGCGGCGGCTGGCGCGCGGTCTGGCCGATGAGAGCAGGCTTTCGGTCGAGCGCACCGAGGCGATGGCGATCGTGGTCACGGAAATGGCCACCAACCTCTTGCGTCATGCCCGCGGCGGGCAACTCCTGCTGCAGCGCCAACCCGGCATCGGTTCCCGCGTCTGCATCGCCGCGATCGATACAGGTCCCGGAATCGCGGATATCGGCCTCGCGCTGTCCGACGGTTTTTCTACCGGTTCGAGCGCCGGTGGCGGGCTCGGTGCGATGCGCCGCCTGGCCGATCGCTTCGAGATACGCTCGACGCCGGGGCAGGGCACCGTGACCGTCTGCGGCTTTGGCCCGGCGCCGGTGCTGGCGGGGGTCGAGATCGGCGCCTTCCTGATGAACTATCCCGGCGACCGCGCCTGTGGCGACGCGGTTTTCGCGCGCGATGTCGCCGGCCGTGTCGACCTGCTCGCCGTCGACGGGCTGGGTCACGGCCCGCGCGCCGAAGTGGCGGCGGCCGAAGCGGTGGCGGGCATCGAACCCCTGCGCGGCGAGGACCCGGCGCGGCTGTTGTCCGAGCTGTCCGCCCGGCTCGCCGGCAGCCGCGGGTCCGTTGCGGCACTGGCACAGATCGAGGCGGCGGATGGGCGGCTGCGACTGGCCGGAATAGGCAACATCGCGGCGCTTCTGGTGAAGGCCGATGGGCAGGTGCGACGTCTGATCAGCCGTGAGGGGCGACTGGGCGGCGCGGTGCGCCTGCCGCCGGTCGAGAGCGCGGAGATGGGCCGGGGCGACGTGCTGATCCTGCACAGCGACGGCCTTTCGACGCTGCGCAGCCACGCGGAGCTGCCCTCTCTGGCCGGAATGAGCTGCGCGATGATCGCGGCACATCTGATGCGCGACCGCAACAAGGGGCGCGATGACTGTTGCGTGCTGGTGGCGCGGCTCGCCTCGGAGGACGCCGAATGAGACTGACCACGCTGAAGATCGAGGCCGACGAGGATATCGTGCGGCTGCGCATGGTCGGTCAGGAGGTGGCGCGGCATTGCGGCTTCGCCAAGTTCGCCGAAACCCGGATCGTCACCGCGCTCCTCGAGCTGGGGCGCAACATCATCCAGCATGGCGGCGGCGGGCGGATGACCCTGTCGCTGGAGCCGCTGGCGGGCAACCTCGAGCTTGCCGTGGAGGCGATCGATCAGGGGCCGGGCATCCCCGATCTGGAAACCCGCCTTGCCGGGGGTGACCCGCTGCCCGGCGTCGGACGGCAGCCGGGGCTCGGCCTCGGGCTGCGCGGCGTGCAGCGCATCGCCGACCGGATGGAGGTCGATAGCGGTCCCGAGGGGACCCGGATCAAGGCCGGCTTCGATACCCGTCTTGCCGCGAGCGAGGCGGCCAGCATCGGCGCCGCGATCGGCGAGGCGCTGGCGGCGCTACGCCGCGCCGATCCAGCCGCGATGCTGGCGCAGCAGAACCGCGACCTGCTCGACGCGATCGAGGAGCGGGACCTGCTCATGGCCGAGGTGCATCACCGCACCAAGAACAACCTCGCCCTCGTCACCGGGTTGATGCGGCTCAGCCGCAACGCGGCCCAAAGCGAGGAAACCAAGCAGGTGCTGCGCGATCTGGAGCTTCGGGTGCGGGCGATCACCACGATCCACGACCAGCTGCAACGCGCCGCCGCCGCCGACCACGCGCCGCTGCTGCCGCTCTTGCGCGACGTGGCCGAGCACACGCGTCAGGCGTTCTCGACGCCCGATCAGGAGGTCACGGTGGTCGTCACCGGCGAGGCGCTGAGCCTGTCGGGCAATGCCGCGACCGATCTTGCCCTCGCGGCGGGCGAGCTGATGACCAATGCCTGCAAGCATGCCTTCGCGGATCGCGAGCGCGGCCGCCTGCATGTCTCGCTCACGCGGGAGGAGGGGATGCTGAAGCTGGTGGTCTCCGACGATGGTTGCGGTCTCGCGCCGGGCATGGAGCGGCCGGAGCGCTCGGATTCGCTTGGCTGGCGGATGATCCGTACCATGGTGCAGAAGCATGGCGGCTTCGTGCGCACCTCCGGCGGCAGCGAGGGGCTGACGGTGGAGCTTGGCTTCGACGAGGCGCAGCTCGGCCTGCATCAGGCCTGACCGCAAAAGAAAGGCGGCGGTTCCCGGGAGGAAGGAAGCCGCCGCCGTATTTTCGAGACTTGCCGGGGAGGATCGGCGCCGTCTCGACTGGTTAACACCAAGGCGCTGGAAAAGGTCCGCGCCTTGGCCAAAAGGTCAGGCGCGCCGCGCCGCCTGGGTCGCGATGTCCTCGATCATGGCGCGGTGAATGCCCAGATCGGCCAGCTCGCGCTCGCTGAGCGCCGAAAGCTCGCGGCGGGTGATGCGATAGGCCTGCGATTGGGCGCGGCGCTCGGCGATGCCGGCGAAGAGGCGGGCGAGCAGGGAGGCGGGGCGGGCGGTCTGGTTGGTGCTGAGGGTCGTCATGTCTCTTGATCCTTGGGCGTCGAAGGCAGCCTTTTGGCCGCGATATGAGGTAGGCGTCGTCATCGGCGCCGATGGGCCCCATCTGGACCCTCGGACCCGCCGCCACCACATCCAAGCACGCCGCAGCGCCCTGCAGGCACTGCATGGCCCGTCACCTCTTCGTTGCCCATCGGAGCGAGAATTTCCGAACCGTTTCGGGGTGCTACCTGTTCGGCGGCGCGATCGATCCCGCTTCGACGATCTCGAACCCGCCCAACTGCTGCAACTCGGCCAGCGGCTTGCCCTCGATCGCGCCGATCAGGCCCTGCGCCAGCGGCTCCCAGCTCAGCGCCAGCGCCGAGCGCGTGCCGGAACTGGCCGGCAGGGACATCAGGTCTTCGCCCGGCAGCATGTCGTCATGTACCACCACCGACACGTCGCCCGGCACCTTCAGCCCGAGCATCGACAGCGCGTTGTAGATGCCCTTGGCGATCAGCATGTTGCCTGCGATCAGGCCGGTCGGCGCTGCCTCACCATTCATCATCCGCAACGTGGCAAGGGCTCCGACGCTTTCGATCATCTGCCCGTGTTCGTGCAGATCGGGGTCGATCTCGATGCCGGCCTCGCGCAGCGCCATTTCCCAGCCGGTCCGGCGATGCGCCGCGTAGCAGGTGGCGGCGATGCCGTTGACGAAGCCGATCCGCCGATGCCCGGCGCGCAGGAGCATCGCCGTCAATTCGCGCCCGACGGCGATGTTGTCGATGTCGTAGAACGGGTAATCGGGCTTCGCTGCGCCGCGCCCATGCATCACCATCGGCACGCCGCGGCGGCGCAGATAGGCGACCCGCGGGTCGTTCTCCTCGGGCTCGATCAGCACGAAGCCGTCGAGCGAGCCGCCGTCGATCAGCCGACGATGCACCGCGACCACGTCCTCGCCCTCTTCGGCGGCATGCAGCACGAACAGCCGGCCGCGTCGAGAGAACGCGCCCGACAGCCCGCGCACCATCTGCACGAACATGCTGTCGCGCGGGGTCCGGTCCTGCGGAGGCAGCACCAGCCCGACGATGCCGGAGCGCCCGGAGGCGAGCTTGCGGGCCGAAAGGTTCGGCCGGTAATTCAGGGCGTTGGCCGCTTCGCGCACGCGGATCTTGGTCTCGGCGCTGACATCGTCATGATCGTTGAGCGCGCGGCTCACCTGCGTGACCGACAGCCCGGTACTGGCTGCGATGTCCTTGAGCGTTGCCGACATGTCTTCCCCTCGATGCGCCGGTTGCAACTTGCCAATCCGAAACGCTTCGGGCAAGCCTGTTCGAAAGCCCCCGGCTCCCAAGGGACGAAAGGATTCGAGATGAGCAAGGCGAATTGGTGGAAGGGCGCGGTGATCTACCAGATCTACCCGCGCTCCTATCAGGACGGCAATGATGACGGCATCGGCGATCTCAAGGGGATCACCGCGCGGCTGCCGCATATCGCCGATCTCGGCGCCGACGCGATCTGGCTGTCGCCGATCTTCACCTCTCCGATGGCCGACATGGGCTACGACGTGTCGAACTATACCGACATCGACCCCACCTTCGGCACGCTGGCGGATTTCGACGCCATGGTCGCGCGGGCGCACGAGCTCGGGCTCAAGGTGATGATCGATCAAGTGCTGTCGCACAGCTCGAACCAGCATCCCTTTTTCGAGGAGAGCCGCCAAAGCCGCGACAACCCCAAGGCCGACTGGTACGTCTGGGCCGACCCCAAGCATGACGGTTCGGCACCGAACAACTGGCAGGCCATCTTCGGCGGCATCGCGTGGGAGTGGGAGCCGCGTCGTCGGCAGTACTACTTCCACAACTTCCTGAAAGAGCAGCCGGACTTCAACTTCCACAATCCGGAAGTGCAGGACTGGCTCCTTGGCACCATGCGGTTCTGGCTCGATCGTGGCGTCGACGGCTTCCGCCTCGACACGGTGAACTTCTACTTCCACGACAAGCATCTGCGCGACGATCCGGCCGATTTCCGCCTCGACGGGACCCCGGCGATCAAGCCCTATGACATGCAGTACCACATCTTCTCGAAGAACCAGCCTGACAACATCGCCTTCCTCGAGAAGATGCGGAAGTTGATGGACGAGTACGAGGATCGCACGCTGGTCGGCGAGGTCGGCGAGAGTCACCATCCGATCGAGATCATGGGCGAGTACACCTCGGCCAACCGGCTGCACATGGCCTACAGCTTCGAGATGCTGGGCCCGAAATTCGCCGCCGAGCATTTCCGCCACCAGATCGACCAGTTCTTCAAGCTGGCGCCGAAGGGCTGGCCCTGCTGGGCGATGTCGAACCATGACGTGCCGCGCCACGTGACGCGCTGGGCCGAGCATGGCGACCAGGACGCGGTGGCCAAGCTAGCCGCGGCGATGCTGCTGACGATGGAGGGTTCGATCTGTCTCTATCAGGGCGAGGAGCTGGGCCAGACCGAGACCGAAATGGAGTTTCACGAGCTGACCGACCCGCAGGGCATCAACTTCTGGCCCGCCGACAAGGGGCGCGACGGCTGCCGTACGCCGATGGTCTGGGAAAAGGACGCTCCCCATGCGGGGTTTGGCCGTGTCGAGCCCTGGCTGCCGGTGAAGGCGCCGCAGGCGGCGCGTGCGGTCGACACGCAAAAGGGTGTCGAGGGCTCCGTGCTCGAAACCTACCGGGCGCTGCTGAAGCTGCGCCGCGAGACGCCCGATCTGCGCGAGGGCCGCACCATGTTCGCCGAGACCGAGGAGCCGGTGCTGGCCTTCCATCGCGGCGAGAAGACGATCTGCGCCTTCAACCTGTCGAACCAGCCGCAGGAGATCGAGATCGATGGCATCGATGAGACGCTCTTCGTGCTCGATGCCCGGACCGACAACGGCAAGGTCTGGCTCGGCGCCAACGGCGCGCTGATCGCCCGGCTGCAGTGAAGCCCTTGCGGCGCGGCCCGACCGGGGCCGCGCCGTGCCTCCTCCAAGCCGTCTTTTGACCCTCCGGCAAAGCTGCTAGGAGGGCATAACCGGCTAAAGGATCGGACCGATGACCCCCAAGACCCATGCCCGGACCGGCGTTCCGGGGCTCGATGACGTTCTCTCCGGGGGACTCACGCGCAACCATGTCTTTCTTGTCGAAGGGGCGCCCGGCACGGGCAAGACCACCACGGCGATGCGGTTCCTTCTCGAAGGGGCGGAGCGGGGCGAAACCTGCCTCTACGTGACGCTCTCCGAGACCGAGGAAGAGCTGCATGACAGCGCCGCCTCGCATGGCTGGACGCTGGACGACCGGATCTCGATCTTCGAGGTGGTGCCTGCCGAAAGCCTGCTCGACGCCGATCAGCAGCAGAGCCTGCTCTATTCCTCCGATCTCGAGCTGGGCGAGGCGACGCGGCAGATCTTCGCCGCGTTCGAGCGCGTCCGGCCGCAGCGCGTGGTGATCGACAGCCTTTCGGAGATCCGGCTGCTGGCGCAGGGCTCCTTGCGCTACCGCCGCCAGATCCTCGCCATGAAGCATTACTTCGCCCGTCAGGACGCCACGGTGCTGATGCTGGACGACCTGACGGCCGAGGCGCATGACCGGACCGTGCACAGCATCGTGCATGGCGTGATCCAGCTCGAGGAGCTGGCGCCCGATTACGGCGCGGAACGACGGCGGCTGCGGGTCACCAAGTATCGCGGCCAGCGCTATCGGGGCGGCTATCACGACTTCGCCATCAAGACCGGGGGGATCGAGGTGTTTCCCCGCTTGGTGGCGCTCGAACACCGCACCGAATTCGACCGCAGTTCCCGCAGCAGCGGTATTCCCGCGCTGGACCAGCTGCTTGGCGGCGGCGTCGAGCAGGGCTCGAGCACGCTGGTTCTGGGGCCGACCGGCACCGGCAAGAGCCTGTTCTCGCTGCAATTCGCGCTGGCTGCCATCGAACGCGGCGAGCGCGCGGCGCTCTTCGTCTTCGACGAGGAACTGGGTCTGATGGAGGCCCGGCTGGCCAAGCTCGGCATCGACATCCCCGCGCTGCGGGCCAGCGGCGCGCTACAGGTCGAACAGGTGGATGCGGCCGAAATGTCGCCCGGCGAGTTCGCACAGAAGGTCCGCGACAGCGTGGTCGAACGCGGGGTGCGCTGCGTCGTGATCGACAGCATGACCGGCTATCAGGCGGCAATGCCGCAGGAGAACGCACTGGTGCTGCATATCCACGAGTTGCTGCAATTCCTGAACCGTCAGGGCGCCTCGTCATTCCTCACCGTGGCGCAGCACGGTCTGGTGGGCGACATGAAGTCGCCGATCGACGTCACCTACCTTGCCGATACCGTGATCCTGTTGCGCTACTTCGAGGCGCTGGGAAAGGTGCGCCGCGCGGTCTCGATCATCAAGAAGCGCACGGGGGCGCATGAGGACACCATCCGCGAATACCGGATCAGCGCCGCCGGGCTCGAGCTCGGTGCGCCGCTGCAGGGATTCCAGGGGGTATTGCGTGGTGTGCCGGATTTTATGGGCTCCGCCGATCCGCTGATGAAGGTAGGCGCCGATGACGCGGGACTTTGATCTCGCCCGGGCGCTGATCCTCGCGCCGGAAGGGCGGGACGCGCAGCTCGCGGCGGCGCTGCTGTCCGAGATCGGTCAAAAATCGGTCATTTGCGACGATATCCCGAGCTTTGCGGCCCGGCTGGGCGAAAACACCGCCTTTGGCCTTCTTACCGAAGAAACGGTGCGTCATGCCGATCTCAACCTGCTGGCCGCGGCCATCGAGGCGCAGCCGAGCTGGTCGGCGCTCCCGTTCATCGTGCTGACCCGGCATGGCGGCGGCCCGGAGCGCAATCCCGAGGCGGCGCGGCTGTCCGAAATCCTCGGCAACGTCACCTTCCTCGAACGTCCGTTTCACGCCACCACATTCGTCAGCGTCGCGCGTGGTGCCCGGCGCGGCCGGGACCGCCAGTTCGAGGCCCGTGCGGCGGTCGAGCGGCTGCATCGCAGCGAAGAGACGCTGCGCACCGCGCTCAAGGCCGGCCGCCTCGGGGCTTGGGAGTTCCACCCCGCGACGCAGGAGCTGGTGTCCTCGCCGACGCTGCGCGCGATCTTCGGGCGCTCCGAGGCGGCGCCATTCGGTTTCGAGGACTTCCTCGACAGCCTGCATCCCGGCGACAAGGCCCATGTGATCGAAACCATCGAGGGGGCCACGCGCGAGGGCACCGATTACGAGGTCGAGTTTCGCGTGATCTGGCCCGATGGCAGCCTGCGCTGGGCCGCGGCTCTGGCGCGGATCGAGCGCGGTTCGGAAGGCGAGGTCCGGCTGGTCGGGGTGACCACGGATATCACCGCTCGCAAGCAGGTCGAGGCAATGCACCGCGAGCAGACCGAGGAGCTTGAGCGGCGCGTGGCGCAGCGGACGGCCGAGCTGGAAACTGCGCATGCCCGGATGCTGGAGGAGATCCGGCAACGCGAGCGCACCGAGAGCCAGCTTCTGCAGAGCCAGAAAATGGAGGCGATCGGCCAGCTCACCGGCGGCGTCGCGCATGATTTCAACAACCTGCTGATGGCGGTGCTGGGTAATCTGGACCTGCTGTCGCGCCATGTCGCCGAGGATGCGCGCGCGACCCGCCTGATCGACGGTGCGATCCAGGGCGCGCAGCGCGGCGCGGCCCTGACCCAGCGCCTGCTGGCCTTTGCCCGGCGACAGGAGCTCAGCGTCGAGCCGCGCGATCTGGCCGATCTGGTCCGCGGCTCCGAGGAACTGCTGCGCCGGTCCGTCGGCGGTCTGGTGGAGCTGCGCTTCGACCTGCCGCAGGGGCTGCCCCGGGCGCAGGTGGATGGCAACCAGTTCGACCTCGCGCTCCTCAACCTCGCGGTCAATGCCCGGGACGCGATGACCGGCGGCGGCAGCCTCGAGGTGGCGCTGGCGCAGTGCGACGTCACCGAGGCTTCGGATCTCGCCCCGGGCAGCTATCTGCGGCTTTCGGTCACCGATACCGGGAGCGGCATGGACGCCGCCACGCTGGAACAGGCCACGCATCCCTTCTTCTCGACCAAGGAGCTGGGCAAGGGCACCGGGCTGGGCCTGTCGATGATCCATGGCCTTGCACAGCAGCTCGGCGGCGCGCTGCGGCTGTCGAGTTCGCCGGGGCAGGGCACCCGCGCCGAACTTTGGCTGCCCGCTGCAACGGTCGGGACCGGAACCGAAGCCGTCCGCGCCGACGAGGCCGCCCCGGCATCGGGTGAACGGCGCGGCGCCCTGCGCATCCTCTTCGTCGATGACGACGCGCTCATCGCGATGAGCACCGTCGATCTGCTGGAGGATCTGGGCCATCAGGTGATCGAGGCCTCATCGGGTCCGGAGGCGCTGAAGGTGATCGAAAGCGCCGAACCGATCGACCTGCTGATCACCGATTTCTCGATGCCGCGAATGAATGGTGGCGAATTGGCGCGCGCCGCACGCAAGCTGCGCCCGGGGCTGCCCATCCTTCTGGCGACCGGCTACGCGGAGCTTCCGGAGGGCGAGGCGCTCGAGCTTCCGCGTCTCGCCAAGCCCTACATGCAGCGCCAGCTCGCGGAGGGGATCGCGCGCCTCGGTCTTTGAGCCGGAGCTGTCCGCGACCCATGGCTTGCGTTCGCTCTTTGTGCTAGGGATCGGAAAAACCAGACAGAACAGGCCGGGGCGGAGAGCAGCCGCGATCGGCGGATGGGGGCACATGCGAGTCATCGGTATCGATCCGGGTCTGCGGAATCTCGGCTGGGGCGTGATCGAGGTCACCGGCGCACGTCTGCGCCACGTCGCCAACGGCACCTGCCACTCCGAGGGGGACGACCTGGCCGAGCGGCTGCTGTCGCTCGCCCACCAGCTGCGCGCCGTGATCGCCGAGCACGGCCCGGAGGCGGCGGCGGTAGAGCATGTCTTCGTCAACTCCGACGGCGCCGGTACGCTCAAGCTGGGGCAGGCGCGTGGTATCGCGTTGATGATCCCGGCCGAGGCGGGTCTTGCGGTGGGCGAATACATGCCTTCGACCATCAAGAAGGCGGTGGTCGGCAACGGCGCCGCGGCCAAGGCGCAGGTGCAGCACATGGTGAAGCTCCAGCTCCCGGGCGTGAGGCTCGACGGGCCCGACGCGGCCGACGCGCTCGCGGTCGCGATCTGCCATGCGCATCACCTGCAATCGGCGGGGCATCTGGCGGCCGCCGTGGCCCGGGCCGAGGCGGCGAGGGCGCGCGCATGATCGGCCGCATCGCCGGGCGGCTCGAATACCGCGCTGCAGATCACGTCCTGATCGACGTGCGGGGGGTCGGCTACGTGGTCTATGTCTCCGACCGGGTTCTGGCGCAGCTCCCCGGGCCGGGTGAGGCGGTGGCGCTATATACCGAGCTTCTGGTGCGCGAGGACATCCTGCAGCTCTTCGGCTTTCCGACGCTGGTGGAAAAGGAATGGCACCGGCTGCTGCTGACGGTGCAGGGCATCGGCGCCAAGGCGTCGCTGGCGATCCTCGGCGCGCTGGGCGCGGACGGGCTGTCGCGCGCCATCGCCCTGGCCGACTGGTCGGCCGTGGCGCGCGCCAAGGGGGTGGGTCCCAAGACCGCGCAGCGCGTGGTCAACGAGCTGAAGGACAAGGCCCCCTCGATCATGGCGATGGGCGCGCAGCCTGCCGCGATGCGCGACGACGACGCGGCTGCGGTGATCGAGGATGCGCCCGTCGAAGTAGCCGCCCCGAAGCGCCCGGCACCCCGGAAGAAGGATGAGGGCAACGCCGCGGCGCAAGCCGAGGCGCTCTCGGCGCTGGGCAATCTTGGCTACGGTCTTTCGGAGGCGGCGGGCGCGGTGGCCGAGGCCGCGCATGAAACGCCGGAGGCGGACACGGCGGGCCTGATCCGCGCGGCGCTGCGCAAGCTCGCGCCCAAGGACCGGTGAGATGACGCGCGCCGAAGCAGCGGCAGGATGCCGCGACGCCTTACAATGCCGCCTTGCGATGCTTAGGACTGGACGATGACCGACGCCCCCGATCCCGCGCTGCGCCCCGAACGGCTTCCCGAGGACCACGATCGTGCCCTGCGGCCGCAGGGGCTGAACGAGTTCATCGGCCAGGCCGAGGCCCGCGCCAACCTGCGCATCTTCATCGAGAGCGCGCGAATCCGTGGCGAGGCGATGGACCACACGCTATTCCACGGGCCCCCGGGGCTGGGCAAGACGACGCTGGCGCAGATCATCTCGCGCGAGCTTGGCGTGGGCTTTCGCATGACATCCGGGCCGGTGCTGGCCAAGGCGGGCGATCTCGCCGCGATCCTCACCAATCTCGAACCGCGCGACGTGCTGTTCATCGACGAGATCCACCGGTTGAACCCGGCGGTCGAGGAGGTGCTGTACCCCGCGCTCGAGGATTACGCGCTTGATCTGGTGATCGGCGAGGGGCCGGCTGCGCGTACCGTGCGGATCGAGCTGCAGCCCTTTACGCTGGTCGGCGCGACAACCCGGCTCGGCCTGCTGACCACGCCGCTGCGCGACCGCTTCGGCATCCCGACGCGGCTCCAGTTCTACAGCGTCGACGAATTGCACGAAATCGTCACCCGCAACGCGCGGCTCCTCGGGACCCCCGCCGATGACGACGGCGCGCGTGAGATCGCGCGGCGCGCGCGCGGCACCCCGCGCATCGCGGGGAGGCTGCTGCGCCGCGTCGTCGACTTCGCGGTGGTCGAAGGCGATGGGCGCGTCACCCGCGAGATCGCCGACAGCGCCCTGACACGGCTCGGCGTCGATGACCTCGGGCTCGACGGGGCCGATCGGCGCTACCTGCGGCTCATCGCCGAGGCCTATGGCGGTGGCCCGGTCGGAATCGAGACGCTGTCGGCCGCCCTGTCGGAAAGCCGCGACGCGCTGGAGGAGGTGATCGAGCCGTTCCTGCTGCAACAGGGGCTGATCCAGCGCACGCCGCGCGGCCGGATGCTGGCCCATGCGGCTTGGCGGCATCTGGGGCTGGCGGTGCCGCGCGGGCCGGAATCGGGGCAGGGCGTGCTGTTCGACTGATGCCCCGGCGCTTGCCCGCCGGGGTCATGGCGCGTATCCCGGCCCCGGAAACAGGAGGACCGGTCATGCTGGATGCGAAAGCCGTCGAGGCGATGTTCACCCGGGGCGATGGCAGCTACATGTGCGCTCGCTGGGGCCGGCCGATCGCGCCGGTGGTGTTCGGCGTCGAAGATGAGACGCTTTCGGTGATGAAATCGGCGCTGCAGGCGCTGTGCCAGCTTGCCGATCACGACATGGCCGAGACCGACCCCGAGCTCGGGGTGAACCTGCTGGTCTTCTTCTGCCGCGAATGGGACGAGCTCACCGCCGTACCCGATCTCGACAAGCTGGTGCCGGGCCTGCCCGATCTCTTGTCCAAGCTAGAGGCGGGCGATGCCAGCCAGTACCGCGCCTTTCGTTTCGAGCCCGACGGCGCGATCCGCGCAGGCATCGTGTTCCTGCGCATGAAGGGCGAGGCGGCCGAGACGCCTGCCGACGTGCTGGCGCTGAGCCAGGCGGTGCTCTCGATGCTCACATGGTCCGAGAGCGCCTTCGACGACACCTCGCCACTGGCTTCGGCGCCGGACGGCACGGTGGTGCTCAAGCCCGAGATCGCGGCGCTGATCAAGGCGGCCTACGACCCGGTGCTGCCCGCCGCCTCCGACGATCCGGCCACGGCGCTGCGGCTTGCCGCGCGGATGGGACATTGAGCCACAAGCTGCAGATCCGCGTCTATTACGAGGATACCGACCTCGCGGGGATCGTCTATTACGCGAACTACCTGAAGTTCATCGAGCGCGCGCGCACCGAATGGGTGCGAGGGCTCGGGATCGACCAGTCCCGGCTCAAATCCGAGACCGGCATCGTCTTTGCTGTCCGCCGCATCGAGGCCGATTACCTGACGCCGGCGCGATTCGACGATCTGCTGGAGGTCGAGACGACGCCGGCCCGGATCGGCGGCGCGAGGATCGAGCTGGAGCAGCGCGTGAGTCGTGGCGACGATACCTGTTTCGCGGCGCGCGTGACGCTGGCAGCGCTGTCCGCGAGCGGCGCACCGGCGCGGCTCCCCGTCGATCTGCGGGAACGGCTCGCCTCCGCCGGCCTTGGTTCCTGATCGCACAAACCCGGAACCATCCCCTTGCCATGCCGTTGCCCGCGGGCAGCGCCACCGACAGCAAGGAGTTTCACGATGCGATACAAGGGGAAAACGGTTCTGGTCACGGGCGCGGCCTCGGGGATCGGCGCGGCCACGGCACGGCGATTCTCGCGCGAAGGCGCGAACGTGGTGCTGTCCGACACCGACTCGGACAAGCTGGCCCAGGTCGTGCGCGACCTTCCGGCGGCGCATACGCGAACCATCACCGGCGATATCGCAAAGCCCGCCGATTGCGAGGCGATGGTCACCACGGCAGTAGAGAATTTCGGCGGACTCGACATCCTCGTGGCCAATGCGGGATTTGCGGTGATGGGGCCGATGGAGGAGGTCTCCGACGAGAACTTCGCCGGGGTGATCGAGAACAACCTCACCGGGACCTACCGCACCATCAAGGCGGCTTGGGAGCCGCTCAAGAAATCCAAGGGCACGATCATCGCGACCTCCTCGGTTTCGGGCATGCGCGGCGATTTCGGGGCCTTCGCCTACGCGACTTCCAAGGCCGGGATCTCGAACCTGGTGCGTTCGCTCGCGCTTGATTTCCAGCGCCATGGCATTCGCGTCAACGCGGTGGCGCCGGGCTTCACCGAGACCGGACTGACCGCCGATATGATGAACAACACGAAGTTCCTCGAGCGGATGCACAGCCGTATCCCGATGGGCCGCGACGGCCAGCCCGAGGAGATCGCCGGCGTGGTGGCGTTCCTGGCCAGCGAGGATGCCAGCTTCGTCAACGGGGTGATCCTGCCGGTGGATGGCGGGCTGACCGCCTCGAACGGCCAGCCGCCCTTGGCCTGAGCGCAGGGCAGGGTGAGCGAGGGGCGCGGGATCGGACGATCCGCGCCCCTTTCGCTTGCGCGGAGTTCCGCCGATCGGGGTTGGGGCGACCGGCGGAGGGCTGTTGCCTGTCACGCCGCCGTGCAAAGCGCGAAGTGGATTTCGCGCCACGGATCGGTTATGCGCGCCACTAGCGGCCCGCGAGAGGCCACGCGCGTCACTAAAGAGCAGGCAGATGGATCAGGTTGTAGACTTCTCGATGTGGGGGCTCTTTGCCCGCGCGACGATCACCGTCAAATTCGTCATGATCGCGCTGATCCTGGCCTCGATCTGGTGCTGGGCCGTGATCGTCGACAAGGTGATCCAGTACCGCGCCGCCCGAGCCGAGGCCGCGCGCTTCGACCGCGCCTTCTGGTCCGGCGAGCCGCTCGACCAGCTGTTTGACGAGATCGGCGCCGACCCGAGGGGCGCATCGCAGCGCATCTTCGCCGCCGGCATGACCGAGTGGCGCCGCTCGCACCGCCAGGATGGCGGGCTGATCGCAGGCGCGCAGGCGCGCATCGACCGCGGCATGGACGTGGCGATCGCCAAGGAGGCCTCGCGGCTGCAGCGCGGTCTGCCGGTGCTCGCCACCACCGGCTCGACCGCGCCCTTCGTCGGGCTGTTCGGCACGGTCTTCGGCATCATGAACGCCTTCATCGAGATCGCCGAGGCGCAGAACACCAACCTCGCCGTGGTGGCGCCGGGCATCGCCGAGGCGCTGCTCGCCACCGGCCTCGGCCTGATGGCCGCGATTCCGGCGGTGATTTTCTACAACAAGCTTTCGGCCGATTCCGACCGGCTGCTGGGCGGCTACGAAGCCTTTGCGGACGAGTTCTCGACCATCCTGTCGCGCCAGCTGGACAGCTGAGATGGGCGCGGGTGTCATGAAATCAGGCGGCGGCGGCAATCGCCGGGGACGCCGCAGGGGTCGGGCCCAGCCGATGGCCGAGATCAACATCACACCCTTCGTGGACGTGATGCTGGTGCTGCTGATCATCTTCATGGTCGCGGCGCCGCTGATGACCGTGGGCATCCCGGTGGAACTGCCGCAGACCGCCGCCTCGGCGCTGCCTTCCGACGAGGAAGAGCCGCTGACGGTGACCGTCACCGCAGAGGGCGGGCTGCTGATTCAGACCACCGAGGTGCCGCAGGGCGAGCTGATCACGCGGTTGCAGGCGATCGCCGCCGAGCGGTCCAGCAACCGCATCTTCCTGCGCGCCGACGGCGCCAATGCCTGGGATCGGGTCGCCGAGGTGATGGGCGCGCTCAATGCCGGCGGCTTCTCGAATATCGGTCTTGTCACGGATGTCGGCGGTTCGGATTTCGGGGCGGGCGCGCCGACCGCGCTGCCTTCGGGCGGCTGAGGCATTCGCGATGAGCACGGGGGGCTACATCTCGGGCATCGGCCATGCCGGCCTGCTCATCTGGCTCGTCATGGGCTGGGGGTTCGACAGCGAGCCTCTGGACTTCGAGGTCGCGCCCGTCTCCGTGGTCTCCGGCGAGGAATACGCGGCGCTCGTCGCCGCCACCTCGCCGCAACCGCAGACCGAGCTGCCGCCCGCCCCCGAGACCCCGGTGGTCGAGGAAACCCCGCCCGCGCCCGAGACACCGGTCGAGACCCCGGCCGAGGCGCCACCGCCGCCGCCCGCGCCCGAGGCACCGGCCGAGGAAACCCCGCCGCCGCCCGCGCCGGAGCCGCTGCCCGAGCCGCCGGCCGAGATGGCCGAGGAAATCGCGCCACCGCCGCCGCCGCCCGCCGCCGCGCCCGCACCGACAGAGGTACCCGAGATCGCCGAGCGCCCGGTACCGCGCCCGGCGCCGCGCGTGGCGCCCGAGGCCGTCGCGCCGCCGCCGCCGGATGCACAGGTGGCCGATGTCGTGCGCGAGGCGGCGACGCCCGAAGCCGAGAGCGCCGAGGTGGCCGAAATCGAGGAAGAGGCCACCGCGCCGGAGGAGGCCACGACCGAGATCGTGACCGAGGCCGAGGAACCCGCCTCGGCACCCGAAACCCCGCCCGCGCCGCAGGTGGCGGCTCTGGCGCCGCCCTCGGCGCCGCGCCCGCCGTCGCGCCCCGCGCGTGCCGCCCCCCAACCCGAACCGGCGCCCGAAACCCCGGCGCAGACCCAGACGGCCGCCTCCGAGAACGTCACGCCCGAGCCCGAACCGGCGCCGAGCACCGACACGAGCGACGCCGTGGCGGACGCTCTGGCCGCGGCCCTGGCCTCGACGCCGGCGCCATCGGCCCCGGCCGCTGCCGCAAATCCCGGCCCGCCGATGACCGGTGCCGAGCAGGATGCGTTCCGCGTCGCGGTGCAGCAGTGCTGGAACGTCGATGTCGGCTCCGAAGCGGCGCGGGTGACGCTGACCGTGGCCTTCGATCTCGATCCGCAGGGGCGGGTGCAGGGCGACGTGCGGCGCATTTCCGGTGCGGGCGGCAGCGACGGCGCGATCGAGGCGGCCTTCCAGGCCGCCCGGCGCGCGATCCTGCGGTGCGAGCGCGACGGCTACGTGCTGCCCGCCGACAAGTACGAGCAGTGGAAGGAGGTCGAGATGACCTTCGATCCTTCCGGCATGAGGATGCGCTGATGTTTCGGCCCGCTCACGAAACCGTTGAACCCGCGCGCCCGAAGGGGCGTTGCCCAAACACACGCCGCTGCGCACAAAGGGGCGCCAGACCCCCGCGGCCTGACGGAACGAGGACCAAGATGCTGACCAGAACCATCGCGCTTCTGCTGGCGCCGCTCGTCGCGGCGACCGTGCTTCCCGCCCCCGTGACCGCCCAGAGCGGCCCGTTGCGGATCACCATCTCCGAAGGCGTGATCGAGCCGCTGCCCTTCGCCGTGCCGGGCTTTCAGGCCGAGACCGCCGGCGCCGAGCAGATCGCCGCCGACATCACCCGCGTCGTGGCGCAGGATCTGAGCGGCACCGGGCTGTTCCGCGAGATCCCGGCCTCGTCCTTCATCTCCACCCCGGCGAGCTTCGCCAGCCCGGTGGCCTATCCCGACTGGCGCGCGATCAACGCGCAGGCGCTGATCACCGGAGCGGTCGCCGTCAATGGCGACCAACTCACCGTGAAGTTCCGCCTCTACGACGTCTTCACCGGCGCCGAGCTGGGCGAGGGGCTGCAATTCGCGGGCACCACGGGCGGCTGGCGCCGCATGGGTCACAAGGTGGCCGACGCGGTCTATTCGCGCATCACCGGCGAGAGCGGCTATTTCGATAGCCGCGTCGTCTTCGTCTCCGAGAGCGGCCCCAAGGACAACCGCGCCCGGCGCCTTGGCATCATGGATTACGACGGCGAGAACCGGCAGTTCCTGACCGACAGCAACTCGCTCGTGCTGGCGCCGCGCTTCTCGCCCAATGGCGACCGGGTGCTCTATACCAGTTATGAGAGCGGCTTCCCGCGGATCAACCTTCTGGACGTGGCCAGCGTCGGCCGCCGGCAGATCACCACGGTCGAGGGCGAAATGGCCTTCAGCCCGCGCTTCTCCAAGGATGGCGGCGCGGTGATCTACTCGGTTTCGACCGGGGGCAACACCGACATCTATCGCACCGAACTCGGCTCCGGCGCGCATAGCCGCCTCACCTCGGCGCCCTCGATCGAGACCTCGCCCTCGCTGTCCCCCGATGGCAGCCAGATCGTGTTCGAGAGCGACCGTTCCGGCACCCAGCAACTCTACGTCATGCCCGCCTCGGGCGGCGAGCCGCGGCGCATCTCCTTCGGGGAGGGGCGCTACGGCTCCCCGGTCTGGTCTCCGCGCGGCGATCTGATCGCCTTCACCAAGCAGAATGCGGGCCGGTTCCATATCGGCGTGATGCGCACCGACGGCTCCGAAGAGCGGCTGCTCACCTCCTCCTTCCTCGACGAGAGCCCGACCTGGGCGCCGAACGGGCGGGTGCTGATGTTCACGCGCGAGACGCAGGGCGCCTCGGGCGGGCCGCAGATCTATTCGGTCGATATTTCGGGCCGCAATCTCAAGCAGGTGCCGACGGGCGGCTTCGCCTCCGATCCGTCCTGGGGACCGTTGCAGCAATAATGACGCGGCGTTTGCACGGGGACGACCCCGTGCTACGCATGCCGGTAATCACTCCTCGAGGGGCAGGACCAAACACATGAACAAGTATCTCACCGCTTCCATCCTCGTCGGCGCGTTGGCGCTTTCGGCCTGCACGCGGCCCGACCGCTTCGGCGGCGGCGCAGGTGCGGGCGCCGACGGCATGGGCGCCGGCGCCGGCATGGGTGCCGGTTTCGATCAGTCGGCGATCGGTCAGGGCGGCCTCGGCGCCGGCAACCCCAACAGCCCCGAGTACTTCGCCCAGAGCATCGGCGACCGGGTGCTGTTCGCGGTCGACCAGTCGACGCTGAGCTCCGAGGCCATGGCGACGCTCGACGGCCAAGCCCAATGGCTGATGACCAACACCGACTACCTCGCGGTGATCGAGGGCCATGCCGACGAGCAGGGCACGCGCGAATACAACGTGGCGCTGGGCGCGCGGCGCGCCAACGCGGCACGCGAATACCTGATTTCGCGCGGCGTGCCGGCTTCGCGCCTGCGGACGATCTCCTACGGCAAGGAGCGCCCGGTCGCGACCTGTTCCGATCCGAGCTGCTACGCGCAGAATCGTCGCGCGGTCACCGTCATCGCGGCCGGGGCGCTGAGCTGATGATGGCCCCCCTGCGCAGCCTCGCGCTCCTGTGCGCCCTTGCGGCTCCGGCCGCGGGGCTTGCGCAGGGGCAGGACAAGACGCTCGCCGACATCCGTCAGGAACTGTCGGTTCTCTACGGCGACATCCAGTCGCTCAGGGGCGAGCTCAACACCACCGGTGCCGCGCCGCAGGCGGTGGGCGGCAATTCCGCGCTCGAACGGCTCAACGCCATCGAGGCACAGCTTCAGGGGCTGACCTCGAAGACCGAAGAGCTGGAGTTCCGCATCAACCGGATCACCACCGACGGCACCAACCGCGTCGGCGATCTCGAATTCCGGATCTGCGAACTCGACGAGAACTGCGACATCAGCCAGCTCGGCGACACGCCGTCGCTTGGTGGTGTCGACAGCGCCTCGAACGTGCCCACCCCTGCGGCGCCGGCCACGACCGGTTCCGGACCTGCGCTGGCGATCGGCGAGAAGGCGGATTTCGAGCGGGCGTCGGAGGCGCTCGCCCAAGGTGACTTTCGCGGCGCCGCTGACCAGTTTGCGGCCTATCTCCAGACCTACCCGGGCGGTGCGCTGAGCGCCGAGGCGCTTTACAAGCGCGGCGAGGCGCTTTCCGGGCTGGGCGACAACGCCGGCGCGGCGCGAGCCTATCTCGACAGCTTCTCGGGCGATCCCGACGGCAAGGTCGCGGCGCAGGCGCTGCTGGAACTCGGCCAATCGCTGGCGGCGCTGGGGCAGGTGCCCGATGCCTGTGTCACGCTGGGCGAGGTCGGCACCCGTTTCCCGGGCAACCCGGCCGCTACCGAGGCGCAGGCCGCGATGCAAAGCCTGTCCTGCCAGTGACCGCCGGGCCGGACGATCTCGTCCGCCGCGCGACCCGATGCCTCGAGACCGGGCCCCGCAACGGGCTCGGTCTCGCCGTTTCGGGGGGCAGCGACTCCATGGCCCTGCTGCACATGGTCGGCCCCGCGGCTCGTGCGCGCGGCCTGACCTGCCGCGTGGCGACCGTCGATCACGGCCTGCGCCCCGAAGCACGGGCCGAGGCGGAGCGCGTCGCCGCGGCCTGCGTGCGCCTCGACCTGCCGCACGAGATCCTCGATTGGACGGGCTGGGACGGGCGCGGCAACTTGCAGGGTGCGGCCCGTCGCGCGCGGCAGGCATTGCTGGGAGATTGGGCCCGGCGCCATAGCCTCGACGCGGTGGCGCTCGGCCACACGCGCGACGATCAGGCCGAAACCGTCCTGATGCGCCTAGCGCGCGGCTCCGGCGTCGACGGGTTGTCGGGCATGGCGTCAGCGCGCGCGACCGCCGGGCTGCTCTGGTTGCGCCCGTTGCTGGATCTCGGTCGCGCCGAACTGAGGGACTGGCTGGAGAGCCGGGGCATCGGCTGGGACGAAGACCCCTCCAACGCCGATATCAGGTTCCAGAGGGTACGAGCGCGCCGCGCCATGACGGCGCTCGAGCCGGTCGGGGTGACGCCGGACGGCCTCGTGGCTACCGCCGAGCGGATGGCTCTGGCCCGGATGGCGCTGGAGCATCTCGCGGATGCGCTGTCGGCCCGGTCCGTGCGGCTCGCGGCGGGGGCGGTGGCGATCGACCCGGAGGCTCTGGCACAGGCTCCGGAGGAAACGCGGCTGCGACTGGTTTCCGCCGCGCTGCGCTGGATCGCCGGTAGCGACTACCGCCCACGGATCGACGCGCTGCGGGCGGCCCTCGCCGGAGCGAGCGCCGGGCGGCGTACGCTGGGCGGCGTCGTGCTGGAGACCTGGCGCGGCGCGACGTGGTTGAGCCGGGAGGTCGCGGCAACGGCACCCGATGCCACGCCCGATGCCTTGTGGGACGGGCGCTGGCAGCTGTCGGGGCCCGCGCTTTCGGGGGTGCGTGTCGCGGCGCTCGGGGAGACCGGCCTGCCGCTTTGTCCACAGTGGCGCGAATTGGGGCTGCCGCGCGCGGCGCTGCTGGCCAGCCCGGCGATCTGGCACGGCGACACGCTGGTGGCGGCCCCCTGCGCTGGCGAGCCCGGTGAATGGTCCGCGCGGATTGTCGCGGATTTCCCTTATCGGGTGCTTCCGCATTGAAGATACCGCGCCAATCTCTATCTTGATTCCGTGGCCCGCGTGCCATTAAGCGCGGCCAAACCAATTTCGGAGGAAATCCTTTGGGCAACGCGCGCAACATCGCCTTCTGGGTCGTGCTTTTCTTGCTGATCCTGGCGCTGTTCAACCTGTTCAGCGGCGGGCAGTCCACGCTCCAGTCGAATTCCCGCAACTATTCCGACTTCGTCGAGGCGGTGGAGACCGGCAACGTGTCGCAGGTCACGCTCGATGGCGAGGAAGTGCGCTATCGCGGGACCGACGGGCGCGACTACGTCACCATCAAGCCCGAGGATGCCGAGGTCACGCAGCTTTTGATCGAGCGTGACATCCCGGTGAACGCGCGCAGCCAAGAGCAGTCGGGCTTCACCACCTTCCTGCTGTCGCTACTGCCCTTCCTGCTGCTGATCGGTGTCTGGATCTATTTCATGAACCGGATGCAGGGCGGTGGCCGTGGCGGTGCCATGGGCTTCGGCAAGAGCCGCGCCAAACTGCTGACCGAAAAGCATGGCCGCGTCACCTTCGACGACGTGGCGGGCATCGACGAGGCCAAGGACGAACTCGAAGAGATCGTCGAATTCCTCCGCAACCCGCAGAAGTTCTCGCGCCTTGGCGGCAAGATCCCCAAGGGCGCGCTGCTCGTGGGCCCTCCGGGCACCGGTAAGACGCTGCTGGCGCGCGCCATCGCGGGCGAGGCGGGCGTGCCCTTCTTCACCATCTCGGGCTCCGACTTCGTCGAAATGTTCGTGGGCGTCGGCGCCAGCCGCGTGCGCGACATGTTCGAGCAGGCCAAGAAGAACGCGCCCTGCATCGTGTTCATCGACGAGATCGACGCCGTGGGCCGGTCGCGTGGCGTGGGCTATGGCGGTGGCAATGACGAGCGCGAGCAGACGCTGAACCAGCTTCTGGTCGAGATGGATGGCTTCGAGGCGAACGAAGGCATCATCATCGTCGCGGCGACCAACCGTCCCGACGTGCTCGACCCCGCCCTGCTGCGTCCCGGCCGCTTCGACCGTCAGGTTCAGGTGCCGAACCCCGACATCAAGGGCCGCGAGAAGATCCTCGGCGTGCATGCCCGCAAGGTGCCGCTCGGCCCTGATGTCGATCTGCGCATCATCGCCCGCGGCACGCCCGGCTTCTCGGGCGCCGATCTCGCCAACCTCGTCAACGAGGCGGCGCTGATGGCCGCGCGCGTCGGCCGCCGGTTCGTAACGATGATCGATTTCGAGAACGCCAAGGACAAGGTGATGATGGGGAGCGAGCGCCGCTCCATGGTCATGACCGAGGACGAGAAGAAGCTGACCGCCTACCACGAGGCCGGTCACGCCATCGTCGGCCTCAACGTCCCGCAGCACGACCCGATCCACAAGGCGACGATCATCCCGCGTGGCCGTGCCCTCGGTCTGGTGCTCAGCCTGCCCGAGCGCGACCAGCTCTCGGTCACCTACACCAAGTACAAGTCCAAGATCGCCATGGCGATGGGTGGCAAGGTCGCCGAGGAGCTGATCTTCGGTAAGGAGAACGTCACTTCGGGCGCGACCTCGGACATCCAGCAGGTGACCAAGATCGCCCGCGCGATGGTCACGCAGTTCGGCTTCTCGGACAAGATCGGCCATATCGACTATGCCAACGAGCAGCAGAGCTATCTCGGCTCCTACTCGGGCGGGGCCAGCCATTCGGCCGAGACCCAGAAGGTCATCGACGAAGAGGTTCGCCGGATCATCGACGAGGGCTACGAGACCGCCAAGCGTATCCTGACCGAGCGCCGCGAGGATCTGGAGCGTCTGGCGCAGGGTCTTCTCGAATACGAGACGCTGACCGGCAACGAGATCACCCGCGTGATCGCGGGCGAGCCGCTGAACCGGGGCGACGACGACGACAGCCAGAAGCCCGAGCAGGGCGGCGGCGCGTCGATCACCGCGATCCCGAAGACGCGCAAGCCCAAGCCGACGGATGGCGGGCTGCCCGAGCCCAGCGCCTGATCAGGCGTTCCATGTGAATCGAGACGAGCCCCGGCCCCGCAAGGCGCCGGGGCTTTTCATGCGCGCTTGAGCAATATCGGGCGGACTGGCATGAGGGGCGCAACCATCGCAGGAGTTGCCATGCCCGCCCTTGCCCCTACCGGTTATACCGGCCGCATCACTTGGCTGGGCCGGGTGCCGCATCGCGCCGCCGCGCCGATCGAGACCGAGGCGCTGAGCGAGATGCCCCTCGGTTTCGGCGGCATGGAAGGAGAAGTCCATGCCGGCCTGACCCGGCCCTCCTGTTCGCGCGTCACCGCGCAACATCCCAGGGGCACCGAGATCCGCAACACCCGTCAGCTCACCCTGCTTGGGGCCGAGGAACTGGACGAGATCGCGGCGAGGCTGGGGTTGGACGCGCTTGATCCCGCCTGGCTCGGTGCGTCCTTGGTGGTGGCGGGCCTGCCGGATTTCAGCCACCTGCCGCCCTCGGCGCGACTACAGGGGCCCGATGGCTGCACGCTGGTCGTCGACATGCAGAACCGGCCTTGCCAGTTCCCTGCGATGACCATCGAAGCGGCCCGTCCCGGCCATGGCAAGGCGTTCAAGCAGGCCTCCAAGGGGCTACGGGGGGTCACGGCCTGGGTCGAGCGCCCGGGCACGCTTCGGCCCGGCGATGCGCTGCGACTGCACCTGCCCGACCAGAGGGCGTGGCGTCCCGAGGCCCGAAACGACGCTTAAGCGCGTAGAAGGGTCGCGCCGGCGCGGCACGATACGGCCCGTGATCGCGAGGCTGGACGGCAGGGAGAGGGGAGAGCGGACATGGTGCAGAAATCGGACATCGAAATCGCCCGCGCGGCGGACAAGCTGCCGATCCGGGAGATCGGCGCGCGGCTGGGCATCGGCGAGGCCGACCTGCTGCCCTACGGGCATGACAAGGCCAAGATCTCGCAGCGCTTCATCGACAGCCTCGAAGGCCGACCCGATGGCAAGCTGGTCCTTGTGACGGCGATCAACCCGACCCCTGCCGGCGAGGGCAAGACCACTACCACCGTGGGCTTGGGCGATGCGATCAACCGGATCGGCCGCCGCGCCGCGATCTGCATCCGCGAGGCCTCGCTCGGGCCGAATTTCGGCATGAAGGGCGGGGCGGCGGGCGGCGGCTACGCGCAGATCGTGCCCATGGAGGAGATGAACCTCCACTTCACTGGCGATTTCCACGCGATCACCAGCGCCCACAACCTGCTCGCGGCGATGATCGACAACCACATCTACTGGGGTAACGAGCTCGAGATCGACACCCGCCGCATTACCTGGCGGCGGGTCATGGACATGAACGACCGGGCTTTGCGGCAGATCACGGCATCCTTGGGCGGCGTGATGAACGGCTTTCCGCGCGAGGCGGGCTTCGACATCACCGTCGCTTCCGAGGTCATGGCGATCCTGTGCCTCGCCACCGATCTGCGGGATCTGCAGACGCGGCTCGGTGACATGATCGTGGCCTACCGCCGCGACAAGACGCCGGTCTTCGCGCGCGACCTCAAGGCCGATGGCGCGATGACGGTGCTGCTGCGCGACGCGATGCAGCCCAACCTCGTGCAGACGCTCGAGAACAATCCCGCCTTCGTGCATGGCGGCCCCTTCGCCAATATCGCGCATGGCTGCAACTCTGTCATCGCCACCCGAACGGCGCTCAAGCTTGCCGATTTCGTGGTGACCGAGGCCGGCTTCGGCGCCGATCTGGGCGCGGAAAAGTTCTTCGACATCAAGTGCCGCAAGGCCGGGCTGCACCCCGACGCGGCGGTACTGGTGGCGACGATCCGGGCGCTGAAGATGAATGGCGGCACCCCCAAGGAGGATCTCGGCACGCCGGATGCCGAGGCCGTCGCGCGCGGCTGCGCCAATCTCGGGCGGCACCTCGCCAATCTCAAGGGCTTCGGCGTGCCGGTGATCGTGGCGATCAACCACTTCGCGGGCGACAGCGAGGCGGAGATCGCCACCGTCATGGACTATGTTCACCAGCATGGCTCCGAGGCGGTGCTGTGCCGCCACTGGGCCGAGGGCGGGCGCGGTGCCGAGGCCCTGGCCGAACGGGTGGTGAAGCTGGCCGAGAGCGGTGCCTCCGCCTTCGCGCCGCTCTACGAGGACGGGATGGGACTGTTCGACAAGATCGACACCATCGCGCGCCGCATCTACCACGCCGATCAGGCGATCGCGGATGCCAGGATCCGCGACCAGCTCCACGCATGGGAAGCGCAGGGCTACGGCCATCTGCCGGTCTGCATGGCCAAGACGCAGTATTCCTTCACCACCGATCCGACCCGGCGCGGCGCGCCCACCGGGCACGACGTGCCGGTGCGCGAGGTAAGGCTGTCGGCGGGGGCGGGCTTCGTCGTCGCGGTCTGCGGCGAGATCATGACCATGCCTGGCCTGCCGAGCCGTCCCGCCGCCGAGAAGATCCGCCTGTGCGAAGCCGGTCATGTCGAGGGTCTGTTCTAGGCCGCCGCACTGTGGGAAAAGGCCCCCGAACGAGCTTTCGGAGGGTTTCGAATGACGGCAGCGGCCGAAATCGGCGACATGGCGGCGCTCAGGCGCGAGATCGACGCGATCGATGCGGAGCTGGTGCGCCTGCTGGCGCGCCGCGCGACGATGATCGAACGCGCGATCGAGCTGAAACCGGGCGAGGGGCTGCCCGCGCGGATCGAGAGCCGGGTGCAGGACGTGCTCGACAAGGTGATCGCCCGTGCCCATGCCGAGGGGCTCGATACCGGTCTCGCGGAGCGGCTGTGGCGCGAGATGATGGAGCATTTCATCGCGCGCGAGGAAGAGGTTCTGGGCAAGGGAGACGCCGAATGAGCGCCACCATCATCGACGGCAAGGCCTTTGCCGCCGACATCCGGGGCCGGGTGGCCGAACAGGTCGCGGCGCTGAAAGCCGATCACGGCATCACCCCCGGTCTCGCCGTGGTGCTGGTCGGCTCCGACGCGGCCTCAGAGGTCTATGTGCGGTCGAAGGGCCGGATGACGGTCGAAGTCGGCATGGAGAGCTTCGAGCATCGCCTGCCCGAGGAAACCTCCGAGGCCGATCTGCTATCGCTGGTCGCGCAACTGAACGCCGACCCGGCGGTGCATGGCATCCTCGTACAGCTGCCGCTGCCCGGGCACATGAATTCCGACGCGGTGATCAACGCCATCGATCCGGCCAAGGACGTGGACGGGTTTCATATCTCCAATGTCGGCCTGTTGGGCACCGGACAGAAGGCGATGGTGCCTTGCACGCCGCTGGGTTGCCTGATGATGCTGCGCGAGCATCTGGGTGACATGTCGGGCAAGGAGGCCGTCGTCATCGGTCGCTCCAACATCGTCGGCAAGCCGATGGCGCATCTGCTGCTGGGCGAAAGCTGCACGGTGAGCATCGCGCACAGCCGTACCAAGGACATCGCCGACGTGGTGCGCCGCGCCGACATCGTCGTGGCGGCGGTGGGCCGGCCCAAGATGGTCAGGGGCGACTGGATCAAGCCCGGCGCCACGGTGATCGATGTTGGCATCAATCGGGTCGAGGCCGAGGGCGGCAAGACACGGCTCGTGGGCGATGTCGATTTCGACGCGGCCCGGGAGGTCGCGGGCGCGATCACCCCGGTGCCCGGCGGCGTCGGACCGATGACCATCGCCTGCCTGCTCGCCAACACGCTGACCGCCGCCTGCCGGGCGAACGGCTTGCCAGAGCCCGAGGGGCTGACGGTCTGATCCCGGGCTAGAAGCGCCGGCGTCCCCGTCCCGTGCCCTTGCGTCCGGGGTAGGGGACGAGCAGGGGCTTGGTACCCGTGAGCACCGCGAAAGCCGGGCTGCCGATCAGCGCCGCGAACTCCGGCGCGGTGGCGGGCATGCCGCCGGTATAGGCGCCATAGGCGGGCAGGATCATCCGGTCCGCGTCGAACAGGAAGCATGGCCTCGTTCCGCCGCAACCGGGCAGGCCGAACTTGGGGTGGTAATGCCCCGACAACTCGCCCCGCGCGCCCACTTCGGCGATATGGCGGAAGACGAGCGGACCGATGACCAACTCGGCATGATGCTCGCCCGGCAGTCCCGCCGGTCCGGGATCGTGATTGCCCTCGACCCAATGCCAGACGCGCCCTTCGATCAGCGAGACGAGATGCGCTCGGTCCTCGTCGTCCAGCCCGTTCGCGGCGTCGAGATCGTCGAAGCTGTCGCCCAAGCAGAGCACGCCGCCCGCGCCCGTTTCCAGCAGATCCGCCTCCAGCCGCTCCAGCGTCGCGCGGGTCTCATATGGCGGCAGCATGGTGCCGCGGCGGCGCGCGATGCGCTCGGACTTGCCGAGATGCAGGTCCGAGACGATCAGCAGGTCCCGCGCGGCCCAGTGGAGCGCGCCGGAGCCCAGCGCACAGAGCGTCTCGCCCTGAAAGGGGATCTCTATTCCGTTCATGGAACGGTCCCATGCCCGCACGGGGCGTCGCGTGCAAGCGGGACCTCCCTCACACCCCCGCGACCGTGGGGGCGCCGAGGGCTGCGAGACCCGATTCCTTCAACAGGCGCGCCGCCTCCTCCTCGGCCAGCCGCTCGCGGCCGGCACCCGCAACGGGCACCCGGTCGCGTTCCAGCAGCATCGCGGCGGCAAGCGGCGTGGGGCGGGCGGCGCGAACGAGATCGACCCGGCCCTTGGTGCGCTCCAGCATTTCCTCGACCCGGGCGAAGTCGACGAGACCGCGCATCGCCTCTTCGCGGGTGACCCGCAGGATCAGGTGCTCTGGGTCGTATTTCGCCAGCGTGTCGTACAGGATGTCGGAGCTGAACGTTGCCTGCCGACCGGTCTTGCGGACCTGCGGCAGGTTCTTCTCGATCAGTCCGGCAATGCTCGCCACGCCCCGGAAGGTGCGCTTCATCACCGCGTTCGAGGTCAGCCAGCCCTCCAGCCCCTCGCGCAGCTCGTGCGCTTCGAACAGCGGCGCCGGATCGCTGAGCTCGTCGAGCCCCCAGATCAACGTCGCGTAATCGGTGCCGACGAAGCCCAAGGGGTGCAGGCCCAGTGTCTCCATCCGCCGTGTCAGAAGCAGACCCAGCGTCTGCTGTGCGTGGCGGCCCGCGAAGGTGTGGAAGCAGGCATGGTGACGCCCGTCATGCTCGAAGGTTTCCACGAGGATGCGCCCCCGCTCGGGCATCTTCGACACCTCGCGCTGGAGGTGCAGCCAATCGCGCGTATGGGGCGGCAGTTCGGGCCAGTCGGGGCGTTGCAGATCGTCGAGGATGCGATGCGCGAGCTGCGCCGAGGTCGGCATCTTGGCCCCGGCGTAGGTGGCGATGCGCGGTTCGCGATCGGCGCGACGGGTGACCTCCACCGTCATTTCGCGCAGCGTCTCGTAACGCACGACCTGCCCGCCGATGAGAAACGTGTCGCCCGGGGTGAGCGATGAGGCGAAACCCTCCTCGACCTCGCCCAAGGGCTTGCCACCGCCGCCGCGCATCCGCACCTTCAGCATGTCGGCATCCTGGATCGTGCCGATATTCATGCGGATGCGCAGGGCGCTTCGAGGGTCTCGCAGCTGCCACAGCCCGTCGGGGCGCCGCAGCAGCCGCTTCCACTTGTCATAGGCGCGCAGCGCATAGCCGCCGGTGGCCACGAAATCGAGGCAGTCGTCGAATTGTGCCCGGCTGATCCCGGCATAGGGACCGACGCTCTTCACCTCGGCAAAGAGCGCGTCCTCGTCGAAGGGTCCGGCGCAGGCGGTGATCATGATGTGCTGGCACAGCACGTCGAGCGGGCCGGGGCCGCGCGGGTTGCCGTCGAGCTCGTGGTCGCGCACCGCCTCGAGCGCCGCCATGCATTCGACCACCTCGAAGCGGTTGGCGGGCACCAGCAGCGCCTTGGACGGTGCGTTGTAGCGGTGGTTGGCCCGGCCGATGCGCTGCACCAACCGCTTGATGTTCTTGGGGGCGCCGATCTGGATCACCAGATCCACGTCGCCCCAGTCGATCCCGAGATCGAGGCTGCCGGTGCAGACGATGGCGCGCAGATCGCCCGCGACCATCGCGGCCTCGACATTCTCGCGCACCTGCCGCGACAGGCTCCCATGATGGATGCCGATCGGCAGGTCGTCCTCATTGGCGAGCCAGAGCTTGTGAAAGAAGATCTCGGCTTGAGCGCGGGTGTTGTGGAAGATCAGGGTGGTCTTGTGCCGTTTCACCTGCGCCAGCACCTCGCGCACGGCATAGCCGCCGCCCGCGCCGGCCCATGGCGGCGGCGCTTCGGTGCGCAGCATCGAGATGTTTGGATCGGGGCCGGGATCGGCCTCGATGATCTCGCAGGGCTCGGGGTGCCGTGCGAGCTGCGCGGCCAGCGCCTCGGGGTCGTCCACCGTGGCCGAAAGCCCGACCCGGCGCAGCCCGGGGGCAAGGCTTTCGAGCCGCCCCAGCGACAGCATCAGCTGGTCGCCGCGCTTGCCCTCCATCAGCGCATGGATCTCGTCGACCACGACCCGTTGCAGCCCGGCGAAGATGCGCGGCGCGTCCTCGTAGGAGATCATCAGCGCGAGGCTTTCGGGCGTGGTCAGCAGGATATGCGGTGGATCGGCGCGCTGGCGTTTCTTGGCGGTCTGCTTTGTGTCGCCGGTCCGGTCCTCGATCCGGATCGGCAGTCCCATTTCCTCGACCGGGATGGTCAAGTTACGCCTGATGTCGGTGGCCAGCGCCTTCAGCGGCGAGACGTAGAGCGTGTGGAGCCCCTTGTGATCGCCCTCCGCCAGCTCGGCGAGCGTCGGCAGGAAACCCGCGAGCGTCTTGCCGCCACCGGTGGGTGCGATGAGCATGAGCGCAGTCGCGTCGGACCGGTCGAGCATCTCTTGCTGGTGCGGATGAACGCTCCAGCCACGTTTGGAAAACCAGTCCTCGAAGATGGGGGGCAGGGCGCTCATCACCCCCATCTAGGGCGCGCGGCCCCCGCTTTCAAAGCGCGGCGAGCTTCTGCGCCAGATCGTCGCGCAGCCGACCGATCCGGTTCTCCAGATCCGCCTCGTCGGCGGTGGCGCCGGTTTCGGACCAGTGCGAGAACCGCTCCAGCAGCGGCAACAGCGTTTCGCGCTCCTCCACCGTCCAGTCGGAGAGAAACCCGCCCAGAAGCAGGAACTTGTAACGCCGCACCGCCTCGACGATGGCCTGCCCCGAGGGGGTAAGCGCGACGATGGTTCGCCGCGCATCGGCCTGGCTCGCGGCGCGTTCGGCAAAGCCGCGCGCGATCAGGTCCGAGACGATCCGGCTGGCGCGCGACGGGTCGATGTTGAGCCGCTGCGCCACGGTCGACACCATGGTCTCTTCGGCGGGGTCGTCGCCGAACTCGTTGGCGGGCGCATGGATCGCGATCATCACATCGAGCTGCGCAAGATCGAGCGGCAGACCCAGTTCGGAGAGCGCCCGGTGCCCCAGTTCTCGCGTGCGCACCCGTCGGCGCCAGCGTTGCAGCACCGCGTCGAAGGCGAGTGCCGCCCGCGTCACCTCCGGATCGATCCCGGCCCGCGCCATGTCCCCGATCAGTTCCTCGTCGCGTTCGGCCATTCCCCGCCTCTCCAAATTGCATGCCATTGACATGAATCTGCCAGTGTCACATATCTGGCGTTACCGCCCCGTTTCCGCAAGCCTCTCCGCCCTTCGGCGGAGCGTGCGGGCCTGTACCCTGATAGCCCGGAGTTTCGCATGACCGCCACACCCCAAGCCATGGAGACGCCGGGCCATCATCGGCGACTGGCGATCTGGGCGGTGGCAGTGACGCTTTTCGTGGCCTCGACCGGCCAGACCATCGTGTCCACGGCGCTGCCGGTGATCACCGCCGATCTCGGCGGGCTGAACCGGATGAGCTGGGTGGTCACGGCCTATCTTCTGGCCTCGACCGTCGGCGCGCCGATCTTCGGCAAGCTGGGCGACCTGTTCGGCCGCAAGGCGGTGATGCAGGCCGGGCTGGGTGTGTTCACCTTGGGCGCGCTGATCTGCGGTGTCGCGCCGTCGATGGAGGTGCTGATCGCGGGGCGCGCGGTTCAGGGGCTGGGCGGCGGGGGCCTGATCGTGGTGGCGATGGCGGTGGTGGCCGACCTGCTGCCCCCGCGCGAGCGTAGCCGGGTGCAGGGCGCGCTGGGCGGGGTGTTCGGCCTTTCCACGGTGGTCGGGCCGCTGGTCGGGGGCTTTCTGGTGCAAAGTCTCGGCTGGCACTGGATCTTCTTCGCCAACCTGCCGGTGGTCGCCATCGCTTGGGTCGTGCTGCAATCGGCGTTGCGCGGACGCGCGCCGGGCGCCCGGCCCCACATCGACGTGGCAGGGGCGGCGCTCTTGACCGCGACGCTGTCGGGGCTGGTGCTGATGACGAGCATGGGCGGCACCGCGCTGGGCTGGAGCGAACCGGCGATGCTGGCGCTGATCGGCGCGACGATGGCGTCGCTCACGGGGTTCCTTTTCGTCGAGGGCCGTGCCGCGGAGCCGATCCTGCCGCTGTCGCTGTTCCGGCTCAACGCGGTGGCGGTGGTCAACGCGGCGGGGCTGCTGGTCGGCATGGCGATGTTCGGCACGATCACCTTCCTGCCGCTCTATCTGCAGGTTGTGCAGGGGGTCTCGCCGGTATTGTCGGGAATGTTCCTGCTGCCGATGATGGGGGGACTGATCGGCGCCTCGATGGTCTCGGGGCGGGTGATGGGCCGCACGGGCCGCTACAAGGCGCTGCCGGTGGCCTCCACCGCGCTGCTGGCCGTGGCGATGCTGGGTCTGTCGCGGCTTGGTCCCGACACGCCGCTCTGGCAGGTCGTGGCGTTGATGACGGCCACCGGGCTCGGCATCGGGCCGATGATGAGCGTCGGCGTCGCGGCGATCCAGAACGCGGTGCCGCGCGCGATGCTGGGTGTGGGCACCGCCAGCGCCAACATGTTCCGCCTGATCGGCGGCTCGCTCGGCACCTCGATCTTCGGGGCGGTGTTCGGCGCCGGACTGGCGCAGAATCTCGCGGGCCGCGTCGAGGGGGCAGGGCTCGGCACGATCAGCCGCGACAGCGTGATGGCGCTCGAACCGCATCTGCGCGAGAGCGTGCTGGCAGGCTTTGCCGCGGCGCTCGATCCGATCTTCCTGCTTGCGGCAGGGATCGCCACGCTGGCCTTCGCCGTCACGCTGCTCTTGCGCGAGGTGCCCTTGGCCGAAGCGTGAGGGGGTTCAGCGCACCACCGCGCCCTCGCGCACGAACATGTTGTCCCAGGCCCGGTCGATCAGTTCGGGCGTCATCTGGTAAGGGATTCTCTCGAACTCGCAGATCGAGATGATCTGGTCGATCAGGAATACCGGTTGGTAGTTGGCATAGACATTGCCGATGGTCGGGTACTTGGCCTTGAGCAGATGGATCAGCGCGGCCTGGCTCAGCGGCATCTTCTTCTTGCGCGCCACCAGCGCGAAGATCTTGAGGAAATCCTCCTGGCTGGGCCCGTCCACGCGGATCTTGAAGAAGATCCGCCGCAGTGCTGCCTGGTCGAAGATCTCATTGGGATGGAAGTTGGTGGAGAAGATCACCAGCGTATCGAAGGGCACCTCGAACTTTTCGCCGGATTGCAGCGCGAGGATATCGCGGTTCTCTTCTAGTGGCACGATCCAGCGGTTCACCAGCTTCTGGGGTGGTTCGGCCTGTCGGCCCAGATCGTCGACGATGAACACGCCGCCCGTGGCCTTGAGCTGCAACGGCGCCTGATAGGTGCGCGCCACCGGGTTGTAGACCAGATCGAGCATGTCGAGCGACAACTCGCCCCCGGTGACGACCGTGGGCCGCTCGCAGCGCACGTAGCGGGTGTCGAAGCGCGTGGTCGAACGGCGCAGCGCGTTCGGGTCTTCCGGAGCATCCTCGATGCTGGCATGGATGATCGGGTCGTAGACGGTGATGACCTGCCCGCCATATTCGAGCGCGCGCGGCACATAGACGAGATCGCCGAGCGCGGCGCGAATGCCGTTCGAGATCGAGGATTTGCCGTTGCCGGGCGGGCCGTACATGAGGATCGAGCGTCCGGCGCCGATGGCGGGTCCGAGTTGGCCGATCAGCCCGGGCGGCAGCACCAGATGTCCCATCGCCGCCTGCAGCCGGTCGCGGGTCATGGTCAGGTTGCGTACCGACTGCTTGGCCACCTGCTCGCGGTAATCGGCGAGAGGCACCGGCATGGCGCCGAAATATTCTGATTGCGCCAGCGCGTCGAGCGCCCGGGCCCGGCCCGCCTCGGTAAGCTGGTAAGGCATTTCGGCACTGGCACCGGGACCGGTGAGCGTGCCCATCGCCTCGATCAGCTTCTGACCGCGCAACAGATCGACGAGTTCCTGCGCGACGTTGACGGGCAGGCAGGTGGCACGGGCGACCTCGCTGACCAGTCGGGCATTCATGCGGAAGATCGTCTTGAGGGCGATGTCGCGCATCATCACCATCGGCAGTCCGGCCGCCTCGAGGCTGCGCGGTACCTGCGGCGCCATCGCGCCGATCTGCATGTTCATCGAGATCTCCCGTCACTGCCGCTGCCATTCGGCCCTGCCGCCCGAGCTTCGCAAGCGATTGTGGCAGCAGCGGGGAAGCAGCCCGGCGCTAGTTGGTCGCGCCGCCTTCAAGGGCGTTCAGCGCCCGCGCGGCCTCTTCGAAATGCTGCGGATGCGTCTCGACCGCGTCGCGCAGCAGCCCCTTGCCGATCGTCACGTCGTTCTGCTTGATCGCGGCGAGCGCCAGCGTGTAGAGCAGCTGCGCCCGCTCGGTCTGGGTCATCGGCACCACCGGCAGCTGGTAGTTGCGCTGGGCACCCCGCGCGAGAACGAGGTTGTTCTTGGCGGTGAAGAGCCCCGGCTCCTGCCGCAGCGCGTCGGTGAAGAGCCGCTCGGCGCCGTTGTAGTCGCCGCGGGTGAGCTTGGAATAACCCCAGTTGTTGAGCACGCCCGCGGGCGTCGTGGTCAGCCCCGCCGCGGTTTCGTAGAAGCTGTCGGCGCGGCTCCATTCCTCGTTGCTGTCAGCGACCATCGCCTCGAGCCGGTAGCGCTGGAAGGTTTCGAAGGTCGGCGGAATGCCGTCGAGCACGGCCTCGGCCTCGTCCCAGGCATTGGTGCGGATCAACGCGTCGGCCAGCTCGACGCTATCGGCCGGACCGGATTCCGGATGCGCGACCACCTTGCGCCATGCGGCCACGCCCTCGGCGCTGCGCTTGGCGCGGACCAGCGAGGTGGCCAGACCCCGCTGCGGCGCGATGGCGGCGGGTTCCGCCGTGACGAGGCGCTGAAAATAGGCAACGCTTTCGGATGGCTCGGCCACCGTCAGCATGATCTCGTTGAGGTCGGCGTCGCGGGCCTCGCGCAGATCCCCGACCGCGCGCGACACCTGGCCCTCGGAATCGCCGCATCCCGCGAGAATGAGCGCCGACAACAGGGCGCAACAGCTGAGGGGAAGGCGCATGGGCGCGTCCTTTGTGCTCGACATCCTCACAGCGCGGTCAGGATCGCGTATTGCCCCGATCCGCGCCGCACCAGCTGGAACTCTTCCGTTTCCTGCGGGCCAGCATAGAGCGCGCCGTCACGCTTGGCGAGGGCCCGGCGCAGGTTGTCGCGCACCATGTCATCGCCGCCATCCACCAGCGCGAAGGCGCGGCGAAAGCTCTCGGCGGCCTCCGCGGCGCGGTCGGTCTCCATCAGTACCACGCCCAGGTTGTTCCAGGCCGGCGCGAAGTCCGGATCCTCGGCCACGGCACGGCGCAGCAGCCGCTCCGCCTGGCCCAGACGGCCCAGCCGCAGATTGGCCGAGCCCATCGCCGAGAGCGTGTCGACGTCGAGACCCTGCTGGCCGGCGGCGCGGCCATAGGCGTTCAGGGCCAGTTCCGGCTCGTTCGCCGCCATCAGCCGGTGCCCGACGATCAACCCGTCCACGTCGGGCTCACCGGAGGGGCCGGGGGCATAGACGCCACCCGCGGATGCGGAGAGGCCGCCCGCATCCGAGCAGGCGGCCAGCAAGGCGAGGGCGGCAAGAATGGCGATCGATCGCATATGTGAGAGAGTCAGTTCCCGGCAGCCCCGCCGCCAAGGGTCATGTAGATGTCGAAGATCGACGGCCCGATCAGGATGATCAGCAGCGGCGGCACCGTCAACATCATCGTCGCCAAAGTCATCTTGGTGGGCAGGGTGTTGGCCTTTTCCTCGGCCCGCATCACGCGCTTGTCGCGCATCTCGGCGGAGAAGACCCGCAGCGCTTCGGCGATGGAGGTGCCGAATTGCTGGCTTTGCACCAGCACCGTGACGAAGCTCGAAATATCGACCACGCCGCAACGTTCCGACAGGTCGCGCAGCACCAGCGCCTTGTCCTTGCCTGCCTTCATCTCGTGCGCCACCTGGCTGTATTCGAAGGCGAGGTCCGGATATCCCGCACGCAGCTCGTGGCTGACGCGGATGATCGCCTGATCGAGCGACTGGCCCGCCTCGACGCAGACCAGCATCATGTCGAGACTGTCGGGGAAGCCGTCGGTGATCTGCTGCTTGCGCGCCTCGCGGCGCCGGGTGACCCAGTATTTGGGCCCCATGTAGCCGATCGCGGCCGGGATCAGCGTCGCGGTGATCAGGTCCTGCGTCGTGGCCTCGCCGCGGCTCAGCGCCCAGATCAATCCGGCCAGAAGCGCGCTGATGCCTAAGGCGAACTGGCTGAAATGGTAGATCCGCACCGCGTTGCGCGCGCGGTAGCCCGCCTGCATCAGCCGCAGCCGCACGGCCGAGAGCTCCTCGGCGTTCTGCGGCTCGAGAAACGTGGCGTAGCGATCGAGCTTGTCGGCCGCCGATGGCGCCCGCAGCCGGTCGACCGAACTGGCCTGGGTCTCGCCTCCCTCGCGCACGTTCTGGGCCCTGAGCTTGTCGAGCGGGTCCTCGCGGCGGCGCAGTAGGGCCGGCAACGTCAGGAGGATCATCGCGAGACCGAGCAGGCCCACCACGATGAGTGGTCCGGCCGGGCCGAGATGTTCGACGAGGATCGCCTGGATCTGCTGGAACACGGGCATGGTTCAGACCTTGATGTTGACGAGGGCACGCATGACGATGACGTTCACGGTCAGGAAGGCGCCGACCACGAAGCAGGCCGGGATGAACACCGCCGTCTCCCGCACCTCGTCGTAATAGTTGGGGTCCATCAGGTTGATCCCTACCAGTGCCGCCAACGGGAAGCCGGAAAGGAACATGCCCGACCATTTGGCCTCGGCGGTGATGGCCTTGACCCTGCGGAACAGCCGGAACCGGGCGCGCACCACCTTGGCGAGGCCGTCGAGGATCTCGGCAAGGTTGCCGCCTGCCTGTCGCTGGATCGTCACCGCCACGGCGAGAAAGCGCAGATCCTGCATGTCGAGCCGCTCGGCCATGGCTTTCAGGCTTTCGCTCATGTCGCGCCCATAGGCGGCCTCGTCGGCGATCACGCCCATCTCCGAACCCAGCGGATCGGGCACCTCGCGCGCGACGATGCCGATGGCCGATGAGAAGGGGTGGCCCACGCGCAGCGATCGCACCATGAGTTCGATCGCCTCCGGCAACTGCGACTCGATCAGCCCGAGGCGCTTCTTGGCCTTGTTGTTGACCCAGACATAGACGCCACCCACCCCCATCGCCGCGCCAACTACGATCCGAATGGGCAGGCTCGCCGCCGTGCCCACCGAGAGGCCGGCGAAGGCCAGAAGCCCCAGCCCCGCCATCAGCAGCACCAACTGGGTCGGGGTGAAGGCGATATTGGCCTTCTGCGCCTTGTGGGCGAGGATCGAGTAGAGCGGCACGCGGCGCGACTTCAGGTGCTGCGTCATCTCCTTGCGCAGCTGTTCGAGCACCTCTTCGCGCCGGCCGCCTTTTTCCAGCAGCGTCAGGCGGCGATTGACCCGGTTGTTGAGGCTGATCGAGCGTCCGAAGATGGTGAGGTAGAGCCCCTCGACCAGCACCAGGACGGCGACGAAGACGAGGCCGTAGATGATCGGTTCCGCGCTGAGGTTCATGTTCCTACTCCGCCGCCATCGGTTCGAAGATCGTCGCCGGCAGGTCGTAGCCCCAGAGGCGGAACCGCTCCGAGAAGTGGCTGCGCACGCCGGTGGCCGTGAAATGGCCGATGATCTTGTTGTCGGGGGTGAGGCCGACGCGGCGGTAGCGGAACACCTCCTGCATCGAGATCACGTCGCCTTCCATGCCGGTGATCTCGGTGATCGAGGTCATCCGGCGCGAGCCGTCCTGCAGGCGGCTTGCCTGCACGATCAGGTTCACCGCGCTGGCGATCTGGCTGCGAACCGCCTTGATCGGCATCTCGATCCCGGCCATCGCGATCATGTTCTCGAGGCGCGAGATACCGTCCCTGGCCGAGTTGGCGTGGATCGTGGTCATCGAGCCGTCATGGCCGGTATTCATCGCCTGCAGCATGTCGATCACTTCCTCGCCGCGCGTTTCGCCGACGATGATCCGGTCGGGCCGCATCCTGAGCGCGTTCTTGAGACAGTCGCGCTGGCTCACCGCGCCACGCCCCTCGACGTTGGCGGGACGGCTTTCCATCCGGCCGACATGGGTCTGCTGGAGCTGAAGCTCGGCGGTGTCCTCGATCGTCAGGATGCGCTCGTTGTTGTCGATGAAGGATGAGAGGGCGTTCAGGGTCGTGGTCTTGCCCGAACCGGTGCCACCCGAGACGATGATGTTGAGCCGCGTCGCCACCGCCGCCTCGAGATAGGCGGCCATCTCCTCGGTCATCGCGCCGAAGCGGATCAGGTCGTCGATGCCGAGCTTGTCCTTCTTGAACTTGCGGATCGAGACGAGGCTGCCATCCACCGCGATCGGCCCGACCATGGCGTTGAAGCGCGATCCATCGGCGAGGCGCGCGTCGACATAGGGGTTCGATTCATCGACCCGGCGGCCGACGGCAGAAACGATCTTGTCGATGATCCGCAGCAGGTGCCGTTCGTCCTTGAAGGTGATGTCGGTCAACTGCAGCTTGCCGCCCCGCTCCACGAAGATCTGGTGCGGGCCGTTGACGAGGATGTCGTTGACGCTGTCGTCCTTGAGCAGCGTCTCGAGCGGGCCGAGCCCGGTGACCTCGAAAAAGAGATCCTGGTTGAGACTCTGACGCTCTTCGCGGTTCAGAACGACGCCCATGGTGTCGAGCGTTTCGGTCGCGATCGAATTGATCTCGTTGCGCAGATCCTGCTCGCTTGCCTTGTCGAGCGCGGCGAGGTTGAGCGTGTCGAGCAGCGCCTTGTGCACCTCAAGCTTGATCTCGGCCAGCCGCTCCTTGCGGCGACGCTCCTTGTCGGCGGGCGCGGCCTCGGCAGCGCGGCGCACGGCATCGGTCGCAGGAACCGACCGGCGCATCGAGGCGCTGGCAGGGCCGGGCAGGGCCGGCGCCGGTGTCGAGGGGACCGCCGCCTGCGGCGCGGGCGCCGCGGGCTTGGCCGCCGGAGTGCGGGCAGCGGTTGCGCCGGCATTCCGGCTCGGATCGGGCTTCCTGTATTTCGAGAACATGGCGCTCTCCTGGCTGCGGCGCCGGCCCTCAGGCCTTGGCCTCGGCGACGTTGACCTTGTGAACGGAGCGGGCAAGCTTGGCGATCTCGCGCCGCAGCGGGTTCTTGGCCGCGCCCTCGGCCAGCGGCGTGCCGTGATCGGCGCTCTGGGTCACCGCGCGGCCACCATCGGGCAACTGCACCTCGATCGAGATGCCCAGCGAGTCGGCGAGCCTCTTGGCCCGGCTCTTGCCCGACAGATCGGTGAAGCCCGGCGCGCGATTGAGCACGAAGCGCAGCTTCTCGAAGGGCAGCTCCTCGGATTGCAGAGCCCGCTTGAGCCGCATCGTGTTCTGGGCCGAACGCATGTCGAGTTCGAGCGTGGCGAAATAGACATGCGCCGCCTGCAGCACCGTCTCGGACCAGTCGACCACGCTCGAGGGCATGTCGATCACGACATAGTCGAAATTGACCCGCGCCATCTCGATCAGCCGCGCCACGTCGGCCGGACCCATGAGATCGAGCGGCACCAGCTCGGCCGGAGAGGTCAGCACGTGCAGCCGCTCCTGATGCACGATCATGGCGGCGAGCAGGCTCTCGCTGTCGGCGCCCGCGGTATCGCTCAGGATCTCCAGCACCGCCTCGCGGCGCGGCAGGTCGAGATAGGTGGCGGTGGTGCCGAATTGCAGGTCGAGATCGATCAGGCAGACCCGCGGCGGTGCCTTCCGGTCGATATTGGCCAGTTCCCAGGCGAGGTTCACCGCGAGCGTCGTGGCACCGCTGCCGCCTGCGAGGCCCTGTACAGGGATCACCACGCCGGAGCGGTCATCGGTGGCGCGGGGCTCGGTCGGCTCGGCTTCGGGCAGAAGCGGCCCGGCGCCCGAGCGCAGCCGCTCGATCGCCTGGGCCAGTTCGCCCTCGGGCAGGGGATAGGGGACGAATTCGTCGCCGCCCTCGCGCAGCAGCTGGTGCAGCGCGGCCGGGCTCACGTCATCGGCGATCAGCACCACCTTGATGCCGCGCCGCTTCGCGTGGGCGATGATGTCTGCGATCAGCGGCAGCTGGCGCTCGTCCTCCTTGCTCAGGGCGACCGCCACGAATTCGAGTTCCGCGGCCTCGGGCTGCTCGAGGAAGGCGAGGGCGTCCGCGAAACCGAGATCGCCCCAGTTCTCGCCCATCGCAGCCTCCATGTCCTCGATCAGCAGGTCGAACTGCTGCACATCACGACTGATCGTGCAGGCCGCGATCGGCTGGGGTTCGGGTTGCAGGGGGGCCGTGCTGCTCATTCCTTCGTATCCTCTGTCAAGGCGGGAGGGCCCGCCGAAGCGGGTCGGGCGGCCCGGAAGACGGTGCAGAGACCATCCCCTCCACCGGTTCAGTCTTGCAGATCAATGATGGCTGCAATGGGGCTGAAAAACTGTAATTGTTGGGGCGCTGGCAACGATCGCGATGTACGGTTCGAATTTGTCACACCGGACTCAAGGGGCCGCGGCTTCGACACCGTCGCCACCAGATCCGCCTTCGCCGAGCGTGCTTTGGGGCACCGCGCTCTCCACGTAGCCCTCGAAGATCACCGCGGCGTATTTGCCGTTGAGAAGGTTGGGGTGACCGCGCACGAAGCCCGACACCTCGGTGACGGTCCGGCGGTTGGCCCGCTCGGGATCGGTCGTGGCGATCAGCGGACGGGTTTCGCCGAAGGAGGCCACCGCCTCGAGGCGGCTCGCATCGAGGCCCTGCGACACGAGATAGGCCACCGCCGCGCGGGCCCGGCGCAGGCCCAGCGCCTGATTGTAGCTGGCCGGGCCGACGAGGTCGGTATGGCCATAGACCCGGAATCGCAGCTCCGGATAGCGCCGGATCCACGCCGCTTGGCGCTGCAGCACGGCGCGCGCCTTGGCATCGAGCTGGGCGGAATCGAAGGCGAAGGTGATCGTGGTGTCGACCTCGGCGGCGAACTGACGCGCCAAGTTCACGCGCAGGCCTTCAGAGGCGCTGCTATGGGCGATGACATTGTCGCGCGTCGCCGTGCCGAAGGCTGGCCCGGCGCGGCCCGCCTCATCGTCGAAGCCCGGCGGCGCTGCACAGGCGGCGAGCGAAAGGGCGCAGCCCAAGGCGGTCAGGACGCGGCGCATCGCGGATCTCCCTTCAGTCGAGCACATAGCCGTATGAGCCCGAGAAATCCTGTCGCGCGATTTCGCCGGCGGTGCCGCTCTGGGGCGCGCGGTCGGCCGAGACGCGCCCGAACAGGAACAGCTCGCGCTCGGAAGGCGGGCGAACACGGTCGGTCGGCATGGCCAGCGTCTCGCCGCGGGTCGGGGTCACCAGATGCGGCGTGATGATGATCACCAGCTCGGATTGCTGGCGGGTGTATTCGGCGGAGCGGAACAGCGCGCCCAGCACGGGAATGTCTCCGAGCCAAGGCACCTGACCGTTGAGGTCCTGAAAATCGTCCGAGAGGAGGCCGGCGATGGCAAAGCTTTCGCCGTCGCGCATTTCCACGGTCGTCGCGGTCTCGCGTCGGCGGAACGCGTCGATGGTAAAGCCGTCCGCGGTGAAGCCGTTGCTCGGGTCGATCGAACTGACCGACGCCTTGAGTTCGAGATTGATCAGGTCGCCTTCCACCACGCGAGGCACGAAGGTCAGCTCGACCCCGAACGGCTTGTATTCGATCGTGGCGGTGCCGTTCTCCTGGCTCACCGGGACCGGATATTCACCGCCTGCGAGAAAGCTCGCCTCCTGGCCCGACAGGGCGGTGAGGTTGGGTTCGGCCAGTGTGCGCACGACGCCGCGGCTTTCCAGCGCCTCGAGCAGCAGTCCAACCTCGACGCCACCGGCGTTGAAGCCGAACAGGGTGGAGGCATTGGCCGAGCTGGAGCTGGGAAGGGAGCCGCCGAGCGCGGAGCCCAGAGCCGCGGAGTTTCCAAGCGTGTTGGTCCCCACCGCGAGGCCGAGATTGTCTCCGAAGGCAGTCCCGCGTGCCCCCAGGGAGGCCGAGAGCGACTTGCTCACCGAACGCTGCATTTCCGAGAAACGGACCTTGAGCATCACCTGCTGCGTGCCGCCGACGCTCATCAGGTTCGACACCCGGTCGGGGGCATAGCGTTGCGCCAGCTCCAGCGCCCGGTCGAGCTTGCCGATCGAGCTGACCACGCCGGACATGACGATGCCGTCATTGGCGGTGCGGACCTCGATCGGCTCGCCGGGCAGGATCTGCTCCAGCCGTTCCTTGAACTCGGCGATGTCGGGGGTGACATGCACCTCGACATTGGTGATCAGCCGCCCGTTCTCGCCCAGCACGGTGAGCGTGGTGCGGCCGGGCGCCTTGCCCAGCACATAGATGGTGCGATCGGTCAGCGAAGAGATGTCGGCGATGCCGGGATTGGCGATCGACAATTCGGTGAAGGGTACGTCGCTTTCGACCACCACGGCGCGATTCATCGGGACCTGCAAGGCGCGCGACGGCGCGCCGGCCCGAACCTGGAGCGCCTCGGCCTGCGCCTCGCCCATCGGAGTCAGCCCTGCAAGGCTCAGCGCGAGGCCGGCGAGGCCGGCTCTCATGGTGTGTCGGATGCTCATTCGGCCGCCTCGCTGCAGGTCGTGCGTCGGGGTCTTGAGGTCGCCCCGTCCGCGCCGAGCCTGCCCGAGGGGGCGGGGCATTGCAACGCGCGCCGCCTTGTTGCGCGGGGTTGTGGACGTCCGGCCACAGGCCGAACGCCACGGGGCAGGCTCAGTTGGTGCAGGGGATCGCGATCTCGACCACCTCGGCGCCGCGCCGGGTGCGCACGGTGCAGACTTCGGGCGCGGGCGCCGGTGCTGCGATGATCTGCGGCTCTTTCTCTTCCTCGACGATGCCGAGCAGGCTGCGCTGGTCGACCTCGACGGCACCCGCGACGCTGTCATCGCGCAGCCCGACCAGCGACAGCGCCAGGGTGCCGGTGGATTGCGCCTGTGCCAGCTTGGCGACCTGCTGCGGCGAGGCCTGTACGGTCACGGTGCGCGCCACCATGGCCTCGGCGCGGGTCTGGTCGGCGGTCTGGTCGACACCGATCAGTTCGAGACCGGTTTCGATCAGCTTGGTGACCTCGCGCGAGTTGCCACCCACCGAGACCGAGCCGGTCCAGTAGACGTCGACCCGGTCGCCCGGCCGCAGGAAGCCGGAGACGCCGCTGGTCGCGTTGACGCTGATCGCGAAGGCGCGCATGCCGGTGCCGAGCCGCGTGCTGATCCCGGCATCGCCGCCCGGCGCGGTGATCTTGGCGGCGAGGATCGGCTCGTTCGGCTCCATCGGACGAAGCACGAGGCGCGGCACATCCTCGCCCTCCGGGAACAGCGCCTCGAGGTCGGGGAAGGTGCCCTCCGGCAAGAATGCCTCGGTGTACTGGATCGGCTTGAGATCTTCGCGGGTGATCACGGTGCCGTAGGGCAGGGGGTTCTTCACGCCCACCACTTCGACGGTCGGCAAGCGGTTGGCGGCGGCCGCGCGCTCGGCCGCCAGCACGGCCTCTTGCTGATCGAAATAGCCTTTCACCATGTAGACCGCGTAGCCCGCTAGGCCGAGGCCGAGGGCGAAGACCAGACCGAACACCATTCTCATTTCGTTTCTCCTAGCACCTGATCGACACGCGGCTTATGGGCTAACACTGGCAGCCTTCGGCAGTACCGCCTGAACGGAACTGCGCAGGTTGTCGGCCGAGCTGGTACCTATCTTTGTGAAGGCCACGCCGACCAACAGGGCAAGTGCAATGCTGCTTCCTGCGATGGCGACCCATTCGGTCACTGACCCGGTATCACAGTCCCATAGTGCTCGAATGCGCCGCCTCATATGTCCGATCCTCGTCGGGCCCGAAGCCCATTGGCTTAAGTATCAGCTAACCGTGACTGCGGATTGTGGCGAGGCGATGAATGCCCGGCGTCAAGAACAGGACACCTGTTCGTCGGGTCGCGGAAAATCCGCTTTGCCCGATTTCTGATATCGCCGAGCGTTTGAAATAGGACCGGGGGCCACAGCATGCTGTGGCCCCCGGTAGCTTGCGATGAAAGGCGGATTAGTAAGTTGCGGTCGATGCAGAAACCGTTCCGTCTGCGAGAGAGTTATTGATGTCAGTGGCCATATTCTTAGCACCTGCGCCGACCTGCGTCATGATCGCGACGCCGAGGCCGACGATGGCAGCGGTGAGAACGACCCAATCGACGGTGACGGCGCCGGCTTCGTCCTGGGAGAATTTCTTGAAGAAGTTGAGCATGTGAGGTCCCTCCTGGGGGGTGATGATTTCGTTCCCTACCCGTGCGGACTGTCTCGTGTCTGTCAGGCTCTGACCCGATCACCGCAGTGGATGGACCCATATAGCTGTCGGATTGGGGCGGGAGTTTGTCGGTCTTGGCGCGTTTTCACAGCACATGAAGCTTGCGCCTATCCGGTTGTAAGGCCCGTCCCTATACCAAAGGCCGTGTCGAATTTTCATCAACGGCGAAATCCCCGCGTCCGGGGGGCATCGTTGCCGGATGCGCAACGCTAGGCTGAAGCCGGAATCACGGTACCACGAGGCGGGCGGATGCGGATCGGCAGGAGATTACCCGGAATCGCCTTGGCGGTGGCGCTGGGATTCGCGCTGGCGAGCGAGGTCGCAGCCGAGCGAATCGGAACCGACTTCACCTTCCGGCGCATCGCCGTGCCGCAGCCTGGTGCCCGGCGCATCACCGTGCAGATCTCTCCCGTCGCCCCTGTCGCGCGCGCCGCCCCTTTGGCCCCCGCTGCTGCGGGATCTGCCTCCGGCGCCGGCAGGAAAAGCGGCGACACGACGGCCGCCTGGTTCTGGAGCGCGGTGTCGCCACGGCTGGCCGATGGTGGGCCGGGACGGCTGGAGCTGGCGCTGGCGGCGCTGCGCGACGCGCCACCCGGCGCGGCAGCGGGGCCACGATTGCAGCATCTGCAGGAGATCGCCGGGCGGTACGGAGCCGACATCATGCGGGCGACGATCGGCACCCGCGTGTCGCCGGCGCTGGTGTTGGCGGTGATCTCCGTCGAGAGCGCCGGCCGGGCCGATGCGGTCAGTTCCGCGGGCGCGCAGGGGCTGATGCAGCTGATGCCGGCCACGGCAGCCCGATTCGGAGTGAAGGACCGTGCGATCGCGCCGGAGAACATCCGCGGCGGGATCGCCTATCTCGACTGGTTGATGGAGCATTTCGGCCGCGACCCGATCCTCGCTCTCGCGGGGTACAATGCGGGCGAAGGATCGGTGCACGACAATGCCGGCGTGCCGCCCTATGCCGAGACCCGTGCCTATGTGCCCAAGGTGCTCGCGGCGTGGACGGTGGCGCGCGGGCTGTGCCTGACGCCACCGGTGCTGATGAGCGACGGGTGCGTCTTCTCGGTCAACAGCCTCTGATCAGGCGAATTGCGCTGCCGCCTCGGGATGCCTGCGCGCCCAGAGCGCGACATAGGAGCAGGCGGGGACGATGCGGAAGCCCTCGGCCTTCGCGTCCTCGACCATCGCCGCGACGAGAGCGGCGGCGTGGCCCCGCCCCTCATGCTCGCGCGGCACGCCGGTATGCGTGGCGATGCGGGTATCGCCCCGCGCCACCCAGGTCAGCTCGGCCTCGGCGCCGCCGCCGAGGTCGAGCGCGTAGCGGCCCCTGTCGGGGCCGCCTTCGCGGCGGATCTCTCGATCAGACAATGGTCGCCTCGGTGGCGTCGCGGATATCCTGCTCGGTCACGCCGGGCGCCGTTTCCACGATCTTCAGCCCGCCCTCGACCACGTCGAGCACACCGAGATTGGTGATCACCCGATCGACCACGCCCTTGCCGGTGAGCGGCAGCGTGCATTCCTTCAGCAACTTGCTGTCGCCATGCTTGGAGGTGTGGTCCATCACCACCACGACGCGGCCGACGCCGGCGACCAGATCCATCGCGCCGCCCATGCCTTTCACCAGCTTGCCGGGAATCATCCAGTTCGCCAGATCGCCGTTCTCGGCCACTTCCATCGCGCCGAGGATCGCCATCGCGATCTTGCCGCCGCGGATCATCCCGAAGCTGGTGGCGCTGTCGAAATAGGCGGTATGCGGCAGCTCGGTGATGGTCTGCTTGCCCGCGTTGATGAGATCCGGGTCGATCTCGTCCTCGGTCGGGAAGGGGCCCATGCCAAGCATCCCGTTCTCGGATTGCAGCGTCACGTGCACCCCTTCGGGGATGTAGTTCGGCACCAGGGTCGGAATGCCGATCCCGAGGTTCACATAGGTGCCGTCCTCGAGTTCCTGCGCGGCGCGCGCCGCCATCTGCTTGCGATCCCAGCCCATGATCAAGCCTCCCTGATGGTGCGCTGTTCGATGCGCTTTTCATGCTCGCCCTGGATCAGGCGGTGCACGTAGATGCCGGGCAGGTGGATATGGTCGGGGTCGAGCGATCCGGCGGGCACGATTTCCTCGACTTCGGCCACGCAGACGCGCCCGGCCATCGCGGCGGGCGGGTTGAAGTTGCGGGCGGTCTTGCGGAAGACGAGGTTGCCGGTCTCGTCGGCCTTCCACGCCTTGACGATCGACAAATCGGCGACGATGCCGCGCTCGAGGATGTAGGTCTCGCCGTCGAAGACCTTCTCCTCCTTGCCCTCGGCCACCTTCGTGCCGACGCCGGTCTTGGTGTAGAAGCCGGGGATGCCGGAGCCGCCGGCGCGCATCCGCTCGGCGAGCGTGCCCTGCGGCGTGAACTCCAGTTCCAGCTCGCCCGAGAGATACTGGCGCATGAACTCGGCGTTCTCGCCCACATAGGAGGAGATCATCTTCTTCACCTGCCGGGTCTGCAACAGGAGCCCCAGGCCGAAATCGTCGACGCCCGCATTGTTCGAGGCGAAGGTCAGATCCTTCGTGCCCGCGTCGCGGATGGCGGCGATCAGAAGCTCTGGAATGCCGCAGAGGCCAAAGCCCCCGGCGGCGATCAGCATCCCGTCGGACAGGAGCCCGTCGAGCGCGGCGGCCGCGTCCGGATAGATCTTGTTCATGCGTCTCCCCCTGTTGTCACGGGGGCGAGACTTGCGCCGGCGGCGCGCGAAGTCAATGCGGATGCCGCGCCGCAGCGGGCGGCGCGGCTTTCACCCGGCTGAGGGACCTATTCGGCCGCCTCGTCGGGGGCCTCGGCCTTCTTCGCGGGCGCTTTCTTGGCGGGAGCCTTCTTGGCCGCCGTCGATTTGGCCGTGGTCTTCTTGGCCGCGGTGGTCTTGCCGGCCGCGGTCTTCTTGGCAGCGGGTTTCTTCGCCGCCGCCTTCTTGGCCGGTGCCTTCTTCTTGCCGCCCTTGGCGGCCTTCTCATCGACCAGGGCGATCGCCTGCTCCAGCGTCACCGCCTCGGGTTCCAGATCCTTGGGCAGGGTCGCGTTGACTTTTTCCCACTTCACATAGGGGCCGTAACGCCCGGGCATCACCGAGATCGCGCCGCCCGAGGGGTGCTCGCCCAGCTCCTTGAGCGCCTTGGCGGCGGCGCCCCGGCCACCGCGCCCGGCGGCCTTCTGCGCCAGCAGTTCCACCGCGCGGTTCATGCCGATCTCGAAGACCTCGTCGACCTCCTTGAGGTTGGCATAGAGCTTGCCATGCTTGACGAAGGGGCCGAAGCGTCCCAGCCCGGCCTCGATCGGTTCGCCATCCTCGGGGTGATGGCCGACGAGGCGCGGCAGCGACAGGAGCGTCAGTGCCTTGTCGAGATCCATCGCGTCGGCCTGCCAGCCCTTGGGCAACGAGGCGCGCGGCGGCTTGGGCTGATCCTCGGTCGGCTCGCCACGCTGGACATAGGGACCGAAGCGCCCGGTCTTGAGCCAGATCTCGTCGCCGCCATCCTCGCCCAGCACCCGGTCGGCGCCGGTGTCGGCGCCATCGCCACCGATGGGACGGGTATAGCGGCACTCGGGATAATTGCCGCAGCCGACGAAGCCGCCGGTGCGCGAGGTCTTCAGATGCAGCTTGCCGGTGCCGCATTGCGGGCAGATGCGCGGGTCGGAGCCGTCCTCGCGCGGCGGGTAGAGCTGCGGCGCCAGCGCCTCGTCGAGCACGTCGAGCACCTCGGTGATCCGAAGCTCCGAGGTTTCGGCGATCGCCGCCGAGAAATCGCGCCAGAACCGCGCCAGCAGCTCCTTGTAGTCGGCCTTGCCGGCCGAGACGTCGTCGAGCTGCTCCTCGAGCTCGGCCGTGAAGTCGTACTCCACGTAGCGCTTGAAGAAGTTCAGAAGGAAGATCGTGACGATCCGGCCCTTGTCCTGCGGGATCAGCCGGTTCTTGTCCTTGGTGACGTAATCGCGGTCCTGGATCGTGCCGATGACACTGGCATAGGTCGAGGGGCGGCCGATGCCGAGCTCTTCCATCCGCTTCACCAGCGTCGCCTCGGTGTAGCGCGGCGGCGGCTGGGTGTGGTGCTGCAGCGCCAGTACGGCGTCGGGGCCTCCGAGCACGGCCGCGTCCTTGTTCTCCTCGGTCGCCTTGGCGAAGGCAGCCTTGAGCGTGCCGGAGGCGAACTTGGCAGCCTCGCCCTGATGGATCTGCGGCAGGCGGCGGTCGTCGTCGCTCTCGACGTCGTCGCGGCCCTCTTCATAGACCTTGAGGAAGCCGTCGAAGAGCACGACCTGGCCGGTGGCGCGCAGCATTACCTGCTCGTCGCGGCTCGCGATGTCGACGGTTGTGCGTTCCAGCCGCGCCGCTTCCATCTGGCAGGCCAGCGTCCGCTTCCAGATCAGGTCGTAGAGCTTGCGCTGGTCGGCTTCGAGACGCGCGAGCTTCGAGGCGTCGCGCGACATGTCGGTCGGGCGGATGCACTCGTGCGCCTCCTGCGCGTTCTTGGCCTTGTTCTTGTACATGCGCGGGCTCTTGGGCACGTAGGCCTCGCCGTAGCGCGACTTGATCTCGTCGCGGGCGGCCATCACCGCCTCGGGCGCCATGTCGATGCCGTCGGTCCGCATGTAGGTGATGTAGCCTGCCTCGTAGAGGCGCTGGGCGGCCGACATGGTGGCGCGCGCGCCCATGCCGAACTTGCGGCTGGCTTCCTGCTGCAGCGTCGAGGTCATGAAGGGCGCGGAGGGGTTGCGTGACGCCGGCTTCGCCTCGACCGAAGACACGGTGAGATCGCGCGAGGCCACCGCCTGCACCGCCATCTCGGCCTGGGTCCGGTCGGCGATGTCAAAGCGGTCGAGCTTCTTGCCGGCCAGAACGGTGAGGCGCGCTTCGTATTCCTGGCCACGCGGCGTGACCAGCTGCGCCTTCACGCTCCAGTATTCGCGCGGCTTGAACGCCTCGATCTCCATCTCGCGCTCGACGATGAGCCGCAGGCAGACCGACTGCACGCGTCCGGCCGATTTCGCGCCGGGCAGTTTGCGCCAGAGCACCGGCGAGAGGTTGAAGCCCACGAGGTAGTCGAGCGCGCGGCGCGCCAGATAAGCGTGCACCAGCGGCGCATCGACCTCGCGCGGGTTCTTCATCGCCTCGGTCACGGCGGCCTTGGTGATCGCGTTGAACACGACGCGGCTGACCGGCGTGTCCTTCTTGAGCACCTTGCGCGCGGTGAGCGCCTCCTGAAGGTGCCAAGAGATCGCTTCCCCCTCGCGATCGGGGTCGGTGGCGAGGATCAGGTTCGGGTCGGATTTGAGCGCGTCGGCGATCGCCTTCACGTGCTTGCGCGAATCCGCACCGACCTCCCAGCGCATGTCAAAATCATTGTCGGTATCGACCGAACCATCCTTGGGCGGCAGGTCGCGGACATGCCCGTAGGAGGCGAGGACGGTATAGTCCGACCCGAGATAAGTGTTGATCGTCTTGGCCTTGGCCGGAGATTCGACGACGACGACGGGCATGGGGAATCCTCGGGACAGGGGAGGGGCGCTTTGGGCGGGCAACATGTGGCGGGGGCCGCCGCAATGTCAATGCGCCCTCTGTCCGGTGGCGTTCGGGCTTACCCCGCGCCATTCGCGGGGCCGTGCCGCGCCAGCAGACCGCCCGGCTGTCGGGCGACATGGCCCGACAGTTCAAGATCGACGAGCGCCTGGCTGACCTGAGCGGCGGGCAGGCCGAGATCGCGCAGCAGTTGATCTTCGGCAAGCGGCGCGGCGCCGAGCCGGTCGAGAATGCGCGCCGACACCGCCTCGCTCGGGCCCTTGCGCGGTTCCGGCGGCGCATCGGGGGACTTTGGCAGCGTCGATGCCGATGGCGCGATGCGACCGATGATGTCGAGCACGTCCCGGGCGCCCCGGACCAATGTCGCCCCATCGCGGATCAGCAGGTTGCAGCCGCCGGCGCGGGCATCGAAGGGGTGTCCCGGCACCGCCATCACCTCACGCCCCGCATCGAGCCCGGCACGCGCGGTGATCAAACTGCCCGAGCGCGCCGCCGCCTCGACCACCAGCACCGCCCGCGACAGCCCGGCGACGATGCGGTTGCGCGCCGGGAAATGTCGCCCCTGCGGCACGAGCCCGGGCGGCTGTTCGGACAGGATCAGCCCGTCGCGGGCGATGCGCGCCGTCAGATCCGCGTTCTCCGGCGGGTAGACGACATCGACGCCCCCCGCGGCGACGGCGATGGTGCCGCCGGTCAACGCGGCCTCGTGTGCGTACGCATCGATGCCGCGTGCCAGACCCGACACCACGATCCAGCCTGCCTCCGATAACTCGGCCGCCAGCCGGCGCGCCATGCGCAGCCCCAGCGACGAGGCGTTTCGGGCACCCACCAGGGCCAGCATCGGGCGGCGCAGCAGGGCCGCGCGGCCGCGCAGCCACAGGAGCGGCGGGGCGTCGGGCAGGGCGGCGAGATCGGCAGGGTAGAGCGGATCGCCATGCGCCAGCAGATGCGCGCCTGCGGATCGGGCCGCCGCCATTTCGGCATGAGCGGCCTCGACCGGGCAGGGGGCATAGTCTTCGATGCCGGCAGCGCGGGCGACGTCGGGCAGCGCCTCCAGCGCGGCCCGAGCTGAACCATGCTCGGCCATCAGGCGCCAGTAGGTGGCGATGCCCACGCGGCGAGAGCGCAACAGGCGGAGGCGGGACAGCGTGTCTTCTTCCGAGGTGGGTGGGAGTGGGGGGTGAGCGGAAGAAGTCGGTTCCTGGGACATCCGCGCCTCGCCTGTTGCCCGCTCAGGTTTAAGGCGACTCGGTTAATGAGGCGTAAACCGCAGCGGGCATGGCGGTGGGATCTGCGGGGCTCAGCTTCCCGACCCGCCCACCGTCAGCCCGCCGATCGCCAGCGAGGGCTGCCCCACCCCCACCGGCACCCATTGCCCGGCCTTGCCGCAATTGCCGATCCCGGGGTCGAGCGCGAGATCGTTGCCGATGGCGCGGATCTTCTGCAGCGCCGTGGCGCCGTCGCCTATCAGCGTCGCGCCCTTGACCGGCGCGCCGATCTTGCCGTTCTTCACCCGGTAGGCCTCGGTACAGGAAAAGACGAACTTGCCGCTCGTGATGTCGACCTGTCCGCCGCCGAACCCCACGGCCCAGATGCCGTCCTTCAGATCCGCCACCATCCCGGCCGGGTCGTCCTTGCCCGCCAGCATGTAGGTGTTGGTCATGCGCGGCATCGGCGTGTGGGCAAAGCTCTCGCGACGGCCATTGCCGGTGGGGGCCACGCCCATCAGCCGGGCGTTCTGCCGGTCTTGCATGTAACCCACCAGCTTGCCGTCCTCGATCAGCGTGGTGCGGTTCGAAGGCGTGCCTTCGTCGTCGAAGGTGAGAGAGCCGCGCCGGTCGGGGATGGTGCCGTCATCGAGCACGGTGACGCCCTTGGCGGCGACCTGGCTGCCCATCAGCCCGGCAAAGGCCGAGGAGCCCTTGCGATTGAAGTCGCCCTCGAGCCCGTGCCCCACCGCCTCGTGCAGCAGGATCCCGGGCCAGCCCGGCCCCAGCACCACGTCCATGACGCCTGCGGGTGCCGCCTCGGCGTCGAGATTGACCAGGGCGATGCGCAGCGCCTCGCGCACCACCGGCTCCCAGTGATCGCGGGCCATCAACCCGTCGAGGCCGAAACGGCCGCCGCCGCCCATATGGCCGCTCTCGCGGCGTCCGTCCTTCTCGACGATGACACCGATCGAGATCCGCGCCATCGGGCGGATGTCGGTATAAAGAGCGTCCTCGGGCCGCAGGATCGCCACCTCCTGATGCGAGGCGGCGAGGCTCGCGGTGACCTGCACCACCTTCGGGTCGAGCGCACGGGCAAAGGCGTCGATCTCGCGCAGGAGGTCGACCTTCACCCCGAAGGCGGCGCCGGCGATCGGGTCGGCATCGGTATAGAGGTGCCTGTTGGTACGGGCAGGGGCCTCCGCGAGGCTGCCGCCTCCATCGCCCACCGCGAGCCGCGCGGTCGCCACCGCACGCTTCAGCGCCGCCTCGTCGATACTGGTCGAATGCGCATAGCCCGAGGTTTCGCCGCGCACAGCGCGCAGGCCGAAGCCCTCGGCCGCATCGAAATTGGCGTGCTTCAGACGGCCATCGTCGAAGCCCAGCACCTCGGAGCGGCGACGCTCGAGGAACAGCTCGCCGTCATCGGCGCCGGCCACCGCCTCGCGCAGCAGCCGCAATGCCGCGGCGCGGTCGAGATGGGTGGCGAAAGGATCGAAGGCGGGCTCGGCCTGTCGTGCGGTCATCTGGCGTCCTCGTCGGGGCTCTGGGCGGGGAATGAAGGCGACGGGCAGGTAGGGCGAGCGTCCGTTTGCCGCAACCCGACAGCTTGTTCTGCGCGACAGTTTATGGGAATAGACCCGCGGACGACAGGGGATTCCGCCGCGGCGGGGGCCTCGGGGCGCCGACTTACGCCACACACGCAAGGTAGAGACATGCACCTCACAAAGCCCCTCGCCGTGCTCGGGACCGCCGCCGCCACACTGACGGCGAGCATGGTCTCGGCACAGGAGACGATCGCCGAACTGCCGATCATCGGCCGTCCGGTCGATGGGGCCGTGGGCTGGCAGCCCGCCGCGACCAAGCTGGCGCGCGACATCCACTGGCTCGACGGGATGCTGCTCGTCATCATCACCGCGATCACGCTCTTCGTCACCGGCCTGCTGGCCTTCGTGATCCTGCGCTACAACCGCAAGTCCAATCCGAATCCGGCGACCTTCACCCACAACTCGCCGCTCGAGATCGCCTGGACCGTGGTGCCGATCGTCATCCTGATCTTCATCGGCGCCTTCTCCCTGCCGGTGCTGTTCGACCAGCAGGAGATCCCCGAGGGCGACGTGCACATCAAGGTGACCGGCTTCCAGTGGTACTGGGGCTACGAGTATCCCGACGAGGAGGTCGCCTTCGAGAGCTTCATGATCGGCGCGGGCATGGGCAACCTCAACGAAGAGATCCTGGCCGAGCTGAACGAGGCCGGCTACGGCGCCGACGAGTTCAAGCTGGCGACCGATACCGCCGTGGTGGTCCCCGTGGGCGCGACCGTGGTGATGGACGTGACCGCCGCCGACGTGATCCATTCCTGGACCATTCCCGCCTTCGGCGTGAAGCAGGACGCGGTGCCGGGCCGGATCGCCCAGCTGTGGTTCGAGGCCGAGCAGGAAGGCGTCTATTTCGGCCAGTGCTCTGAGCTTTGCGGCAAGGATCACGCCTATATGCCGATCACCGTCAAGGTGGTGAGCCCGGAGGCCTACGAGCAGTGGCTCGCGGGCGCCAAGGAAGAGTTCCCGGCCTGAGCCGGTTAGTGAACCGAGGGGCAGGGCGCGCAGGCGCCCGCCCCACGGGGCGGCGCCGCCGCCATTCGACATGACGACCGGCCGGGACCGCCCGGCCGCGCAGCCGGGGTCGAGGCACCCCGCGACCGCGCCAGCAGCCACGGCGGATGATGACCGCCGGACGGGAGCCCGCATGACCGATGCCAGCATGACCGATCTGAGCTATCCCGGGGCCCCCGAGGCCGGGCTCAAGGACTACTTTGCGCTGCTCAAGCCGCGGGTGATGTCGCTCGTGGTCTTCACCGCGCTGGTGGGCCTGCTGGTGGCCCCCGTCGCGGTGAATCCGTTCCTGGGCTTCGTGGCGATCCTGTGCATCGCGGTGGGCGGCGGCGCCTCCGGCGCGCTCAACATGTGGTGGGATGCCGACATCGACGCGATCATGCGCCGCACCAAGAGCCGCCCGATCCCCGCTGGCAAGACCACGCCGGGCGACGCGCTGGCGCTGGGCCTCGCGCTGTCGGGCTTCTCGGTGCTGGTGCTGTTCCTCGCCGCCGGCCCTCTCGCCGCGGGGCTGCTGGCCTTCACCATCTTCTTCTACGCCGTGATCTACACGATGTGGCTCAAGCGCTCGACGCCGCAGAACATCGTCATCGGCGGCGCCGCGGGGGCCTTTCCTCCGATGATCGGCTGGGCGGCCGCCACCGGCGACATCGCCATCGAAAGCGTGCTGATGTTCGCGCTGACCTTCATGTGGACGCCGCCGCATTTCTGGGCGCTGGCGCTGTTCGTGAAGTCGGATTACGGCGATGCGGGCGTGCCGATGCTGACCGAGACGCATGGCCGCCGCTCGACCCGCCGCCATATCCTCGCATACACCGTGCTTCTGGTGCCGGTGGCGCTGGGCCTAGGATTCACGTCGATCGGCGGGCCGATCTACCTCGCCATCGCTTTGGTGCTGAACCTGCAGTTCCTGGGCGGTGCGTGGCAGCTGTTCCGTCGCAGCGAGGAGCAGGCCGAGGCCGATGGCTACGCCGCCGAGAAGAAGGTCTTCAAGATCTCGCTCGGCTATCTCTTCCTGCATTTCGGCGCGCTTCTGATCGAGGCGGCGCTACGTCCCTGGGGTGGTTCCTGGCAGATCCTGTCGGGGCTGGTCGGGGCATAAGGAGACATGTCCATGCGTGTCGAACATGAACTGCATCACCGCCGGCGGGGCCGCAACTGGGGCGTCGGGCTGCTGCTCGTGGGCTTCGTCGCCCTGATCTTCGGCCTGACCGTGGTCAAGACGTTGTCGCTCGGCTCGATCGTCGAGCTGGAGCGCTTCGATCACGTGGCGCGCCCGCAGCTCGTGCCGCAGGAGGGGGCCGCGCAATGACCGATCGCGACCGCAAGCTGCGCCGTACCGCGCTGCAGATGGTCGGCGTGGTCGTCGTGATGGGCGCCCTGGCCTGGGCGGCCGTGCCATTCTACTCGTGGTTCTGCCGCGTCACCGGCTTCGGCGGCGCCACCTCGGTGGCCGAGGCGGGATCGGACACGGTGCTCGACCAGACCATCACCGTGCGCTTCGACGCCTCGCTCGACCGCGGCATGCCGTGGGAGTTCAAGCCGGTCGAACGCGAGATGGAGATCAGGATCGGCGAGACGGGCCTCGCCTTCTACGAGGCGCACAACCCGACCGAGCGGGCCGTCGCCGGTCAGGCGAGCTACAATGTCGCGCCCTATTCGGCCGGCGGCTATTTCGAGAAGATCGAATGCTTCTGCTTCACCGAGCAGGTGCTGCAGCCCGGCGAGACGGTGCTGATGCCGGTCAGCTTCTTCGTGGACCCCGAGATCGTCGAGGATCGCGAGGCCAAGTATGTCCACGAGATCACGCTGAGCTACACCTTCTACGAGATCGACCTGCCCGAGGACACGGAGACGGCGGCACTGGCGCCGGGCAACGAGTCTTTGACACGCACCGCCGCTCAGGCGATAGACACGAACTGAACGAAAGGCCCGAGGGACCGAACGAATGGCGCATGAAAAGAACCACGATTATCACATCCTGGCCCCGTCCATCTGGCCGTTCCTGTCGGCCGCCGGCGCCTTCGCCATGCTGTTCGGCGCGGTCGTCTGGATGCACGGCTCCGGCCCCTGGCTGTTCCTGATCGGCCTCGCGGCGGTGCTCTACACCATGTATGGCTGGTGGGCCGACGTGATCGGCGAAAGCCGCCAGGGCGACCACACCCCGGTGGTCCGGATCGGTCTGCGCTACGGCTTCATCATGTTCATCATGTCCGAGGTCATGTTCTTCGCGGCATGGTTCTGGGCCTTCTTCAAGAACGCGCTCTACCCTATGGGCCCCGAGAGCCCGATGGTCGACGGCACCTGGCCGCCCGAGGGCATCACCACCTTCGATCCCTGGCACCTGCCGCTGATCAACACGCTGATCCTGCTGTGCTCCGGCGCGGCGGCGACTTGGGCGCACCACGCGCTGGTGCACGAGAACAACCGCAAGGACATGCGCAACGGTCTGCTGATCGCCATCGGTCTCGGCGTGATCTTCACCGCGTTCCAGGCCCTGGAATACTGGGAAGCGCCGTTCAGCTTCGGCGGCAACGTCTATGGCGGCGTGTTCTTCATGGCGACCGGCTTTCACGGCGCGCATGTGATCATCGGCACGATCTTCCTTGCGGTCTGCCTGTACCGCCTGCAGCGCGGCGATTTCACCCCGGAGAAGCATGTCGGCTTCGAGGCGGCGGCCTGGTACTGGCACTTCGTCGATGTGGTGTGGCTGTTCCTGTTCTTCTCGATCTACGTCTGGGGCAGCTGATACGGCAGGGCCTCGCGCCCGCCACGACAGCCCACCCAACACGGACGCGCGGGCCCTCTCGCGCGTCCTTCTCGTTTCCGGAGACAAGATGCGACGCATTGTTCTACCGCTGCTGATGGGCGTCCTGGGCTGCGCGATCCTGATCGGCCTCGGGGTCTGGCAGGTCCAGCGCCTGAGTTGGAAGACCGCGATCCTCGCCGATCTCGACGCGCGCATCCTCGCCGCCCCCGTGCCGCTCTCGGGCGTCGGCACCGCCGATCCGCAGGCGCAGCGCTTCTTGCCGGTGGTGGCGGAGGGACGGCTCACCGGCGAGGAGATCCACGTGCTCAGCGCCGCCGACGGGCCGGGTTACCGGGTGATCGGCGTGCTCGAGACCGGCGGGCGCCGTGTCATGGCCGATCTGGGCTTCGTGCCGCTCGGGGCCAAGGATCTGAGCCGCGCCACGCCGAAAGCGATGATCACCGGAAACCTGCATTGGCCGCAGGAGGTCGACGATTGGACCCCGGCCCCCGACACGGCCGCCAATATCTGGTATGCCCGCGACGTCGGGCCGATGGCCGCGGCGCTCGGCACCGCGCCGCTTCTGGTGGTGGCGCGTCGCATCACGCCGGCGATCGGAACCGCGCCCATGCCGCTTGACAGCGGCGCCGTGCCGAACGACCACCTCGGTTACGCCATCACCTGGTTCTCGCTGGCCGCCGTCTGGGCCGTGATGACCGGATTCTTCCTGTGGCGCGGCCGCCGCGCCGCGTCCTGACTTCGAAGGACAGACCCATGCGCTATGTCTCGACCCGCGGCCAGGCCCCGAGCCTTTCCTTCGAGGAGGCGATGCTAACCGGCCTCGCCCGCGATGGCGGTCTCTATGTCCCCGAAACCGTGCCGATGTTCGATCGCGCGCAGATCGCGGCCATGGCGGGTCAGCCCTACGAGGAGGTGGCCTTTCGGGTGATGCGCCCCTTCATCGGCGACGCCTTCTCCGATGACGAGTTCCGCCGCCTGATCGCTAGGGCCTATGCGAGCTTTGCGCATCCGGCGCGGGCGCCACTCAGCCAGCTCGGGCCGAACCATCACCTGCTGGAGCTGTTCCACGGGCCGACCCTGGCCTTCAAGGACTTTGCCATGCAGCTGATTGGTCAGCTGTTTCAGGCATCGCTTGAGCGCTCCGGCGAGCGTATCACCATCGTTGGTGCCACCTCGGGCGATACCGGCTCGGCGGCGATCGAGGCGTTTCGCGGGCTCGCCAATGTCGACGTGGTGATCCTCTACCCGCATGAGCGGATCTCCGAGGTGCAGCGCCGGCAGATGACCACTCCGCGCGAAAAGAACGTCCACACCCTCGCGGTGACCGGCGATTTCGACGATTGTCAGGCCGCGCTCAAGGACATGTTCAACGATTTCGTCTTCCGCGACGAGGTGCGGCTTGCGGGCGTGAACTCGATCAACTGGGGCCGGGTGCTGGCGCAGGTGGTCTACTATTTCACGGCCGCCACCAGCCTTGGCGCGCCGCATCGCGAAATCGACTTCACGGTACCCACCGGCAATTTCGGCGACATCTATGCGGGTGACATCGCCCGGCGGATGGGCCTGACGATCGGTCGGCTGGTCATCGCCACCAATCGCAACGACATCCTGCACCGCACCATCGAGAACGGCGAGCATCGCAAGTCGGGCGTGACGCCGACCATCAGTCCCTCGATGGACATCCAGGTCTCCTCGAACTTCGAGCGGGCCTTGTGGGATGCCTATGGCCGCGACGGTACCGCCGTGGCGCAGCTGATGGACGAGCTGAAGGCGAATGGCGGTTTCGCCGTGAGCCAGGGCGCGATCGGCCGGCTGCGCGACAGCTTCGCCTCGGGCCGCGCCACCGAGGAGGATACACGCGAGACGATCCGTCGCATCCACGAGCAGACCGGTGAACTGCTCTGCCCGCATTCGGCGGTGGGTGTGCACGTGGCCGAGGCACATCTCGGCGCGAACCCGATGGTCACCCTCGCCACCGCGCATCCGGCCAAGTTCCCCGACGCGGTCGAGGCCGCCACCACGATCCGGCCGCCCCTTCCAACCCGGATGGCGGGGCTGTATGACCGTGCGGAGCGGGTGACGCAGGTCGAGAACGATCTCGCGGCCCTGCAATCCGTCATTCGGGAGAAGATCGCGCGGTGAGTGTCCAGCTTCACACCCTGTCCAATGGTTTCCGCATCGCCACGGAGCGGATGCCGGGGCTGCAATCGGCCTCGATCGGCATCTGGGTGCTGGCTGGCGGACGCCACGAGACGGCGGATCAGAACGGCATCGCGCATTTCCTCGAGCACATGGCCTTCAAGGGCACCAAGACACGCTCGGCGCTCGCCATCGCCGAGGCGATCGAGGATGTGGGCGGCTACATCAACGCCTATACCTCGCGGGAGATGACCGCCTATTATGCTCGCGTGCTGGGGCAGGATGTGGGGCTCGCGCTCGACGTGATCTCGGATATCCTGCTGAACCCGGTGTTCTCGGAAGAGGAGATCGAGGTCGAGCGCGGCGTGATCCTCCAGGAGATCGGCCAGGCGCTGGACACGCCCGACGACATCATCTTCGACTGGCTTCAGGAAGAGGCCTATCCGGACCAGCCGTTGGGTCGAACCATTCTCGGCCCGGCCGAGCGTGTTGCGCAGTTCAGCCGCGCCGATCTGCAGGATTTCACCCGGTCGCATTACGGGCCGGGCCAGCTGATCCTTTCGGCCGCGGGGGACGTGGATCACGACGAGATCGTGCGCGCGGCCGAGCGTCTGTTCGGCGGGCTGGCGCCGCGCGTCACCGCGCCGATCCAGCCGCCCGCGCGCTTCATGGGCGGCGAGAGGCGGGTCATCAAGCCGCTCGAGCAGGTGCATTTCGCGATGGCGCTGGAAGGTCCGCATTACCGCGACCCGGCGATCTACACCGCGCAGATCTATGCCACCGCGCTTGGCGGCGGCATGTCCTCGCGGCTGTTCCAGAAGATCCGCGAGGACCGGGGGCTGTGCTACACCATCTTCGCGCAGGCCGGGGCCTACGAGGATACCGGCATGACCACGATCTATGCCGGCACCTCGGCTGAGGAGATCGGCGATCTGGCACGGATCACGATGGACGAGATGAAGCGCGCGGCGGGCGACATGAGCGAGGCCGAGGTGGCCCGCGCCCGGGCGCAGATGAAGGCCGGGATGCTGATGGGGCTGGAGAGCCCCTCGAACCGGGCCGAGCGTCTGGCGCGGATGCTCGCGATCTGGGGGCGCGTGCCGGCGGTCGAGGAGGCGGTCGAGAAGATCGATGCCGTCACCGTCGAGGCGGTGCGCGAATTCGCCGCCCATGCCGCGGGCGGGGCGGGCAGCGCGCTGGCGCTCTATGGACCGGCCGAGACCGCGCCGCGTCTGGAGGAGCTGAAGGAAAGGCTCGCCGCCTGATGCTCGGCCAGCGCCGGCGGGTCCAGATCGAGACCGAGCGGCTCGTTTTGCGCCCGCCCGTGCATGGCGACTTCCGGGCCTGGGCGGCGCTGCGTCGCGATTCGGCGGCCTTCCTGACCCGCTGGGAGCCGACCTGGGCCGCCGATCACTTGACGCGTCGCGCCTTCACGAACCGGGTCTACTGGGCACAGCGCTCGATCAGCCAGAACACGGCGCTGCCGCTGTTCCTGATCCGCCGCGCCGACCAGATGCTTCTCGGCGCGATCACCCTCGACAACATCCGGCGCGGCCCGGCGCAGGCGGGTACCACGGGCTACTGGATCGGCGAGCCCTTCGCGCGCATGGGGTACATGCGCGAGGCGGTGCAGGCGGTGGTGCACCATGCCTTCACCGTCATGGATCTGAGCCGGATCGAAGCGGGCTGCCTGCCTGAGAACACGCCATCACGGCGGCTCTTGGAAAGCTGCGGCTACAAGTATGAAGGCGTGGCGCAAAGCTATCTGCAGATCGACGGGCGCTGGCGCAATCACGTGCTCTACGCCAATCTGAGGGCCGATCGGCGCGGTCGTACCGCAACGGGCTGAGGAGAAGACCGCCATGCTGAACGCCGCCACTCCGGAGTTCCTCGACACTCTGCGGGACAGGCTTCCCGAGCCCGCCTTCCGTCAGGCCGGACCCGAGCACCTCGAGGAGCCGCGCGGCCGCTACAGGGGGCAGGGCGTGCTGCTCGCCCCCGCTTCGACCGAAGAGGTGGCGACGATCCTGCGCGCCTGTCACGAAGCGCGGGTGGGCGTGGTGCCGCATGGCGGCGGCACCGGGCTCGTTGGCGGGCAGGTGATGCAGGAAGGCGTGGCGCCGGTGATCCTGTCGCTGGCACGGATGGACCGGATCCGCGACGTCTATCCATCCGAGAACGTACTCGTGGCCGAGGCCGGCGCGATCCTTGCCGAGGTGCAGGGCGCCGCGCGCGAGGCGGGGCGGATGTTCCCGCTCTCGCTCGCCTCCGAAGGGTCGGCACGGATCGGCGGTCTTCTGGCGACCAATGCGGGCGGCCTGAACGTGCTGCGCTATGGCAATGCCCGGGCACAATGCCTCGGGCTCGAAGTGGTGACGGCGGACGGCAAGATCTGGGCCGGGCTCACCCGGCTTTACAAGGACAATACGGGCTACGACCTGCGCGACCTGATGATCGGGGCGGAAGGCACCCTCGGGGTCATCACCGCCGCCGCGCTCAAGCTGGCGCCGGTTCCCGCCGCCTCGGGCACCGCGCTGTTCCAGGTGGCCTCGCCGCGCGCCGCGCTCGATCTCCTCGCGCTGGCGCGCGACCGGGTCGGCGACAACGTCACCGCCTTCGAACTGATGCACCGGCAGGGCCCCGAATTCCTGATCGAAGCCGGGCTCGACGCACGGGTGCCTCTCGATCCCATGCCCGAATGGATGGTGCTGGTCGAACTGGGGCTTCCCGAGGGGCTGCGCCCCGAAGACAGCCTCGCCGCGATTTTCGAGGCGGCGGTGGCGGCCGGGTTGTCCGAGGACGGCGTCATCGCCTCGTCGGAGGCGCAGGCCGCGGCGCTTTGGTCAGTGCGCGAGACGATCCCCGAGGCCAATCGCCGGATCGGCTCGATCTCCTCGCACGATATCTCGGTGCCGCTCTCCTCGGTGCCGGACTTCATCGCGCAGGGCGGCCCGGCGCTGCGCGCGCTCGGCGATGTGCGGATCAACTGCTTCGGCCATCTGGGCGATGGCAACCTGCATTACAACGTGTTCCCGCCCAAGGGCCGAGACCGCAAGGATTACGAGGACATCCGGCCGCGCGTGAAGGAGATCGTCCATGATCTCGCCCATGCCTTCGGCGGCTCGGTCAGCGCCGAGCACGGGATCGGGCGGCTCAAGGTCGGCGATCTGGAGCGCTACGGCGACCCGGCGAAGCTCGCCATGATGCGGGCGATCAAGTCGGCGCTCGATCCGCACGGCATCCTCAACCCCGGCGCCGTGCTGCGCAGCTGAGGTCGGAATTGCGTAATCGGAAAAAGATGAACCGGGAAAGGCGCGCTCCCCGGCTCGTTCTTCCTCGAATACGCAAGCCCCCTGACGAGCTTCAGTCGCCCGCATAGGTGCAGAGCGCCTCGACCCGGTGCCCGAGCCCCTCGAGAAGCTTGCGGCCGCCGAGATCCTTGAGGTCGATGATGAAGGCACAGGCCACCACCTCGGCGCCCAGTCGTTCGATCAGCTTGATGCCCGCCTCGGCGGTGCCGCCGGTGGCCAGCAGGTCGTCGACCAGCAGTACCTTCTGCCCCCGGTGCAGCGCGTCGTCATGCAGCTCGACCTCGGCCTCGCCGTATTCGAGCTTGTAGCTCTGGCCGATGGTGCGGCCCGGCAGCTTGCCCTTCTTGCGGATCGGCACGAAGCCGGTGCCCAGCCGGTCGGCCAGCGCGCCGCCCAGGATGAAGCCGCGCGCCTCCAGCCCGGCCACCGTGTCGATCTCCAGCCCTTCGCAGGCTTCGACCAGCCCCTCGATGGCGAGGCGCAGCCCGTCGCGGTCGGCAAACAGCGTCGTTACGTCCCGGAACAGGATTCCCTCGTGGGGGAAATCGGGGATGGTGCGGATGTAATCGGTCACATGGGCCATGACGGCTCCTGTCCTGGGGGGCGGGGCGGGGCCCGCATCGGGTCTCGTACCCCGGAGTGGGGGCGGCGCGTTCATAAGGCGTGCGATGGCCATTGCGAAGCCCGATTCGGGGAAACGGCGCGTTTGCGGGTTCCGTCGACGGGCCGGCTGGGCTATTCCGCCACCGCAGCCCGAAGACCCACCAAACGAAAGTGAGCCGATGAGCCGATCTCCCCTGGCCGTGGTGGCCAACGCCGTTTCCTCGGAAAACGCCCCGGCCCTGCCGCGCAACGCGGCCGATTTCAAGACCGAGATCCTCTCCGGCCTGACCGTGGCGCTGGCCCTTGTTCCCGAGGCGGTGGCCTTCGCCTTCGTCGCGGGTGTGAACCCGCTGGTCGGCCTCTACGCCGCCTTCCTCGTCGGCCTGATCACCGCGCTGATCGGCGGCCGGCCCGGCATGATCTCGGGGGCCACGGGTGCGCTGGCCGTCGTCATGGTCAGCCTCGTGGCGGAACACGGGGTCGAATATCTCTTCGCCACGGTGGTGCTGATGGGCATCCTGCAGGTGCTCGCGGGGATCTTCCGGCTGGGCAAGTTCATGCGCCTCGTGCCGCATCCGGTGATGCTCGGCTTCGTCAACGGGCTCGCCATCGTCATCGGCCTGTCGCAGCTCGAACAGTTTCACGATCCGGCCACGGGCGGCTTCCTGTCGGGCTTTCCGCTGGTGTTGATGCTGGCGCTGGTAGCGCTCACCATGTTCATCATCTGGATCATGCCGCGCATGACCCGTGCCATTCCCGCGCCGCTGGCTGCGATCGGCATCGTCGCGGCGATCGTCATCGGCCTCGGCCTGCCGGTGCCGCGCGTCGGCGATCTGGCGCAGATTTCGGGCGGGCTGCCCGAGTTCTCGATCCCGCTGGTGCCGCTGAACCTCGAAACCTTGGGTATCATCCTGCCCTATGCGCTGATCCTCGCCGCGATCGGCCTGATCGAGAGCCTGCTGACGCTCAACCTCGTCTCCGAGATCACCGGCAAGCGCGGCGGCGCGAGCCAGGAATGCGTGGCGCAGGGCATCGCCAACGTCGTCACAGGCTTCTTCGGCGGCATGGGCGGCTGCGCCATGATCGGCCAGTCGATGATCAACGTCTCCTCCGGCGGGCGCACCCGGCTCGCCGCCGCCTCGGCCGCGATCTTCCTTCTGTGCTTCATCCTCTTCGCCGCGCCGGTGATCGAGCAGATCCCGCTCGCAGCCCTCGTGGGCGTGATGTTCATGGTCGTGATCGGCACCTTCGCCTGGAACACGTTCCGGGTGATGCGCCGGGTGCCGCGCGTCGATGCCATCGTCATCGTGCTGGTGACCGTCATCACCGTCCTGACCGACCTCGCCACCGCCGTGGTGGCGGGCGTCATCGTCTCGGCGCTGGCCTATGCCTGGCAGAACGCCACGCGGATCGGCGCGCGCACATTCCGCACCGATGACGGCGCCAAGGTCTATCAGATCCAGGGCCCGCTGTTCTTCGGCTCGGCCGACGGCTTCTCCGAACTGTTCCAGATCGATAAGGACCCCGACCACGTGATCGTCGATTTCGAGCACAGCCGGGTCGCCGACCAGTCGGCACTGGCCGCGATCGAGACCATGGCCGACCGCTATACCGCCGCGGGCAAGCGGCTGGTGCTGCGGCACCTGTCGCCCGACTGCCATGCGCTGCTGCGCCGCGCCGGCCAGCTCGTGGTCGAGAGCGATGACGATCCGAACTACGGCGTGGCGGTGGATTACGACATTCGGCCCGGCGCCTTGGGCGGCGGCCACTGAGGACTGAAACGCGGGCCCGGCCTTGATGGCCGGGCTTGCGTATGTCAGGTGCAAGGAAACGCGAAGGGCGGCCCGGATGGGCCGCCCTTCGCGCCTGTCGGACCGGCTACTGGCCCGGACGGGGCAGGCTGAACAGCTCGGTCACGCGGGCATAGTCGCGGTAGCCGAGCCGCGCGAGCGGCTGGAAGGCGGTCACGTCGAACCGGCCCTCTCGGATGCAGTCGTCGCGCATGTGCACGCCCGTGACCTCGCCGATGGCCATGAAGTTGTGCGCACCTTCCAGTTCCACGATCTGCACCAGCCGGCATTCGAGCGACGCAGGCGCGTTCGCCACCCGCGAACAGGCGATCGTCTGGCAGGTGGCGCGTTCGATGCCGGCCTTTGCGAACTCGTCCTCATCCTTGGGCCAAGGCCCCGAGGTGGCGTTCATCGCGTCGCGCGCGGCGTATTCGACGATGTTGACGCAGAATTGGCCGGTCTCGCGGATGTTGAACATCGTGTCCTTCGAGAATGGACGGTCTTCCTTGGCCGAGGTCGAGGCGAACATCACCTGTGGCGGCACATAGGCCACGGCGTTGAAGAAGGAATAGGGCGCGAGGTTCTCGGTCCCGTCCGACCCCCGGGTCGAGACCCAGGCGATGGGACGCGGCGCGACGATGGCGTTGAACGGGTTGTGCGGCAGGCTGTGGCCATCCTCGGGGCGGTAGAACATGCGTTTCCTCCTTGGTCGCGCCAAGAGGTAGCGACTGGGCCGGGGCGGGTCCAGCGGCGCGAGCGGTTTGCACCGTCCCCACGGCGTGCTAGGGCGCGCGCGCGGCGCGCTTCGCCGCCAAGGGGCGGGAGTGACGCATGGCCGAGATCGCGCAGGAGCAGGCCGGAGACCATCACGAGGTCGAGGCGCTCTACGACCTGTGTTTCGCGCCGGGCCGCGAGGCGCTCTCCTCCTACCGGTTGCGCGACGGCGTGCCCCCCGAGGCGGAGCTTTGTCTCGTGGCCCGGGGCCGCGCCGGCGAGGCGGCGGGCGCGATCCGGACCTGGCCGGTGCGGGTGGGCGATCATGCCGCGCTGCTGCTGGGGCCGGTCGCGGTACATCCCACGCGTCAGGGCGAAGGCTTGGGCGGATTGCTGATCTTCGAAGTGATCGAACGGGCGCGCATGGCCGGGCATCCGCGGATGATGCTGGTGGGCGATGCGCCTTATTATTCCCGTTTCGGCTTCTCGCGCCTCGGCGGCGTGCTCATGCCTCCGCCGACCAATCCCGAGCGTGTGCTCGGTTTGGCGCTACAGGATGGCGCTTGGGACGGCATCGGCGGCGAAGTCACGCGTGCCGCCGATCCGACCGATTGAAAACCCGGTCGCGCAGACCAATTATCGGCGCATGAGCACACCCATGCGCGAGATCAATCCCGAAGTGCCGCCGCGGCCCCTCGACGACACCGTCAAGGCCGAGATCGCGGCTCTGGCCGAGCGACAGGCGCGCGCGGGCCGCGGCCTGATGCGGATCATCAACCTCGCCGGAGACCGGGTCGAAGGTGGCATGCGGATGTTGCCGAAGCCCGCCCGGGCCCGGATCGAGGCGGCGGCGCGCGCGGCGCTGTCGCGCAGCTACGACGTCGCCGCGCGCACGCGGCGTCCGGGCAATGGCGCAGGCGCGCTCGAGGCGGCCTTCGGCACGGATGGGGCGGCGCGGGTCATGGCCACGATTTCGGGCGCGGTGGGCGGCTTGGGCGGCCTTACCACCGCCCTGGCCGAACTTCCGGTGGCGACGACGATGATCTTCCGTGCCGTGCAGCGCGTCGCCGAGGCGAATGGCGAAGACCCGGCCAGCGACGAGACCCGGGCCGAATGCCTGCGGGTCTTCGGCGCCGGTGGTCCGGGCGGGGAGGATGAGGGGATCGACACCGCCTTTCTCGGGGCCCGGCTCGGGCTCTCGGGCGTCGCGGTGAACCGGCTGATCTCGCGTATCGCGCCGCGCTTTGCCACGGTGCTCGGACAGAAGCTGGCGGGGCAGGCGGTGCCGATCCTCGGCGCCGCGGCGGGGGCGGGGACGAACTATGCCTTCGTCGATTACTATGTCGAGGTGGCGCATGTGCATTTCGGGCTGCGGCGGCTGGCGCGGATCCATGGCGAAGAACAGGTACTCGACGCCTTCCACGCGGCGTTGGAGCGCCGCCGCATGCCGACAAAGCGTTAGGTCCGGCCGGTATTGACCCGCCGCGACAGCGCCTCGGCGCTTTCGACGCGCTCGGAATAGCGATCGGTGAGGTGGGGACGGCCCCGGGTCATCAGCGTGAACTTCACCAGCTCCTCCATCACGTCGACGATGCGGTTGTAATAGGGCGAGGGCTTCATCCGGCCCGCCTCGTCGAACTCGTCCCAGGCCTTGGCCACCGAGGATTGGTTGGGAATCGTCACCATCCGCATCCAGCGCCCCAGCACGCGCATCTGGTTGAGCGCGTTGAAGCTTTGCGAACCGCCGCAGACCTGTGCGAGCGCCAGCGTCTTGCCCTGAGTGGGGCGGACGCTGCCGAGAGACAGTGGAATCCAGTCGATCTGCGCCTTGAGGATGCCGGTCATCGCGCCATGCCGCTCCGGGCTCGACCAGACCATGCCCTCGGACCATGCCACCAGCTCGCGCAGTTCCGCCACCTTGGGGTGGTCGACGGGCGCGCCGTCGGGCAGGGGCAGACCGGTGGGATCGAATAGCCGGACCTCGGCGCCCAGATGTTCCAGAAGCCGCGCCGCCTCTTCGGCCACGAAGCGCGAAAACGAACGCTCGCGCAGGCTGCCATACAGGATCAGGATGCGCGGCGCATGACCCGGATCGCCGGGCGCGACATAGAGCGCGGGATCGACCGGCGGCAGGAGGTCAAGGTCGAGATTGGGCAAGTCGGGCATGACCGTCTCCTCATTTCCAATATTCAAGATATATGGAAATGAGATCTCCGGATCAAGCCGTCACATCAGCCAGCCTTGCGAGGTCAGCCATTTCGTCACGGCGGGGCGGACCGAGGCCACGCCGCTGTCGCGGGCTTCGTGGATCACGCCCCTGAGCGCCTTGAGATTGCAGTGACGAATCAGGTGCTTGACGGGCCCGACCGAGGCGGGGCGCATCGACAGCATCGGAAAGCCCAATGCCGCGAGGCACAGAGCTTCCATCGGCCGGCCCGCATCCTCGCCGCAAAACGAGATCGGCGTGCCGGCGGCGGTTGCCCGGGCGAGGATGTGATCGAGAAGCCCCAGAAAGCTCACGTCCAGCGTGTCGTAGCGCCTGCGCACCCGCTCGTTCTCGCGATCGGCGGCGAAGAAGAACTGCTTGAGATCGTTGCCGCCAACCGAGAGAAAATCGACCTCCCGGAAGAACTGGTCCGGCGCCCAGGCGAGGCTCGGGGTTTCGAGCATGGCGCCGACCTCGACGGTCTCGGGCAGCGGGTGGCCGAGGATCCGCTCGCGCTCCATCGCCTTCTCGAACTCCTCGCGCGCGGCATAGAATTCAGCGGGCAACGCGATGAAGGGGAACATCACCGAAAGCGGGCGGCCATTGGACGCGCGGATCAGCGCCTGCAGCTGCATCCTGAGTACGCCGGGCTTGTCGAGCCCCACCCGCACCGCGCGCCAGCCCATCGCCGGGTTCGGCTCGTCATTGGGCTTCATGTAGCTCAGCACCTTGTCCGAGCCGATGTCGAGGGTGCGAAAGGCGACACGCTTGCCGTCGGCGGCGTCCATCACCCGGGCATAGAGCGCGGACAGCTCGGCCCGCTTGGGCATCTTGTTGCGGATCAGGAACTGCAACTCGGTGCGGAACAGGCCGACGCCCTCGGCACCCGATCCTTCGAGCGAGGGCAGGTCGGCCATCAGCCCGGCGTTCATGTGCAGCGAGATCGTGGTGCCGCACAGCGCCGTGGCCTTCATGTCGCGGATCGAGGCGTAGCGCTCCAGCGCCCGAGCCTGCATCGCGATCTTGTCGCGGAAGGCGGTCTTCACCGTTTCCTCCGGGCGCAGATGCGCGACGCCCTGGTCGCCATCGACGAGGATCACGTCGCCGTTGAGCGCCTCGGAGGTGATGTTCTTGGCGTGGATCACCAGCGGAATCGCCCAGGCCCGGGCCACGATCGCGGCGTGCGAGCCGACCGAGCCCTCCTCGAGCACGATGCCCCTGAGCTTCTTGCCATATTCCAGGAGTTCGCCGGGGCCGATGTTGCGGGCCACCAGAACCGGATCGTCCGGCAGTTCGGCGCCGGTATCGCGCCCTTGGCCGGTCAGGATGCGCAAAAGCCGGTTCGACAGATCGTCGAGATCCGAGAGCCGCTCGCGCATGTAGTGATCGCCGGAGCGGTTCATGCGCGAGCGCGCCAGCGACTGCTCCTTCTCGACCGCGGCCTCGGCCGAAAGACCGCTCTCGATGTCCTCCTCCATCCGTCGCATCCAGCTGCGCGAATTGGCGAACATGCGGTAGGTTTCGAGAACCTGCACCTGGTCAGGATGGGCGCTGGTCGCCCCCGAGAGCAGCTCGTCGACGGTCACCCGCAGCTTGTCCACCGCATGGCGCAGCCGCTCCAGTTCGATCGCCGGGTCATCGGCGATCGGGTTGGTGACGACGACGCGCGGCTCGTGCAGCCAGACATGGCCCTCGGCCGCGCCCTCCTGGCCGGAGGTGCCCTTGAACATGACGGCCTGCTGATGCCGCGCCGAGAGCGCCGCGCCGGTATCGACGAAGGCCCCCAGCTCGGTCATCTCGGCCAGCACCATGGCCACGACCTCGAGCGCGTAGACCTCGTCGGTGGTGAACTCGCGGGCATTCTTGGACTGGACCACCAGCACACCCAATGGTTCGCCCAGCCGCTGGATCGGCACGCCGCAGAAGCTCGAATAGCGCTCCTCGCCGGTCTCAGGCATGTAACGGAAACCGGGCTCGCCGGGGGCATTGGCGGTGTTGACGACCTGGCGCGTGCGGGCGGTGCGGCCGACGAGACCCTCACCCAGCCGCATCCGCGTCTGGTGCACGGATTCGGCCTTGAGACCTTCGGTCGCGCAAAGCTCGAGCGTCTCGGCATCGCGGAACAGGTAGATCGAGCAGACTTCGGTCTTCATCGACGAGGCGATCAGCCCGACGATGCGGTCGAGCCGCGCCTGACCGGCACCGCCCTCCGCCATGACCGCCGAAAGGCGGCCCAGAAGCTTGCGGCTTTCGGATTCTACAAGTCGATCGACCATCGCCGCCCTCTCGCCACCATGTCCGGGGGGAGTGGTCCCGGTCAGGCGGCCTTGTCCAGCCCGAAGGCATCATGGAGGGCCTGCACCGCGAGTTCCATGTATTTCCGGTCGATCAGCACGGAAATCTTGATCTCCGAGGTGGTGATGACCTTGATGTTGATGCCTTCGGCGGCAAGCGCCTTGAACATGTCGGCGGCGACACCGGTATGGCTGCGCATGCCGATGCCGACCACCGAGACCTTGGCCACGCCGGTATCGGTGACGAGATCGTTGAAACGGATGTCGCCGCGATCACGGGCCGCCTCGACCGCCTTCTCGGCGCGCATCACCTGATCGTTGGGACAGGAGAAGGTCATGTCGGTGCGACCTTCTTCCGAGATGTTCTGGACGATCATGTCCACGTTCACGCCCGCATCCGCCAGCGCCCCGAAGATCGCCGAGGCGATGCCGGGCCGGTCGGCCACGGAGATGAGCGTCATCTTGGCCTCGTCGCGGGAATAGGCGACACCGGCGACCACGTTGCTTTCCATGATTTCCTCCTCGTCGCAGACGAGCGTTCCCGCGTCGTCGGACTGTTCCTCGAAGCTCGACAGCACGCGCAGCTTCACCTTGTAACGCATCGCCAGCTCGACCGAGCGGGTCTGCAACACCTTGGCCCCGAGAGAGGCCAGCTCGAGCATCTCCTCGAATGCGATCCGGTCGAGCTTGCGGGCCTTTTCGCAGATCCGCGGGTCGGTCGTGTAGATCCCGTCCACGTCGGTATAGATGTCGCAGCGCTCGGCCTCGAAGGCGGCGGCGAAGGCCACTGCGGTGGTGTCGGAGCCGCCGCGCCCCAGCGTGGTGATCCGGCCCTCGGGGCTCACACCCTGAAAGCCCGCGACGACGGCGACCTTCATGCCCTCGGCGAACTTGGCGCGGATGTTGGCGGGCGGGATGTCGAGGATCCGCGCCGCGCCATGCGCGCTCGTGGTCTGAACCGGCACCTGCCAGCCCTGCCAGCTGCGCGCCGGGATATCCATTTCCTGCAACCGGAGCGCCATGAGACCGGCGGTCACGTTCTCGCCCGAGGAGGTGACGGCGTCGTATTCACGCGCGTCATACATGGGCGAGGTCTCGTTCACCCAGCCGACCAGCTCGTTGGTCTTGCCGGCCATGGCCGACACGATCACGATCACTTCGTGCCCCTTGGCCACCTCGACGGCCACGCGTTTCGCGGCCCGGTGGATCCGGTCGAGCGTGGCGACCGAGGTGCCGCCGAATTTCATCACCAGGACCGACATGGCTCTCCTCGCGCAGATTCCGGCGCCTCCATAGCGGCCGGGCGACGCGAGGGCAATGCGCGACCGCGCCTCAGTTGGTCCGGCGCTTCGGCGCGAAGGGCAGGGCAGCCACGGGGATGCCGTCCTCGATCAGCCGGCGCGCCTCGTCGAGCCGCGCTTCGCCGTGGATCGCGCGCTCCGGCGTCTTGCCTTCATGCATGGCACGGGCCTCGCGCGCGAAGGCGTCGCCGACGTAATCCGAACTGCTTTCGACCTTGCGCCTGAGTTCGGCCATCGCCCGCTCCAGCGGGTTGCCGGGCTCGGAGAGACGACGCGCGGGCGCCTTGGCGTTCTCGCTCACCGACGGCGCCATCAGCGCCTTGGAGACCCGCGCATCGCCGCAGACCGCGCAGGACAGCTGTCCGGCGCGTTCGAGGGCGTCATAGGCGCTCGCGGAGGCGAACCAGCTGTCGAAGGCGTGGCCGTTCTTGCAGGTGAGGTCGTAGCGGATCATCGGCGCAGGTCCCGGTGGAGGATATGCTTCAGATAGGCGCTGTCGGGGCCGGGTGCAAAGCGCGGCCGATCACGAGCCTGCAAAGGGTGGCGGCGGCGCCGCAACCGGGCGCAGCGGCGCCGGGTCGAACAGCAGCACCATCTGCCGCAGCTCGGGGGCGTCGAGCTTGGTCGCCGCGCGCTCGCGGCTAAACCATTTGCGCCGCCTCTGGCCGCGCTCTGGCCAGTCGCCGAGCACCTGCGTGACATGCACCGGGAACACCATCGCGAAATGCGGGGAGCCGGTCTTGGCGCCGCCCTTCACGTAGGACCAGACGCCGAGGCAGCGATCCTCGGGCTGGCCGATGAGACCGGCCTCCTCGCGCGCCTCCCGCGCCGCGGCCTCTGCGGGGGTGGCACGGTCCATCGGCCAGCCCTTGGGCAGGATCCAGCGGCCACGCCCCCGGCTGGTGATCAGGCAGATCTCCAACGAGTCGTTCACCATGCGCCAGGGCAGGGCGGCGAATTGGGTGCGCCCGAGGCGCTGGTGGCGCCTTGCGACGCGGAGCGGAAGCTGAATCATGGGGCCTCTGGGATCGCGCCTGTCGGGCGAGGTTCCACGACCGCGCCGGGGCTGGCAAGACTGCAATCGGTGCTATCTGCCACGCGGGCGGCGGCGACTTCGCGTCGGGTCCCGCAGAGGTTGCAGCGAAAGGGCCGCATGACCGCCACGGCACGTTTCATCGGATCCGAAATCTATCGCGGCTCGAGCTACGGGGCGTGGCACCCGCTCCGGGTGCCGCGCGTCTCGACGGTCATGGATCTGGCCCGGGCGCTGGGCTGGCTGCCGCCCGATGTCTATCTGCGGAGCCCGCGCGCCCGGCCGGCGGCACTGCACGGGTTTCATACGCCCGAATACGTCGCGGCGTTGATCGCGGCCGAGGCGACGCAACAGGTCGGGCCCGAGATCCGCGCCAAGCATCATCTCGGCACCCCAGCGAACCCGGTCTTCGCGGAGATGTTCCGCCGCCCCGCCACGGGAGCCGGGGGTGCACTGCTGGCGGGCGAGTTGCTGCGGCATGGCGGCCGGTTGCACCTGCCGGGCGGCGGCACCCATCATGGCCTCCCCGACCGGGCCAACGGGTTTTGCTACCTCAACGATCCGGTTCTGGCGATCGGCTCGCTCAGGGCGCATGGCGCCCGGCGCATCGCCTATGTCGATATCGACGCGCATCATTGCGACGGGGTCGAGGCGGGCTTCGCGCATGACTCCGACACGCTGATCGTCTCGACCCATGAAGAGAACCGCTGGCCCCGTACCGGCGCGGTCGAGGACGAGGGGGCGGGCCAGGTCTTCAACCTGCCGCTCCCCAGCGGCGCGGGCGACGATGTCATGGCAGTGGCGCGCGATCGCGTGATCCTGCCCGCCGTCGCGATGTTTCGCCCCGATGCCATCGTGCTGCAATGCGGTGCCGATGCGTTGCTCGAGGATCCGCAATCGCGGCTCGCCATGTCGGGGCACGCGCATCTCGGAGTACTGCGGGCCTTGCTGCCGCTCGCTCCGCGGTTTCTTCTGCTGGGCGGCGGCGGCTACAACCCCTGGAGCGTCGGGCGTCTCTGGACCGCCGCGTGGGCGGTGCTGGCTGGCCGCGAGATTCCCGATCGCCTGCCGGTGCCCGCGCAGGCGGTGCTGCGGGGGCTGGAGTGGCACAAGCAGAGGCGGGCGGTCTCCCCACCCGAAAGCTGGCTCACGACGCTGCTCGATCCGCCGCGCCCGGGCGAGATCCCGGGCGGGTTTCGGGACCGTGTCGCGACGCTCGAGGCACGGCTCCTGGCCTGGGTGTGAGGCGTGCTCTTGCGGGGCGGGGCCACGGGATGCGAGAGGGAGGTCGAGACACGAGGTGGATGATGCTGTTGAGACCCCTGATCGCGGCGCTGTTTCTGGCGCTGCCCGGTGCCGCGCGGGCCGACCTGCTGGTTTTCGCGGCGGCGAGCCTCGGAGGCCCGCTGGACCGGGTGGTCGCGGCTTGGGAAGAGCAGGGCGGTTCGGAGGTGACGGTCTCCTATGCAGGGAGTTCGGCCCTCGCACGGCAGATCGCGGCGGGCGCGCCGGCGGATATCTTCATCTCGGCCAGCGCGGAGTGGATGGACGATCTCGAAGGCGCCGCCCTGATCGAGCCGGGCAGCCGCCGCGACCTTCTGGGCAACGACCTCGTCCTGATCGCTGCCGATCCGCAGGCTGTCCCGGTCGATATCGACCCCGATCTCGACCTCGTCACGATGCTGGGCTCTGGCCGCCTCGCCATGGCTCTGGTCGATGCCGTGCCCGCCGGCCAGTATGGCCGCGCCGCGCTGGAAAGCCTTGGTCTCTGGGCGGAGGTGGAGGCCCGGGTCGCGCAATCCGAGAACGTGCGCGCGGCGCTGGCTCTCGTTGCCAGCGGTGCCGCGCCGATCGGCATCGTCTATGGCACCGATGCCATCGAGGAGCCGCGCGTAACGGTCTTGGGCCGGTTTCCCGCGGATAGCCATCCGCCGATCCGTTACCCCGCGGCGCTCGTCGCGGATGCCGATCCCGCTGCGGCGGCATTTCTCGATTTCCTCTCCGGCGCGGAGGCGGCCGCGACCTTCGAGGCGGCGGGGTTCTCCATACCCCGGACGTCTCAACCTGACGAGAAGGTTTCTCAATGACCGACTGGCTCGGGCCAGAGGAATGGCAGGCGGTGCGCCTGTCGCTCAAGGTTTCGGCCAGCGCCGTCGCCGCGAGCCTGCCGCTGGGGTTGATCTGCGCGCTGGCGCTGGCCAAGGGTCGATTTCCGGGGCGGCAATTGCTCAACGGGCTGGTGCACCTGCCGCTGATCCTGCCGCCTGTGGTGACGGGCTACCTGCTGCTGATCGCCTTCTCGCGGCAGGGCCCGCTGGGGTCGCTGCTCGAACCGTTTGGAATATCCTTCGCCTTCAGCTGGACCGGCGCGGCGCTGGCCGCCGCGATCATGGCGTTCCCCCTCATGGTGCGGCCGATGCGGCTTGCCTTCGAGGCGGTCGATCCGGGGCTCGAAGCGGCGGCGGCGACGCTCGGAGCCTCGCGGCTCAGGGTCTTTGCCACGGTGACGCTGCCGCTAGCGCTGCCGGGCGTGGTGGCGGGCGCGATCCTCGCCTTTGCCAAGGCGATGGGCGAATTCGGCGCGACGATCACCTTCGTCTCAAACATTCCCGGCGAGACCCGGACCATCCCGACCGCGATCTATGCCTTCCTGCAGATGCCGGGCGGCGAGGGCGCGGCGCTGCGGCTGGTCGCGGTGTCGGTGGCGCTGGCCATGGGCGCGCTGCTGGCATCCGAATGGTTGTCGCGGCGGATCGCGCGGCGGGTCGCGGCATGATCGCGATTCACGTGAAAAAGCGCCTCGGTGCCTTCGATCTCGACGCAGGCTTCGAGGCACCGCCCGGCGTCATCGCGCTGTTCGGAAAATCGGGCTCGGGCAAGACCAGCCTGATCAACGCCGTGGCGGGGCTTCTGCGTCCCGAGGCGGGGCGGATCGAGGTGGACGGGGCGGTACTCTTTGACGGGGCCGCGCGCATCGACATCCCCGTGCACCGTCGGCGCGTCGGTTATGTCTTTCAGGATGCGCGGCTGTTTCCGCATATGAGCGTGGCGAAGAACCTCGCCTATGGCGGCCGCCACGACCGCGACAGGGTGATCGACCTGCTGGGGCTGGATACGCTGCTCGATCGCCGCCCCGCCGCGCTGTCGGGAGGCGAGCGGCAGCGCGTGGCGATCGGACGGGCGCTGATGTCGGATCCGCGCCTGTTGCTGATGGACGAGCCGCTTTCGGCGCTCGATGCCGAGCGCAAGGCGGAGATCCTGCCGTGGCTGGAGCGGCTGCGCGACGAGGCCGGGCTGCCGATCCTCTATGTCAGCCACGCCGCCTCCGAGGTCGCGCGGCTCGCCACCACGGTGGTGGTGATGGAGGCGGGTGGCGTGCGCCGGGTCGGCGCGGTGGGCGAGGTACTTTCCGATCCGGCCGCCGTGGGCATGATCGGTGCGCAGGAGGCGGGTGCGGTGGTGCGCGCGCGCATCGCGGGGCTGGACCGGATCGACGGCCTGACCGAACTGGCGCTGTCGGGCGGGCGGATCGTGCTGCCGGGGCGGCTGGGGCGGCTCGGCACGCATCTTCGTCTCAGGATCTCGGCACAGGACGTGATCCTCGCGCGCGAAAAGCCGCAGGGGCTGAGCGCGTTGAATATCCTGCCCGCCGAGGTGACGGCCGTCGACGAGGGGCCGGAGGGCGCGGCGGTGGGGCTGCTATGCGGTGCGGACAGGCTGCTTGCCCGGGTCACCCGCCGCTCGGCTCGCGCACTTAGGCTGGAGCCTGGCCAACGGGTCTGGGCCATCGTCAAGGCCAGCGCGGTGGCGCCGGACGATGTGGGCGGCGCGGTCTGAGAGACACGCCGGCGCGTTGCTCGATCCTCATTCGAATTCGCAGACCCGGCACCGGAAATCAGCGCAGCTGGCTGTCCTTGGAGCCGCGCCGGTTGATGCCGCCCCGCGCCTCCGGGCGGCTGTCGCGCCCCTGCTGGCAATCGACGCAAAGCTTGACCCCCGGGATCGCCGCGCGCCGCCTTTCGGGGATCTCCTCCTCGCATTCGGCGCAATGGGTGCGGCTTTCGCCTGAGGGGCCACGCCGCGCCTGCATGCGCTTCAGCTCGTCATTGATCGAGGCTTCGATCTGCTCTTCCACCGCACCGTCGCGGGCCCAGCCTCCGGCCATGTGATGTCCTTTCGCATGAGGTCTGTTTCCGACATAGGCAGAACCCATCGCGATCCAACCCGTGAGACGCGAAACGCCCCGCCGGTGAGGGCGGGGCGTTCCGTCGCATGACTTGCGGCTCGGAGCCTTGGATCAGACCGGCATGGCCTCCTTGGCCGGGCCGGGATCGCCGAGGTGGTCATGCTCCGACAGGTCCATGATGTCCTCGTTGTCGCGTGCCCAGTTGGCGCGGTCCTTCTCCGACGCCTTCGGCGAGAAGAACCCGGTGACGGCGTAGAAGATACCGATCACCGGCGCGGTCCAGCAGGCGAAGGCCAGCGGGATGTAGAGCAGGTTCTCCATGTTGCCGTCCATGATGCCGAGGCCCAGCGCGGTGATCACGAAGGCACCGCCGGCGTTCCACGGAATCAGCGGGCTCATCAGCGTGCCGCCTTCCTCGGTGGCGCGGCTCAGGTTGAGCGTGGAGTAGCCCATGCCGCGATAAAGCGGGGCATACATCCGGCCCGGCAGGGCGATCGAGATATAGGGGTCGCCCGCGACGACGTTGGTGGCGAAGGAGGTGACGATGGCCGAGGACTGCACCGCGGCGAAGCTCTTCACCCGGTTGACGATGGCGAGGATGATCGCTTCGAGGCAGCCGGTACGCTCCAGCGCGCCGCCGAAGCCCAGAGCGATCAGCATCAGCGAGATGGTCCACATCATTGACTGGATGCCGCCCTTGTTCAGCAGCGCGTCGATGTCGGCGATGCCGGTCTCGATCGAGTAGCCCGATTGCGCGTAGGTGAACACGTCATGCAGGCCGACGCCCTGCTGGAACATGGCGATGATACCGCCCAGCAGCACGCCCGCGAAGAGCGAGGGCAACGGCGGCTGGCGGAACAGTGCGAGGCCGATGACCAGCAATGCCGGGGTCAGCGGGATCAGCCCGAGGGCGAAGTCCTGCTCCAGCCGCGCGGTGATCTGGGTGATCGCCTCGAGCGAGGTGTCGGCCGGTTCGATCAGGCCGTAACCCGCCACGATGTAGACGCCCAGCGCGATCAGCATCGCGGGTACGGTGGTCGGCAGCATGTTCTGGATGTGGTCGAAGATGTTCACGCCGGTGACGGCGGGAGCGAGGTTGGTGGTGTCCGACAGCGGCGAGATCTTGTCGCCGAAGAAGGCGCCCGAAACGATCGCGCCCGCGGTCCAGTACATCGGGATGCCGAAGCCCGCGCCGATGCCCATCAGCGCGACGCCGATGGTGCCGACGGTGCCCCAGGACGTGCCCAGCGACAGCGAGACGACCGCACAGAGGATCATCGCGGCGGCAAGGAAGATCGAGGGGTTCAGAAGGGTCAGGCCGTAATAGATCAGCGTCGGCACGGTGCCCGAGGCGATCCAGACGCCGATGATCATGCCGACCACGATCAGAACGGAAAGCGAGGGAAGGGAGACGTGGATGACGTGGAACACGCCTTCGCGGATATCGGTCCATTTCTGGCCGCGCATCACGCCCAGAAGGCCGGTGATGGCGAGGCCGATCACCAGCGGGATATGCGGCGTGAAGTCGCCGAAATAGAAGAGCTGCAGGGCCAACAGGCCCAGCGTCAGCACGACCGGCAGCAGCGCCAGTCCGAGGGAAGGCAGGTTTCTATCGGTCACGTGGGAGCGTTCTCCTAGCTGTTTCGAAAGGCGCCTTATGACGGAACTAGCGGAGAATTGCCACCGGGGTAGGGGAAATTCGGCTGGATTGTTCCGTTTTGGCGGGAAACCGGGGCAGTGAAATGCCATGATTGCAGGCTGATCGGCGTGTCGTGCGATAGGGCGCACCGACTTGTGCGCGGCACTCCCCTCGACAGATCCGGGCTGGGGCCGCATTTCAGTCATCAATCCGGACAAACCGACAGGACGCCCGATGAAGGATCTCAACGACTATACCCCGCCCAAGGTCTGGACCTGGGACGCGGAGAATGGCGGCCAGTTCGCCAAGACCAATCGCCCCGTCGCCGGGGCGACCCATGATGCCGAACTGCCGCGCGGCGAGCATCCGTTCCAGCTCTACTCCATGGCCACACCCAACGGGGTGAAGGTCACGGTGCTGTTCGAGGAACTGCTCGAGGCCGGCCATTCCGGCGCCGAATACGATGCCTGGCTAATCCGGATCGGTGACGGGGACCAGTTCGGCTCGGGATTCGTGGAGATCAACCCGAATTCCAAGATCCCGGCCCTGCTCGACCTGAGCGGCGACAAGCCGCAGCGGGTGTTCGAATCCGGGGCGATCCTGCTGCATCTGGCCGAGAAGTTCGGTGCCTTCCTGCCGAAAGATCCCGGTCAGCGCACCGAGGCGCTGAGCTGGCTTTTCTGGCAGATGGGCAGCGCGCCCTATCTGGGCGGCGGCTTCGGCCATTTCTATGCCTATGCGCCCGAGAAGTTCGAATACCCGATCAACCGCTTTGCCATGGAGACCAAGCGCCAGCTCGACGTGCTCGACCGGCACTTGGCCGAGGCCGAGTACATGGCTGGCGAATACTCGATCGCCGACATGGCGATCTGGTCGTGGTACGGGCAGCTGGTTCTGGGACGTCTCTATGACGCGGCCGAGTTCCTCGACGTGGAGAGCTACACGCATGTGATGCGCTGGGCCAAGGCGATCGACGCTCGCCCGGCGGTGCAACGGGGCCGCATGGTCAACCGTGCATTCGGCGATCCGGCGTTGCAGCTGCACGAGCGGCATTCGGCCGAGGATTTCGAGACCAGAACGCAGGACAAGATCGGCGGCTGAGCCGGTTCAGCCCGTAGATGCGAAGGCTGGCGCAACCGGGCGCCAGCCTTTTTTCATTGCCCGATCAGCGGCGGTCAGCCAGTCCAGGATCGTGCCGTGCTTTCGGGGTCGAGCAGATCGGTTTCGGCCAACTCTTCCTCCACGATCTCGGAGAAGTCCGGCGCCTCGAACGGTACGAGGCTGCGCCCGTCGCCGCGGAGCCGGTCGATGGTCCGCACCAGCGACCCTGTTTCTCGGAGTGTCGCCTCGATCTCCGAATTGGCGCGGTTCAGATGCTCGGCCACGAGGTCGTTGCGCAGGCCGACGATCCTTTCTCCCAGTTCCGGCGCGCTCTTGTCCTCGACCTCGATCGAGAGGTCGCACTCGGTGTCGAAGCCCATGGACCGGTTGTTCATGTTCGACGAGCCGACGCGCAGAAGCCGGTCGTCCATGATCACCACCTTGGCATGCACATAGATATGCGTGCCGGCTTCGGCCACCGGGGTGTAGAGGCGGAACCGATCGTGCAGGTCGGCATCGCGCACCAGTCGCAGCAGCCGCGCCCGTGCCGTGCCCATGGCTTTTTCCTCGAGCCAGCCCTGCGCCGTGTGCGGGTTCACCACGACGATCTCGGGACCGTCGGGCTCGCGCAGCCGCGCGGCCATGGCTTCCGCGATGCGGCGCGATGCGAAATACTGACTCTCGATGTAGAGCGTCTTTTCGGCGCGGCCGATCACCTCGAGATAGAGCGCCTCGATCTCGCGCACCTCCTCGCGATCCTTGTAGGCGGGCAGGGTACGCGAGATGGCGGCCGGCTGGCCGGAGGCCAAGGGGGCGAGGCCCGAAGGCCAGATCGGCGCCTGGGGGCCGGGCGGTTCCAACTGCTCACCCGTGGCGGCGTGCCAGCGTTCGCGTGCCAGATCGCCCAGCGCCGCCGCTGCGTCGCCCGAGACGGCGGTGGTGATATCGTGCCACGGCCCGTAATGACGCTTCGAGGTGGGTCGCCTGCGGCGCGGGTCCTCGTCGGGATGCGACCGGGTGTCCCAGCGCTTGGCGGTGATGTCGATGCCGCCGCAGAAGGCCAGCACGTCATCGATCACCACGATCTTCTGGTGATGCGCGGCCCCGGAAGGGTGGGCATGGTCGAGCTTCATGTGGATGCGTTCATTGGTCATCCAATCGGCCAGAACCAGCGGTGTCGAGCCGCGCGACAGCGTCTCGATGATGCCGAGATCCCACTTCAGCAGATGCACCTGCAGGTCGGGCGTCTTCTCCACCACCCATTCGAGATAGGCGCCCAGCGTGTTGGGCACACCATCCACCTCGGCATCGGGTTCGAGCTCGATCCGCGTGTCGAAATCCCAGCCGATGAACAGCACGCTGCGCTTGGCATGGCGCACCACCTCGCGGATCGTCGCGAAGTAATCGGCGGCATCGACGATCACGGCCAGCCGGTCTGCCCGCGCGATGCGCCAGCAGGTCTCGCCCTCGCGCAGGAAGGGTCGCGTCGGATCGGGGGAACTCATTGCCGGTCTCCTGCTCTTGCCGTCACGAGACAAACGGATGCTGCCCGCCCGCGTTCCGCCATTTGACCGATCCGAAGCGTTCAGCCGTTCAGCGCGCCGCGCATTCCGGCATCGGGAAAGCAGGTCGCGGCGCGGCCCTGCGCTTCCTGCCAGCGACCGATCGAGCGCCGGGTCTTGAAGCCTGCCAGCCCGTCGGCGCCGCCCACGTCGTGCCCTTTCGCCTCGAGCGCGCGCTGCATTGCGGCGACGTCCGAGCGCATCAGCCCGCCCACGCGGCCCCAGCCGCCCGCGAAATCACCCACCCCATAGGCGATGCGGTCTCCGACATGGCCCACGAAAAGCGCGTAGAGATCGCTCATGTTGTAGCTCTTGAGCACGTAGAAGTTGGGTGTCACCACGAAGGCGGGGCCATGCCGCCCGGCCGGCATCAGCAGGAAGCCATCGCGCGCGGCCTCGTGGTCTGGAAAGGGTTTGCCGGACACGCGGGTGATGCCCATGGCCGCCCAGTCTCGGATGAGCCGCCCCTGATCGGGCCCTTCCAGCGTGCAGGAGACCGCCTCCGGCACCCGGACCTCGAACCCCCAGTCGCGGCCGGCGACCCAGCCATGCCGGGCCAGATAGGTGGCGATCGAGGCAAGGGTATCGGCCTCCGAGCGCCAGATGTCGGCGCGCCCGTCGCCATCGCCATCGGCTGCGTATTTGAGGAAGCTCGTCGGCATGAATTGCGGCTGGCCGAGCGCGCCGGCCCAGCTCGATTTCATCGCGGCGCCCGGTGCGTGACCCGCCTGGGCGATGCGCAGCGCCGCGATCAGCTCCTCGGTGAAATACCCGGCGCGACGCCCGATGAAACCCTTGGTGCCCAGTACCCGAAAGACGTTGTGCGGGATCGCGGCGCGGCCATAGCCGCTTTCGCGGCCCCAGATGGCAAGAACGACGTGCCCGGGCACACCGGTCGCGCGCTCGATACGGGTCAGCGTGGCGGCATGGTGCGCCGCCATCTGCCGCCCCACCGAGGCCGCGCCCTGCACCGCGCCTGCGCTGAAATAGGCGCCGGGGCTGCCGAACTCGGCCTGTCGCTGTCGTTGCGGCTGCGCCGGTGCGCCAGGGGGGACGAGATCGGGCAGGTCCCAATCGAGCGTGACCCCCGAAAAGGCCGCTTCGAATGTGGAGCGGGACACGCCCGCGCCTTGCGCGCGCGGCCAGACGGTCTGCTCCAGCCAGCCCCGAAACTGCCGTTCGAGCGCGGCGCGGTCCTGCGCGGCAAGGGAGGCGGGGAGAAGGGCGAGAAGCAAGGCGAGAATGCGCAGCATGGGGGCGTTCGTTCCGGTCGGTTCGGGAATACGCCACCAGCCTAGGCGGCGCCGGCGGCGCTGTCACGGCGGGGTGGGGCTGCCTTACCGCCTGCGGGCGCGATCCCGCCTGCCGCTGCGCGACCTCCCCTTGCCTCGGGGCGCGGGCGGCGCAGTTTGTCGCACTCGAAAGGGTGATCGAGGAGGGGCCAGTGGAGGGCGAGCCGTTTTTCGGGCTGAATCGGTATCACATCGCATTGGCAGTGCTGGGCCTCGTGATCATCCTCGCGCGCTGGCTGCCGCGGCTGATCTCGCGCCGCGAACCGGCGGCGGCGCCGTTGATGATCCTGTTCGGCGCGGGAATCGCGGTCTGGCTGCCGGATCTCGCGACGTTGCCCGACCCCCGCGAGACGCCGCTGCCATGGGAGTTGGCGAGCGAACTCACGGTGATCGTCGCGCTGTTCGGCTCGGGAATGCGGCTCGACGAGCTTCGGCCCTGGTCGCGTTGGAGGCCGACCTTCCAAATGCTCGGCATCGCGATGCCGCTGACCATCTTCGCGGTGGCCTTCCTGGGGGTCGGCCTCACCGGCATGACCGTGGCCGGGGCGGTGCTGCTGGGCGCGGTTCTCGCCCCGACCGACCCGGTGCTGGCGGCCGATGTGCAGGTCGGACCGCCACAGGAGGGGGCCGAGCATCCCGTCCGTTTCACCCTGACCACCGAGGCGGCGTTGAACGACGGCCTCGCCTTTCCCTTCGTCTATCTCGGGCTGATCCTCGCGGCCGAGGGGCTCAACCCCGGTGCCTGGGCGCTCGACTGGCTGTTGCGCGATGTGATCTACCGGATCGCACTGGGCACCGCGATGGGCTGGCTCGGCGGCAAGGCGCTGGGCTACGTGCTGTTCCGCTTCCCTGCCGATGCAGCCTTGGCCCAGACCGGCTCGGGGGTGGTCGCGCTGGCGGGAATCCTGCTGTGCTACGGCTCGACGGAGCTGATCGAAGGCTACGGCTTCATCTCGGTGGCCGTTCTCGGCCTGACCTTGCGGCGGATCGAGAAGGACCACCATTTCCACAAGCGACTGCACGATTTCTCCGAATCGATCGAGCATGCCCTCACGGCGGCATTGCTGGTGGCGCTCGGAACGGTGCTGCCGTTGCTGTTTCGCGACCTCACCTGGTCCCAGATCGCCGTCGCGGCGGTGCTTCTCCTAGTGATCCGCCCGGCTGCCGGCTGGTTGTCGCTGGGGCGAAGCGGGCTCGGATGGCGCGACCGCAGCATCGTCGCGGTCTACGGCGTGCGCGGGATCGGGTCGATCTACTACCTGTGCTATGCGGGGAGCCACATGGAGTTCGTCGACGAAGATTCATTGTGGTCCCTCGTGGCGCTGGTCATCCTCGCCTCGACCTTCCTGCACGGCTTCAGCGTCGGCTGGGCCATGGATCAATCATCCGAAAAGCAAGGGACCCGGGCCCTCGGTTCCGCGGAGCCTTAAAAGGAAGGAGTTGGCGCTTCGTCTTTCGAGCGGGCTCGCTGCGCGCGGAGGCTGGGCCGGATGCAAGATCGGTTGGCTGCCAGGAATGTCCCTTCACCATGGCAGCGAGGTCCGGCGGCGCGGTTCAAAGCCCGTCAGCCTGGGTCGTGAATGGATGTGTAGGGATATGGAGGCGGGTACCGGAATCGAACCGGTCTACACGGATTTGCAATCCGCCTCAAGCCACTGACAGGAAAGGCGTTTCCGGTAAACGTTCTCGGTCAGTTCACGACGAACATTCAAGGGGTTACCGGGCAGGAGTAAACAGATCAAGCGGGGTCTGCGCAAAGAGAAACGCCGCAGCCCGGGCAGGGGCATGCGGCGTCGAAACTGTCGAGCCTCGGGAAATAGCTCGCGCTGAACATAGCGCGCGCTGGGCCATTCGTCATCCCATAATCGCTATGCACTGGGGGATGGCCGTATGAGCGTAGTCCTGTTTCCTACCATGCTTCGCCTGCCTCTGCCGAACCCGGATGAGGCGCTGAGCATCTACCCGGATGGTGATGCGGTCGAGGTGAATGGCTTCAACTTCCAACGAGGTTTCGGATGGCATGTGGGTCGCTTCCCCGACTGGGGGAGCGCCATGGGGGGCGCCCGCGCCCACTGGCTGGAAGAGGCCGAGATGCTCGGAGGTGCAGCATGAACCTCCCCTTTGCGATATTCCCGGCCGGCCCCGACAAGGCCCCGCTCATCTCGGGCTGGCAGGCCAAGGCGACCCGCGATCCGCACACGATTACGCAGTGGCACGCGAACGGCGCGCGCGCATGGGGCATCCCGTGCGGCGCGGCCAATGGGCTGTTCGTGATCGACCTGGACGTGGACAAGGAGACCGGCGCACGGATCGGGCGTGACAGCCTGCTGGCGATGCCGCGCTACGCAAGCCTCTACGACCACGCCTATGTCATGACGCCCTCGGGCGGCCGGCACATCTACTGCCAGCACTTCGAGGGAGCCCGGAACAGCACGTCCAAGATCGGGCCGAAGATCGATACACGCGGCGAAGGCGGCTACGTCATCGCGCCCGGCTCGCAAGTCGCGGGTGGCTTCTACGCGGGCAGCGTCCCGCTCCAGCTGCCGCCGGTCCCGTTCGGCCTCCGGGCCATGCTGCTGCAAGCGCCTCCCCCTCCGCCGCGCAACCTCGATCGCTTGACGCCCACGGGCGAGGTGCAGGAGCTGCTGTCGCACATCCCGCCCGATCTTCCCTATGGCGACTGGGTGTCGGTGCTGATGGCGCTGCATGACCGCTTCCGGGGCTCCGACGAGGGGCTGGCGCTGGCCGATGCCTGGAGCGCCAACGGCAGCAAGTATCGCCCCGGCGAGGTTCTGATGAAGTGGCGCAGCTTCAAGCGCACCGGCGTGAGCTGGGCGACCATCCCCGCCCTGGCGCGCCAGCACGGCGCCGACCTCTCGGAGATCGCGCGGAGGCACCTGCAGTGAACGTCATCAACCTGAACCGCAATGCGAACCGGGCCTCCGAGATCGAGGGGCGGATGCTGAAGCTCGCCGACATCGGGCCGGTGCTCAACCTCAATTACCTGGTCAAAGGCTGGCTGTCCCGGCGCGGACTCTCAATGCTCTACGGGCCGTCGAACGCCGGCAAGACCTTCGTGGCCCTCGATCTGGCGATGCATGTCGCGGCGAACAAGCCGTGGCGCGGGTGCAAGGTGAACGGCGGGCCGGTGCTCTACATCGCGGCCGAGGGCGGGGCGGGTGTTCGCAACCGCCTCGCCGCGTTCAAGCGCGAGCACCCCGAAATGGCCTCGGCGGACTTCGTACTGCTGCCGATAGGACTGGACCTGCACGGCCAGCTAGATGCGCTCGCGGTATGTGAAGCTCTGCCTGGCGACGCCTTCGCCCTGACGGTGATCGATACTCTGGCGCGCAGCATGGGCGCGGGCGACGAGAACACGGCCAAGGACGCGGCGATGTTCGTTCGCAACTGCGACCTGATCCGCGAAGTGACTGGCGCGCATGTCATGGTGGTGCACCACACGGGCAAGGACGAGGACCGGGGCGCTCGAGGTTCCTCCGCCCTCCGTGCCGCTGTCGATACCGAGATCAACGTGACCTCCGAGGGCGAGATCGTGTGCAAGAAGCAGCGCGACATGGCCTATGCCGACACGCTGCACTTCACCCTCCGATCGGTCACGCTCGGGGTGGACGAGGACGGCGACCCGGTGACGAGTGCGGTGGTCGAGACAGCCGAACCGCCCAAGCCCAAGCGCAAGCCGCTGTCGGGCAAGAACGAGGTGGCGATGCAGGCGCTCTATGACGCCCTGCGCGACCATGGGGAGGTCAAGTCCGGCGATCTCTACCCGCACAACAGGAAGGTGGTTCATATCGACCACTGGCGCGAGGCCTGCGGCGTCCACGGGCTGACCTCAGGCGTCGCCGACAGTTCGGCACGCATGGCGTTCAAGCGCGCCAAAGACAAGCTGATGGACCTGAACGAGGTGCGAGAGTTCGGTGAGTATGTCTGGCGGGTGCAGGATGAAGACTGAGCACCGCCGTCACGAACGTCACACCCCGTCACTGTGCGTCACAAGTGCGGGCCAGTCTGACCGTCACGAACGTCACACACCTCTAGGAGGTGTGACGGTTGTGACGCTGGCTCTGGCCGCTCCCCACGGCAGGACCCGAGGCGCTCTGGGGCCTGAACAGCATTGCCTCCGCGCTGGGCGTACCCACCGACAAGGTGCGCGGCCCGGGCGGGAGCTGCTCCGCGCTGCGAGTTGCGCCCAGCGCAGGAGTGGGTGCGAAGTGATGGCGGACGGCAAAGCCCGCGTGGTGGTGCAGCCGGCGCAGCAGCCCGAGGCGAAGGGCTGGCTCTTCCTTGCTTGGCGGCTGGGTGCGCGCGCTGGAATGGAGGACCGCTCATGACCGAACGACAGATGATCGTGAAAGAGAGGGACCGCGTTTCCGGCCTTCTCAGTGAGGCGGTATCAGGCCTGGAAGCTGAGGGCGGCGACCTGCGACTGTTCGCTGCGGCGCTTCTCATGGCTGCGGTGCAGCTGCACATCGAGGTGGAAGGCGTGGACGGGCTCAAGCGGGCGCTGTCCCGACTGGCGGCTCACGAGATGACCCGCTGCGGCGTGGCAGGGCGAGCATGATGGGAGGTGGTGTGCCGACTTCTCAGCGGGGCCGATCCAGAACCGACCTGAGCCCTGAAATTTCTGTGCGGGCAAAACTGAGGCAAAAAGTTGAGGGCTTGAGGCATGGGCGGTAGTGGGGTATACTATTACCGCTTACGCATGCTCCGAAATAGACGAGCACGCGCCCGGCGGGAAACATCGTCGGGACCCTTCGCAGCGACGGAGGAGGCGCAACCCGAAATGTCGGGCGCGTCTCCATGTGCGTCCGACGCAGGCGAAGAGCACGAGCATGACCAAACACGACATGAAGACCCTTCGGGCGAAGCAGCGCGAGATCGCAGCGGAAGCCCGCGCGAAATACCGCAGCATCAAGGACGACACGCCGGAAAGCGAAGCCCGGAAGATCGAGCGCGACTTCGAGGCGCTGATGCTGGAGCATGATGAACTCACGGCGCAAATCGAGGAATTGCGGGACGCTGCGGACGACCAGGGCGACCCGCGCCGACCCCTCGGTCAGGACACGGTGGCGGCTGGCGACGGCGGCGACGTGGCGGCCGAAGAAGTTCGGCATGCGCTCCGGCCCGAGCAGCGTATGACCGCATGGGCCGAGGCGAAGAAGCCGGACGAGTACCGTGGCCTCTCGCTGGGCGGCTATCTTCGCTCCATGGTCATCGGCGCCAAGACCGACACCGAAAAGCGGGCACTCGCTGAAGGCTCGGACAGCGCGGGCGGCTACACCGTGCCGACCGTCCTCTCGGCGCGACTGATCGACCTCCTGCGGGCCAATTCCGTCGTGAACCAGGCGGGCGCTCAGACGGTCCCGCTGACCTCTGACGATCACTCCATCGCCAAGCTGGCTTCCGACCCGACGCCCGCGTGGCGTGCTGAGGCCGGGGCAGTGGCTGAGAGCGATCCGACGTTTGCCCGTGTGCCGCTTCGGCCGAAGTCCCTCGCCGTCATGACGAAGGTCAGCTTCGAGCTCATGGAGGACAGCCTGAACCTCGCCACCGAGCTTCCCCGCATCCTGTCCGTCGCCCTGGCGAAGGAGCTCGACCGGGTGGCTCTGCTGGGCACTGGCACGGCCCCTGAGCCGCGCGGCATCGCCAACACCTCGGGCATCGGCACCACTGCCCTTGCAGGAGCTCTGACAGGCTACAGCCCCCTCGTGGCCGCGCGCACTGGCATCCTCTCCGCGAACGCCGGGCCCGTCTCTGCCATCATCATGCACCCGCGCGACGAGGGCACGCTGACCGGCCTGATGGATGCTAACGAGCAGCCGCGCATGGCGCCGCGTGCGGTTGAGCAGATCCCGATGCTGACCACCACGGCCATCCCGACCGATGGCGGTGCAGGTAGCAACGAGAGCACGATCTTCGCAGGCAACTTCTCGCACCTTCTGATCGGCATGCGTTCGCAGATCACGGTGACGGTCCTGAAAGAGCGGTACGCTGAGAACATGCAGTACGGCCTCCTCGCCCACATGCGGACCGACATCGCCGTTCAGCATGCTGGGGCCTTCTACACCGTCACGGGTGTGCAGGGCTGATGAGATATGCGGTGCCGCTCGAGTAGTGGCACCGCATCGGCAGGATGCGCCTGGGCTTTTGATTTCTTCGCCCGAAGCATCCCCGCAACTCGGCGAGTGCGGCAAAACCCCGAGAGGGCGCGGCGACCATCTATCGCGCGGCGTTGTCGGGGGAGGGGAGGGTCAATCTCCAGGCCGTCCCCTCTCCAACCGACTGCTCCCGTTAAGCTCGCGCATCTGCAATTCAGACATTTCGGGTCTGGCCCCGACTTAGCGCCGTTTTGAGGCCCTCGTGGCCATGGGCGCGATCTGGAAGGGGACGGCCCACGAGCGGCAGCGCTAGCCCGAGGGCGTGAAGGCGCTGCCGCAGAGATCGGGCGAGACTATGACGCCGGCGCTGTTCGATCTAGCGATGGCTAGGGGCAAGATGCCCCTACGGGCCAACATCCAGCGCCGTGAAGACGATCGCGAGTACCACCAGGCCGATGATCGATATCACGGCAAAGGTGGTGTAGGCTTCTTTGTCCTGTTCGTGGACTCCAACCGCCCCGCCGCACTTCGGGCACGGGCGGGTGATGTTCTTGGGAGCCCGCCTCGAGGTCCATCCGCATCTGGCGCATCGACACTTGAACCCGTGATTGGGTGCCATGTCTATCTCCTCCGGTCTTCAGGTGGCGGCCCTTAGAGGGCAGGCGGCGTCTCTGCATAGGAGATGCGCGGGCACCTCTGTCCACCCTTGGTCCAGTACTCCAGCCAGTTCATGCTGGACTGGGGGGTCTGCGTAAGGGACTTGAGGCTGACCGTGGCGCCGGTGCCGTTCTTATCGATCCGGATCTGATTGTATGGCTGATAACCGAACATGCCGTTCACGCCGAAGATGATCTCCCCGTACCCGAGCTCGGGATACAGCTGCCCATCCACGTTGAACTCAGCCATACCGACAGCGAAGCACTCACGCATCTGGCTGTTGGAGCGCGCATAGACGGCTTGGTAGTTCTCGGCGAGAGAGAATTGCCGCTGGAAGGCGGTGGTTTCGAGTTGAGTCTGGGAAGTACAGGCGGCAAGCGCCAGCGCCCCGGCCAAGGAAGCAAATCGTATCATGGGACCCCAATAGGTAGCAGAACGGTATCCGCCGTACCGTCGGGAGTGTCCCTTGATGAGTCAAGATACGGAGCTGTCGCGAGACAAGGTCATGGCTGCAAGGGCACGCTCTCCCCCCGTTACTCATGACTTAGGAAACAGATCTGCGGACCGGGTGGCGCTCTTCTGATTTGTTTCGGATCCGGGGAAGCGTGTTTCTTCCAGGGGCTATCTCATTTGTGGTGCTGGGCGCGGGTCCGGATCAGGCTCCGTTGTAGCATTCCTGAGAGATTTCACCTGCTCATTGAGTTCGAGTATCGTCCCCTGCAAGTGCCTCAGGTGCATATTGAGAACATCCAGTCTCTCCTCAATATCTGGACTTGGCTCTGCTCGGGGCGGTGTCCAGCCTTCATCGGCCATGCAGGCAAAGATGCCCTCCGCGACCCTCTGCACGATCTCTCCAGGGATCTCTTTCGAGCCTGCCGCCGCCGAAGCGGTGTCGAAGGAGGCTAAGAGCCTCGCGACGATCTCAGCGTTCATTGAACGGTTGCTCGCCTTGGCAGCCACTTGGATGCGCTCTTTGAGCTCCGGCGGCAGGCGGAGACCATAGGGCGGCGTACGAGGGGGGACTTCAGAATCACCAAGCATAGCATCACTTGGTAGCGATATTATCCTTGCGCTCAATGCCGACCATTGGTAGCTAGCAACCAATGGTAGCTATGGAGGCGAACAATGATCCCAAATCGAACGCCGTTCGGACTTCGGATGCCCGAGTCCTTGAAGAAGCAAGTGAAGGAATCGGCCGAGGAGAACGGGCGGAGCCAGAACAGTGAGATCTGTTTTCAGCTTCAGGCGGCTTACCGCGCCGAGGCTTCCGCGCAAAAGTAAAGACCGCCAGGGCGGCCACCCTGACGGTCTTCGATTGAAACCCACCTGAAGAGAAGGTCCAACATGACCCTACCAGATTCTATCCATCCGATCCAGCCTGTTACGCGTCGGGCTATCCTTGGCGCGCTGCCGGTTGCCGCGCTGGGCGCTACCTCGGCCGCCGCTCTGGGCGCTGACCCTGCCGCCATGGCGCCCCCGGAGGCGGATCCGATCATCACTCTCTACCAGGAATGGGCGGAGGCTCGTGCGCAGTGGGTGCATCTCGCTGAGACGAGCCCTTCGGGCGATGCCGATGAGCCCGACTGCGAAGCCGCTTGGGATCGCAAGGAAGCCGCACTGTTCGAGATGATGCGCAGCCGGGCGACTTCCGTCGAGGGCATCCGCCTGTTGGCTCATGTCATGTGGGAAGAAGAGGGCTGGACCGATGCGGCGGCGGGCGATCTCTATGACGACCCCAGCCAGTACGATGCCCTCCGGCTGCTAAGGGCCATCATCCGCTCGGCGGAGGGGATGGCAGCATGAGCGACACCCTTGATGCCCTCGACGCACTGAGCCGCGCGCGCAGCCTCTGCCACCTGTTCGGCATGACCGTCAGCCCCGACGATCTGCGCGACGGAGAGGCGATCTCCACCCTTGCCGACATCATCGACAAGGAGCTGGAGGAGGCCCAGCGGCTGCTGCGGAAGCAGACTGCGGTGCAGGGCGGAAACGCGGTCTGACAGGAGACGAGTCAACAAGTGGTAAGTAAAGAAGTCTCACGTAGGATTTCTCTTGCTGGCCACTTAGAAGCCTCGTATGAGTTTATGCATGGACATCATTCATCGCACCTATCTTGCCTCCGAGGTTGCAGCCGCGACTGGCGCCACCCCGAGGGATATTCAAAACTGGGCCCTGCGCGTCATGGTCGGCCATCGTGTCGGCGGCGGCGGCGGCAAAGGGAAACGTCGCCAGTTCTCCTTCAACAACCTGATGGAGGTCGCGATCGCGAAGGCCATTCTGGATGTGGGGAGCCGGAACGTAGAGGCAGCCTTCGGAGCGGCCGCAGGCTTCTCGCACTTTTCGGATGGCGGTTCCGGCTGGGGAGGCGAAAGCCCGAGCGCCATGCGGCTTCCTGCCCTTCCGTTCCATCACAACCTCGGCGAGACCCGTCTTCTGGTCAACGGCGACCAAGGCATGACCGTGCTCGAAGCGCCTCGCAATGCAGAGCTCAGCAAGGAGTTCGGCGAGCTGCGAGCCATGCGCTATCTCGGCAATCCGCCCGTCTACATCGTGGTCAACGCCTCGACTGTCTTCATGGAGGTCTGCCGCCGCCTCGGTGTCGACTTCCGCCACGTCCTCGATGCGGCATATCCGAACGAAGCCAGCTGATCATTCATGTGGGGCATCCCGGCGCCGGCACGGCCGCCGCACCCTCCAAGGTGAAACCCGGATGAAACCTTCCCGCATATCTCTCAGCCTGGCGGCCGCCAAACATGGCGCACAGGAGGAGGCCAAGCATGTCTAACCGCTCTACCATCCTCGCGCATACCTTCGCTGACATGATCGGCCTGATCCCCGGTGCCGATCTTGCCGAGGCTTGGGGGTACTCCGGGACGAACAATGCCTTCCGCGACTTCTGCGCGAAGCATCGCATCACGCCGGTGCCCGGCCGTCCCGGATGGTACGATCCGCACCTCGTCCGCCGCCGCCTGAACGAGGCGCAGGGCCTCAACGACACGGCAGCCGATACCGGCCGCCAGCTGAGCCTGACCGAACAGCGGAGGCAGCGCCGTGGCGCGGTATGACCTCCCAAAGGGGATCCATCGCGTCCGCCGAGCCGTGAAGGGCGGGAGCCGGTGGCACTTCTACGCATGGCGGGGCGGCCCGAAGTTCTGGACCGACACCAAGCGCCATCCCACTGACCCCGAGTTCTTCGTCGCGCTGGGCAAGGCCTGCGAAACCCCGAGGCCCGCCGCCTACATGACGCCCCAGATGGTGGACGACTTCCTCTCGAGCCCGCACATGCCGAAGGGAGAGCGCACCCGCCAAGACTACCGGAAATGGGCGCTGCGCTTCGCCGAGGCGTTCAAGGACGACCCGGCTGCCTTGTTCGAGGAGCCGGAGTCCCGTGCCGAGGTCAACGAGTGGCGGCAAGCCTGGGCGCACTCCCCCAAGCAGTTTGACTATGCCGGGACCGTGGTGACCCGCATCCTGAACTGGGCGTGGAAGGATGCCGGCAAGATCCGGCTTCACCACTGCGCCGGCTTCTCGAAGGTCTATGAGGTCGACCGCTCCGACATCGTCTGGTCGCCCATGCATCAGGATGCGGTCATGGCAGTGGCGCCCGAATGGGTGCGGCGCATCCTGGTTGCCGCCTGTGAAACCGGCCTGCGGCCCGGTGACCTGATCCGCCTTGGCTGGCAGCACATCGAGGAAACCCCGCGCGGCCGCCGTATCCAGGTGCGCACGAACAAGCGTGGCCGCCGGGCTACGATCCCCGTGACGCCGGCCATGGCCGAGGTCCTGGACGCTACGCCGCGAGATAGAATGCTGATCCTGCTGAGTGAGCGCGGTCGCCCACTGACCACCCACCGGGCCTCCGAAGGGCTCCGCCAGTGGCGCGACAAGGCAGGACTGACGCCTGCGGCGCTGGGCCTCGATCTGCGGCTACAGGACGCCCGGGGAACGGCAGCAACCCGACTGCTCAACGCGGGTCTGACCCTCGCAGAGATCGCCTCGCACATGGGCTGGAGCATCCGGCACGCGGCAGCGGTGATCGAGAGCTATGCCCGTGTCTCCCCCGACGAATCTGACGCCATCCTTGTGAAGCTGGCGCAGGCGAAGGGGAGGCTCGCATGACTGACACTGTAAACGCCGGTGTAAACGGCTCAACCTCGAAAGGAGGCGACGTGACGCAAGTCATTGAAAGAGAATGGAGGCGGGTACCGGAATCGAACCGGTCTACACGGATTTGCAATCCGCTGCGTAACCTCTCCGCCAACCCGCCTCGGTGTCGGCTTCACTATGGTTTGTCGTGGCAGGCGTCAAGCAATTATCGATGTCTTTCCGAGCAAGCTGGTGGGCTTGAATGCGCGACTCGTCGAAGGGTGGTTTCGAATGGCTCATGTCGTGAGACGTGCAGAAACATTATGGTATGGCTGCCCGCATCGCGACTCCATCAAGCGGTCAAAAGTCTGCATACAATCACTTTACCGCTCTTCGAACATCGTCTTGCAGGCTGCCTACCGCAGTTCGTGGCCAGCGGGGTACGGCGTCGCCGCCTCCGTGAACAATCTGCATGTGTGGCCGCAAGGCACGACCAAAGCGGTGCGGCGGCCTCGCAAAGGCGCTGAGCAGTTGCCGCTTGCCGGAGGTTGTGGCATCACGGCCATGGAGAAATTGAACGAAAGAGTCCGGTCCGTGGTTGATTATGCGACCCGCCGCGTCTTCATGGTCGATACGCAGGTACGGCCTTCTGACGTGACGAAATTTCCGATCATCGACGCGATGCTCGATGTGCCGCGTGAGGCCTACGTGCCCGCGGCGCTGCGCGAGGCGGCCTATGTGGGCGAAAACCTGTCGCTGGGCGGGGACCGCGTGGTGCTGGAGCCGCGGACGCTGGCCAAGATGCTCGACGGGCTCGAGATCGATCCGCAGGACGCGGTGCTCGATCTGGGTTGCGGACTGGGCTACTCAACCGCGCTCTTGGCGCGGCTCGCGGGCTTCGTCGCGGCGGTCGAGGATGACGAGGCGCGCGCCGCCGAGGCGCAGTCGATCCTTTCCGAGCATGGCGTCGACAACGCGGCGGTGATCTGCGCCCCGCTGGCCGAGGGTGCGCCCAAGAGCGGTCCCTATGACGTCATCATCATCGAGGGCGCGATCGAACGTTTTCCCGATGCGCTTGACGCGCAGCTGCGCGAAGGCGGCCGGGTCGCGGCGATCTTCGCCGAAGGCGCGCTGGGCGTGGTCCGGATCGGCTACAAGATCGACGGGCGGATCTCGTGGCGCTTCGCGTTCAACGCGGGAGCGCCGCTTCTGAAGGGTTTCGAGGCGGAACAGGACTTCGTGCTGTAAGGGCACGAGTGAAAAACAAGAGGGCAGGGTGGTATGCGGCGAATTGTAGGTAGCTTGATTTTGGGTGCCGGCCTTGCCGCCGCCGTCGTGGCGCCCGCGCGGGCTGACACGCTCGCGCAAGCCTTGGCCTATGGCTATGAGAACAGCGGGCTGCTCGATCAGAACCGGGCGCTGCTGCGCGCGGCCGACGAGGACGTGGCGCAGGCGATCGGTGCGCTGAGGCCGATCATCAGCTGGTCGGCTCAGACCGCTCTTTCCACCAGCAGCGCGCTGCGCGACGCCGCTCCCGGCACGGCCGGTGTCGACAGTTTCGACGTCTCCAGCTCTGCTACCCTTTCCGCGTCGCTGCTGCTCTATGATGGCGGTCAGAGCCGCTACGGCATCGACGCGCAAAAGGCGCTGGTGCTTTCCACGCGGGAAGGGCTCCGCGGCGTGGAGCAGCAGGTGTTGCAGCGGATCGTCCAAGCCTACATGGAAGTTCAGCGCGCCAGCGCCTTCGTCGAACTGCGCCGCAACAACTTGCGTCTGATCACTCAGGAACTGCGCGCCGCGCAGGACCGATTCGAGGTTGGTGAGGTCACGAGGACCGACGTGTCGCTGGCCGAGGCCGCCCTGGCGTCCGCGCGCAGCCTTCTTGCCTCCGAAGAGGGCGGATTGACCCAAGCCATCGCCGAATTCCGTGCGGCGGTCGGGCGCAATCCGGATGGCCTCGCCCAAGCGCCCGATGCGCGAATTCCGGGAAGCCTTGCCGAGGCGCAGGCCATCGCGCGGCGCGAGCATCCGTCGATCAAGGGCGCGCAGTATGCCGTCACTGTCGCCGAACTCAACATCGCCCGGGCCGAGGCGACGACTCGCCCGGAACTGTCGCTCACTGGCAGCATCTCGGTCGACGACAATTTCGACGACGAAGAGCAGATCGGCATCAGGATGCAGCAGTCGATCTATTCGGGCGGCCAGCTGGCCAGCCAGATTCGGCAAGCCAAGGCCAATCGCGACGCGGCGCGGGGCGATCTGCTCAACACCAGCCGCACGGTCGAGCAGACCGTGGCCAACGCCTATTCGCTGCTCTCCGTCGCGCGCGCCAGCATCGAGGCCTCGACCCGCGAAGTTAGGGCGGCGCAAGTGGCCTTCGACGGCCTGCGCGAGGAGGCCCGGCTCGGGGCGCGGACCACGCTCGACGTGCTCAATGCCGAGCAGGACCTGCTCGACGCGCGTGCCACGCTGGTTTCGGCGCAGATCGACGAGACGCTGGCGGGTTACGTCGTGCTGGCAGCGATCGGCCGGTTGACCGCCGAGCAGTTGGGGCTGCCGGTACAGGTCTATGACCCGGTGGCCTACTACAACCTCGTGCGCAATGCGCCCGCCGCCACATCGGCGCAGGGCAAGGCGCTGGACCGTGTGCTCGAGGCGATCGGCCGCTGAACCGCTGCTGGCGGGGTTGTTGCCGGGCGACCGGGGCTTCGCTAGACTTCTCTCGAGGCAAGCAGGGTAGATCATGTCCGATCCGGTCAAGAGCGTCGAAATCGAGGATGTGCTCTCCTCCATCCGCAGGCTGCTTGCGGATGGCGAGGGGCAGGACGGAGGACGTCCCGCGCCGCAGCAATCGGCCGATGCAGCCGGCAGATCGCCGGTGGCGCCATCGCGGGTGCGTGCCGAAAGACGCGGCGATGCGCCGCTGGTCCTGACGCCGGCCCTGCGGGTGTCCGGCCGAGAGGGTGCGGCCGAGCGGCCATCGCGCTTTCCGGCCCCCGTCGCGGCGAACACGGGAACGCCCGGCGCGGCATCGGCGGATGATGATTTCGAGCCTGCCGACCTGACCGCCGCATCTTCCGACAAGGGCGGCTCGTTGCGCTCGCGTCTCGAGGAGACGATTGCCGAACTCGAATCGGCGATCACGCATCGCGCCGACGAGTGGGAGCCCGACGGCAGCGAACCGGCGCCGGTGATGGATTGGTCCTCGGCGCGGGCCGAGGACACCCCGTTCCTGAGCCGCCGCCATGTCGGCCCCGTGTCCACCGGACGCGCCGCCCCGAGCGTTCCGCGCGAGATGCAGAGCGCCCCGCAACCGCAGGCGTCTGGTCCCGATGTCGAAGATCAGCAACCCCTGAGCAGGCCGGAGACGGCCGCCGAGATGCAGGAGCAGTCGGCGGCGACAGCGCCCGCTGGGCCGCAGGTCGCGGAGCCAGCGGCCAAGTCGGGCGAGGCGGCCGCTCCAACGCCGTCCCCCGACGCTCTTGTCGAAGAGGACATGCTGCGTCGTCTGATCACCGAGGTGCTGCGCGAGGAACTGCGCGGTCCATTGGGCGACCGGATCACCGGCAACCTGCGCAAGCTGGTGCGCCGCGAGATATTCCGGGCGCTGGCAAGCGGCGAATTCGAGTGATCCTTCAGACCGGCGCCGCGAGCGCGAGCAGCCGGTCGATATCGAGATGCCGCTCGAGATGCGCGGCCAGCGCGTCGAGCGTCGTCTCCACCGCATCCTCGTAGCCGGGGCGCGAGACGACGCCCAGTTCGGCCAGAAAGGCGGCGCGGAAAGCGTCCTCCGAGAACAGCCCGTGCAGATAGCAGCCGCGCACCAGCCCGTCGGTGCTTGCCGCCCCCTCGGGGCGACCCTCGATGTCGAGCCACGCCCGCGCGGCGTGATCCGGTCCGGTGGTTCGGCCGATATGGATCTCGTAGCCCCGGAGCGGCGTACCATCCGCACGCAACTGCGCCGCCACCAGGCCCAACCGCTTTTCGGGCCGCATCACCGTCTCGACATCGAGCAGGCCCAGGCCCTCGACCTGGCCCGGCGGCCCTTCGATGCCCTCGGGGTCGGCGATCGAGCGGCCCAGCATCTGGTAGCCGCCGCAGATGCCCATGACGCGGCCGCCGCGGCGCAGATGCGCGCGCAGGTCGATGTCCCAGCCCTCCGCCCGAAAGGCTGCGAGATCCGCGATGGTGGATTTGGAGCCGGGGATCAGCACGAGATCGGCATCGCCGGGCAGGGGGCGTCCCGGTTCGATCATCGTTACGCTGACACCGGGCTCGGCGGAGAGCGGGTCGAGATCGTCGAAATTGGCGATCCGGTTCAGCCGCGGCACCACGATCTTCAGCGCACCGCCGGGCCGCGATACGATCTCGGCCGCGTCCTCCGCGGGCAGCCGCCAAGCTTCGGCGAAATGCGGCACGATCCCCAGCGGCGCCCAGCCGGTGCGGCCTGCGATGAAACGCATGCCTTCGGCAAAGAGGCTGACGTCGCCGCGGAACTTGTTGACGGCAAAGCCCCGGATCAGAGCCCCGTCGTCGGCATCCAGAACCGCATGGCTGCCGACCAGTTGCGCGATCACGCCGCCCCTGTCGATATCCCCCAAAAGCACTACCGGTACACCGGCCGCCTGGGCGAAGCCCATATTCGCGATGTCGCCCGCCCGCAGATTGACCTCGGCCGGGCTGCCCGCGCCTTCGACGATGACGAGATCATGCGCGGCGGCGAGCCTGCGAAAGCTTTGCAGCACGCGCGGCAAGAGTTGCGGCTTCAGGGCCGCGTAATCCCGGGCCCGCGCCGTGGTAAGACGCTGGCCTTGCACCACCACCTGCGCGCCGGTCTCGCTTTCGGGCTTGAGCAGGACCGGGTTCATGTCGGTATGCGGCGGGACCCCGGCGGCGCGCGCCTGCAGCGCCTGCGCCCGGCCGATCTCGCCGCCATCCTCGGTCACGGCAGCGTTGTTCGACATGTTCTGGGGCTTGAAGGGAGCGACAGAGAGGCCGCGCCGCCGTGCCGCGCGTGCCAGCCCGGCGACGATCATCGACTTGCCGACATTCGAGCCCGCCCCCTGGATCATGATCGCTCGTGCCATGCCTGCCGCCGCTTTCCGTCGCCTGTCGCCTGAGATAGCTGTCTAGGGACGGCACGGCCCAAGGGAAAGCCCATGAACACCCCCGCGCATCTGATCTTCGGCGCGGCAGCCTTCGGGCGGCCGGGGAGGCCCGCTGTGACGTCGGCGGCGCTGCTCGGGGGGCTGGCGCCGGACGTGTCGCTCTACCTCATGGTGGCCTGGGCACGGTTCGTCGGCGATGTGCCGGCACGCACGATTTTCGGCGAATACTATTTCTCGGATGCGTGGATGTCCGTCTTCGCCGTCGACAACTCGTTCCCGATCTGGGGCGCGCTGCTGGCGCTCGCGATCTGGCGGCGCTGGCCCGTTCTCACCGCTTTTGCCGGTGCGGGGCTGCTGCACCTCGCGCTCGACCTGCCGCTGCACGGGGCGGACGCCCGGCCGATGTTCTGGCCGCTGAGCGACTGGCGGTTCGTTTCGCCGCTGAGCTACTGGGACCGCAGCCACCATGCCGGGATCATCGGGCCCCTGGAGGCGGGCCTGTCCGTGTTGCTGACGGGCTTCATGCTCTGGCGGTTCAGAAGCCTCGTCATGCGGGCGGGGCTGGTGCTGCTGCTTGCGGCCGAACTGGGATCGTCGGGGATCTGGCGTTTCGTCTTCTGAAACGGCTGCCGGGCAAGAAAAAACGCGGCTCCGAATGGAAGCCGCGTTTTTTCAGCAGGTCGGGAAGCGTCGATCAGGCCGCGCGGGATTCCAGCTCGGCCGCATGACGACGCTCGCTCTCTTCGCGCGACAGCGCGACCGAGGTGCGCACACCCTTGCCCACGAATTCCATCAGGCCCGCCACGACGCGCTCATTGGGATCGATGCCGGCGCAGGACAGCACCTCGCGCCCGTCGCGCGACCGCGCCCAGCGGGCGATCTGCTCGGGGCCGTTGCCATATTTCTTGTCGTCGGCGATGGCGTCATCCAGAGCGGCAAGCACGACGGCCGCAAAGAGCTTGCGGGCGCGGTTGCCCTGCTCGTTGTTGTAGGCGGTGCCGTCAACGAAATCCTTCATCATGCTTCCTTACGTTCTTTTTGCTCTTGTCGCCAATGCGTCAGAGTGACTAGCCCGAAACCACGGTGATTCGGGTCACCGTTTTCGGAATGTCAGCCATGTGTTCAGTGCATGGCTCCGCGCGTGACGACCTTGCGGGGCTGGGGCGAGTCGGCTCAGCTTGCCTTGGGGCGACCCGCGAGATATAGGCGGGGGCCAATCTCGATCAACCCATCGCCACAATTCCGTCACATGGACCGACATGCCCAAGATCAACGGTAACGAAATCCGCCCCGGCAACATTCTCGAGCACAATGGCGGCCTGTGGGCTGCCGTGAAGGTCGATCACGTGAAACCCGGCAAGGGCGGCGCCTTCGCGCAGGTCGAGATGAAGAACCTGCGCAACGGCTCCAAGCTCAACGAGCGCTTCCGCTCCGCTGACAAGGTCGAGCGCGTGCGCCTCGAGCAGAAGGACCAGCAGTTCCTGTTCGAAGCCGACGGCATGCTGACCTTCATGGACAGCGAGACCTACGACCAGATCGCGCTGCCGGCCGAGCTTCTGGGCGATCGCCGCCCGTTCCTGCAGGACGGCATGACCGTGCATATCGAGTATTACGGTGACGAGGCGCTGAACGTGTCGCTGCCGCAGAAGGTCACCTGCAAGATCGTCGAGACCGAGCCGGTGGTGAAGGGCCAGACCGCGGCCAACAGCTTCAAGCCGGCGCTGCTCGACAATGGCGTGCGGGTGATGGTGCCGCCCTTCATCGGCCAGGACGAGGACATCGTCGTCAACACCGAGACCATGGAATACGCCGAGCGCGCTTGAGCCCCTCCGGCCTTGCGGCCGGACCGGGGATCGGCAGACTGCGCCCTATCGGGGGCGGCTCCACCGGGGCCGCCCTTTTTTCTTGGCGGGAGGCGACGATGATCGGCAACGGCGAACTGGCGGAGATCCTGAAGGCCGCGGCGCGGGCCGAGATCCTGCCCCGGTTCCGGCGGCTCGGGGAAGGCGACATCGCCACCAAGAGCGGTCCCGACGACCTCGTCACCGAAGCCGACACCAGGGCCGAGGCCCGCATCGCGGCGGCGCTGCGCGACCTGCTGCCCGGCGCGTTGATCGTGGGGGAGGAGTCAGTCTCCGAGGATGCCACGCTCCTCGACGGGCTGGGCACGGCCGAACTTTCGGCGATCATCGACCCGGTCGACGGGACCTGGAACTTTGCGCGCGGCCTGGCGCTCTTCGGCATGATCCTGGCACTCGGGAAGCGAGGTCGTGTGACGCATGGCCTCCTCTACGACCCGTTGCTCGATGACCGCATCGAGGCACATGAGGAGGGTCCTTGCGAACTGGTGACCTCGGACGGCGGGCGCCGGGTCCTGTCGACCTCGAAGATCAGCGATCCCGATCGCATGAACCTCTACGTGTCGCTGGCGCTCCTGCCGGCTGAACGGCAGCATGCCGTCGCCGCCGCATTTCCCGGCTTCGGCCGGGTGACGAGCCTGCGCTGCTCCTGCCATGAATACCGGCTGATCGCCCAGGGCCATGCGGAGGCGGCGCTGGCCGCGGTGCTGAATCCGTGGGACCACGCTGCGGGCGCCTTGGCGGTGACGCGCGCGGGCGGCGTGGCGCGGATGCTTGACGGTCGCGGCTACCATCTCGGCCTGCCGCGCGACGCGGGCTATCTGCTCACCGCGTCGAGCGAGGCGGCCTGGGAGGCCGTGGCGGCACGTCTCGGCCCGGCGCTGCTCTAGTCGAGCCGCGCCACCCTCGCCGCGCCGGCCTGCATCTCTTCCGATGCCCTGTCGAAGCGCAGCCAGGCGATGGCGCGGTCGCCCGCGCGGCTGTGCAGCGTACCCACGACCTTCTCACTGCTCGTGATCTCGGTGCCGGGCTCCGCCGGGCCTTCGACCGCGACGCGGACGAAGCCTTTGCGCAGTTCGGTCTTGTGCTTCATCCGTGCTGTGACCTCCTGCCCGACATAGCAGCCCTTGCGGAAATCGACGCCGTTCATGCGTTCGAACCCGGCTTCGAGGATGTAGCTCTCGGGCCCCAACTCGTGACCCCATTCGGGGATCAGGTGCTCGACCCGCAGCGCCGTCCAGTCGCTGCCATCATCGCCCGCCTGCGCGCCGTAGAGCCGCCAGCCAAGCGCCGTGTGGCGTGGATCGGGCAGGGCGCCGTCGGGCGCGGGACCGGTCCCGCGCGAGACCTTGAGATCGGCCTCGGCCAATGCCACGTCGGCGCGGAGCTTGTACATCGACAGCCGCTGGAACAGCTGCGGCGCCACCTCGGCGGCGACATCGATCAGGAAACGGTCGCTCTCTCCCTTCAGGAAGAAATCGGCGATGAGCTTGCCCTGCGGGGTCAGCAGCGCCGCATAGGCGAGGCCATCCTTCGCCCGGGCGATATCGTTGGTGACGAGCCCCTGAAGGAACTCCTCGCGGTCGGCGCCGGTGACGGCGATGATGCTACGGTCCTGTGTCATGCCGCCCTACATAGGGGGCCATGCGACCGACGTCAGCCCGTCTCGGGGTCGCGGAACTGCAGCGCATGCAGATCGGCATAAAGACCGCCCCGCGCCAGCAACTCGGCATGACTGCCCTGATCGACCACCTGACCGTGGTCCATCACCACGATGCTGTCGGCGCCCTGCACGGTGGACAGGCGGTGCGCGATCACCAGCGTCGTGCGCCCCTCCGAAAGCCGCTCCAGCGCCTGCTGCACCACCGCCTCGGATTTCGTGTCGAGCGCGCTGGTCGCCTCGTCGAGCAACAGCACCGGCGTGTCGCGCAGAAGCGCGCGGGCGATGGCCACGCGCTGGCGCTGCCCGCCCGAAAGCGCCGAACCGCGCGGCCCGGCCGGGCTGTCGAGGCCCTTGGCCAGTCGCGGCAGGAAATCGGAGACATGCGCCGCGTCGAGCACCTCGCGCAGACGCTTCTCGGAGACGTCGGTCCGGCCGAGCAGGATGTTGTCGCGGATCGATTCGTCGAACAGCAGCGCGTCCTGCGTCACCACCGAGATCAACCCGCGCAGATCCTCGAGCGCGAGCGCGCGGGTCGGCACGCCGCCAATGGTGATCTCTCCCGATTGCGGATCGACGAGCCGGGCCAGCAGGTTGAACACCGTGCTCTTGCCCGCTCCCGATGCGCCGACCAGAGCGGTGGTGCGGCCCGCCTTGGCGGTGAAACTCGCGCCGCGTAGCACCGGCAGATCGCCATAGGCGAGGCGTACGTCCTCCAGCCGGATCTCCGGAGCTCCTTGGGGGGCAGGGCGCGGCGTCGCGGGCGAAACGAGAGAGGGCTTCGCGTCGAAGATGGCACGCATCCGCTCGAGGCTGGCGGCGGCGGTCTGCCATTGGCCCGAGATGTTGCCGAGCCGGCGCAGCGGTTCGAAGGCAAGGCTCATGGCGGTAAAGAACGCCATGAACTGGCCGACCGACTTGTCACCGGCGATGATCTCGGCGCCGCCGTAGAACAGCACGCCGAGGAAGCCGAGACCGGTCATGATGTCGATCATCGATGGAATGGCAGCCTGGCCCGAAGAGGCATGAATCTCGGCGCGCACACGGGCGCCGATCAGGCGGTCATAGCGCTCGGATTGGTAGCGCTCGAGCCCGTTGAGCTTGATCGGCGCGATGCCGTGGAACACCTCGTCGAGCCGGGTCGACATGCGCGCCGCGATCTCGCGCGAGCTGCGCGACCGACGGCGCACGTATTTCTGCGCGAGCAGCGAGGGCAGCACGAGGATCGGGATGCCGATCAGCGCCACCAGCGTCCAGCGCCAATCGACCGAGAGCGCCACCGCGAACAGCGCGACCACCGAGGTCACGTCGCGCCCGGCCCCGGTGATGAGCGCGGCCCAAACCTGGTTGATCGAGTTGACGTCGCCCTGCACCCGCTCGATCAGGTAGCCCGGCGGATGCGCCTGATGCCAGCCGCCGTCGAGCCGCATCAGATGCGCCAGCAGGTCGGCCCGCAGCCGGGCGGCGCTGCGCTCGCGGATCGTGGTCATCAGCACGCGCTGGCCCAGCGAGGTCACGGCGCGCACGATGAAGATGCCCATTACCACGACGCCAACGATCCACAGCGCCTCGGTCCGCCCGGCGACGAAAACCTCGTCGAACATCGGCTTCATCATCGAGGCGAACAGCCCCAGCGAGCCGCCCTCGATCGCCATCAGGACCATCGCGACCACCAACCAGCGCCAGTGCCGCGAGAGGTAGCTGCGCCACAGCCAAAGAAACAGCCCGCGGCGGTCAGGGCGCGGCGCAGCCGGATCGGCGTCGGCGGGAGGGCGCAGCGCGGTGGTCATCGCCTGGCCCGTCCGGCCTCGAAGCTGCTCTGCGCGGCCTCGGCATCGTATTCGGTGGCGATCCAGTCCTCGATCCCGATCGGGCCGCGCTCCTGCCGCGTGGCATAGAGGTCGAGGATGTGGTCGAGGATCCCGGTGCGGGAGCGGCGAAAATGCAGGAAGCGCGGATGCAGTTGGCGGCGCGCCTCCTCGATCGGCCGGCCCTCGGCCAGAAGATGCAGGGCCGAGGCGAAACCGGCGCGGTCGGCACCCGATTTGCAATGCATCACCACGGGGCGCTCGGCCTCGCGCAGCAACTCGAATAGCCGCAGGATCTGGCCGCGCGGTGCGGCGCGACGCGCCGAAAGCTGGGTCGAGACAAGCCGCAGCCCCAGCGCCCGGCAGCTCTCGGCCTCGAACAGGTAACGCGGATGCCCGCCCTCGCCGCGCAAGTTGATGACCGTGCGAATGCCGATCCTGGCCATCTTCTCGAACCGGCCATGCGTCGGCTGGTTCGAACGGAACACGCCCGGGGTCACGAGATGGAAATTGGTCCACCAGTAGCGCAGGATCGCGTGGTCGAGTATCAGGTAGCTCGCCAGCGCGCGGCGGCGGGCGCCGGCATCGTCGAGGTGATGATGCCGCCCGGTGCGGGCGCGCCGCTCCCAGGCCTTCAGATCCTCGAGAAGCTTCATCATCGGTCCTATCCCACGCATCCGGCATTCCATAAGCATCCCGAGCCCCTCTCGCAAGGCAGGCGGGTTTGACGGGGCCGCAGGCGCGGCCTAGGGCAGGGCGGAGCGATGAAAGAGGCGGGCATGGATCACGAAGGCATCGAGCTGATCGACAAGGTAAGGCTGTGGCCCAGCCACGCCATGATCGCCGGACGACCGCACCGGGTGAAATGGGGCGCCTGGGCTGTTTACCTGCCCGGCCCGCAGATCAAGCTGATGCACGCGGTGGCGGGGCGGCAGCATTGCATCTACCACAAGGCGCCCCGGCGCGAGGAGGTGCTGGGCGGCTTCGACCGGCGCCGCGATGCCGAGGATTGGGCGCGGGCCTTCTCGACGCCGGTGTTGCGCCGGGTGGCCGAGAACTGGGTGATGTTCCAAAGGCTGCACGCGGCGGGGCTCGGCCCCGAGCCGATGGGGCTGGTGGCGGTGCGCGACTATCGCAGCTTCTTTTCGCGCGGACGCGGGATCACCGCCGGGCTGAGGCTTGCCGATCTGACCAGGTATCCGGAAAAGACGCCGGCCACCGAGGCGGAGCTGCGCGCGGCGGGCATCGTTCCGGACCGTAGCCGCGCTTCGCTGCGCGAGCAAATCCGCGGCTATGTAAGCGACCTCAACAACCTGCATGGCGCGATGCCCGAAGAGGGCGAGGCCGAGGTGGCGGCGGTCGAGGCGGCGCTGGCGCGGGCGCTGGGGCACTGAGAGGGCGTTGACGGCGGCGTCGGGCGGGGCGAGGCTGCGCGCCGATCAACCCTCGCGAGGCCCACGCATGTCGCTTTCCCACGGTCGCCCCTATCTCGCCATTCCCGGCCCCTCGGTCATGCCCGACCGGGTGCTCGCGGCGATGCAGCGCCCGGCGCCCAACATCTATACCGGCGCGCTGCACGAGATGACCGCGACGCTGTTTCCCGACCTGAAGCGGGTCGCCGGCACCGACCATCACGCCGCGATCTACATCTCGAACGGCCACGGCATGTGGGAGGCGGCGCTTCTGAACGTGCTGGCGCGGGGCGACCGGACCCTTGCACTTGTGGCAGGGCATTTCGGCCATGGCTGGGTCGCCACGGCACGGGCGCTGGGCGCCGAGGTCGAGGTGATCGAGAGCGACGGGGCCGGGCCGGTCGATCCGGGCCAGCTCGCCGACCGGCTTCGCGCCGATCGGAGCCACGAGATCCGCGCCGTCATTTCCTGCCATGTCGATACCGCGACCGGGGTCCGGGCCGACATGGCGGGCTACCGCGCCGCGCTCGACGCGGCGGGGCACCCGGCGCTCCTGATGGCTGATTGCATCGCCTCCATGGGCTGCGACCGCTTCGAGATGGACGCGATGGGCGTCGACGTCGCGATCACCGCGAGCCAGAAGGGGCTGATGACGCCGCCGGGGCTGGGCTTTGCCTTCTTCAACGAGCGTGCGGCCGAAGCCCGCCATCGCGCGGACATGGTCACGCCCTACTGGGACTGGCGGCCGCGCGCCGCGCCCGACCTGTATTACCAGTATTTCGCGGGCACCGCGCCGACCCATCACCTCTACGCGCTGCGCGCTGCGCTGGACTTGATCGTCGAGGAGGGGATCGAGGCGGTATGGCGCCGGCATGCCCGCCTCGCAAGCGCGATCTGGGCGGCCGTGGAGGCATGGGGCTGCGAAGGAGAGATGCGGCTCGGCGTGCGCTCGGCGGAGGATCGCAGCCACGCCGTGACGTCGATCCATCTGGGCGCACCTGACGCGGACCGGCTGCGCGACTGGTGCGAGACGGAAATGGGGGTGACGCTCGGGATCGGGCTGGGACGGACACCGCCCGAGGGCTGGTTCCGTATCGGCCATATGGGCCACGTGAATGCACATATGGTGCTGGGCGCGCTCGGGACCATCGAGGCGGGGCTCTCGTCCCTGTCGATCCCGCATGGCGCGGGCGGGGTGACGGCGGCGGCCAAGGCGCTGGCCGCCGCCTGATCGCTCAGTCGTTGGCGGCGCGGGTCGGCTTGCCGGGCTGCGCGGCGTCGGATTGCGTCTCAGCGGGCTTGGCGGTCCCGCCCTTCGGCGCATCCGTCTTCGACGGTTCGGCCTTCGATGCATCGGCCTGCTGCGGGGCCGCCGCGGGTTTGGTCGGCTCCTGCTTCGGTGCGTTGCTGTTCGAACTCACCAGTGTCGGCTTCGATACGGCCGGCTCGGCGGCGGCAGGCTCGCTCGTCGGCTGCTTCGCCACGACCGGTTCGGCCGTCTTCGCCACGGGCTTCGCTTCATGCGCCCCGGCTTCGGCCCCCTTGGCGATGTCCTTCGCGACCTTCGCCTCGGGCTTGGCGGCCTTGGGCTTGCTCGTCCCGGACGGCTTCGCCTTTGTGGCGGCGGGCTTGGCCGACCGGGCGGGCTTCGACGGCTGGGCCGGCTTGGGAGATCCGACCTTGGTCGTGTGCTTGGCCGGCGCATCGGAATTGGCGTCGATGAATTGCAGCACCAGCGGCCGGATGTTGTTGCGCCAGCTCGACCCGGCGAAGATCCCGTAATGCCCGGCGCCGGGCTCCAGATGCGCCGCCTTGCGATCATCGGGCAGGCCGGTCAGCAGGTCGAGCGCGGCGAGGCACTGGCCAGGGGCCGAGATGTCGTCCTTTTCGCCCTCGACGATCTTCACCGCCACCGAGGTGATCTTGCCCAGATCGAGCTGGCGGCCATCCACGGTGAAGGCGTTGCGCGCGATGTCGCGCGACTTGAAGACGCGCTCGACGGTCGAGAGGTAGAACTCTGCCGTCATGTCCATCACGGCGAGATACTCGTCGTAGAACTGGTTGTGCTTGTCGTGCTCGGACGCCTTGCCATGGGCGGCACGGAAGATCTGGTCGGTGAAGGCCTGCGCATGGGTGGCGGCGTTCATCGCGATGAAGGAGGCGAGCTGCAGCAGCCCGGGATAGACCTCGCGGCCCACGCCCTTGTACTTGAAACCGACCCGCTGGATCATCGAATGCTCCAGCTGGCCCATCGTGACGCGGCTGCCGAAATCGGTGACGTCGGTGGCGGCGGCGTCGGGATCCACCGGCCCGCCGATCAGCGTCAGCGAGCGCGGCTGCGCCTCGGGGTCGTCCTCGGCCAGCATCGCCGTGGCCGCGAGGGTGAGCGGCACCGGCTGGCACACCGCGATCACGTGCAGGTCCGGGCCGAGATGGCGCATGAACTCGGCCACGTATTTGGTGTAGTCCTCGACGTCGAACTTGCCCTTGCTCACCGGGATGTCGCGGGCGTTGTGCCAATCCGTGATATGCACGTCGCAATCGGGCAGCAGGCTGATCACCGTCTTGCGCAGGAGGGTGGCGTAGTGGCCGGACATCGGCGCAACCAGCAGCACGCGCCTCTTCGGCGATTTTCTGCCGGGGGTGGTAAAGCGGATCAGGTCGCCGAAGGGGCGTTCCACCAGCGTCTCGACGCGGACGATGTGGTCCTTGCCATCGGGGCCGGTGATCGAGGGGATGCCCCAGTCAGGCTTGGCCACCATGCGTGCGAAGCTGCGCTCGGTCACGTCGCCCCATGCCTTGAGCAACTGCATCGCCGGGTTGGCGGTCATCGCCATCGCCGGGTAGTCGCCCATGGCGCGCGCGGTCGCACCCAACCACTGGTTGGTATTGCGCACGCTTTCCATCAGGTCGTAGGTCGGCATATACTTCATAAGACTGCTCCAGGCAGGGGTCGTAGGTCCGTCGGGCCAGCCCCGCCTCGGCGGCACGCGGGGCGCACAGGCCCGCCCCGGCAGGCCGCATGCTGCGCCTGCAAACTAGGGCGCGGGAGGGTGTATGACAACTGACGATCACGGCAAGGGCGCGGATCAGGGCGGGACCGGTGACGGTTTGGCCACGGGCGCCAAGGCACGGCTGGAAGCCAATCTGACCCGGATCGAGGAGCTGACGCAGCGGCTCGTCGGCGCGATGGGGCAGGGGCGACAGGTGCCGCCCAGCCTGCAGGGGCCGAGCCACGACCTCTACATGAAGGCCGCCGGGACCTATTGGGCCGAGATGATGCGAGACCCGGCCCGGATGATGGAGCACCAGCTCGGCTACTGGGGCAAGACGCTCAGGCATTACGTCGAGGCGCAGCAGCAACTGGTGCCCGGCGCGGCCCCCGTGGCCGGCGACAAGAAGGGCGACCGCCGGTTTTCCAACCCGCTATGGGACACCCATCCCTGGTTCAACTTCATCAAGCAGCAATATCTGACCAATGCCGAGGCGGTGCGGATGGCGATCGACTCGATCGAGGGTCTGGAGCCGCGCGAGAAGAAGCGGCTCGACTACTTCGCGACCCAGATCGTCGACATGTTCAGCCCGACCAACTTTCTCGCCACCAATCCCGACGCGTTGCAAAAGGCGCTCGAGACGGAAGGCCAGAGCCTGATCGACGGGCTCGAGAACCTGGTCCGCGATCTCGAGGCCAACAAGGGCAACCTCGTCGTGACGCTGGCCGACGGCAATGCCTTCCGGGTGGGCGAGAACCTCGCCACCACGCCGGGCGAGGTGGTGTTTCGCAACCATCTGTTCGAACTGATCCAGTACGCGCCGCAGACCGAGGACGTGCATGAGACGCCGGTGGTGCTGTTCCCGCCCTGGATCAACAAGTACTACATCCTCGATCTGAAGCCGCAGAACAGCCTGATCCGTCACGTCGTCGAGCAGGGCTACACGCTCTTCGTGGTGAGCTGGATCAACCCTGACCCGAGCTATGCCGAGATCGGCATGACCGACTATGTGGAAGATGGCTATCTTCAGGCGATCGAGACGGTGAAGGAGATCTGCGGCGTCAAGAAGGTCAACGCGGTGGGCTACTGCATCGCCGGGACCACGCTGAGCCTGACGCTGTCGGTGCTCAAGGCGCGCAAGGACAACTCGGTCAACTCGGCGACCTTCTTCACCACCCTTACCGATTTTTCGGATCAGGGCGAGGTGGGCGTGTTCCTCGACGACGACTTCGTCGACGGCATCGAAGCGGAGGCGCGCGAGGCGGGTGTGCTCGACAAGTTCTACATGTCGCGCACCTTCTCCTTCCTGCGCGCGCGCGACCTGATCTACCAGCCCGCGATCCGGAGCTACATGATGGGCGAGGCGCCCCCCGCCTTCGACCTGCTCTACTGGAACGGCGACGGCACCAACCTGCCGGCCCGCATGGCTGTCGAATATCTGCGCGGCCTGTGCCAGCAGGACCTGTTCGCGACCGAGGGCTTTACCGTGGCCGGGCATCTGGCCAAGATCTCGGAAGTGACGGTGCCGGTCTTCGCGGTCGGATGCGAAAGCGACCACATCGCGGCGTGGGATTCGAGCTGGCGCGGCATTCAGAAGATGGGCTCGAAGGACAAGACCTTCGTGCTGTCGGGCTCGGGCCATATCGCGGGCATCGTGAACCCGCCTGCCAAGAAGAAATACGGCTATTGGACCAATGACAAACCGGCCAGGACGCCCGAGGAATGGCGCGCGGCCGCGACCAAGCACGAAGGGTCTTGGTGGCCGGTCTGGATCGAATGGCTGAAGCCGCGATCGGGCGAACTGGTGCCAGCGCGTCAGCCCGGTTCCAAGTCGCATCCAGCACTGGGCCCGGCTCCGGGGCGCTACGTAACGGGGGGCCGCCTCGCAGCCGAATAAGGCGCTTCCTGCCCTTGGGGAAGTTTTTTGCTGCACCGCAGAAAAACATCTTGAAATGCTGCGGCGCAGCATTCATATTCAGCTCATCAGTTCGACAGAGCGGGGCCATGGTGCTGCCGCAGCGACCAGAAAGGGACTTCTGATGGCCAACACGCAAGACTTCACCGCGATCTTCAAAGACATGATGGGCTCCTTCCCCGTCGACACCAAGAACATGGAAGAGATGTTCAAGAACCAATCCGCGCTCGCCGAGAAGCTCTCCGCCGCCAATCTCGAAGCGGCGCAGAAATCAACCGAGCTTTCGGCCAAGTGGGCCCAGGACACGCTCGCCAAGTTCGGCGAAGTGACTCGCGCCAAGTCGGAGCCCGCCGATTACGCCAAGGCGATGAGCGACTTCGCCTCCTCCTCCGCCGAAGCCGCCTCCGAGCACATGGCCGCCTTCGCGGAAATCGCGAAGAAGCTGCAGACCGAGACCCTCGAGCTGATGCTCTCGGCCGGCAAGGACATGAGCGACGACATGACCGCCGCCGCCAAGAAGGCCGGCGCCGATGCTCAGGCCGCGACTCGCAAGGCCTCTTCGCAGACCGCTCAGGCGGCCTCGAAGTAAGCCGCACTGCGGCGCTCCTCCCACGCCGCGGTGGGCGGGCTGTCATCGACAGCCCGCCCTTTCTTTTTGCGAAACACCGTCCTAGGCTTTGCTGCAGCGCATCATGCCGGGGGGAAAGAGATGGCCGAAACCACGAAACCGCTTCTGATCAAGCGATATGCCAGCCGGCGGCTCTACAACACCGAAACCAGCGACTACGTCACGCTCGAGGATATCGCCGGCTTCATCCGCGCGGGCCGCGAGGTGCAGATCGTCGATCTCAAATCCGGCGACGACCTGACCCGCCAATACCTGTTGCAGATCATCGCAGAACACGAAAGCCGGGGCGAAAGCGTACTGCCCGTCGATGTGCTGACGGATCTGGTGCGCAGCTATACCAGCCAGGCCAGCTCCGTGGTGCCGCAGTTCCTCGCCGCTTCGTTCGAGATGCTGCGCGACGGGCAGTCGAAGCTCATGGAGAACATGACCAAGGTTTCGCCGATGGGGCAGATGCCCGGCTTCGAGGCGATGCGCGCGCAGCAGCAGGCCTTCTTCAAGGCGATGACGGGGGGCATGATGGGCTCCACCGGTCCCAAGCCGGAAAAGGAAGACGACAACCTCGACGACATCAAGAAGCAGCTCGCCGAACTGCAGTCCAAGCTCTCGAAGATGGGCAAGTAGCTTAGCGGCCGGGGTGAGGCGAGGATCAACCCGATCGACGCACTCGCATCCTCGCGGACGCACGCCCTTGGCCGCGTGACGGGGCAGATGACCCATCCGCATGGCGGACCGCGATGCAGCGCCACGCGCCCGATCATGATAGGATAGGGCGAAGGAGATCGTGGAGGGGTGCGCCATGGACGGGATTGTCGCGCGGGCCGAAGCCGAGGCCTACGAGTTGTTCATGGGGCGCTGGAGTCGCCCCGTCGCTGATCGGTTCCTGGATTGGCTCAAGGCGCCCACCGGAGGCGACTGGATCGATATCGGTGCCGGAACCGGCGTCCTGACCGCCGCGATCCTCGAACGCTCGGCGCCGCGGCACCTGCTTGCGATCGAGGAGTCGGAGAGCTTCGTCGCGCATCTGCAACATCGCTTCTCCGACGCCCGCCTCAGCATCGAGCATGGCGACGCGCTCCAACTGCCATTGCCGGAGGAGAGCCGCGACGTCGCCGTGGCCGGGCTCTTCGTCAATTTCGCAACTTCGATGGAAGCGGCGCTGGCCGAGATGCGCCGGGTGCTGCGCCCCGGTGGCCTGCTGGGGTTCTATGTTTGGGACTATCCCTCTGGCGGCATGGGCATGCTGGATGCGTTCTGGCAGGCGGCCGGGTCCATCGACCCCGAGGCGGTGCGGTCCTCCGAACGGCACCGCTTTGCCGATTGCGACTTTGCCGGTCTTGAACGGGCCTGTCGCGCCGTGGGGCTGGAGCCGGCGATAGGGCAGATCGACACGATGAGCGAGCACGAGGATTTCGAGGCCTATTGGCGTCCCTTCACCCAGGCCCCGAGCACGGCGAAGCGGTACCTCGACGGTCTCGACCCCGATGCCCGGGCGCGGCTGCGCGGCGCGTTGGCGCAACGGCTCGACCATGGCGGACCGATCCGCCTGCCGGCACGGGCCTGGTGCGTGAAGGCGCAGCTGCCGGACGAATAGCCCCACATGGAAAAAGGGCCGGCGTTGCCGCCGACCCCTGGATCGATTTCGTCTGTCACGAAGCTTATTCGCGATTGCCGAAAAGCTGCAGCAGGAACATGAACATGTTGATGAAGTCGAGGTAGAGCTGCAGCGCGCCCATGATGGCGGCTTTCCCCAGCCACTCGCTGTCACCGTGGGCCGCATGGCTCACATAGATGTTCTTGATGTTCTGCGTGTCATAGGCGGTCAGGCCGGCGAAGATCAGCACGCCCAGCACGGAGATGGCGAAGGCCACCGCCGAGGAGGCGAGGAAGATGTTCACGATCGAGGCCACGATCAGGCCGATCACGCCCATGATCAGGAAGGTGCCGAAACCCGACAGGTCCTTCTTCGTGGTATAGCCGTAAAGCGACAGCCCCGCGAAGGCGATGGCGGTGATCAGGAACACCTGAATGATCGAGACGCCGGTGAAGATGAGGAAGATCGAGCTGAGCGACAGGCCCATCACCGCGGCGAAGGCGTAGAAGACGACCTGCGCGGTGGCGGCCGACATGCGGTTCATGCCGGCGGAGAAGCCGAAGACGAACAGCAGCGGCGCGAACATGATCAGCCATTTCAGCGGCGAAGCATAGATCGCGGCACCGAAGCTGGTCAGATACTTGCCAGTGCCGATCTGCGCGGCCGCGAGCGCCGGGTCGGTCGTGGTCGCCAGACCCGAAATAGCCCACGCCGCCGCGGCGGTGATCAGCATGCCCACGGACATCGTGCCGTAGACCTTGTTCATGTGGGCGCGAAGCCCTTCGTCGATCCGAGCGGAGCGGGCCCCGGCCGTCGCGCGGATCGTATTGAATTCAGCCATTGAGACCTCCGGTCAGAAGAAAAACTGCTCGGTTTCGATATTGGGGATTGGGCGGCGCTTTTCAAGCCTGACGCCGTTGGCGCCGCAGTGTGGTAACAAGGCTCGAAGGCCACTGATCACGGCGCCGATGCGCGTCCGGAAGTGCGGGAACGAGCCTCGCCGCAGACTGCTTCCCGGGTTGGTTTGGCAGCCCCTGATCGCAAGCGCGCCGTTCAAGACAGGTTCATGGACCGATCCCGTGCTGTTCAGCCACGATTCGCCAAAGGAAACACGGGTTTGCTCTGCGGTCCTGACCTTCCGGACAGTTTCACTGTCCATTTGACCCGGGTCATGACCAAAAAGCCATGATGACCTTTGCAACCGATGCGTGTCTAAATGGATATATACTGATGGGCATGCGTGCCCGAAAAACATTTGCAACGCGCAGCGTCCGGTCGAGTACCGCATTTGGGCGCAGAAGGTTAAGAAGGACAGCCGATGAAGCATCCCGTTGACGTCCATGTTGGCAAGCGCATCCGTCATCGCCGTTGGATGAATGGCACGACCCAGCAGCAGCTAGCCGAAAAGGTCGGCATCAAGTTCCAGCAGATCCAGAAATACGAAACCGGCATGAACCGCGTCAGCGCCTCGCGTCTGTGGGACATCGCCCACGCGCTCGGCGTGCCGGTGTCCTTCTTCTTCGAGGGCATGGACGCGGCGGAGCCCGAGGCCCGGCCCGGCGACATGCCCGGCGACGTGATGGCCGACCGCGAGGCGCTGGAACTGCTGAGGTCCTATTACGCGATCCCCGAACAGCAGCGCCGCCGCCTGTTCGACCTGGCCCGCGTGCTGAGCGACGCCGCCTGAAAGCACCCGTTGGAGGACGGTCCCCGGTCTTGACCGGGGCGCCGTCCGCGCGCTACCGCCGCCGTCGGGCGGCCGATCCGTCCGAGCAGGATGGGCGCTTCATGACCGGCACATACTCACCCGATCTCATCCGCGACATCGTTGCCACGGCCCATGCCTTGGCCGATGCCGCGAGGCCCGAGACGCTGCGCCACTTCCGGCAGGGCATCGGCGTCGATGACAAGACCGGCGACGGGGTCGGTTTCGACCCGGTCACCGAGGCCGACCGCGCGGCCGAACGCACGATGCGGGCGGTATTGGCACAGCGACGTCCCGAGGACGCGATCCTCGGCGAGGAATACGGCGCCGAACCCGGAACCAGCGGGCTGACCTGGGTGCTCGACCCGATCGACGGCACCCGCGCCTATATTGCCGGGACCCCCACATGGGGCGTTTTGATCTCGGTTCGCGACGAGAACGGACCGATTTTCGGAGTGATCGACCAGCCCTATATCGGCGAACGTTTCGAGGGGGGCTTGGGCATCGCGCGTCTTGACGGGCCGCTGGGGGAAAGTCGTCTTGCGACGGGTGCGTCCCGCGCGCTTTCCGAAGCGATCGTGATGACCACCTTTCCCGAAGTCGGCAGTCCGGCCGAACAGGCGGGCTTCGAAGCCGTGAGCCGGAAGGCCCGGCTGACGCGCTATGGCATGGATTGCTACGCCTATGCGCTGGTGGCGCTGGGGCAGGTCGACCTCGTGATCGAGGCGGGGCTCAACAGCTATGACATATGCGCCCCCATCGCCGTGATCGAGGCCGCAGGAGGCGTCGTCACCAACTGGCAGGGCGGCCCGGCGCATGAGGGCGGGCGCGTCATTGCGGCCGCCAATGCGGGCATTCACGCCGAGGCGCTGGAACTGCTGCGCCAGACCTGCTGAGCGGCGCGCGGCTGGCAATGGCAGGATTTGCGTATTTCAGGAACAAAGTCATCAGGCCGCTGCGCACCGTGGCAAAGGTGATCTCGCCTCGACGCGCAGCTTTCCGAAACGGGGACTAGCCCTTCATACGCTGGCCCGCCACATAGGTAGCGGTGATTGCGCGGTCGTCCCCCATCATGATCGTCGGGAACAGGGCCTCCCAGATGTCCGCGGCCAGCGCCGAGCGCTGGGCGATTCCGGGGGTCGAGGCGAGATCCAGCACGATCATGTCGGCAGCCGCGCCGGGCGCGAGGCGGCCGATATCGCCTTCGGCATGCAGCACCTTGGCCGAGCCTTCGGTGGCGAGCCACAGGAGCTGCGCGGGGTGGATCGGGTTGCGCCTGAGCTGGCCCAGCTCATAGGCGGCGCCCATTACCCGTAGCATCGAGAAGGACGAGCCGCCACCCGTATCCGAGGCCAGCCCGATCCGCTGCCCCTCGGCCACCCGCGCGGCCATGTCGAAGATGCCCGAGCCGATGAAGGTGTTCGATGTCGGGCAGTGCACGAGCCCGGCCCCGACCTCGCGCAGGCGGTCCGCCTCGCGCGGCTCCAGATGGATGGCGTGGCCGTAGAGACCGCGTTCGCCCAAGAGGCCATGCGCCTCGTAGGTGTCGAGATAGTCGCGCGCCTCCGGGTACAGGCCCTTCACCCATTCGATCTCGTCCACCTGCTCCGATAGGTGCGTCTGCATCAGGCAGGACGGATGTTCGGCCCAGAGCGCGCCCAGCGCGTCTAGCTGCTCCGGCGTCGAGGTGGGCGAAAAGCGCGGCGTGATGACATAGCGGGCGCGGCCCTTGTCGTGCCAGCGCGCGATCAGCGCCTTGCTGTCGTCATGTGCGCTCTGCGCGGTGTCTCGCAAGAAATCGGGCGCGTTGCGGTCCATGCAGGTCTTGCCCGCGAAGGCTGCCATGCCGCGCGCCTCGGCCGCCTCGAAAAAGGCATCGACGCTGCCGGGATGGATCGTGCAGAAGCTCGTGAGCGTCGTGGTGCCGTTGGCGATGGCGAGGTCGAGCGTACGGCCCGCGACCTCGTCGGCATAGGCGCGGTCGGCGAACTTGCCTTCCTCGGGAAAGGTGTAGCTGTTGAGCCAGTCGATCAGCCGCTTGCCCCAGCTCGCGATCATCCCGGTCTGGGGGTAATGCATATGCGCATCGACGAAGCCCGGCAGGATCAGCCCCTCGCCGTGATCGATCACCTCCGCGCCGCCATGTCGCGCCCGCAGCGCGTCGGCCTCGCCGGTGGCGACGACCCGGCCACCCTCGACCAGCACCGCGCCGCGGCTTGAATGGGTGGCGGCGGCGGGGCCTTCGATGAAGGGATCGCCGGTGAAGTTCAGGGTCTGGCCCAGGTGCAATGTCTGTGTCATGGGCGAAGGATAGGAGCGGCGCGCGCGCAGGTAAATCGGCCGGTGCCCTGCGCTCCGGTTGCCGTTGCGCGAACATCCATTATGGTCCGCGCCAACACCGGGAGATGCCATGGACGACCAGATCGAAAGCCACGAGCCGGACAGCGACGAGGACGATTTCGGCCTTCCGGCGCGGCTCTTCGACGAGGTGCTCGACGCGGTCGAGGCCGGCGATGCGGCGCGGCTCGACACGATCTTCGCGCCGCTCCACCCCGCCGATATCGCTGACCTGCTTGAGCAGATCGACGCGCGAGATCGCCGCGCGCTGCTGGCCCTTTGGAAGGGCGGGATGGATGGCGAGATCCTCTCGGAACTCGACGACAACCTTCGCGAGGAGATCATCCAGTCGCTCGCGCCGACGGAGCTGGCCGAGGCGGTTCGCGAGCTCGAATCCGATGACGTGGTCGACCTCGTCGAGTATCTCGACGAGGATCAGCAGGCCGCCGTGCTCGACGCGCTGGCCGCCACCGACCGGATCGCGGTCGAAAAGGCGCTGGCCTATCCCGAGGAATCCGCCGGCCGCCTGATGCAGGTCGAGGTGGTGCGCGCGCCCGAACATTGGACCGTGGGCGAGGCGATCGATTTCCTACGCCGCTCGGATACGCTGCCGGATCAGTTCTACCACGTGATGCTGGTCGATCCGCGCATGAAGCCCGTGGGCTACGTGCAGATCGGGCGGCTCCTGTCCAAGCCCCGCTCGACGCCACTGCGCGACATCACCGAAGAGAGCTTTCGCACCTTTCATATCGAGGATGACGAGGGTGCGGTGGCCTACGCCTTCAACCAGTATCACCTGATCTCGGCGCCGGTTGTCGATGACGACGACCGGCTGGTCGGGGTGATCACCATCGACGACGCGATGAACGTGCTCGACGAGGAGCACGAGGAGGACATCCTTCGCCTCGCCGGCGTCGGCGGCGAGAGCGAATTGTCGGATTCGGTGCGCGAAACCACCAAGCAGCGGCTGCCATGGCTCGCGGTGAATCTCGGCACGGCGATCATCGCCTCGCTGGTCATCTCGTTGTTCGAGGAGACCATCGCCGGTCTCGTGGCCCTTGCCGTGCTGATGCCGATCGTCGCCTCGATGGGCGGCAATGCGGGGACCCAGTCGCTCACCGTCGCGGTGCGCGCCATCGCCACGCGCGACCTGACCACCTCGAACGTCTGGCGGGTGATCCGGCGCGAGGTGGCGGTGGGGCTGATCAACGGGCTGGCCTTCGCCGTGGTGATGGGAATCGTCGGCCTCGTCTGGTTCGGCTCGCCGATGCTCGGCGCGGTGATCGCCGTGGCCATGGTGATCAACCTCGTGGTGGCGGGGCTGTCGGGTGTGGTCGTGCCGGTCGTGCTCGACCGCTTCGGCATCGACCCGGCGCTGGCTTCGGGCACCTTCGTGACCACGGTCACGGACGTGGTGGGCTTCTTCGCCTTCCTCGGCCTCGCCTCGGTGATCCTGTTGTGAGCGGCATCACTGGCCTTGCGGCTCGCAAGAAGGCCGCGCGCGAGGCGGCGTTTCTGCGCCGCGAACTGGCGCACCGTTCCGCCAGCACCCAGGCCGAACACTTGACCCGCTGGCTGCTGGAACACCCGGCGCGACCGATCGCGGGCTACATGCCGATGCGCAGCGAGATCGACCCGCTGCCCGCCATGGAGGCCGCATCCTCCCATGCACGCATCGGCGTGCCGGTGATCGAGGGGGCGGGGCGGCCATTGCGGTTTCGCGAATGGACCCCGGGCTGCGCGCTCGAAGAGGGGCATTTCGGCGCGCATGTCCCGGTGGCGGGCGAGTGGATCACGCCCGAGATCGTCATCGTGCCGCTGGTGGCCTTCGACCGGCACGGGCACAGGCTCGGCTATGGCGGCGGTTTCTACGACCGGACACTTGAACGGCTGCGGGCCTCGGGGCCGGTCATGGCGGTGGGGTTCGCCTTCGCCGCGCAGGAGGCGGAGGAGATTCCGGTCGAACCCACGGACCAACCGCTGGACCTGATCGTGACCGAAACCGGAATCGTCGTGCCAGGCTGAGCCGGGCTGGCGGAACGGGCGTTTCGTTACGGCCCCTGCCGGCGGATCGGGCGGTTCGCGCGGCATCGCAACGTGACATCGCATGGTGGCGACGCTTCGCTTGCCCTTTGCAAATGGCCGCCCTAACACCGACGGGATGAGAATATTGTTCCTTGGCGACGTGATGGGTCGCGGTGGCCGGCAGGCCGTGGCGGAGCGGCTCCCGGGCCTGCGCCGCGACTGGCGGCTCGATTTCGTGGTGGTCAACGGCGAGAACGCCACCGGCGGGCGAGGTCTCTCGATCGAGCATGCCAAGGGCCTTCTCGAGGCGGGCGCCGATGTCATCACGCTGGGCGATCACGCCTTCGACCAGAAGGACATGCTGCGGTTCTGCGAGGCCGAGCCGCGCATCATCCGGCCGCTGAACTACTCCAAATCCGCCCCCGGCACCGGCGCGCGGGTGTTCGAGGCGACGCGGGGCCGCAAGGTCCTGGTGGCGCAGGTTCTGGGGCAGGTCTTCATGAGCCGCCCCTATGACGATCCCTTCTCGGCGTTGGAGCCGGTACTCAAGGCGCACCCGCCGGGGGGGGCGGTCGCGGCGAGTCTGATCGACATCCATTGCGAGGCGACGAGCGAGAAGATGGGCGTGGGGCATTTCTGCGACGGTCGCGCCTCGATCGTGGTGGGGACTCACACCCATGTGCCCACGGCGGATGCGACGATCCTGCCGCGTGGCACCGCCTTCCAGTCGGATGCCGGCATGTGCGGCGATTACGACAGCGTCATCGGCATGCAGAAGGACGAGCCGCTCAGGCGCTTCGTCACCGGCATGCCGGGCGGGCGCTTCACCCCGGCGATGGAGGAGGTCACCCTGTGCGGCCTCTATGTCGAGACCGACGACCGCACCGGCCTCGCCTCGCGGGTGGAGATGGTGCGACAGGGTGGCCGCTTGTCGCAGACGGGCCCCGCGTGAGATTTCGGCCATGGGCCATAGTAGAGTTCCGGCCGTGACACTCGGCCGCCCCGGAAGGTTTTGACGATGTTCGGCATTTCCCTGTCGTCCGAGGCCGAAGCGATCGCCGCGATGCTGATCGTGCTGGCCATGTTCCTGGCGTTCCTGCGCGAGATCTATCCCGTCGAGGTGGTGGCGATCACCGGCGCCATCACCATGCTCGTTCTGGGCATCCTGCCCGAGGCCGCAGCCATCGGCATCTTCGCCAACCCGGCCCCGTGGACCATCGCCGCGCTTTTCGTGGTGGTGGGTGCCCTCGTGCGGACCGGTGCGCTCGACTGGATCTCGGCCCAGGCCGCCCGTCATGTCGAAAAGCGTCCCAGAACGACGCTGATCACGCTCACCTTCACCGTGCTCGCCATGTCGGCCTTCATCAACAACACGCCGATCGTGGTTGTGATGATCCCGATCTTCGTGCGGCTTTCGGCGCAGATGGGGCATCAGCCTTCGAAGCTGCTGATCCCGCTGAGCTACTTTGCCATCTTCGGTGGCATGCTGACGCTGATCGGCACTTCGACCAACCTGCTGGTCGACGGCGTGGTGCAGGCCGCCGGCATGGAGCCTTTCGGCATCTTCGAGATCACCGGCGCCGGGCTGCTCATGGCTGGTGTGGCAGTGGCCTATCTGGGGCTGATCGGCCGCAAGTTGCTGCCGGACCGGGATTCCATGGCGGGGCTGCTTTCGGGCAAGTCGAAGATGCGCTTCTTCACCGAGGCGGTGATTCCGCCCGACAGCAACCTGATCGGCCGCGAGGTCACCGACGTGCAGCTGTTCAAGCGCGAAGGCGTGCGGCTGATCGACGTGGTGCGCGGCGACGCCTCGCTCCGGCGCAACCTCACCGGTGTCACGCTCGAGGTCGGCGACCGGGTGGTGCTGCGAACCGCGATGACCGAACTTCTGTCCCTTCAGGCCAACAAGAGCCTGCGCCGCGTCGATCAGGTGTCGGCGGTGGAAACCACCACGGTCGAGGTGCTGATCACGCCCGACTGCCGCATGGTGGGCCGCAAGCTCGGCGATCTGCGCCTGCGCCGCCGCTACGGCGTCTATACCCTTGCGGTCCATCGCCGCGACAAGAACATCGGTCGCCAGATCGACGATCTGGTGGTGAGGGTCGGTGACACGCTGCTGCTCGAAGGTGCGATGGCCGACATCCAACGGCTTGCCACCGACATGAACCTCGTCAACGTCGCCCAGCCGACCGAGCGTGCCTATCGCCGCAGCCATGCGCCGATCGTGCTCGCCGTGCTCTTTGCCATCGTCGGCCTCTCGGCAATCGGTGTCGCCAACATCGCGGTGATGAGCTTCATCGGCGTGGCGGTGGTGCTGCTGACACGCTGCATCGACGCCGACGAGGCGTTCGGCTTCATCGACGGGCGCTTGCTGGCGCTGATCTTCGGGATGCTGGCGGTGGGGGCGGGGCTCGATCACTCCGGCGCGGTATCGCTGCTGGTCGAGTGGCTGACACCCGGTCTGATGCACCTGCCGAGCTGGGCGCTGGTGCTGGTGGTCTATCTGCTGGCCTCCGTGCTGACCGAGATCGTGTCGAACAACGCTGTGGCAGTGATCCTGACGCCGGTGGCGATCGGCCTGGCGCAGGCGCTGGGTGTCGATCCGCGGCCGTTGATCGTGGCGGTGATGTTCGGCGCCTCGGCCGCTTTCGCGACGCCGATCGGCTATCAGACCAACACGCTGGTCTATGGGCCGGGGGGCTACAAGTTCTCCGACTTCCTGAAGATCGGTGTGCCGCTCAACGTGCTGACCGCGCTGACCGCCTCGCTGGTGATTCCGCTGTTCTTCCCGCTTTGAGGGACCGCTTGCCCCCTTCGCGGGGGCTGGCATATAGAGACCCGGACTTTCGCATATCACGACAGGAGCCCCGCCATGGCCGGCCATTCCAAATGGGCCAACATCCAGCACCGCAAGGGGCGGCAGGACGCCGCGCGCTCCAAGCTGTTCTCGAAGCTCTCCAAGGAGATCACCGTCGCCGCCAAGATGGGCGACCCCGATCCCGACAAGAATCCGCGCCTGCGCATGGCCGTGAAGGAGGCCAAGTCGGTCTCGGTCCCCAAGGACGTGATCGACCGCGCCATCAAGAAGTCGCAGGGCGGCGACGCCGAGAGCTATGACGAGATCCGCTACGAGGGCTACGGTCCCGGCGGCGTCGCCGTCATCGTCGAGGCGATGACCGACAACCGCAACCGCACCGCCTCGAACGTGCGCTCGACCTTCGGCAAGAGCGGCGGCAATCTCGGCGAGACCGGCTCGGTGTCCTTCATGTTCGATCGCAAGGGCGAAATCCACTACAAGGCCGAGGTCGGCGATGCCGACACGGTGATGATGGCCGCGATCGAGGCCGGCGCCGAGGATGTCGAGAGCGACGAGGACGGCCACTGGATCTACTGCGCCGACACCGATCTCAACGAGGTGGCGACGGCGCTCGAGGCCTCGCTCGGCGAGAGTGAGACCACCAAGCTGATCTGGAAGCCGCAGAACCGCACGCCGCTCGACGCCGAGGAGTTCGCCAAGCTGATGAAGCTGGTGGAGACGCTCGAGGATGACGACGACGTGCAGACCGTCACCACCAATGTCGAGGCCTCCGACGAGGTGATGCAGGCCTATGCCGAGGGCTGAGGCCTAGCCGGCTGCGTGGCAAAGCGATCCGAGCGCCGGGGACCTTGACGGGTCTTCGGCGTTTCGCGTTACAGCGCCGCGAGGATCGGCCACAGCGTGGCGACGAGCAGCGCTGCCATGACGATGTTGAAGATCCGCAGCCGCAGCGGGTCCGACAGCAGCCGGCGCAACCCCTGTCCCAACACGGTCCAGAGCCCGGCCGAAACCGTGCCCATCGCCGCGAAGACTGCGACCACGAGCGCGACGCCGAACAGCCCGGCATCCCCCACATAGGCGCTGGTCGCGGTCACCGACATCGCCCATGCCTTGGGGTTGACCCATTGGAAGGCCGCGGCCTGCAGGAAGGTCAGCGGCCGCCCTTCGGTCTCGGGTGCGTCCGCCGATCTCGGGGCGGCCGTGGCGATCTTCCAGGCCAGCCAGAGCAGGAAGCCGATCGAGATGACGCGGAGCAGGCTGGTCAGCACCGGCCAGATCTCGAACACCTGCGCCAGCCCCAGCCCGACGAGCCCCGCCATCGCGGCGAAGCCGAGCGCCACCCCCGCCATGTGCGGCACCGAGCGGCGCAGGCCGAAATTGGCGCCGGACGCCATGAGCATCAGGTTGTTCGGCCCCGGGGTGAACAGGGTGACGAGGGCGAAGCCCATCAGGGCAGGGAGGAGCGAGAGCGCGGTCATGCGCGCCAATCTGCACCGCCGGGCGGAAATGGAAAGGCCCAAAACGAGAAACGGCGACGCCCAGGGAGGAGGAGGGGCGCCGCCGTCTGTACCGGTCGGCGGATCCTCGGGGAGGAGGAGGAGAACCCGCTGCCGTCTCGGTCGACCGGCACGAACCAGGGAGGAGGGCCCGGCCGGTCTATGCAACGAATGCCGTGTTGGGAGGAAGGGCATCCGTATCCTGTGCGACCGGCGGGGTCAGGGAGGAGGAGGACCCCGCCGGTCTGATGCGCGCCGTTCCAGGGAGGAGGAGGGAACGGCCCGTATTCGAATTTCGCGAGCGACGGGACAGGGAGGAGGAGGTCCCGTCGCTCTGATCCGCGTGCGCTCCAAGGGAGGAGGAGAAGCGCCCGTGGTGTGCGACCGGCTGGGTCAGGGAGGAGGAGGACCCTGCCGGTCTGATCTACGTGCGCGCCCCAGGGAGGAGGAGGGGGCGGCCCGTATCCGTGAATTCCTGCGAGCGACGGGGCAGGGAGGAGGAAGCCCCGCTGCTCTATGGTCCGCGTGCGCTCCAAGGGAGGAGGAGAAGCGCCCGTGGTGTGCGACCGGCTGGGTCAGGGAGGAGGAGGACCCTGCCGGTCTGATCTACGTGCACGCCCCAGGGAGGAGGAGGGGGCGGCCCGTAACTCTGTCGTTCTTCAAGGCGACGGCATCAGGGAGGAGGAAGATGCCGTCGCCTCGTTGCGGGCCACCCAGGGAGGAGGAGGGGCGGGACCGCGGCTCGCGACCGGTTCAGGGAGGAGGAGGAACCGGTCGGGAACTGGGAAACTTTTACTTGGCCTCGGCGGCCTCGATCGCGATCCGCTTGATCATCGAGCGGCTGATGCCGAGATCGGCGAGGTCGCGATCGGTCAGCGCCTGCAGCTCGTTATAAGTCGAGCGATAGATCTTGTTCTTCGCCACGCGGTCGGCCAGAGTGGCGCGGAAGGCGGCGATGCGCTGGCCAAGGCCGGCGCTGCGGGTTTCGGTCGTGTATGCCATGTCGCATACCTCTTTCATTCGGGGCCCAATCGGCGGGCCGGTCTGCTCGGTTCTGGTCGATCCCAGATCTCGGGACCGGTCGTCGAAGGCGCCGTATTGCGTCTTCGAGGATCAAAATAGCCACGTGCTGCGGATGCACAATCCCTCGGAACGGCAATGCTGCTATGCAGCGAGCGCATGGTAAAAATTTCATGAAAACATGGACTTCCTTAGCGTCATGTCAGGTTTTTCATGGCTGCTTGCGCATTGGGCGGCAAAGCACGAGTCTTGCGCGGCAATCGGGCAGCGCCCTGATGGAACATAGGAAACGGAACCGAGATGACAGTGACGCGTGACCAAATCCTCGACGAATTGCGCCGCATCGGGCTGCCCGGTGGCGGCGATCTGGTGACGCGCGACATGGTCCGCGCCATTGGAATCGATGGCGGCCATGTGCGGTTCGTCATCGAGGCTCCCGATTCCGACGCCGCGCGCGGCATGGAGCCGGTCCGCCGGGCGGCCGAGGCCGCTGTGGCGGCGCTTTCCGGCGTCGACCATGTCAGCGTTCTGCTGACGGCGCATGGTCCGGCGAGCCCCGCCGCGAGGCAGGCGCCGCAGGGCGAGGCGCCCTCGCTCAAGATCGGTCGTCATCCGACGCCGCAGGCCCCCGGTCAGACCGGGCCGCAACGGGTCGCCGGAGTCGACCGCATCCTCGCGGTCGGATCCGGCAAGGGCGGGGTGGGCAAATCGACCGTCGCCTCGAATCTCGCCGTGGCGCTGGCGCGCCAGGGGCGACGCGTGGGGTTGCTCGACGCCGACATCTATGGCCCCTCGCAGCCCCGCATGATGGGGGTGAACAAGCGCCCCGGCTCGCCGGACGGCAAGACCATCGAGCCGCTGCATGCGCATGGCGTCACCATGATGTCGATCGGGCTCATGGTGGATCCCGACAAGGCGGTGGTCTGGCGCGGCCCGATGCTGATGGGGGCGCTGCAGCAGTTGATCGGCCAGGTGGCCTGGGGCGAGCTCGACGTGCTGATCGTCGACCTGCCGCCCGGCACCGGCGACGTGCAGCTTACATTGTGCCAGCGCACGCATCTGACCGGCGCGCTCGTGGTGTCGACGCCGCAGGACGTGGCGCTGCTCGACGCGCGCAAGGCGATCGACATGTTCAAGACGCTCAAGACCCCGGTGCTGGGCCTGATCGAGAACATGTCTCTCTATATATGCCCGCAATGCGGCCACGAGGCACATATCTTCGGTCATGGTGGTGTGGGGCTTGAGGCCGAGCGGCTGGGCGTGCCTCTGTTGGGCAGCTTGCCCATCGATCTCGACACGCGTCTCGCGGGCGACGCGGGGACACCCGTGGCGGCCGGTGAAGGGGCCATGTCCGAGGCCTATGCCAAGATCGCGCGCGGGCTGATCGCAGGTGGCATGGCCTGATCGCGCCCCGGTCCGGGATCTCATGGGATCTCGGGCCGGGAACTCATGGAACCTCTGGGCCGTTATCCGAATCGAGCCTGTCGATTCGGGCAGGTTGGTAAGGTTATCCCCGGTCTTATCCACAACTTAGGCGACTCTGTTGAGAATGCGGGGCTTTTTGCCAATCCCTGCGCGGGATCCTGCTAAGCGAACCGCGCCGCTCTTTGGGAAAGGCGAGGATTTTAGGTCACAATCTTAGATCACAATATCTTGTATTCAGTTCGACATGATCTCTAGATCGTGTGGTTTTTCGACGAAATCAGCGTCATTCGCGGGAAGCGAGCGGCAAACACTGTCCCTCGAACCGGCATTTTAGACCTGAAATTTGTTGCCTCCCATGAATTCCCATGGCATCCCTGTGGCCAAGGAAACGGTGGACAAACGGACTAGGGGCACCAAGACCCCATCGGCAAAAAATTAGCAGGTTCATACAGGCAACCCGCTGTTTTCTAACAAGAGATCCGGCGCGCGAGCGAGCAGACATCCCCCCAGGTGGCGCGCGCGATCGGACATCCCGGAAACGGGACGATGCGGCGGATCGAGCAGTGGCAGCAGCTCGGTCCGCCGTTTTCGTATCACGAGGTCTCTGACCTGGGCGGGCATGGGCAAGGGTCTCGATACGCGTGCTGGGTTTCACCGGAGAGTATCCGCAGAAGATCGACGGGAAAGGGCGCATGTCCATCCCGGCCGACTTCCGCCGCGTGCTCGAAGCCGGTGATCCGGATTGGACCGAGGGACTTTCTCCCAAGCTTTACCTGCAGTTCGGTGACCATCTTAAGGACAACCTGCGGGTCTATTCGGTCGAGGAGTTCGACCGTATCGCGGCCCAGATCCGGGCCATGCCTGCCGGCTCCAAGCAAAAGCAGATGGTCAGCCGGCTCTATCTGGGCCAGTCGATGAAGCTCGAGGTCGACCGCGACGGCCGGATCGTCATGCCGATCCGCCAGCGTCGCAAGCTCGGGTTGGAGCAGGGCGAGGTTCTGTTCATGGGCGTCGGCGACTATTTCGAAATCTGGAAGGCCGACACCTTCGAGCAGACCGTGGGCCAGGAGGTCACCGACTGGCTCGAGGAACAGCCCGAGGGCTTCGATCCGCTCAGCCTCGTGGAAGGGCTCTGAATCATGGCCGATGCGCCTCATGTGCCGGTATTGCTGCGGCCGCTGATCGCGGCGCTGCAACCGATCCAGGGGGTCTGGCTCGACGGCACCTTCGGTGCGGGCGGCTATACGCGGGCGCTGCTCGATGCCGGCGCCGACAAGGTATTCGCTGTGGATCGCGATCCCTCGACCTTCGATATGGCCAGGGCCTGGGCCGGGCAGTATGGCGACCGGCTGCAGATGCGCGAGGGGCGATTCTCCCAACTCGATCAGCTTGCGGGCGAGCCGCTCGACGGCGTGGTGCTCGATCTCGGCGTCTCCTCGATGCAGATCGACCAGCCCGAGCGGGGCTTCTCCTTCCAGAAGGACGGCCCCCTCGACATGCGCATGGGCACGACCGGCCCCTCGGCCGCCGATATCGTCAACGAGGCGGACGAGGCGCATCTCGCGCGGATCCTGTTTCTCTATGGCGAGGAGCGGCAGAGCCGCCGCATCGCCCGCGCCATCGTCGCCGCGCGCCCCGTCACCACGACGCTGCAGCTGGCCGAAATCATCGCGCGCTGCCTGCCGCGCCAGAAGCCGGGCCAGTCCAATCCGGCGACCCGTAGCTTCCAGGCGCTGCGCATCGCGGTGAACGAGGAATATGACGAGCTCTACGAGGGGCTCGCCGCGGCCGAGCGGGCGCTGAAGCCCGGCGGGCTGCTGGGCGTCGTGACCTTCCATTCGGTCGAGGACCGCATGGTCAAGCGCTTCATGCAGCTGCGCGCCGGTGCCACCGGCAACGCCAACCGCTTCGCCCCCGAGGTCGAGGGGCCGCCGCCGGCCTTAGAACTGGTCGGGCGCAAGGCCGCCGGGCCCGACGACGAGGAACTGGCCGCCAACCCGCGCGCGCGCTCGGCGCGGCTTAGGGTGGCGCGGCGCACCACAGCCCCGGCGGGGCGGGCCGATCCGGCCGCGCTGGGCATGCCTATTCTGGACAAAGGGGAGAAACGTCGATGAGGGGCGTGATCTACGTGCTGTCGGCGCTGGCCGTCGTCGCCTTGGGCTTCTGGGCCTATCAGGAGAATTACAGCACGCAGCAGAGCCTGCGCGAGGTGCGCCAGCTCTATGCGCGGATCGGCGCGGCACATGCCCGTCTGGGCATGCTCAACGCCGAATGGGCCTATCTCAACCGTCCCGACCGGCTACGCGACCTCGCCGACCTGAACTTCGACCGGCTGGGTCTGCTGCCGCTGCGCCCCGAGGCCTTTGGCCAGATCGAACAGGTGGGCTTTCCGCCCGAAATGCTGCCGCCGATCATGAACCCGGTCGAGGTGTCCTCGGCCTTCATGAACACCGATGAGGAACCGCTGTGATCAGACGGCCATTGCGCCCGCTGGCGCGAATCCTCAAGGCGCGCGAGCGCGGCGAGAATCCCGACGCGATCGAGCGCGAGAACCTGCGACTGCGTCACGAGGAAAACCGCGACCGCGCCCGTTCGCGCGCCGAGGGCCGGCTCTTGGTGCTGGGCGGCTTCTTCTTCCTCGCCTTCGGGGCCATCGGCCTGAAGATGGGTGGTATGGCAGGCGCGCCCGCCGAGGAGCCCCGCGCGTCCGCGTCCGGCAACCCGATCATTGCCCAGCGCGCCGACATCACTGATCGCAAGGGTCGGATCCTCGCCACCAATCTCGATACCTACGCGCTCTATGCGCAGCCGCCGCAGATGGTCGACCCGGTTCGCTCGGCGGCCGAACTGGTGCGGATCTTCCCCGAACTCGACGAGCAGGAACTGCTCGAGGATTTCACCGGCCCGCGCAAGTTCATGTGGATCCGCAAGCAGATCAGCCCCGAGCAGCGTCAGGCGGTGCATGACATCGGCGATCCGGGCCTATTGTTCGGTCCGCGTGAAATGCGGATCTATCCGAACGGACCGATCGCCGCGCATATACTCGGCGGGGCCAGCTATGGCCGCGAAGGGGTCTCATCGGCCGAGGTGATCGGCGTCGCGGGTGTGGAGCGTCGATTCGATGCCTATCTGCGCGATCCCGCCAATGAAGGGGCTCCGCTCCGGCTGTCTCTCGACCTTACCGTGCAATCTGCGGTCGAGGAGGTCCTGCTGGGCGGCATGAATCTGCTCAACGCGCGCGGTGCGGCGGGGGTGCTGATGGAGGCCAAGACAGGCGAGATCGTCGCCATGGCGAGCCTGCCGGATTTCGACCCGAACAACCGGCCCCGGCCACTGACCAAGGGCTCCCCCGCCGACAGCCCCCTCTTCAACCGCATGGTGCAGGGCGTCTACGAACTGGGCTCGGTGTTCAAAATCTTCGCCGTGGCGCAGGGGCTCGAGATGGGCCTGATCCAGCCTTCGACCATGATCGACACCAAGGGTCCGATGACCTGGGGCCGGTTCCGAATCCGCGACTTCCACGATTACGGCCCGCAGCTCTCGGCCACCGACGTGATCGTCGAAAGCTCCAACATCGGCACCTCGCGCATCGCGCTGATGTTCGGCGCGGAGAAGCAGCGGGAATTCCTAGGAGAGCTCGGCATGCTCGAACCCACCGCGGTGGAGATGATCGAGGCACCCACCGGCAAGCCGTTGCTGCCGGCGCAGTGGTCCGAGATCTCGACCATGACCATCTCCTATGGCCACGGCCTCTCGGTCACGCCGCTGCATCTCGCCGCCGGTTACGCGACGCTGGCCAATGGCGGCCTCAAGGTCACGCCGACGCTGCTGCACAAGGCCAACCGTGCGCCCGGGGAGCGGGTGGTCAGCGAGCAGACCGCCGCCGCGACCCGCGCCATGCTGCGCGCCGTGGTCAGCCGCGGTACCGCGAGCCTGGGTGATGTCGAAGGCTACGAGGTCGGTGGCAAGACCGGCACCGCCGACAAGCCCAAGGAAAACGGCGGCGGCTATTACAAGGACAAGGTGATCTCGACCTTCGCCGGCATGTTCCCGGCCACCGATCCGAAATACGTCTTCGTGGTGACCTTCGACGAGCCCGTGGAAACCACGGGTTCGATCCCGCGCCGTACCGCTGGCTGGACCGCCGTACCGGTGGCCGCCGAGATGATCCGGCGCACGGCACCGCTGCTGGGGCTCCGGCCGCAGGTTGAAGGTGCGCCCTATGAGGGTATATCGCTGGCCGCGAACTAGGGCGGCGAGGGGCTGACATGGACGGCAAACAGGCCACGCTGGCCGGATTGGGGCTGACGGCGCAAGGCGGCCGCGAGGCACGCCTGACCGGGCTTTCGGTGGATAGCCGCGAGGTGCGGCCGGGTCATCTCTTCGCGGCGCTGCCGGGCAGCGTCGCGCATGGGGCAGGCTTCGTCGAACTGGCGCTCGAAAAGGGCGCTGTCGCGATTCTCACCGATACCGAAGGCGCCCGCATCGCCGCGCCCGCGCTGTCGGGCAGCGAGGTGGCGCTGATCGTCGCCGAGGAGCCGCGACAGGCGCTGGCGCGTGCCGCCGCGCTGTGGTTCGGCCCGGCGCCGGAAACCATCGTCGCCGTCACCGGCACCAACGGCAAGACCTCCGTCTCGACCTTTGCGCGCCAGATCTGGGTCGCGATGGGTCGCCGCGCCGTCAATCTCGGCACCACCGGTGTCGAGGGGGCATGGACCCATCCGCTCAAGCACACGACGCCCGAGCCGATCACGCTGCATCGGGCGCTGGCCCAGGCCGCGCGCGAGGGCGTGACCCATGTGGCGATGGAAGCCTCCAGCCACGGGCTCGATCAACACCGGCTCGACGGCGTGATCCCGGCCGCCGCGGGCTTCACCAATTTTAGCCAGGACCATCTCGACTATCACCACAGCTTCGAGGCCTATTTCGAGGCCAAGCTGGCTCTGTTCGACCGAGTGCTGCCCGATGAGGGCGTGGTCGCGGTCAATCTCGACGACCCCAAGGGTGCCGAGATCGCCCGGCGCTGCGCCGCGCGCGGCCAGGAGGTGATCGGGGTCGGACGTGCCGAGGGGGCGCGGCTCAGGCTTCTGGCGCAACGCTTCGACGCCACCGGGCAGGAACTGCGTTTCGCCTGGCAAGGCACGGCCCGGATGTGCCGGCTCGATCTCGTCGGCGGTTTCCAGGCCGAGAACGTGCTTCTGGCCGCCGCTCTCGTCATCGGCGCGGGGGAAGACCCCGACGAGGTATTCCGGGCGCTGCCGGAGCTGACCACGGTGCGCGGGCGGATGCAGCTCGCCGCCCAGCGCGGCAATGGCGGCACCGTCTTCGTGGATTACGCCCATACGCCCGACGCGGTGGAAACGGCGCTGAAGGCGCTGCGCCCGCACGTGATGGGACGGATCATCGCCATCGTCGGCGCGGGCGGTGACCGCGATCGCAGCAAGCGACCGCTGATGGGCGCGGCCGCCGCTCACAATGCCGAAGCGGTGATCGTCACCGACGACAACCCCCGCAGCGAGGATCCCGCAGCGATTCGCGCCGCCGTGATGGCGGGCGCGCGCGGCGTGGTGGGCGGCGCCGAGAGCATTACCGAGACGGGCGACCGCGCCGAGGCGATCCTGCGCGGTGTCGACGCGCTGGGGCCGGGCGATGCGCTGCTGATCTGCGGCAAGGGTCACGAGACCGGTCAGATCGTCGGCGACGACATCCTGCCCTTCGACGATGCCGAGCAGGCCTCGGTCGCCGTGGCCGCGCTGGAGGGTCACGCATGACGCTCTGGACCGCCGCCGACGCCGGCGCCGCGACCGGTGGGCGCGCCACCACGGAATGGCGTGCCACCGGCGTCTCGATCGACACGCGCACCCTGAAGCCCGGCGATCTCTTCGTGGCGCTGGAGGCGGCGCGAGACGGGCATGATTTCGTGGCGCAGGCGCTCGAGAAGGGCGCCGCGGCCGCGATGGTGAGCCGCATTCCGGAGGGCGTGGCTGAAGACGCGCCGCTCCTGCTCGTCGATAACGTGCTGCCGGCGCTGGAGCGGCTCGGCATCGCGGGCCGTGCCCGGACCCGGGCCCGCGTCGCCGCGATCACCGGTTCGGTCGGCAAGACCTCGACCAAGGAGATGCTGCGCGCGGCCCTTGAGGGGCAGGGGCGCGTCCATGCCGCCGAGGCGAGCTACAACAACCATTGGGGCGTGCCGCTGACGCTGGCGCGGATGCCCGCCGACACCGATTTCGCGGTCATCGAGATCGGCATGAACCACCCCGGCGAGATCGCGCCGCTGGCACGCATGGCGCGTCCGCATGTGGCGATGATCACGACCGTCGCCGCCGTCCATCTCGAGGCCTTCGAGAATGTCGAGGGAATCGCGCGCGAAAAAGCCGCGATCTTCGAGGGGCTGGAGCCGGGCGGCTGCGCCGTGGTCAATGGCGATCTGCCGACCAGCCCGATCCTGCGCGCCGCGGCCCGTGCCGCAGGGGCGCGGATCATCGGTTTCGGCAACGGCGTCAGCAACCACCACCGGCTCAAGGAAGCGCATGTGCGCGACGGAGTCACGGTGGGGCGGGCCCGGCTATGGCGCACCGAGGTGTCGCTCAAGGTCGCGACCGAGGGGCGGCATTTCATGGTCAACGCGCTGGGCGTCATCGCCGTGGCGCAGGCACTGGACGCCGACCGTGCGCGTGCGATCTGCAACCTTTCGGCCTGGGCGCCGCCCGCCGGCCGCGGGACCCGCGAGACGGTGGTGATCGACCCCGCCCGCGACGGCGAGACGCTGGAACTGATCGACGACGCCTTCAACGCCAACCCGACCTCGCTTTCGGCCGCGCTCGCGGTGCTGGCTGCGGCGCAGACCCGCGACGGCGTGGGCCGGGTGCATCGCGGTCGCCGCATCGCGATTCTCGGCGACATGCTGGAGCTAGGCCCGCGCGAGCGCGAGATGCATGCAGAGATGGCCGCAGATCCGTCGATGGCGGCGCTCAGGACCGTGCATTGCGTGGGACCGAGAATGCGCGCGCTGCACGAAGCGCTGCCAGATGCGCAGCGCGGCCGCTGGGTCGAGAGGGTCGATGAGTTGATCCCCGAAACCGCGCGGCTGGTCGATTCCGGCGATGTCGTGCTGGTCAAGGGCTCCAAGGGCAGCCATGTCAGCCGTCTTGTTGACGCGATCCGCAAACTGGGGCAACGGACCCTCTCCGGCGACAAGGAGGCCTGAGGCCCATGCTCTATCTGCTGACGCTGCTGTCCGACGGCGGCGACTTCTTCAACTTGTTTCGCTACATTACCTTCCGTGCCGGCGGGGCCTTCCTCACGTCGCTGCTGTTCGGGTTCCTGTTCGGGCCGCCGCTGATCAACGTGCTGCGCCGCACCCAGGGCAAGGGCCAGCCGATCCGCACCGACGGGCCGGAGGGGCATTTCGTCAAGGCGGGCACGCCGACCATGGGCGGGCTTTTGATTGTCGGCGCGGTGATGACCTCGACGCTGCTCTGGGCGCGGCTCGACAACCCCTACGTGCTGATGGTGCTCTTCGTGACGCTGGGCTTCGCGATGATCGGTTTCGCCGATGATTACGCGAAGGTCCGCAAGCAGAACACGGACGGCGTCTCGGGCAAGCTGCGGCTGCTGATCGGCTTCGCCATCGCCGGTCTCGCGGGCTGGTGGGCGGCGATGTACCATCCCGACAACCTCACCAACCAGCTCGCCTTTCCGGTCTATAACGAGATGCTGCTCAACCTCGGCATCCTGTTCGTGCCCTTCGCCATGGTGGTGATCGTCGGCGCCGCCAACGCGGTGAACCTCACCGACGGTCTCGACGGTCTGGCGATCATGCCGGTGATGATCGCCGCCGGGGCCTTCGGCGTCATAGCCTATGCCGTGGGCCGGACCGACTTCACCGAGTATCTGGGCGTCCACTACGTTCCCGACACCGGCGAGATCCTGATCTTCACCATGGGGCTGATCGGCGGCGGGCTGGGCTTCCTGTGGTACAACGCGCCGCCCGCGGCGGTCTTCATGGGCGACACCGGCAGCCTCGCGCTGGGCGGTGGCCTCGGCGCAATCGCGGTGGCGACCAAGCACGAGATCGTGCTGTCGGTCGTCGGCGGCCTCTTCGTGGTCGAGGCGCTCTCGGTGATCATCCAGGTGCTCTACTTCAAGCGCACCGGCCGCCGGGTCTTCCTGATGGCGCCGATCCACCATCACTACGAGAAGAAGGGCTGGTCCGAGCCGCAGATTGTCATCCGCTTCTGGATCATCTCGCTGATCCTCGCGATGATCGGCCTTGCCACGCTCAAGCTGCGCTGAGGGATTAAAATTGAAGAATTTTTTCGCTTTACTATATCGTGGACTAAACGCTTCAGGCGCTGCAATTGGTTTGTTTGTGGGTGGTGCGATCCTCTGGGATGCCGATGTGAGCCGAAGCGGGCTTTGTGGCAGCAGTTTTCCATTTCTTTTGGCTGCCGTAACGCTGATGGCCGCAGCTGTATTCGTGTTCTTGTATGATGGATTTGCTGCCCGAGCCGAGGAGAATAGTCTTGGCTCTATAGTTGCTGTTTATGTAGTGTATTTATTTTTGATCGGTCCTGTCATTTGGGCAGTAATGGCTCAACTATGATCCCGGTTCGCGGACATGAGGGCCAGACCGTCGCTGTGCTGGGGCTGGGCCGGTCCGGCCGGGCCACCGCGGCGGCGCTGAAGGCGGGTGGCGCGCAGGTCGTCGCCTGGGATGACGGCCCCTCGGGGCGCGAGGCGGCCGAGGCCGAGGGGATCACGCTGCGCGACCTGACCCGCGCGAGCGCCTATGAGGGCGTGTCGCTGCTCGTCACCTCGCCGGGCATCCCGCATCTCTACCCGGCACCGCACGCCGCCATCGCCGCCGCGTGGGAGGCGGGGGTGCCGGTCGACAACGACATCGGCCTGTTCTTTCGCAGCTTCGCCGCCGAGGGTTTCGACCAGTTCGACACCATGCCGCGCATCGTCGCGGTCACCGGCTCGAACGGCAAATCGACCACTTCGGCGCTGATCCACCATATCCTCACCGAGAACGGGCGGCCGGCGCAGCTTGCCGGCAATATCGGCCGCGGCGTGCTCGATCTCGACCCGCCGCATGATGGCGAGGTCGTGGTGCTGGAGCTGTCGAGCTATCAGACCGAGTTGGCGCGCGCCCTGACCCCCGACATCGCGGTGCTGACCAACCTCTCGCCCGATCACCTCGACCGGCATGCCGGGCCGGGCGGCTACTTCGCCGCCAAGCGGCGGCTGTTCTCCGAAGGCGGACCGGACCGCGCCGTGATCGGCGTCGACGAGAACGAGGGGCGCTACCTCGCCAATCAGCTCGCCACGGGAATGGCCGACGACCGCGTCATCGCCATCTCCTCGGGCCGCAAGCTGACCGGTCCGGGCTGGAACGTCTTCGCGCGTAGGGGCTTTCTCGCCGAATACCGCAAGGGGCGGCAGGTGGCCTCGGTCGATCTGCGCGACATCCCCGGCCTGCCGGGCGCGCATAATCACCAGAACGCCTGCGCCGCCTGGGCCGTGGCGCGAAGCCTTGGCCTCGGCCCGCGTGGCATCGAGGCGGCGCTGCGCTCCTATCCCGGCCTGCCGCACCGCTCGCAGCGCGTGGCCGAGAAGGACGGCGTGGCCTTCGTCAATGACAGCAAGGCCACCAATGTCGACGCGGCCGCCAAGGCCCTCGCGGCCTTTCCGCGCATCCGCTGGATCTGTGGCGGGCTGGAGAAGGAGGGCGGCCTGTCGGGGCTGGGCGAGGGGCTGTCGCATGTCGCCAAGGCCTATGTGATCGGCCGCGAGGCCGAGGCCTTCGCGGTGAAGCTCTCGGGCGTCGAGGCGGAGGTCTGCGGCACGATGGCGGTCGCGGTGAAGCGCGCCATGGAAGAGGCCGAGCCGGGCGAGGTGGTTCTGCTGGCCCCTGCGGCCGCGAGCTTCGACCAGTACGACAACTTCGAGAAGCGCGGCGATGATTTCGTCGCCTGCGTCCGCGGACTTCTCTAAGGGTCGCGGGGCGCTCAGCCGCCCTGCGCGATCGCCGTCCCCGCAGCAAAGCCCGAGGCCCAGGCCCATTGAAAGTTGTAGCCGCCGAGCCAGCCGGTGACGTCGACGCATTCGCCGATGAAATGCAGCCCCGGCACCGATTTGGCCTCCATCGTCTTCGATGACAGGGCATCGGTCGAGACGCCGCCCAAGGTGACCTCCGCCGTACGGTAGCCCTCGGTGCCGGTGGGGGTGAGCCGCCAATCCCGCAGGCTTTCACAGAGCGCGTCGATGGCGCGGTCGGATTGATCCGCCATGTTGCCCCGCATCGGATACTCCTCGGCCCAAGCTTCGACCAATCGCGCGGGCAGATGCTGCGCCAGCACCGTCTTCAGGGCCTTCTTCCCGTCGCTGCGCCGCGCCGCGCGGAGGCTTTCGGCGAGCGTACCGTCCGGGGCGAGATCGAGGCGGATCTCGCCGCCTTCGCGCCAATAGGAGGAAGCCTGCAGGATCGCTGGGCCCGATAGGCCACGATGGGTGAAGAGCAGCGCCTCGTCGAAGGCGGGGCCATCGGCCTGCGCGCGCACCGGCAGCGCCACGCCGGACAGCCCCGCGAAACGGTCGGGAAAGGTCAGCGGCACGAGGCCCGGCCGCGTCTCGACCAGCGGCAGTCCGAACTGCTCGGCGATCCTGTAGGCCAGACCCGTCGCGCCCATCTTGGGAATCGACTTGCCGCCCGTCGCCACGACGACGCGGGCCGCACGGATCGTCTCGCGTTTGCCCGCGCGTTCGATCACCGCCCGGAACCCGCTCTCGTCGCGGGACAGTTCGACCAACGAGGTCTCCAGCGACAGTTCGGCCCCGGCTTCGCGCATCTCGGTCAGCAGCATTGAGACGATCTGGGTGGCCTTGCCGTCGCAGAACAGCTGGCCCAGCGTCTTTTCATGCCAGGCGATGCCGTGCTTCTGCACGAGGTCGAGGAAATCCCAGGCTGTGTAGCGCGCCAATGCCGATTTGTGGAAATGGGGATTCGCGCCGAGAAAACATTCAGGCGCGGTCCGCAGGTTGGTGAAGTTGCAGCGGCCGCCGCCCGAAATGCGAATCTTCTCGCCGGGGTTGCGGGCGTGATCGATCACCAGCGTATCGCCCCCCGCATGGATGGCCGCGAAAAGACCGGCGGCGCCGGCCCCGAGGATCAGGGTGTTGATCTGCCGAATATTGTTCATGACTGGGCACCTGCCGCTTTTCTGCCACGGGCTCAAGCCTCGTGGCGGCAAAGACTGGACGTTATTTTCATGGTCAATCCGGCATGAGCGCGCTAGTCTCTCCCGCAGACCCGCACAAGCGGGCAGGGCAGAGGCAATCAGGCAGCAGGTTCATGACCGAAATGGTGCATGGGGCGGTCCCGGTCAGGACCGTCGATCCGATACTCCCGCGCTGGTGGCGCACCATCGATGTCTGGACCATGTCCTGCATCCTGTTGCTGTTTGCGATCGGCATCCTGCTGGGCCTCGCGGCCTCGCCGCCGCTGGCCTCGCGCAATGGTCTCGACCCCTTCTATTACGTCAGCCGCCAGGCCTTCTTCGGCATCGTCTCGCTCGCGGTGATGATGGGCATCTCGATGATGACCCCGCAGATGGTGCGCCGTCTCGCGGTGCTGGGATTCGCGGGCGCCTTCCTCGCGCTGATGCTTCTGCCGTTCTTCGGCACCGATTTCGGCAAGGGCGCCGTGCGCTGGTTCTCCTTCGGCTTTGCCTCCGTGCAGCCCTCCGAGTTCCTCAAGCCCGGCTTCGTGGTGGTGGCGGCCTGGTTCATGGCCGCGGGGATGGAGCCTTCCGGCCCTCCGGGGCGGATATGGTCCTTCGCGCTTGCCTTCACCATCGTGATGTTTCTCGCGCTGCAGCCCGATTTCGGTCAGGCGGCGCTGGTGCTGTTCTCCTGGGGCGTGATGTATTTCGTGGGCGGCGCGCCGATGGTGCTGCTTCTCGGCCTCGCTGGCGCCGTCGTCGCCGGCGGCACGCTGGCCTATAACAACTCCGAGCACTTCGCGCGCCGCATCGACGGCTTCCTTGCCGCCGAGGTCGATCCCAATACCCAGCTGGGCTACGCTACCAACGCGATCCGCGAGGGCGGCTTCTTCGGTGTCGGCGTCGGCGAAGGGCAGGTGAAATGGTCGCTGCCCGACGCGCATACCGACTTCATCATCGCGGTGGCCGCCGAGGAATACGGCCTGATCTGCGTGCTGGTGATCATCGCGCTCTATGCCACGGTGGTGGTGCGCTCGCTGCTGCGGCTGATGAAGGAGCGCGACACCTTCATCCGGCTCGCCGGCACCGGCCTTGCCTGCGCCTTCGGCGTGCAGGCGATGATCAACATGGGCGTGGCGGTGCGGCTGCTGCCCGCCAAGGGCATGACGCTGCCCTTCGTGAGCTATGGCGGCTCCTCGGTGATCGCGTCGGGCATCGCGCTGGGCATGCTTCTGGCCTTTACCCGCACCCGCCCACAAGGCGGCATCGGCGACATCCTGCTGCGGCGGGGCCGCTGATGTCGGCGCCGCTCCTCGTCATCGCCGCCGGCGGCACCGGCGGACACATGTTCCCCGCCCAGGCGCTGGCCGAACTGATGCTCACCCGTGGCTGGCGAGTGAAGCTTTCCACCGATGCGCGCGGCGCGCGTTACACGCAGGGTTTTCCGCGCGAGGTCGAGATCGAGCAGGTCGGCGCCGCCACCTTCGCGCGGGGCGGTCTTTCGGCCAAGGCAATCGCGCCCTTTCGCATCACGGCCGGCGTCGCCGCGGCGGTGAGCCGGATGTTGCGCGACCGGCCGGCCGCCGTGGTGGGTTTCGGCGGCTACCCGTCGATTCCGGCGCTGGCGGCGGCGACGCTGCTCAAGCTGCCGCGGATGATCCACGAGCAGAACGGCGTGCTGGGACGGGTGAACGCGCTCTTCGCGCGGCGTGTCCATGCGGTCGCCTGCGGGACGTGGCCCACCGAGCTGCCCCCGGGCGTCGAGGCGGTCCACACCGGCAACCCGGTACGGCGCGCCGTGCTCGACCGCGTCGGCGCGGCCTACATCCCGCCGGGCGATTACCCGATGTCGGTGCTGGTGATCGGCGGCAGCCAGGGTGCGCGGATCCTGTCCGACGTGGTGCCGCCGGCGATCGCCAACCTGCCGGCAGAGCTGCGCCGCCGGGTCCGCGTCAGCCATCAGGCCCGCGAAGAGGACGTGCAGCGCGTCTCGACCTACTATTCCGACGAGGGCATCGACGCCGACGTTCAGACCTTTTTCGCGGACGTGCCGACCCGGATGAGCGAGGCGCAGCTGGTGATCTGCCGCTCGGGCGCGTCGACGGTGGCGGATCTGAGCGTGATCGGCCGACCGGCGATCCTCGTCCCCTTTGCCGCCGCCGCCGCCGACCACCAGACCGCGAACGCGCGGGGCCTTGTCGAAGCCGGCGCGGCGATCATGTTCCCCGAGAAGAAATTCCACGTCGAGGCGCTGAGCGAGAAGATCGCCCTGGTGCTCGGTGACAGCGACGGCGCCATGCGCATGGCTCATGCGGCACGCGACGCAGGCGTACCGGACGCGGCGGAGCGCCTTGCGGGGGTTGTGGAGCGCCTCGTGGACGCAGAGAAGGGAAAAGATTCTTGATGGACGGGACGCAACCGATGAATGCCGCCACGAAACTGCCGCTCGATGTCGGTCCGATCCACTTCGTGGGCATCGGCGGGATCGGCATGTCCGGCATCGCCGAGGTGCTGCTGAACCAAGGCTACACGATCCAGGGCTCGGACCTGAAGGGCTCGAAGATCACCGAGCGTCTCGAAGGGCTGGGCGCCCGCATCTTCATCGGTCAGTCGGGCGAGAACCTCGACGGCGCCGAGGTGGTGGTGATCTCCTCCGCCATCAAGCCGGGCAATCCCGAGCTCGACGAGGCGCGCCGGCGTGGCCTGCCGGTGGTGCGCCGCGCCGAGATGCTGGCCGAGCTGATGCGGCTGCGCTCGAACGTTGCCGTGGGCGGCACCCATGGCAAGACCACCACCACCACCATGGTGGCGACGCTGCTCGACGCCGGGCATTTCGATCCCACGGTCATCAATGGCGGCATCATCCATGCCTATGGCTCGAACGCCCGGATGGGGCAGGGCGAATGGATGGTGGTCGAGGCCGACGAGAGCGACGGCACCTTCAACCGGCTGCCCGCGACCATCGCCATCGTCACCAATATCGACCCCGAGCACATGGATCACTGGGGTTCGATCGAGGGGCTCAGGAAGGGCTTCCTCGACTTCGTCTCGAACATCCCCTTCTACGGGCTCGCGGTGTGCTGCACCGACCATCCCGAAGTGCAGGCGCTGGTCGGCAAGATCACCGATCGCCGGGTCGTCACCTTCGGCTTCAACGCGCAGGCCGATGTGCGCGCCGCGAACCTGACCTACAAGGCCGGCGTGGCGCATTTCGACATCGTGCTGCGGGCCGAGGACGCGGTGATCGAAGGCTGCAGCCTGCCGATGCCGGGGGACCACAACGTCTCGAACGCGCTGGCCGCCGTCGCGGTCGCCCGGCATCTGGGCATGAAGCGCGACGAGATCCGCGCGGCGCTCGCGGCTTTCGGGGGCGTCAACCGCCGCTTCACCAAGGTCGGCGAATGGAACGGCGTGGCGATCATCGACGATTACGGCCATCACCCGGTCGAGATCGCCGCGGTGCTGCGGGCCGCACGCCAGGCCAGCGAGGGTAGGGTGATCGCGGTGCACCAGCCGCATCGCTTCACCCGCCTGTCCTCGCTCTTCGATGATTTCTGCACCTGCTTCAACGATGCCGACGTGGTCGGCATCTCCGACATCTATGCCGCCGGCGAAGAGCCGATCGAGGGGGCGGGGCGCGACGATCTCGTTGCCGGGCTGATCCGCCACGGCCACCGCCATGCCCGCGCCGTCACCTCCGAGGAAGACCTCGCGCGACTTGTGCGCGAGCAGGCGCGGCCGGGCGACATCGTGGTCTGTCTCGGCGCCGGCACGATCAGCGCCTGGGCCGGCGCGCTGCCGGCAAGGCTGGGACAGGACGGATGAGCGCAGTGCAGGCCCTGCCGCTGGCGGCTGCCTGCCTCTGGCTGATTGCGGCCAATATGGCGTCCATGCTGCCGCGCGACAGTCACCGCAAATGTGCCAGCTTGCTGGTGGTGGTCGGCGTGCCGCTTCTGGGCTGGGTCACCTTTGCGCTGGGCCCGGTCGTGGGCGTGATGCTGATGGCTGGCGGCGCCTCGGTGCTGCGTTGGCCCCTGAGGGCCGCCGGGCGGCGGCTCCGCCGACTGGGAGGAGCATGATGACCGATCTTTCCGATCCTCTGCCGCAGGTGCGCGGCAGGCTGACGCCGAACCGCCCGCTCTCCGATCTGACATGGCTGCGGGTCGGCGGTCCGGCCGACTGGCTGTTCCAGCCCGCCGATCGCGAGGATCTCGCCGATTTCCTGCGTGATCTCGATCCCTCGGTGCCGGTCTTCCCGATGGGCGTCGGCTCGAACCTGATCGTGCGCGATGGCGGGGTGCGGGGCGTGGTGATCCGGCTCGGCCGCGGTTTCAACGGCATCGAGATCGGTGATGACGGCAGCGTCAGGGCCGGCGCGGCCGCACTCGATTCGCATGTCGCGCGCAAGGCGGCGCAGGCGGGGCGCGACCTGACCTTCCTGCGCACCATCCCGGGCGCCATCGGCGGCGCGGTGCGGATGAATGCCGGCTGCTACGGCGCCTATGTGGCCGATGTGCTGCGCGAGGTGAGCGTGATCCATCGCGACGGCCGGACCGAAGTGCTGCCTGCGAAAGCGCTCGAGCTGGGCTATCGCTCCAGTTCCTTGCCGGAGGGGGCGGTGATCGTCGAGGCCGTGTTCGACGCAGGCCCCGGCGAGGCGGCTGCGCTCGATGCGCGGATGGACGAGCAGATCGCGAAGCGCGACGCCAGCCAGCCCACAAAGGACCGGACCGCGGGCTCGACCTTCCGCAACCCGGCCGGGTTTTCCTCGACGGGCCGCGCCGATGACAGCCACGAGCTGAAGGCCTGGAAGGTGATCGACGAGGCCGGGCTGCGCGGGGCACGGCTCGGCGGCGCGGTGATGAACGAAAAGCACCCGAACTTCCTCACCAATGCCGGCGAGGCCACGGCGGCCGAGCTCGAAGCTCTGGGCGAGAAGGTCCGGAAAAGGGTTTACGAGCATTCCGGCCTGACGCTAGAGTGGGAAATCATGCGGGTCGGGCAGCCGTCCGCGTGACAAGCGAATAATTCGGTCCCCGCAAAGCGGGGAAGGCCCGGAATGGGTTATAACAATGACGCGTCGTTCAGCGGCGCGCGAATGGGGCAGTCTGGGAATGTCGAGCGGGACACATCCCAAGGTCGTCGTGTTGATGGGCGGACCCTCGGCCGAGCGCGAGGTCTCCTTGTCATCCGGGCGCGAATGCGCGGCGGCCTTGCGGCAGGCGGGATACGAGGTCGTCGAGGTCGATGCCGGCCCCGACCTGCCGTCGCAACTCCAATCCCATGCGCCCGACGTCGTCTTCAACGCGCTGCATGGCCGCCGTGGCGAGGATGGCTGCGTCCAGGGCCTGCTGGAATGGCTACGCATTCCCTATACCCATTCCGGGGTGCTGGCCTCGGCGCTCGCCATGGACAAGGAGGCATCCAAGGCCGCCTTCCGCGCCGCCGGCCTGCCCGTGGCCGAAAGCCGTCTGGCCTCGAAGGCCGAGGCGATGGCGGCGCATCTGCTGCCGTTGCCCTATGTGATCAAGCCCAACAACGAAGGCTCCAGCGTCGGCGTCTACATCGTGCCCGAAGGTGCGAATGCGCCGCCGCAGCTTTCCGATGACATGCCCGAGACGGTGATGGTCGAGAGCTACCTGCCGGGGCGGGAGCTGACGACGACGGTGATGGGGGACCGGGCGCTCACGGTGACGGACATCGTCACAAGCGGCTGGTACGACTACGACGCCAAGTACAAGACCGGCGGCTCGCATCATGTCGTGCCCGCCGACATCCCGGCCGAGATTTTCGAGGCCTGCCTCGACTACGCGCTTCGGGCGCATCGGGCGTTGGGTTGCCGTGGCCTGTCGCGCACCGATTTCCGTTGGGACGAGGCGCGAGGGCGCGATGGTCTGGTGCTGCTCGAGACCAATACCCAGCCCGGCATGACGCCCACCTCGCTCGCGCCCGAGCAGGCGGCGAAGACCGGGATCTCCTTTCCGGAGCTGTGCCGCTGGCTGGTGGAGGATGCCTCGTGCGATCGCTGAAGTCGCTGTTCGGGCGCGAGCCGCAATACGGCATCCGCCGGGATCCGGCGCCGACGCGCTGGGGCTACCGCTACCAGCGGCTGATGCTGACGCCGACCTTCCGGATCGGGGTGCGCTTCGGCCTGCCGGTCCTGTTCGTCGCTCTGGTCGGTGGCATCTGGTTCGGCCAGGATGACAACCGGGCCGCCTTTGCAAAACAGATCGACCGGCTCAAGGCGACGATCCAGCAGCGTCCCGAATTCATGGTCGGCGCGGTCGAGATCGAGGGGGCCGAGCCGGCGCTCGCCGCTGCGATCCGGGCCTTTCTGCCAGAGACGATGCCGGTGTCCTCCTTCGATCTCGACCTGCCTGAGATCCGCACCCGGATCCGCGAGCTGACGGCGGTGGCCGATGCCACGGTGCGGGTCCGTCCCGGCGGCACGTTGGAGATCGCGGTGACCCAGCGGGTGCCGGTCGCGGTGTGGCGCTATGTCGACGGGCTGCGGCTGGTCGATGCCGAAGGCGTAATGACCGGCATGATCGCGCAGCGCTCCGACCGGGCCGATCTGCCGCTGATCGCGGGCGACGGCGCGCGCGAGAAGATCGACGAGGCACTGGCGCTCTTCGCCGCCGCCGCGCCGGTCGCGCCGCGCATCCGCGGGCTGGTGCGGATGGGCGAGCGGCGCTGGGACCTGGTGCTCGATCGCGACCAGCGGATCCTGCTGCCGGCGGAGAACCCGGTGCAGGCGCTCGAGCGGGTGATGGCGCTCGACGGGGCCGAGGAGATGCTGGCGCGCGACATCGCGGCGGTCGATGTGCGGAATGAGGATCGGCCGACCATAAGGCTGACCGAGCAGGCTCTGGTGCGGCTCCGCCGCGTCAGCGACAACAACTAGAAAACGGAGCGGGGACGAACAGATGGGGCAGCTCTACCAGACCCAGCGGGCAATGCGCCACATGCGCAAGGCGGCGATGCAGCGTGGCGTGATCGCCATTCTCGACGTCGGCACCTCCAAGATTGCCTGCCTGGTGCTGCGATTCGACGGCGATGCCCCCGCGCTCGAGGGCGTGGGCTCGATGGCCGGGCAGTCCAATTTCCGCATCATCGGCGCCGCCACCACCCGCTCGCGTGGCGTCTCCTTCGGCGAGGTCGCGGCGATGGCCGAGACCGAGCGCGCGATCCGCACCGCGGTGCAGGCGGCGCAGAAGATGGCCGGGGTCCGGGTCGATCACGTCATCGCCACGCTGTCCGGCGCGCGGCCGCGCAGCTACGGGCTCGATGGCGAGGTCGAGGTGGAGGCCGGGCAGGTTACCGACGGCGATATCGGCCGCGTGCTGGCGGCCTGCGAACTGCCCGATTACGGCGATGGCCGCGAGGTGCTGCACGCGCAGCCGGTCAACTTCGCGCTCGACCATCGCTCCGGTCTGGCCGATCCACGCGGCCAGATCGGCCAGCGGCTGACCACCGACATGCACCTGCTCACCGTCGACGCCACCGCGATCGAGAACCTGCTCTACTGCATCAAGCGCTGCGATCTCGAAGTCGCGGGGCTGGCCTCATCGGCCTATGTCTCGGGGGTCTCCTCGCTGGTCGAGGACGAGCAGGAGCTGGGCGCGGCCTGCATCGACATGGGCGGCGGCTCGACCGGCATCTCGGTGTTCATCCGCAAGCACATGATCTACGCGGATTCGGTGCGCATGGGCGGCGATCACGTCACATCGGACATCTCGATGGGCCTGCAGGTGCCGATGGCCACCGCCGAGCGGATCAAGACCTTCTATGGCGGCGTCGTCGCCACCGGCATGGATGACCGCGAGATGATCGAGATCGGCGGCGATACCGGCGATTGGGAGCATGACCGCCGCACCGTCAGCCGGGCCGAACTGATCGGCATCATGCGGCCGCGGGTCGAGGAGATCCTCGAAGAGGTGCGCCAGCGGCTCGACGCGGCCGGTTTCGAGCATCTGCCCAGCCAGCAGATCGTGCTCACCGGCGGCGGCAGCCAGATCCCAGGCCTCGACGGGCTGGCGACTCGCATCCTCGGCCAGCAGGTCCGGCTCGGCCGTCCGCTCAGGGTGCAGGGGCTGCCGCAGGCCGCCACCGGGCCGGCCTTCGCGGGATCGGTCGGTCTGTGCCTCTTCGCCGCGCACCCGCAGGACGAATGGTGGGATTTCGACGTGCCCGCCGAAAAGCACCCGGCGCGGTCGCTGAAGCGGGCCTTCAAGTGGTTCAAGGACAACTGGTAATACGCAAGATGTCGCCGACCACCGAGAATCGACGCTGCGGAAACGGCAGAAAATAAGTAGGAATGCCCGAGTTTCCCCGTGACGATGCGGACGCGCGCGGATAGTTTGGCCAGATAATGGCAGATACGCCCGGCGGGACGGGCCAGATTCAGGACAGGCAGACAGCGATGGCACTCAACCTCTCTCTGCCGGGGCAGGAAGATCTCAAGCCCCGGATCACCGTCTTCGGCGTGGGCGGCGCTGGTGGCAACGCGGTCAACAACATGATCGAGAAGGAACTCGACGGCGTCGAGTTCGTCGTGGCCAACACCGACGCGCAGGCGCTGCAGCAGTCGCGCGCCCAGGCCAAGATCCAGATGGGCGTGAAGGTCACCGAGGGGCTGGGCGCGGGCGCCCGCGCCACCGTCGGTGCCGCCGCGGCCGAGGAATCGATCGAGGAGATCGTCGACCACCTCGCCGGGGCTCACATGTGCTTCATCACTGCCGGCATGGGCGGCGGCACCGGTACCGGTGCCGCGCCGATCATTGCCCAGGCCGCGCGCGAGCTCGGCGTGCTCACCGTCGGCGTCGTCACCAAGCCGTTCCAGTTCGAGGGCGGCAAGCGCATGAAGCAGGCCGAGGCCGGCGTCGAGGCGCTGCAGAAGGTGGTCGACACGCTGATCATCATTCCGAACCAGAACCTGTTCCGGCTCGCCAACGAGAACACCACCTTCACCGAGGCCTTCGCGCTCGCCGACGACGTGCTCTATCAGGGCGTCAAGGGCGTGACCGACCTGATGGTGCGTCCTGGCCTGATCAACCTCGACTTCGCCGACGTGCGCGCGGTGATGGACGAGATGGGCAAGGCGATGATGGGCACCGGCGAGGCCGATGGCGAGGATCGCGCCGTGCAGGCTGCCGAGAAGGCGATAGCGAACCCGCTCCTGGACGAGATCAGCCTCGAGGGCGCGCGCGGCGTGCTCATCAATATCACCGGCGGCTACGATCTCACCCTGTTCGAACTGGACGAGGCGGCGAACAAGATCCGCGAAAAGGTCGATCCCGAGGCCAACATCATCGTCGGCTCGACGCTCGACACCGGCATGGAAGGCCGGATGCGCGTCTCGGTCGTGGCCACCGGCATCGATGCGCTGGCCAAGCCCGAGGAAGTCCCGGTGCCGCGCCGCAAGATGAGCGAGCCGCTGCGCGAGCGCGTTTCGACCGAGGAAGAGGCGCCCGCCGCCCCGGTGCCGCCGCGCCGCGAGGCGCCGCAGCAGCCCGCACCGCGCGCTCAGGCCCCCGCGCCGCGCCGCGAGGCACAGCCGCAGTCCCGCCGCGAGCCCGAGCCGAGCTTCGAGGAGGAGGATTACGCCGAGGGCTTCGACACGCGCCGTCCGGCACCGCGCGAGGAAGCGCGCTACCAGCCGCAGCGTGACGACGACCTGCCGCCGCCCGCCTATGAGCCGCGCCGCGAGGCGCCGCAGGCCGAGGCCGCGCCGGAGAGCTTCGTGGCGCCCGCGCCGCGTTCGGGCGGTAGCTCGGCCGGTGACATGGCCCGGCTGCGCGCCGCGGCTCAGAACCAGCCGCGCCCGCAGCAGTCCGAGCGGCAGGAGATGCCGCGCGCCGAGCCGCGCAGCCCCGCCGCCCCGGCACGTGGCGCCGAGGCCGACCGCCAGCAGCCGCGTTTCGGGATCAACTCGCTGATCAACCGGATGACCGGCCATGGTGAGCAGCCGTCCGGTCAGCCCGCGAGCCAGCCGCGCCAGCAGCCGCAGGCGCAGCGCCCGGCGCCGCAGCAGCCCACCGGCCCGCGTCAGGCGCCGAACTGGTCGGATGATGGCGAGACCGATCCCGAGCAGGAACGCATCGAGATTCCCGCCTTCCTGCGTCGTCAGGCCAACTGACCGCTCCGCGCACAACCGCTGTGCGAAAAGGGCCGCCCTCCGGGCGGCCCTTTGTTTTCCTGTGCCGAATTTCTGCCGATGCGTGTCCCCGGTCACATGTTTCACGCTGTCGCAAAGAGTGAATTGTGACTGATGCATGAAGCTCTTAGGTCACGTGGGTAACGAAATCCGAAACGGATCCGGGCAGAGAGACGTGCAGACTACGCTGATCACACAGGTCGGGTTTACCGGCATCGGGCTCCATTCGGGGCGACCGGTCCGGCTGTGCCTGCGCCCCGCACCTGCCGGACACGGCATCGTCTTTCGCCGGATGGACGTGGTCGGCATCGACGCGCGGGTCCCGGCCCGCTGGGACCTCGTCGAGATCTCGCCGCTCAACACACGCATCGTCAACGAGGCCGGTGTCTCCGTCTCCACCATCGAACATTTGATGGCGGCTCTGGCGGGCTGCGGCGTGCACAACGTGCTCGTTGAGATCGACGGGCCCGAAGTGCCGATCCTCGACGGCAGCGCTGCCGGTTTCGCGCGCGCCATCCTCGGCGCCGGCCTGACGCGGCTTGATGCGCCGCTCCACGCCATCGAGATCCTCGCGCCGGTCGAAGCGGTGCATGGTGCCGCCGTGGCACGGCTGCGGCCGCAGATGCCCGATGAGCCGCGCGGGTTGCGCATCGATTTCGAGATCGACTTTCCGGATGCGGCGATCGGCCGTCAGAACCGGGTGCTCGACATGGCCAATGGCGCCTTCCTGCGCGAACTCTGCGACAGCCGGACCTTCTGCCGGCTCTCCGATGTCGAGGCGATGCAGGCGCAGGGGCTGGCCTTGGGTGGCACCTTCGACAACGCCGTCGTGGTCGATGGCGCCGAGGTGCTGAGCCCGGGTGGGCTGCGCCACGCCGACGAGGCGGTGCGCCACAAGATGCTCGACGCGCTGGGTGACCTGACGACGGCCGGGCTGCCGATCCTGGGCGTCTATGAAGGGCGGCGCGCCGGCCATGCGATGACCAACCGGCTGCTGCGGGCGCTCTTCGCGCGGCCCGATGCCTGGCGTCTCGTCACCTGCGATGCGGCGCTTGCCGACCAGCTGCCGGGCAGCCGGATCAAGTCGGCGGATCTCGCCGCCGTTGCCTGACGAAGGCGGTCGCCAAGCGGTCGAGGGAAAAGCCATTTTGCCCCCGATTTTTTCATGCTAGACCCAAGGCCGAGCGGCCCCGAAACGGGGCGTGAACGGGGCGCCGACCCCGGGATGGGCAGATGACCGACAGGATGCAGGACGCGCGGATGGCAGGCAGCGGAACACGGGCCAGCTTGGGCCTGATTTTGGCCTTGGGGCTACTTTCGGCTTGCGGCAACACCACCAACCGTCTGGCCCCCGGCGAGCTCGAAGAGATGAGCGCGGTCGAGATCTACCAGAAGGGCGAGGGCAGCCTCGAAGGCGGACAGTCCGAGGACGCCGCCTTCTATTTCGGCGAGATCGAGCGCCTCTACCCCTATTCGGAATGGGCCAAGCGCGGCCTGATCATGCAGGCCTTCGCGCATCACAAGGACCGCGCCTACGACGAGAGCCGGGCCAGCGCGCAGCGCTATCTCGATTTCTACCCGACCAGCGAGGACGCGGCTTATGCGCAGTACCTGCTGGCGCTGAGCTACTACGACCAGATCGACGATATCGGTCGTGATCAGGGTCTGACCTTTCAGGCGCTGCAGGCGCTGCGCGCGGTGATCGAGCAATATCCTGACAGCAGCTATGCCGCCGAGGCCAAGCTCAAGTTCGATCTCGCCTTCGACCACCTCGCGGCCAAGGAAATGGAAATCGGGCGCTACTATCTCAAGCGCAACCATTACGCCGCCGCCGCCCGTCGTTTCCGGGTGGTGGTCGAGGACTTCCAGACCACCACGCACACCGCCGAGGCGCTGCACCGGCTGGTCGAATCCTATCTCTCGCTGGGCCTTCTCGAGGAGGCGCAGACCGCCGGCGCGATTCTGGGCTACAACTACCGTGGCACCGACTGGTATCGGGACAGCTACGCGCTGCTCACCGGGCGCGGCCTCAGGCCGGAAGCGGCGGGCGACAACTGGCTGGCCGCGATCTACCGCCAGCTGGTGCGCGGCGAGTGGATCTGAATTGCGCGTGCTGACGTTCCGCACGGGGGGTTAGGACCATGCTGCGCGCGCTCGACATTCGGGACATGCTGATCATCGACCGGTTGGAACTTGAGTTTCAGCCCGGTCTCAATGTGCTGACCGGCGAGACCGGGGCGGGCAAATCGATCCTTCTGGATTCGCTGGGCTTCGTCCTGGGCTGGCGCGGTCGTGCCGAACTGGTGCGCGCCGGGGCGGCGCAGGGCGAGGTGACGGCGGTGTTCGAACTGGCGTCGGACCATCCGGCGCGCCGAGTCTTGGCCGAAGCGGGGATCGAGGCGGAGAGCGAGCTGATCCTGCGGCGGGTCAATACCGAAGGCGGCCGCAAAACCGCCTGGGTGAACGATCGCCGCGTTTCGGGCGAGGTGTTGCGCGCGCTCTCGGACGAACTCCTGGAACTGCATGGCCAGCATGACGATCGCGGTCTGCTCGATCCGCGCGGTCACAGGCTGATGCTGGATGAGTTCGCACAGGCGGGCCCGGCCATCGCCGAAACCCGAGCCGCCTGGACCGCGCGCCGCGCCGCACGCAGGACGCTGGCCGCCGCGCAGGAGCAGATCGCCGCGCTCAAGGCCGAGGAGGAGTATCTCCGCCACGCGGTGGCCGAGCTCGACGCGCTCGACCCCCAGCCCGGCGAGGAGGCCGAGCTCGACTCGACCCGTCGCCGGATGCAGGGCGCCGAGCGGGTGCGCGGCGACATCGCCCGGGCGCATCAGGTGATCTCGGGCGAGGGCGCCGAGGGGCTGGTCGCCGACGCGATGCGCTGGCTCGACGGCGCGGTCGAGGCCGCCGAGGGCCGTCTGGATCCGGTGATGGAAGCGCTCGCGCGCGCGCTCGACGCGCTCGGAGAGGCCGAAACCGGGGTGCGCGACGCGCTCGACGCGATGGAGGTCGATCCCCGCGCGCTTGAGGCGGCGGAGGAGCGGCTCTTCGCGCTGCGTGGTCTCGCGCGCAAGCACGACGTGATGGTGGACGAGCTGGCCGAGTTCGCCGACGGGCTGCGGGGCCGGCTGCGTGCGCTCGATGCCTCCGAGGGCGACATGGCCGAGCTGGAAGCGGCCGTTCGAACGGCCGACGCGGCCTATGACGCGGCGGCGCAGGCTCTGACTTCGCTCCGTTCGGAGGCCGGGACGCGGCTGTCGAGCGCGATGGCGGCGGAACTGGCGCCGCTTAAGCTCGACCGGGCCGTGTTCGAAGTCGACATCACCCTGGCCGAGCCGGGCCCCGAGGGGCGCGATGATGTGAGCTTCCGTGTCGCCACAAATCCCGGGGCGCCCGCGGGGCCGCTGTCGCGCATCGCCTCGGGCGGCGAGCTGTCCCGCTTTCTGCTGGCGCTGAAGGTGTGCCTGACCGGGGACAATGCCGGCAAGACGTTGATCTTCGACGAAATTGACCGGGGTCTTGGCGGTGCTACCGCAAATGCGGTGGGCAGGCGACTCGCGCGTCTGGCCGATGGCGCGCAGGTGCTGGTGGTGACCCATTCGCCGCAGGTGGCGGCGCTGGGGGCGCATCACTGGCGGGTCGAAAAGTCGGTGAGCGCCGGACCCACGGGCGAGATCACCACCTCGCGCGTCGTGCCCTTGGGCGAAACCGACCGCATCGACGAGATCGCGCGGATGCTGGCCGGCGACACCGTCACCGAAGCCGCGCGCGGCGCGGCACGCGTTCTGCTCGAGGATGCGGACGCGGCCTGAGGCCTCATGACAAGAGACAGGAATGCTGCCGCTCATGGTACTCGGGCCTGGTAGGCATTCGGAAAGAAAAAGGCGGCATGTTGGACGGGGTTGGTTCCCCGAACATCACACCGCCAAAGTTCGGCATTGCCCGGCCGGTCGGGTTCTAAATTGATCTTGCCTCAAGCGGCCACTCACCTCCGCCATCGGCCCAAGCTACGTACCGCGATCGTGAAATGCGGTGAATATCTCTGGTCAATGTCCAATTGGTACCGCGTGGGACTACCAAGCGTCATACCCTATTTGGGGTATGGTGGTCCGGAAAGCCATGTTCATGCGTATAGGTTCAGAAGATCAAGCGCATCCGGCCACTTGGAGAGGAACAGAAGTTGGCCCGCATCGTCGTATGCGCGAAATTCGATCCAGGGGTGATCGCGCTGAAATTGTGCCAGGATTTCTGGGGGGACTTGGGGATCTTGCAATCCGGACAGGAAATGCACCGGCAGATCCCGCAGCGAGGCCAGCGAAGGCCGCCAGTCCATGGCGGATCGGCGCGTCATCTCCTGGGCCAGCGCCACGGTCGATCCCCCGCGTGGCGCGAGCAGCAGCGCCGCGATCTCGGGATCTTCGACGAGCGCGAGATCGGCCGAGCTTTCGGCATAGACCTCGCGCAGGATCTGCCGTCCTTCGCCGCGCCGCAGCCGTACCGCTGCCGCCTCGAGCAGCACCGGTAACAGGTGCGGCGTGTAGCGCGCAGCCCCCAGCATGGCCCGGTGCCATTTGTGCATGGGGGTGAATTGTTCCGGCGAGGATAGCGGCAGCGTGCCGCCGCAGGCGATCAGCGCGCCGCTGCGACGCGGATGCGCCCGGTGCAGCGCCATGGCGATCAGGCTTTCATCGCCCATGGTGAGAACCGGCACCGGCTCGCGGACGAGATGTTCGAGCAAGGCCGCGACGTCGTGGACGAACTGCCGCACCGGGTCGGCATAAGGCGGCGGCGGGTCGGTCTCTCCCTGTCCGGCCCGAAGCGGTACGATCACGCAAAGCCCCTGCCGCGCGGCCGTGCTTTCCGCGGCGGCGGGCCAGCGTGTCGGGCCGAGCAGCGGAGCAAGGAACAGGCAGGGACGCCCGCCCGGGTCGCCCAGGATCAGGTAATCGAGGCGCCGCCCGTCCGAGAGCCGCATTCGCCGGGGCTGGACAGCTTGGTCCGTCTCCGCGAAGCGCAGCGGGGTCGAGTTCGGTTTGACCGGTACCATTTGCAGCATCGACAGCGTCAGCCGCACCAACTCGGCCTGGCTGCGGATCTCGGTCTTGCCCATGATCGATTTGAGCTGCGCGCGCACGGTCTCGACGCTGCGGCCCCGCGCGATGGCGATGTCGGGCAGTGTCGCGCCCCGGCTCAGTTCGCGCAGCACGTCCGTCTCCGCCGGGGTCAGGCCGAAGGCTTCGCGAAGCATGTCCGGCAGATCGGCGGGCCAGTCGAGCTCCGAGGTGATGACGAGGACGCGTGGCTCGGAACTGCCCGGCAGGAGCCGCAGTGCCAGCAGAATCCCCCGCTCGCCCTCGGGCCCCTGGCCGCGCAGGATCGCCGTCGTGTCTTCGGTTCCGGCGAAGATGGCATGGATGCGTGTCCTCAGCCGATCGCGCTCCGCCGGTTCGAGATACAAGCGCTCCAGACCTTCGCCCACGACGGCACCAAGCACCCGCGCCGCGGCGGCATTGGCCGTCGTCAGGACCATGTCCGGCCCGATCACGAAGGCGGCGGCGCGCTCGATACCGGCCAGCGCCGGGGAGGTGGCCGAGCCGGAATGCTGGTCGATCAACCGCCGCAGCCGGACAGCGTGCCGATCGAAAGGCTGCAGCCCCCGAAGATCGCCATCATGGATGGCCTGCCGCAGCGGGGCCATCACCGGTTCCCAGTTGTCGATCAGGGTGCCGAGCCGGTCGGGATCGATCGCGGCATCGTAAATGAGGTCGATCAGCGTCTCGGCCTCGTCCGGTGTCGGCAAGACCGCGAGATGCCGTCGCGCCTGTTCCGGCATGCTTGCCTCCCTCATCCGTAGCTTAGACCGAGTGTACCCTCTGGTGCCCGATATGGCGAGGCAGGGGGCGAGCATCGCCCGCGCAGCTTCAATCGGACGAGGATTCACTCTAGAAGCAGAGGCGCATGTGGATGGCTGGCAGCAGGATGCGATGAGCGGCGTCGAGCAGCGAGAAGACGAGCCGGGGGTGCTGGGACGACTGGCGCGGGCCTGGAGCGACGGTTGGGCGCTGATCCGCAGCCACGGGCCGAGCCAGGTGCAGTTCTGGTTCATCGCTCTGGCGCTTGGCAGCGCCGCCGGGATCGCCGCGATCGGCTTCCGTGCCGGGATCGAGTGGTTGCAGGCCACGCTCTACGGCACCGACGACGTGGCGATGCTGCACAGCTTCGCAGCCTCGCTGCCCTGGTATTGGCTGCTATGCCTGCCGGTGGCGGGCGGCCTGGTCGTCGGGCTGCTGCTCGACCGGTTCACCGAGGATGCGCGGGTGCGTTCCGTGGCCGAGGTGATCGAGGGCGCGGCGCTGCGCGAGGGGCGGGTGGAACGCAAGCGCGGGCTGATCTCGGCACTGGCTTCGATGATCACGCTGTCCACCGGCGGCTCGACGGGGCGCGAGGGGCCGGTGGTGCACCTCGCTTCGGTTCTGGCCACCTATGTTTCGAGTTGGATCCGCGCCGACGGGATCACCGGTCGCGATCTTCTGGGCTGCGCCGTCGCGGCCGCCGTCTCGGCCAGCTTCAACGCTCCGATCGCGGGTGCGCTCTTCGCGCTGGAAGTGGTGCTGCGGCATTTTGCGGTCCACGCCTTCGCGCCCATCGCCATCGCCAGCGTCGCCGGCACGGTTCTGGGGCGCCTGGTGTGGGGCGACGTGACCGAGTTCACGCTGCCGGACAAGAACGCGCTGGCCTTCTACGTGGAACTGCCCGCCTTCCTGTTGCTGGGGCTTCTATGCGGTCTCGTCGCGGTGGTGCTGATGCGGTCCATCTTCTGGGCCGACGACGTGGCGAACCGCGTGCAGGCACGCATCGCCCTGCCGCGCTGGCTGCGGCCCGCAGCCACGGGGCTGATCCTCGGCGTCATCGCAATCTTCTTCCCGCACATCATCGGCGTGGGCTACGAGACCACCTCGGCGGCGCTGCAGGGCAACATCGCCTTCGACCTCGCGGTGATCTTCGTGGTGGTCAAGGTGGCTGCGGTGGCGGTCACCATGGCCGGGCGCATGGGCGGCGGCATCTTCTCGCCCTCGCTGATGATCGGCGCGCTTACCGGGCTCGCCTTCGGCACCGTCGCCACCGCCATCGCGCCGGACTTCTCGGGTGAGGGCACGCTCTATGCGCTTGCAGGGATGGGGGCGGTGGCGGCCGCGGTGCTGGGCGCGCCGATATCGACCACGTTGATCGTGTTCGAGTTGACCGGGGATTGGCAGACCGGACTCGCGGTGATGGTCGCGGTGTCGCTGTCATCTGCGCTGGCCTCGCGACTGGTGCAGCGCTCGTTCTTTCTGACGCAGCTGGCGCGGCGGGGCGTGCATCTGGCCGCCGGGCCACAGGCCTGGCTCCTCGGCACGATCCGGGTCGAGACGGTGATGCGGGCCACCGGTGCGCCGCGCGCCGCCCCCGAGGAGGCCTGCCGGGAAATGATCGCGGAAGGGGTCTTCGTGCAATCGGGGGCGACGCTGGAACAGGCGATGCCTCTGTTCGAGACGGTGCAGCGGCCCTTCGTGCCGGTGGTCCGCTTCGGCCCCGGCGACGAGACGCCGGAACTCTGGGGCGCGCTGTTTCAGGTGGACGGGTTGCGCGCGGTCAACCGCGCGCTGACGCGGCTGGCGGCCGAGGAGCATTCCTGACCGCCGCGCCGGTCGGGATCAGACCTGCTCGACCGCGACCTTGTTCTTGTAGAAGGCGAGGCAGTCCTTGATCTGCTCCATGCCCGCCTTGGGATCCTCGTAGGACCAGACCGCATCCTCGATCGCGCCGCTCTTGGCGATGATGTTGTAATAATGCGCATCGCCCTTCCAGGGGCAGTGTGAGCGGGTCTTCGACGGTTCGAGAAAGGCCATCGCGATATCCTCCCGCGGGAAATAGATCACCGGCGGGTAGTCGCCCTCGACCAGTTCCAGCGCCCGGCTGCTCTCGCCGAGCACGGCGCCACCGGCGCGCACCACCCAGGTGCCCTCGGCGGGGCGAATCGTGATGTGATCGCTCATGTTATCTTGCTCCCTGTGAACGTCCCGCCGGTCAGAGCGGCGCGCAGGCGGCTTCGAGCCAGTCCCGCGCCGCGCCGTCGAGGCGCGGGGCTATCGCGTCGAATGTAGCCGCGTGGTAGGCGTCGATCCAGTCCCGCTCGGTGGGAGAAAGCATGCCCGCGACGATCAGCCGCCGCTCCAGCGGCACGAAGGTCAGCGTCTCGAAATCATACATCTCGCGGTCATCGGCGCCGGGCAGGGCCGGGGCCTCGCGGGTGACGATCAGGTTCTCGATGCGGATGCCGAAGGCGCCTTCGCGGTAATAGCCCGGCTCGTTCGACAGGATCATCCCCGGCTCCAGCGGGGTCTCGGAGCCCTTGGAGATCCGCTGCGGCCCCTCATGGACCGACAGGAAGGCACCGACGCCGTGTCCCGTGCCGTGATCGTAGTCGAGACCGGCGGTCCAGAGCGGAAAGCGCGCCAGCGCATCGAGATCGCGCCCGACAAGACCCTTGGGGAACCGAGCCCGGCTCAGCGCGATCATGCCTTGCAGCACGCGGGTATAACATTCGGCGGCATCCGTGGGCGGGGTGCCGATGGCGATGGTGCGGGTGATGTCGGTGGTGCCGTCGAGATACTGGCCGCCCGAATCCACCAAGAGCAGCTCGCCCGGGCGGACCTCGCGGTCGGTGTCTTCGGTGACGCGGTAATGGGTGATCGCGCCATGCTCGCCCGCGCCGGCGATGGTCTCGAAGCTGATGCCGCGCAATTCGTTCGTCTCGCGGCGGAAACCCTCGAGCGCGGTGACGACGCCGATCTCGGTCAGCTTGTGGTCTGGATCCCGCGCCAGACGCGCCGCCTCGGTGTCGAGCCAGTGCAGGAAACGGCAGACTGCGGCGCCGTCGCGCAGATGCGCCTGCCGCGCGCCCTCGATCTCGGCCGCGTTCTTGCGGGCCTTGGGCAGTATGCAGGGGTCCTCGGCTTCGGCGATCTCGGTCCCCCAGCCCTTGAGTGTGGTCTCGATGATCGCAGGCGCGGATTTCGCATCGAGGCGCACGGGGCCCGAAAGCTGGCCCAGCGCGCCGAGGAAGGCATCGATATCGAGCACGTCGACATCCGCGCCTAGATGGTCGCGCAGGTTGTCGGCCTTGCCCTGCGGGCAGAACAGCTCGCACCGACCGGTATCGTCGATGATCGCGAAGCCGAGCGGCACCGGCGTGCAGGGCACGTCGTCGCCGCGGATGTTCAGAAGCCATGCGATCGAGTCGGGCAGGGTGAGCACGGCGCAGCGTTGACCGGCCTCGCGCAGGGCTGCGGCGATCTCGGCGCGCTTCTCGGCATGGCTCTTGCCGGCAAACTCCTCGGGCCAGGCGATGAAGGGCGCGGGCGGTGGGGCCGGGCGGTCTTCCCAGATCGCGTCAATGAGGTTGTCGCAAGGCTTGAGGCCGATGCCCTTCGGGTGCAGCTTGCCGTGCAGCTCGCGGATTTCCTCGGGCGTGTGCAGCCATGCGTCGTAACCCACGGTGCCGCCCTCGGGCAGCTCGGCGATCAGCCAGTCGGCGAGCTTGGTGGCGGGCCAGTCGACGGGCGTGAACTCGGGTGCGACCTGGCTCTTGATCTGGATTTTGTAGCGGCCGTCGATGAACACCCCCGCCTTGTGGTCGAGGATCGCCGCGAAGCCCGCCGAGCCGGTAAAGCCGGTGAGCCAGGCGAGCCGCTCGTCGCGGGCGCGCACGTTCTCGCCGCGCCACGTGTCGCCGCGCGGTACGATCCAGCCATCGAGCGCCTCGGCCTTCATGCGCTCACGCAGCGCGGCGAGACGCGGCGGCCCCTGTTCGGGGCGGGCGGTGGTGACGAAGTTCTGGTACATCAGGCGACCCTGTTCATTCCGAGGACGCGGGCCCGCTTGCGCGGGTCGGCGTCGAAGAGCGAGGCGAGCTGTTCGGTCATCGCCCCCGCGAGCTGATCCACGTCGGTGATCGTCACCGCGCGGTCGTAATAGCGCGTCACGTCGTGGCCGATGCCGATGGCGGTGAGCTCCACCGCCTTGCGCTTTTCGACCATGGCGATCACGTCGCGCAGGTGCTTTTCGAGATAGTTGGCGGGGTTCACCGACAGCGTGCTGTCGTCAACCGGCGCGCCGTCGGAGATCACCATCAGCACCTTGCGCGCCTCGCGCCGCGCCAGCAGCCGGCGATGCGCCCATTCCAGCGCCTCGCCGTCGATGTTCTCCTTCAGGAGCCCCTCCTTCATCATCAGCCCGAGATTGTCACGGGTGCGCCGCCACGGCGCGTCGGCGCGCTTGTAGATGATGTGGCGCAGGTCGTTGAGCCGGCCGGGCAGGGGCGGGCGCCCGGCTGCGAGCCAGTCCTCGCGGCTCTGCCCCCCCTTCCAAGCGCGGGTGGTGAAGCCGAGGATCTCGACCTTGACCGAGCAACGTTCCAGCGTGCGAGCCAGCACGTCGGCGCAGATCGCGGCGATCGAAATCGGCCGCCCGCGCATCGAGCCGGAATTGTCGATCAGGAGCGTCACCACGGTATCGCGGAACTCGGTGTCCTTCTCCACCTTGAACGAGAGCGGCGTGGTCGGGTTGGCGACGACCCGGGCCAGCCTGCCGGCGTCGAGGATGCCCTCTTCGCGGTCGAACTCCCAAGAGCGGTTCTGCTGCGCCTGAAGCCGGCGCTGCAGCTTGTTGGCGAGCCGCGACACGGCACCCTTCAGCGGGTCGAGCTGCTGGTCGAGATAGGCGCGCAGCCGCTCCAGCTCGGCCGCCTCGGCCAGCTCCTCGGCGCCGATCTCCTCGTCGTGCTTGGTCTCGAACACGGTGTAATTCGGATCGGCATCGGAATGGGCGGGGGGCGCCGGGTCCTGCGGCGCCTCGCCCTCGGGCATCTCCTGTTCCTCGGCCTCTTCGGCCTCGGCCTGGTCCTCCATCGAGACCTGCGCCTGGGACTGGTCCTGCTGCTGGTCCTGGGACTGCTCGGGAGAGGTCTCGTCCTCCTCGTCCTGATCTTCGTCCTCGCCGGTCGAATCCGGCTGCTGGTCGTCCTCGTCCTCGGAGGCCTCGTCCTCCTGATCGGGGTCTTCCATGTCCGGATCGTCGCCGAGCTGGTCGCCATAGCCGAGATCGCGGATCAGATCGCGCGCGAAGCGGGCAAAGCTCTTCTGATCGTGCAGCGCCTGCGCCAGCCCCTCCAGCCGGTCGCCGCCCATTTCCTCGATGAAGCCGCGCCACAGATCCATGACATTGTCGGCGCCCTGTGGCAGGTCGCGGCCCGTGGCGAGGTGACGGATCAGGTAGCCGGCGGCGACGGCCAGCGGCGCATCGGCCTTGTCGCGGATCTGGTCATAGCCCTTGCGCCGCGCCTCGGCGCCGATCTTGGCATCGATGTTGCCCGCCGTGCCGGGCATGTTCTTCGCGCCCACGGCTTCGACGCGCGCGCCCTCCATCGCATCGTAGAGATCTCGGGCGATCCCCGATTGCGGCTGGTAGCGCGCGTTGACGCCCGCATCGTGATAACGGTGGCGCAGCGCCAGCGCGTCGGCGGTTCCGCGCGCGAGCAGCACCTCGTCCTTGGTCATCCGGCGGCTGACCTGCGGCAGCCGCACGCTGTCATGGGTCAGGCCAGGCGGATCGACCGAAAAGCTGATGGTGAGCTCGCGGTCGTCGGCCATGACCTTGGTGGCCTCGGTCAGGGCCTTCTTGAACGGATCGGCGGGGTTGTCTGACGTCGGGCTCATGGGCAGAGGTATTTCACCTGAGTTGCGGGGCGGCAAGGGCCGGGGTCCGGCCCCCGTGGGAGAGCATAGCGCGGCGCGCGCCGCGGGTCAGGGGGCCTGGACGTCGAGCGGGGTCGCACCGCTGGCCAGATCGGCGAGCCGCGCCACGTGGACGTCGAGCGCGTCGATCACCGGGTAGCCGGGGTCCTGACCGTCGAAGACGAGGTTCAGATCGGTGCCGGCCAGCACGATCGCCTCGGCCCCCAGCTCATCGACCATCCGGCGCCCGGCTTCGATCAGCGCGGTACGGGTCGAGGCGTCGCAGCGCCCCGCCACCGCCAGATCCTGATAGAGCTGGCCCAGAACCTCGATCTCGTCGTCGAGCGCCACCGCCTCGGTGCGTGCCAGCTGGCCGTAGAGGCGGCTGCGCATCACGACGCGCGTGCCCAGAAGCCCAACCCGCGACAGGCCTTTAGCGGCGAAATGGGCGTCGAGCGGCTCGACACCAGAGACCAGCGGCAGCGACGCCTGCGCGAGCGTCTCTGCATAGCAGAAATGGCCGCCGAGCGAGGTGATCGCGGCGCAATCGGCGCCAGCAGCTTTCAGCCTGTGGATCAGCCCGGCATAGATTTCGGCCTGCGCCTCGCGCCGGTCTGCAAGGTTGTTCTCGATCAGCGTGTGGATGTCGGCCTGCACCACCGTCAATTCCAGCGGCGCGCCGCGCGCGCGCATCGCGTCGCAAAGCCGCTGGTAATAGACGATGGTCGCCGCCGGGCCGATGCCGCCGATCAGGCCGATATGCAGCCCGGTCGCCATGTCAGCGTCCGGCGGTGCTCACCGCGCTCTCGGGCAGCTCCTCGTCGAAGCAGCGCTGGTAGAACTCGGCCACGGTCTGGCGCTCCAGCTCGTCGCACTTGTTGAGGAACGAGAGCCGGAAGGCATAGCCCACGTCGCGGAAGATCTCGGCGTTCTGGGCCCAGTTGATCACGGTGCGCGGGCTCATCACGGTCGAGAGATCGCCGTTCATGAAGGCGGTGCGGGTGAGATCGGCCACGGTGACCATCTGCGAGATGGTCTGCCGCCCCTCGGCGGTGTTGTAATGCGGCGCCTTGGACAGCACGATCGCCGCCTCGGCGTCGTGGCTGAGATAGTTCAGCGTCGCGACCAGCGACCAGCGGTCCATCTGCGCCTGGTTGATCTGCTGGGTGCCGTGATAAAGGCCGGTGGTGTCACCGAGACCCACCGTGTTGGCAGTGGCAAAGAGGCGGAAATACGGGTTCGGCGTCAGCACCTGGTTCTGGTCCATCAGCGTCAGCTTGCCGTCGGTCTCCAGCACCCGCTGGATCACGAACATCACGTCGGCGCGGCCCGCGTCGTATTCGTCGAAGACGATGGCGCAGGGGTGGCGCAGCGCCCAGGGCAGGATGCCTTCGGCGAACTCGGTCACCTGCTTGCCGTCCTTGAGCTTGATCGCGTCCTTGCCGATCAGGTCGATGCGAGAGATGTGGCTGTCGAGGTTGACGCGCACGCAGGGCCAGTTCAGCCGCGCCGCGACCTGCTCGATATGGGTCGATTTACCGGTGCCGTGATAGCCCTGCACCATGACTCGGCGGTTGGCGCCGAAGCCCGCGAGAATGGCGCGGGTGGTGTCGGGGTCGAACTTGTAGGTCGGGTCGATGTCGGGCACCCGGTCCGAGCGCTCGGCGAAGCCCTTGACCTTCATGGCGCTGTCGAAGCCGAAGGTCTCGCGGATGTCGATCTCCTCGGTCGGGCGGGCATTGGGGTCGGTCTGGGCGTCGGCCATGATGATCCTTTCGCGTGCGGGCAAGGGCCCTTTTCGGCGGTCGCGCAAGTGATGGAGCATCGCGCGGCGGGGTTCAAGGGCCGCGGGATGCGACCATGGGCCGGGCCCCGCTTGCCTTTTCGGGGCGGGGCGTCATTGTCTGCAACCAGAGTGACGGGGGAACTTCAGCATCATGTCGCGCCAGACCGAGATCGAGGCGATGATCGGCCGCGTCGCGCTGGGCGATCGCGCGGCCTTCGGCGCGCTTTATGACGCGACCTCAGCGAAACTCTTCGGGATCTGCCTGCGTGTGTTGAACGACAGGGCCGAGGCCGAGGACGCGCTCCAGGAGATTTTCGTGAAGCTGTGGCATAATGCGGGGCGCTACCAGGTGAACGGGCTGAGCCCGATGACCTGGCTGATCACCATCGCCCGCAACCATGCCATCGACCGGCTGCGGGCACGGCGCAAGGCCGAGAGCCGGGGGGGCGGCGACATGGATGCCGTCGCCGATCTGGCCGATGCCGGTCCGGGACCGGAGGCCCTGGCCGTCGCGGCCTCGGAAAACCAGAGGATCGACCGCTGCATGGCAGAGCTCGAGCCCGATCGTGCAGCGGCGGTGCGGGGGGCCTATTTGACCGGCGAGAGCTATGCCGAGCTCGCCGAGCGGCACGGCGTGCCGTTGAACACGATGCGCACATGGCTGCGGCGCAGCCTGATGCGTCTGAAGGAGTGTCTGACGCGATGACCGGTCCCGGCGATCACCACGAGGACGATGCCGTTCTGGCCGCCGAGCACGTGCTGGGATTGCTCGGGGGCGAGGAGCTCGACCGCGCCGAACGACGGCTCGAGACGGATCCGGATTACCGCGCGCTCCATGCGGCCTGGGCCGAGGATTTCGTCTCGTTGACGCAGGACATGACGCCGGTGACCCCGCCCGTTCGGGTGCGTAACGCGATCGACCGGCGGCTGTTCGGGGCGCGGCGCGAAGGGGTGCTGTGGCGGCTGGGGCTGTGGCCCGCGCTTTCGGCGGCGGCACTGGCGGCGGGGACGTACCTCGTCGTCACCAATCTCGACCTGCTGCGCCCGGGGCCGGAAGCTCCCCCGTTCGGCGCCGAGATCGCGGCCGAGGATCGCAGCCTCGTGGTGCGTGTGGCCTTCGATCCCGATGCGCCGGAGATGCTGCACGTGTTGCGCCCCAGCGGTGCGGCGGCACCGGGCCGGGCGCTGGAGCTGTGGCTGATCGCGGGCGATGCGGCACCGGTGTCGCTTGGCGTGCTGCCGGAAGATCGCGAGGGGCGCGTGGCGGTGCCCGAGGATCTGCAGCCGCTGCTGTCGCAGGCGGTACTCGCGATCTCCGACGAACCGGCGGGCGGATCTCCCACCGGGGCGCCCACCGGCGCGGTGCTCGGCGCGGGGCCGGTCACGCGCCTCTGAGCCCCGGCCCGCAGGGCCCGAACCGGTTCATTCACGAAGAGAGACGGACGCTCCCGCGCCGCGCAATGCGGCGTGAGGCGGCCCTCTTGATCAATCCTTGTCGCGAAAGGACTTGCTGTCCTTGATCTGGTCCCACGCCCAGACCACCTCGGAGAGCTGCTCCTCCTGGCTGCGATCGCCGCCATTCATGTCGGGATGCAGCACCTTGATCAGCGCCTTGTAGGATTTTCGGATCTCGGCCTTGGACCAGCTGTCCTTGGCGTCGAGCACCTCGAGCGCGCGGCGCTCGGTGGCGGGCAGGCGGCGGGTATGGCCCTGCTGGGCCGCGTTCTTGCCGGGGTTGCGGGTGGCGTTTTCACCCAGCACCTGGTGCGGGTCGTCGACGCCCAGACGCGCCCAGGCGCGCTGTTCCTCGCTGCGCTTGCCGAAGGGCTTGGTCGACCGGCCCCAGACCCGGTCGTTCTCGATCTGCTCGCTGAACTCGGCCTCGGTGCTGCCGTCGAAGAAGTTCCACTTCAGGTTGTATTCGCGCACGTGTTCCTTGCAGAACCAGAAGTAGTCATCGAGGATATCGGGTGATTTCGGGGCGCGGTACTTGCCGGCCTCCTCGCAGCCCGGGTGGTCGCAGACCCGCGTCGAGGTCTCGAAGGCGCCGGACATCCCGCGTCTGCCGCGCGGGTTTTTCTTCTTCGATGCCGATACCGACATATCGAAACCGAAGGGGTCGTTCTTTGCCATGCTCTGCCTCATCCTTTCGAGTCGGACGCGGCAGTTTAGTCCAAAGAGCCGGAGATTGAAGGGGCGGAGGGCATTTTCCGCCCCTTCGGCGTCGGCCCGCCGGGATCAGTCGCCGCGGTTCGCGGTGACCTGCGGCGCCGGACGGTCGGGGATTTCCTGCGCCTCCCGGGCGCCGGGCACCGGCCGCGCGGCGGCGGGGGTCTCGGCGCGGCTGGCGCTCAGCCCCTGCTGCGCGGCCATCGGCTCGGCCGCCACCGGCGTGGCGGCGGGCTGAGCCCCGGTGGCGCGGCGGAACACCAGCACCGAATGGTAGACGGTGCTGCGACCGCGCAGGCCCTGGCGCTCCTCGCAGGGCAGGGTTTCGGCGCGCAGATATTCCCAGCCCTTCGCGCCCAGGTCGTTGATCGTGCCCTGCAGCGCATGGGCGTAGCGATCCTCGCCGGTCTTCAGGCCGCGCTCCTTGACCCCGCGCTTGGGCGCGGGAACGACGCGATACTCGTAGGCGGTCATGGCGCTCTCCTCCGGCACGGGCTCAGAGCCCGAGCTTCTGCGTGACGATCTGATTGACGGCGGCGGGGTTAGCCTTGCCGCCGGTGGATTTCATCACCTGGCCCACGAACCAGCCCGCGAGCTTGGGGTTCTGCTTGGCCTTCTCGACCTGCGCCGGGTTGGCGGCGATGATCTCGTCGACCGCCGTCTCGATGGCACCGGTATCCGTGACCTGCTTCATGCCACGCTCCTCGACGATCTTCGCCGGGTCGCCGCCCTCGGTATAGACGATCTCGAACAGCTCCTTGGCGATCTTGCCCGAGATGTCGCCCTTGGCGATCAGCACGACGATGTCGCCCAGCTGTGCCGGGCTGACCGGGCTCTGTTCGATACCCAGATCGTCCTTCTTGAGCCGGCCGAACAGCTCGTTGATGACCCAGTTCGCGGCGAGCTTGCCATCCTTGGCGCTGTCGAGATGGTTCACCACCGCCTCGAAGTAGATGGCGTTGGTGAGTTCCGCCGTCAGCACGCCCGCGTCGTAATCCGACAGGCCCATATCGCCCATGAAGCGCGCCTTCTTGGCGTCGGGCAGTTCCGGCAGATGCGCCGCGATGTCGTCGACCCAGGCCTGCTCGATCTCGAGCGGCAGCAGGTCGGGGTCGGGGAAGTAGCGGTAGTCATGCGCCTCTTCCTTGGAACGCATCGACCGGGTCTCGTTCTTGTCCGGATCGTAGAGGCGGGTTTCCTGCACGACGCTGCCGCCATCCTCGAGGATCGCGATCTGGCGGCGCGCCTCGAAATCGATCGCGGCCTGGATGAAGCGCATCGAGTTCATGTTCTTGATCTCGCAGCGGGTGCCGAGATGCGAGAAGTCTTGCGTCTCCTGATAGCGCTCGTAATCGCCGGGACGGCAGACCGAGACGTTGACGTCGGCGCGCAGGTTGCCGTTCTGCATGTTGCCGTCGCAGGTGCCGAGGTAGCGCAGGATCTGGCGCAGCTTGCCGACATAGGCGGCGGCTTCCTCGGGGCCACGGATGTCGGGCCGCGAGACGATCTCCATCAGCGCCACGCCGGTGCGGTTGAGATCGACGAAGGACATGTTCGGGTCCATGTCGTGAATCGACTTGCCCGCGTCCTGCTCGAGGTGGATGCGCTCGATGCGCACGCGGCGGGCAACGCCCGCGCCCATCTCGACGATCACTTCGCCCTCGCCGACGATCGGGTGGTAGAGCTGGCTGATCTGGTAGCCCTGCGGCAGGTCCGGGTAGAAATAGTTCTTGCGATCGAAGGCCGAGCGCAGGTTGATCTCCGCCTTGAGCCCGAGCCCGGTGCGCACCGCCTGCGCCACGCAGCCCTCGTTGATCACCGGCAGCATGCCCGGCATGCCCGCGTCGATGAAGGAAACGTTGGAATTGGGCTCGGCGCCGAACTCGGTCGAGGCGCCGGAGAACAGCTTGGCACGGGTGGCGACTTGCGCATGCACCTCGAGGCCGATCACCAGCTCCCAATCCCCGGTCGCGCCCGCGATCACCTTGGGGGCGGGGGCCTCGAATGTCAGGTCCAGCATGGGAGCCTCTCCTTGCACGGTTGTCGCGGGCCTGATTAGGCGCGAATGACCGTTTCTTCAAGGGTCGGGAGAGCGCGCGCGGCTCGGCGGAGCCACGCAGCCGCTGGGCGGTATCCCGCCGAAAATCCAAGCGGATGAAGCACGGACTCGACAGCCGCACGTGCTGCGGGAGAGATCGACGCCAGTTGCTGCCACAACGGACCAATACGAATAATGTTCCCGACACGTGTATCCGCGCGTTTGCGCCGCCTCATGCCGATCGCGCTGCTCTCGCTAGGTGCTGCCTGTGCCCAGATTCCCGAGCCCGAGGTGGAGGCCGCAGCCCCTGCCGCGCTGCCGGTGATGGCCTGGGACCACCGCCCCGAAAGCGCCCGATGGACCGATGCGACGCTGGCCGCGCTCAAGGCGCATGGCGCGCCGCTGCTGAGCCAGGTGCCCGGCGACATCGCGAACTGGTGCCCCGGCTATGCCGAAGCCTCCGAGGACGAGCGCGCCGCCTTCTGGGCCGGGATGCTCTCGGCGCTGGCCAAGCATGAAAGCACATGGAACCCCGAGGCCGTCGGCGGCGGGGGCAAGTGGTTCGGGCTGGTGCAGATCGCGCCCGCCACCGCGCGCAGCTATGGCTGCGCCGCCGGCAGCGGTTCGGCGCTCAAGGACGGCGTCGCGAACCTGTCCTGCGCCGTGCGCATCGCCGCGCGTACCGTGCGCCGCGACGGTGTCGTTTCGGCGGGCATGCGGGGTCTCGCGGCCGACTGGGGCCCGTTCCACTCCTCGAGGAAACGCAACGAGATGGCGAACTGGACCCGCAGCCAGAGCTACTGCCAGCCACGTCAGACCGCGCAGGCCGCCGCCAAATCGAAACGGGCCGGCTGAGGGGGATGCCTGTCGCCGCCGCGACACAGGCGCCACGTCAAGAGGGGCAACCTCGCGGCATTGCGCCATTTTCGCGTTGCATCGTGTCTTGGCGCCGGTGCAGTTATCCCCCCATGCTCGTGGCACTGATGATCCTGGGGGGATCGATGGCCGTGATGCCGGGTTCGATGGTCCACGCCGAGCTGTCGGACCCGGCGCAAATCCTCGCGGCTTCCATCGAGATGCGAGACGATGCGGACGAGCCGCCACGAGACACACCTGTACCGCCGCGGACAGGTCCCGAGCCGCCTCGCCGCGCGTTTTCAACCGTGATCGCGCCCGAGCTTCAGGCCGATCCGCGACCGGACATCGTGCTGCGCCCGATGTCGCGCCCCGCGACGCTGGCGGCCAAGGCCCCCGATGGCGAAGCGGGACTGCGCCCGCGTGCCCGCGATCCGTTCCTGCCGGAGGCGCACTGGGACGGAAAGCCGGGCACCGGGATCTGGACCCGTGGCCTGATGTCGGCGTTGCGCGGCCCGGCCTCGGATCTTGCCGAGGTGGTCCCGGCCGACATCGCGACATGGTGCCCGGCCTATGCCGAGAACCCGCCGCGGCTGCGCCGCGCCTTCTGGGTCGGCGTGATGTCGGCTCTGGCGCGGTTCGAGAGCCGGCACCGCGCCGATGCGGTGGGCGGGGGCGGGCTCTATCACGGGCTTTTGCAGATCCTGCCCGGCACGGCGCGGGGCTATGGTTGCGTCGCACGCGACGGCGCGATGCTGCGCGACCCGGTCCGCAATCTCAGCTGCGCCGCCCGGATCACGGCCCGGACCGTCAAGCGCGACGGCGCGGTGGCGATGAAGGACGGCCGACGGGCGGGCATCGCCGCCGATTGGGGCCCGATGACCAAGCCCGCGATGCGCGCCGAGATGGCGGCCTGGACCCGGGAACAGAGCTATTGCCAAAGCGCCACGCCGCTCACGGTGCCGCGCCCGCAAGCGCGCCCTCAGCAGAGCCTCGAACGATCGGGCATGGCGTCCTGACGCTTCAGGCCCGCCCGCGCAGCACCGAGCGGGTCGAGCGCACGAGGCTCACCGTCGGTGCGTCGCGTCCGCCCAAGGCCAGCGTCGCGCGGCGCAGCATCTCGATGCCATCCTCGGATTTCGAAGGCAACGCGGCGGGCGAGATCTCTTCGCCCACGGTGATGACATAGGGCTGACGGTCCTTGTTCAGCATCTCGTGGAACAGGGTGATGTCGCGCAGCGTCGGGTGGATCAGGTCGAAGAGGTAGAACAGCGCCGAGTTGCGAGCGCGGATGTTCACCGGGATCACCGGCAGGTCGAACTTGCGCGCGAGCATCGCCGCCGAAGGCATCCAGGGCCGCTCGTGCAATCGGAGCCCACGCCGTTTCGCGAGCCGACCCGACGGGAAGATCACGCCCAGCCGGCCTTCCTTCACCGCCTGCTTGGTCAGGTCCATCGTCACCTTGGTCTTGGCGTGGCTGCGCTTCTCCTTGCGCCACTCCACCGGCACGATCAAATCCTCCATCTGCGGCAGCACCCGCAGGATGTCGCCATTGGCGTAGATGAAGAGATCGGGACGGATCGTCTTGAGCGCGTGATAGAGCATGATCCCGTCGGCGATGCCGGTGGGATGGTTGGCGACGATGAGAGCGGGCCCATGACGCGGCACATTGTCGAGCCCCACCACGGTGAGATGCCGCGCCAGCAGGTCACCCATGTCACCCATGATGCGAGAGGTGGGCTCGTCGCGCAGTTCGGTGCCGATCGCGACCGTGCGGTCATAGGACAGGGCGAGGTGCAAAAGACCGCGCAACGGCCTCACGAGAGGTGATTGCCGGAACATCCAGGGCGCGCGCTCGGCAATCAGCGGGTCAATGCGGTCTTTCATGGAGCTTTAATAACCATTCCCACGCGGCAGTTCCGTGACAATTGCTGGATCGCTGTGCATTTGGCAATGGCAGTGGCCCTTGGACGGGCGGAACGGCGGCTGCGCGCCACAATCTGGAATGGATGCGGCAGCACGCCACCGCACCCATTTCGCGTGGATCACGCGGCTTGGCGGGGGTGTCTGCCCTCGCTAATTTCCTCGATGATCTTGGCCACGAAGGCGTCGAGATCACCGGGATTGCGGCTGGTCACGATGCCCTGATCGGTCGCGACCTCCTTGTCCACGACATTGGCCCCGGCGTTCTTCAAATCGGTGCGGATCGAGGGGTAGGAGGTCATCTCGCGCCCGCGTACCACATCGGCCTCGATCAGCAGCCAGGGCCCGTGGCAGATCGCCGCGACGATCTTGCCGGCGGCGGTGAAGTCCTTCACGAGCCGCACCGCTTCGGGCTTGGTGCGCAGCACGTCGGGGTTGATCTGGCCCCCCGGCAGCACGATGGCGTGATAATCATCCACCTTCGCATCCGAGATCTTCAGGTCGACATCGGCCTTCGGGCCCCAATCCGTCTCGTCCCAGCTCTTGATGGCATCGCCGTCGGGGCTCGCGACATGCACTGTGGCGCCGGCCTCGCGCAGCTTGTCGCGCGGCACCTCCAGCTCGACCTTCTCGAAGCCGTCGGTGGCGATGATGAGGATCTTCGCGTCCTTGATATCGGTCATGTCCGTCTCCTTGCGGTTCGGGTCTTCGCTGCCCGAACCGCAAGGAGGGAGGGGGCGTTCCATGCCGCCCCCTCACGGACGCGTCAGCCGGCCAGCATGCGCCCGACCATCTCGGAGGTATCGCGGCTGAGCCCCTCGGTCCCGGCAATCCGCTCCAGCTCGGCTCGGATCAACGCCTGCCGCTCGGGGGCGTAGCGCTTCCAAGTCGAGAAGGCCTGAGTCATCCGCGCCGTGGTCTGAGGGTTAAGCGGGTCGAGCTTCAACAGCCAATCGGCCAGAAGCCGGTAGCCCGCGCCGGAGGGGTGATGAAATCCCGCCGCGTTGCCGGCGAGCGCACCGAACACGGCGCGGAAGCGGTTCGGATTCTTCCAGTCGAAGGCCGGGTGCCGGGTCAGTGCCTCGGCGGTGTCTGCCGCCGCCTCGGGCTTGGCGGCGGCGACCTGCAGACCGAACCATTTGTTCATCACCAGCCGCTCATGGCGCCACTGCTCCTCGAAGGCCGTCAGTTCGGCTTCGCCCTCTCCGATCGTCAGCAGCGTGCCCAGCGCCGCGATCTGCTGGGTCATGTTGTCGGCGGCCTGGAACTGCGCCCGCGCCCGGTCGCCGCCTTCCGTGAGCGACAGCAGCGACAGCGCGGCGTTGGTGAGCGCGCGGCGGCCGGCATCCTCGGCTTCGGGGCTGTAGGGACCGCTGACCTGATGCGCCTCGTAGAGGCGGGTCAGCACGTCGTTCAGCCGTGCCGAGATGGCGCGGCGCAGCGCCTCACGTGCCTCATGGATCGCCATGGGGTCGGGCGCCTGACCGGTTTCGAATATCGCCTGCGCCAGCTCGTCCTCGCCCGGCAGGGCCAGAAGCTGGGCGCGGAAGGCCGGGTCGAGGCTCTCGTCGGCGATGCCGCGCCCCAGGGCGTCGATAAAGCCCGCATGCGGGCCGTCGCCGTCGAGGATCATTGCCATGAGGCCGGTGCGGGCGAGGACGCGCCCCGCTTCCCATTTGTTGAACGGATCGGTGTCATGCGCGAGCAGGAAGGCACGGGTCTCGTCGGACTGTTCCTGCTTGAGGATCACGGGGGCGGAGAAACCGCGCAGGATCGACGGCACGGGCCGGGCCGAGAGACCGTCGAAGGCGAAGCTCTGCTCGGCCTCGGTCAACTCCAGCACCTGCGTCGGCACCACCTCGTCGCCATTGGGGTTCAAGAGCCCCACCGCCACCGGGATCACCACCGGCTGCTTCTCGGTCTGGCCCGGGCTCGGCGGCGTTTCCTGCCGGAGCGTGAGCGTGTAGCGACCGTCGGACCAGTCCTCGGCCACGTGAACGCGGGGCGTGCCCGCCTGGATGTACCAGCGCGCGAATTGCGACAGTTCCCGGCCGGTCGCGTCCTCGAAGGCTTTGAGCCAGTCCTCGATCGTCACGGCCTGGCCGTCATGGCGCTCGAAATAGAGGTCGAGCGCCTTCCTGTAGCCCTCTTCCCCCACCAGCCTGCGAAGCATGCCGACCAGTTCGGCACCCTTCTCATAGACGGTGACGGTGTAGAAATTGTTGATCTCGACGAAGCTTTCGGGCCGAACCGGGTGGGCGAGGGGGCCGTTATCCTCGCGGAACTGGGCCGAGCGCAGCAGCATCGCGTCGCCGATCCGCTTCACCGCGTGGGAGCGCATGTCGCCGGTGAACTGCTGGTCGCGGAATACCGTGAGACCTTCCTTGAGGCAGAGCTGGAACCAGTCGCGGCAGGTGACGCGGTTGCCGGTCCAGTTGTGGAAATATTCATGCGCGATGATCGCTTCGATCCGCTCGAAATCGGCATCGGTGGCGGTGGCGGGCGAGGCGAGCACGGCGGAGGAGTTGAAGATGTTCAGCCCCTTGTTCTCCATCGCGCCCATGTTGAAGTCGTCGACCGCGACGATGTTGAACACGTCGAGATCGTATTCGCGGCCATAGACCTCCTCATCCCATTTCATCGACTTCTTCAGCGCCTCCATCCCGAAGGCGCATTTGTCGATATCGGCCTCGCGGACCCAAAGGTTCAGCGCGACCTCGCGGCCGGACATGGTGGTGAAGCTGTCGGAATGGGCAACGAGATCGCCCGCGACCAGCGCGAAGAGGTAGGCGGGCTTGGGCCAGGGGTCGTGCCATTCGGCGAAACCCTCGCCCGAGGCGCCGGGGTTGCCGTTCGACAGCAGCACCGGCTGGTCGCTCTCGATCCGCACGTGGAACGGCGCCATCACGTCGGGGCGGTCGGGATAGAAGGTGATCTTGCGAAAGCCTTCGGCCTCGCACTGGGTGCAGTACATGCCGTTCGAGCGGTAGAGCCCTTCGAGCGCGGTGTTGTTCTCGGGGTCGATCTCGACCTCGGCCGCGAAGGTGAAGGGGGCATCGGGGGCGTCGAGCCTGAGACCGCCCTCGACCAGCTCCGGCGTGACCGGGGCGCCGTCGACATGCGCCGATATCAGCTTCAGCTGCTCGCCATGCAGGAAGAACTCCCGTCCGGTGGCGTCCGGGTTGGGCCGGAAGCGGATTTCGGACAGCACCCGCGTCGCATGCGGCGCAAGCCGGAAGGTCAGGCGCACCTCCTCCACCAGATAGGCGGGCGGGGTGTAGTCCCTGAGATAGACGGTGCGGGGATCGTGCTGTGTCATGTCAGGGAACCTTTCGCTGAACCTTCGGGCCTGCCGGACGTTAGGGCCGCAACAGGGGGCCTTCAAGCGCGCCCCCGACCGCGACCGCCCCTGCCGGCGCGGCAACCAGTGAGGAGAAGTGACATGTCCGCCCCGCATACAGACGTCGAGAAACAGGAAAAACGCCACAAGGGCCCCCTGACTGGCATGGCCATCGTCGCCGGCTTCGGCGTGCTGCTGATACTCTTCCTCGTCTTCATCGGTTTCGGCCAAGGCAACGAGCCCGAAGCCGAGAGCACCGTCGAAGCCGTGGGCAGCGGAGAGGTCGAGCAGGCCGATGACGCAGAGATCGTCGGCGCGCCCGAGCAGATTAACGATACCGTCGGTACCGCCGAGCAGCAGTGAGCCATAGGCGACCGACCGGGAAGGGCGCGGGTCCTCCGATCCGCGCCCTTCGCGCGTCACGGCGAGATCGAGTTGCCGCACCTGCCGGGATCGATTAGCCATTTGCACGAAGAACACGAGGAGGAGACGGCAGATGGCCGAGAGGATCGACAAGCACGGGCTGATGGTGGCGCCCGAGCTGGTGCAATTCATCAAGGAAGAGGCGCTTCCGGGGACGGGGATCGACGCCGACGACTTCTGGAAAGGCTTTGCCGCGCTGGCGCAGGAATTCGGGCCGCGCATCCGTGACGCGCTGTCGGTGCGCGCGAAGATGCAGGCCGAGATCGACGCTTGGCATCTGAGCCGCAAGGGGCAGCAGATCGACCCGGCCGAATACCGGCAGATGCTGGAGGGCATCGGCTACCTGACGACCGAGGGCGATGATTTCGAGATCGGCACCGAGAACACCGATCCCGAGATCGCCACCACGCCCGGGCCGCAGCTGGTGGTACCGATCACCAATGCCCGCTTCGCGCTCAACGCCGCGAATGCGCGCTGGGGCAGCCTCTATGACGCGCTCTACGGCACCGATGCGCTGGGCAGCCTGCCGCAGGGCAAGGGCTATGACGAGGAGCGCGGCGCCGAGGTGATCGCCTGGGGCCGCAAGCATCTCGACGAGGTCGCCCCGCTCGACGGCGCCTCCTGGGCCGAGATCGACCGGCTGGAGATCAAGGGCGGCACACTGATCGGCTGCAAGGGCGATGCCGAGCACGGTCTCAAGGAGCCCGAGCAGTTCGCGGGCTCGAAGACCGACGGCAAGGCCGAGTTGCAGGTGCTGCTGGAAAAGAACGGCCTGCTGATCGAGATCGTGGTCGACCCGTCGAGCCGGATCGGCGGCTCGGACCGCGCCGGCATCTCCGACATCCGGCTCGAGAGTGCGATCTCGACCATCATGGATTGCGAGGATTCGGTCGCGGCGGTCGATGCCGAGGACAAGGTGCTGGCCTATCGCAACTGGCTCGGCCTGATGCAGGGCACGCTTTCGGCCACCTTCCAGAAGGGCGGCGAGGAAATGACCCGCCGCATGGAAGGCGACCAGCACTTCAACGCGCCCGACGGCTCGGCCCTGACCGTCAAGGGCCGCTCACTGATGCTGGTGCGCAATGTCGGCCACCTGATGACCAACCCGGCGATCATCGGCAAGGATGACGAACGCGAGATCTCCGAGGGGCTGATGGACGCGGTGATCACCGTGCTCATCGCCATGCACGACCTGAAGAAGACCGAAGGCCCGCGCAACTCGGTGCATGGCTCGGTCTACATCGTGAAGCCGAAGATGCACGGCCCCGACGAGGTGAAGCTTTCGGACGAGATGTTCTCCGCCGTCGAGAAGATGCTCGGCCTGCCGCAATACACGGTCAAGCTCGGCATCATGGACGAGGAGCGCCGCACCTCGGCCAACCTCAAGGAATGCATCCGTGCCGCGAAGAACCGGGTGGCCTTCATCAACACCGGCTTCCTCGATCGTACCGGCGACGAGATCCATACCTCGATGGAAGCCGGGCCGATGATTCCCAAGGGCGAGATGAAATCCTCGGCCTGGATCCAGTCCTACGAGGATCGCAACGTCGATATCGGCCTCGCTTGCGGGCTGCGCGGCAAGGCGCAGATCGGCAAGGGAATGTGGGCGATGCCCGACCGGATGGCCGATATGCTCGAGCAGAAGATCGGCCACCCGAAGGCCGGTGCGACCTGCGCTTGGGTGCCCTCTCCCACCGCCGCGACGCTGCACGCGACGCATTACCACCATGTCGACGTGCTGGCGCGGCAGGAGGAGATCGCCCAGGGCGGTGCCCGTGGCACGCTCGAGGACCTGCTGACGATCCCGCTCGCCACCGGCCGCAATTTCGACGATGCCGAAGTCACCCGCGAGATCGAGAACAACGCGCAGGGCATCCTCGGCTACGTGGTGCGCTGGATCGACCAGGGGGTCGGTTGCTCCAAGGTGCCCGACATCAACGATATCGGCCTGATGGAGGATCGCGCGACCTGCCGGATCTCGTCGCAGGCCCTGGCCAACTGGCTGCATCACGGCGTCGTCTCCAAGGAGCAGGTGATGGCCGCCATGAAGAAGATGGCCGAGGTGGTGGACCGCCAGAACGAGGGTGATCCGCTCTACAAGCCGATGGCCCCGCATTTCGACAGCCTCGCCTTCCAGGCGGCCTGCGACCTCGTCTTCGAAGGCCGCAAGCAGCCCTCGGGCTATACCGAGCCGGTGCTGCATCGCCGTCGCCTCGAACTCAAGAATCTGGAGAACGTCTGATGAGCAAGCTCAACATCGGCGCCGCGCGCACCATCATCCGTGAAACCCTCGCCAAGGCGCATGAGATGGGCCTGAAGCCCATGTCGGTGATCGTGCTCGACGCGGGCGGCCACCCGCTCGCCTTCGAGCGCGAGGACGGCGCATCGCCCGGCCGCTATGCCATCGCCGAGGGCAAGGCCTACGGCGCGGTGATGCTGGGCATGCCCGGCTCGGCGCAGATGGCGCGCGCCGAGGCGCAGCACTACTTCATGACCGCTGCCAACGGCGCCTTCGGCGGCAAGGTCGTGCCGGTCCCCGGCGGGGTGATCGTGCGCGGCGCCGATGGCGAGGTGCTGGGCGCGGTCGGGGTCACCGGCGACACCTCCGACAACGACGCCGAGGCGGCTCTGGCGGGGATCGCGGCGGCCGGTCTCACCGGCGCTGCCTGATCCTCGTTCCGGATCAGGACGACCTTCGGGGCCGGTAATGTGCCTCGATTGACGGCGAATGTGCGCGCGGTCCGGGTCTCCCGGGCCGCGCGATGCTTTTCAGAAAGACCGTGGCTGTATATCTGTAAGGAGCAGCAACCGGAGCGATCATGACCCGTCCCGTCATCGGAATCATCGGCAACAACCACGTCATCGACGGCCATTACGTCACCCATGGCGGGGGTGCGATGAACTCCTCTGCGGTGTCGCAGGTGGCAGGCGGCCTGCCACTGGTGATCCCGGCGGACCCCAAGCTCGTCTCGGTCGAGGAACTGCTGGAGGCCTGCGACGGCTTCCTGCTCACTGGCGGGCGGCCCAACGTGCACCCGGACGAATACGGCGAGGCGGAAACGCCGGCGCATGGGGCGTTCGATCGCTCGCGCGACGCCATCACCCTGCCGCTGGTGCGCGCCTGCGTCGAGCGCGGCCAGCCCTTTCTGGGCATCTGCCGCGGGTTTCAGGAGGTGAACGTGGCGATGGGCGGCTCGCTCTATCCCGAAATTCGCGACCTGCCGGGCCGTTCCAATCACCGAATGCCCCCCGACGGCACGCTCGAGGAGAAATTCGCGCTGCGTCACGTGGTGACGCTGAGCGAGGGCGGTCCGTTCCATCGGCTGTTCGGCGCACGCGAGGTGCTGACCAACACCCTGCACGGGCAGGGGGTCAAGCGGCCCGGCCGCCGTATCGTGATCGATGGCCACGCGCCGGACGGCACGCCAGAGGCGCTTTATGTCGAGGGTGCGCCGGGCTTTACCATGTCCGTGCAGTGGCACCCGGAGTGGAATGCCGGCGCCGACCCGGTCTCGCGGCCGCTGTTCGAGGCCTTCGGCGCGGCGGCGCGGGACTGGGCAGCCTGCAAGGGGGCCCCTGCCCAAGCGCGGCGCAGCGCCTGAGACGCTGCCGCTCGGTATCGGCCGGCACTTTGCGTATTTGAAGAAAGATGAATGGGAGGGCGTCCCTTTGGTTCATCTTTCCGTAAATACGAATGGCGCAACATCTCAGTGAAAATCCCGGCTTTTCGGCAGGATGCGCGCATTGCGGGGATGCCCGTTCGTGGGCGCGTCGCTGCCGCGCGCCGAGCCCTGCACCGGGTTCTTCACCGCGTCGGCATGGCTCGACGGCGGGACGAGGCCGCCGGGCGCGAGCCGAGTGAGCGCGTCGGAGCGGTCCTCCAGCCGCTGCGCCACGAAATGCACGATCTCCACGTCGCGCTGCACGTAGCCTTCGACCACCAGAAGCCGTGCCTGCATCACCACGCGGCGGAACTGCGCCATCACCTTGGGCCAGACCACGATGTTGGCCACGCCCGTCTCGTCCTCGAGCGTGATGAAGCACACCCCCTTGGCGCTGCCCGGTTTCTGCCGGATCAGCACCAGCCCGGCGAGCTTCAGCCGCCGGCCCTGATCTGCGCGGTTCAGTTCGGCGGCGCTGGCATAGCCTTGCGTGGTCAGGCTGCGGCGCAGGAAGGCCATGGGATGCGCCTTCAGCGACAGCCGCAGCGTCTGGTAGTCGGCCACCACCTGCTCGCAGACCGGCATGGCCGGCAGTGGCACCGGCACCTCCGCGCCTTCGTCGCGTGCCTCCCGAAACAGCGGCAGGTCGGGCGCATCGCGCAGACCCCGCGTTTCCCATAGCGCCTGTCGGCGGTCGAGAAACATCGAACGCATCGCATCCGCCTGGGCCAGCCTGCGCACCGTCGCCGCGCCGATCCCGGCGCGGCTCTTCAGCGCCTCGGGGGTCTCGAAGGGCGCATCACGCGCCGCCACGATCCGCGCCGCCGTCTCGGCCGCGAGCCCGCCCACCATGCGCAGCCCCAGCCGCACCGCGAAGCCGCCCGTCGAGATCGGCTCGAGCGTGCAGTCCCAGTCCGACATGTTCACGTCCACCGGTCTGACCTCGACCCCATGCTCGCGCATGTCGCGCACGATCTGCGCGGGGGCGTAGAAGCCCATCGGTTGGCTGTTCAGCAGCGCCGCGCCGAAGGCGCCGGGAAAATGGCATTTCAGCCATGACGAGACATAGACCAGATGCGCGAAGCTCGCCGCGTGGCTCTCGGGAAAGCCGTATTCGCCAAACCCCTTGATCTGCTCGAAGCAGCGCGTCGCGAACGCCTCGTCATAGCCGCGTGCCACCATCCGCCCGACCATCTTCTCCTGCAAAAGCGCGATCGTGCCACGAGATCGGAAGGTCGCCATGGCCTTGCGCAACTCGTTCGCCTCGGCGGGCGAAAACCGGGCCGCGTCGATGGCGATCTTCATCGCCTGTTCCTGAAAGATCGGCACGCCCAGCGTTCGGCCAAGGATCGACTTCAACTCCTCGGGGTCGTGCGGCGCGCCGGGGGAGGGGTATTCGACCGCCTCCTCGCCGGCGCGGCGGCGTAGGTAGGGATGCACCATGTCGCCTTGGATCGGGCCGGGGCGGACGATGGCGACCTGAATGACGAGGTCGTAGAAGGAGCGCGGGCGCAACCGCGGCAGCATATTCATCTGCGCCCGGCTCTCGACCTGGAACACGCCAAGGCTGTCGGCGCGGCACAGCATGTCGAAGACGCGCGGGTCCTCGCGCGGGATCGAGGCGAGGTCCTCGCGCCGCCCCCAATGCGCCGCTACCAGGTCAAGGCTCTTGCGGATGCAGGTCAGCATGCCGAGCGCGAGGATATCCACCTTGAGGATGCCCAGCGCGTCGATGTCGTCCTTGTCCCACTCGATGAAGCTGCGATTGGGCATGGCGCCGTTGCCGATCGGCACGGTCTCGGTCAGGGGCCGTTCTGTCAGGATGAAGCCGCCGACATGCTGGGAGAGGTGGCGCGGCATTCCCACCAACTGCCCGGCGATCAGCAGCGCCTTGCGCAGCAGCGGATCGGTAGGATCGAGCCCGGCCTCGCGCACGTTCTCCTCGGCGATGCCGCTGCCCCAGTGGCCCCAGACGGTCTTAGCCAGCGCGCCGGTCACGTCCTCGGACAGCCCCATCACCTTGCCCACCTCGCGGATCGCGGATCGGGGGCGGTAATGGATCACCGTGGCGCAGAGCCCCGCGCGCGCGCGGCCGTACTTGGCATAGATGTGCTGGATCACCTCCTCGCGCCGCTCATGCTCGAAATCGACGTCGATATCGGGCGGCTCCTTTCGCTCGTCGGAAATGAAGCGCTCGAACAGCAACTGGTGCTGCGCCGGGTCGACAGCGGTGATGCCCAGCACGAAGCACACGGCCGAGTTCGCCGCCGATCCGCGTCCTTGGCACAGGATCGGCGGCTGTGCCTTTTCCCGCGCGAAGCGGATGATGTCGTGAATGGTGAGGAAATAGCGTGCGATGTCGAGCCGGCCGATCATCGCCAGTTCCTTGCGCAGCACGGTATGGGTGGCGGGGGGAATGCCCTCGGGCCAGCGTGCCGCCGCCCCTGCCCATGTCAGTTTTTCGAGATAGTCCTGCGGGCTGCGGCCTTCGGGCACCACCTCGCGTGGATACTCGTATGCCAGTTCCTCCAAGTCGAACCGGCAAGCATCGGCGATCTCGCGCGTGGCGCGGATCGCATGCGGCCACTCCGCGAAAAGCCGCATCATCGTTTCCGGCGATTTCAGGTGCCGCTCGGCATTGGGCAGCAGCCGGTCGCCGGCCTCCGCCAGAACCATCCCCTCGCGGATGCAGGTCATCACATCCTGCAGCGGCCGCCGTTCGGGCGCATGATACAGCACGTCATTGGTCGCCATCAGCGACAGCCCGGCGTCGCGGGTCATGCGGTCAAGCGCGTTGATCCGGGCCCGGTCGCGGCCCCGGTAGAGATAGGAGGCCGCAACATGGCCGAGGCCGGGCAAGCGTCGCACAAGCCGGGGCAGGGCGCTCCCGAGCCCTGCAAGGTCGTCCGGCGGCAACAGGATGAGCTTCAGCCCCTCGGCATGCTCGGCCAAATCGCCAAGGGTGATCTCGCAGATCCCCTTCTTCTGCCAGCGTCCCTCCGGATCGCGCATCTTGCCCTTGGACAGCAGCACCGAGAGCCGGCCATAGGCGGCGCGGTCGGTAGGATAGGCGAGGAACGTCTCGCCGGTGGTCAAGACGAGCCGCGCGCCGATCACCGGCCGCAGGTTTACCTTCTTCGCCGCGATATGCATCCGGACCACGCCTGCCAACGTGTTCAGATCGGCGATGCCCAGCGCGTCATAATTCTGGTGCCAGCCCTGTACCGCGAGTTCGACAGCGTCGGAGGCACCGCGCAGGAAGGAAAAGCAGGTGGCGAGGCCCAACTCGACATATGGCGCGGCCGGGTTCGGCAGGAAGTTTTCCTCCGAGGGCACCTCGCGACGCGGCGGCTTCTCGATCTCCGGCATCAGCGTGGTCCCGGTCTTTTGCAAAAGACCGTGCCGGAGTTTTGGAAAACTCCGGTTCTGTCGTATCGGCTCATGCGAAAACCCCGTGCACGAACCAGCGGGGCTCGGCACCGCGCCCATCGCCAAGAAGCCCCTCGCGGTAGAGCCAGAAGCGCCGGCCGGTGTGGTCCTCGATGCGGAAATAGTCGCGCAGGCGCGTACCCGGCCGATCGCGCCACCATTCCGGTGCGATCCGCTCGGGTCCCGCAAAGCGCGCCACGCGCAGCCGCTGGTGGCGCCAGAGGAGCTGCGCGGGCGGGCCTTCCGGAACGGCGTAGAGCACGCGCACCTCCTCGGGAGGCTCGAACAGCCGCAGCGGGCGATGCGCGCGCGGTGGAAAGGCGCGCCGTGGCAAATGCAGCGCCGGGCACCACAGCATCTGCCGCTCGGGGAGGTGGCTCGGCATCGGCAGGGGCCGGGTCAGGGTGCCGATGCCGAAGCGTGCCGAGAGGCGGTCGATCAGCCGTGCGAGATCCTCGGCATCATCGGCCGTCCCGTCGAGCCGGCGCTGGCGCTCGGGAAGCGCTTCGGCCACCAGCGCGGCCAGCGTGATCAGGTCGAAGCCGAAGCCGGGATCGAGGCCGTCGAGCCGCCCTTCGAACAGTCGCACCATGTGAGCGGGATCGCGCGAGGGCTGCGAGGTCGCGGCCTGCGCCTGTGCCACCTCGCCATCGGTGCGGTAAAGCGCCAGTCCGAGCCGCCGGGCGCCGAAGCCCGCCGCGACGAGCCCGGCGCAGAGCTCTTCGGCCAGCGCGGGCAGATGCGGCACCGGATCGATCACCGGCTCCGCGAGCCGGGCCTGCACGGCGAAGCGCGGCGGGTCGTCTGGGCTGTCGACCGGTTCGGGCGTGCGGCCGGAGAGCTGATCGAGGCGCAGGAGCGGGTCCGCCCCGGGCGCGCCTGCGCGAAACCGGCGCGCGAGCGAGAGGCGCGGCACGGCGCGCAGCGCGCCGATGGTCGAGAGGCCAAGCCGGTCGAGCAGTTGCACGGTGGCGGCGTCGAGCCGCAGCGCCGCCACGGGCAGCGGATCGGTGCGCGCGAACAGCGCGTCAGGATCGCAGATCGCCGGGGCGAAGCGGGCCAGCGCCCAAGCCGTGCCGCGCGTGGGGGCAATGGCGGTTCGGGCGGTGAGACCGAGGCCCGCCAGGCGGTTCTCGATCTCGGCCCGCATCGCCGCCTCGCCGCCCCAGAGATGTTCCGAGCCGGTGATGTCCATGATCAGCGCGTCGGTTCCGTCCATCGCGGTCCAGGGGCACCAGCGCCGGGCCCAGAGCATGAGCCGTTCCAGCGCCGCCGTGTCGGCGCGGGGCTCGGCAAAGGCGGTGCGCAGCTCGGGGCAGAGCGCGCGCATGTCGACGACGCGCGCGCCCGGGCCGATCCCCAGCGCCTCGGCGGCCGGGTTCACCGCGTGGATCACCGGTCCGTGCGGCCCCTCGATTGCCAGCGCCAGCGGCACGTCATCGGTCAGGGCCCGGCCGCGCCGCGCCGCATGGGCCTGCCAGCGCTCGATGGCAAAGCGCGGCAGGTGCAGCGACAGGATACGCCGCGCCATGATGCCTCGGGCAGCCTCGGCCTCCCCGGGCGTCGTCGACCCGCCCGTCATGCAGCCGGTCCCCCGGGGTCGCGCACCAGCCGCATCCGGCCCGGCGCGCCAGCGCGGGCGGGGCATCCCCACCGGTGTGAAAACCTCCTGCTCCTGCTCCTGCTTCTGTTTTGACGCTGCCGGCTCGGCCGGTGCCACGCCTTCGGCCCCCGATGTGGCCTCGGTCGCCGCGCGCAGTGCCTCGGCCGCCCGCGCAAGGCGGCTGAGGTCGGCGGCGCGGGGCCGGGCTTCGGTCGTTCGAGGCGCGGAAAAGGCGAGGACGGGCAGCTTGTCCCCGCCACTCATCGTCGGCGTCCGCTCTGTTCGATGCGCGAATGCGCTCGGACTGCCTCGGGCGGCGCGGGCCATGGCAATGCGCGGCGCGGCGTCCCCCAGAACACCGCCCCCGTCATCGCTTCGCCCTCGATGCCGTCGCGAAAGCGCGCGTCACGGCCGGTCTCTCGCACTCGGAATGCCTGTGGGCCGGATGCCGGCCCAGCCCGGCAGGGCTCAGGCCATGGCGCGCTGCGCTTCCGCCGCATCCATGTCGATCGCATGGTCGAACGCCAGATCTCCGCTTTGCGGGTCATGACCGGCCACCCAGCGTCCCGGCGCGCGGAACCGCGTGCGAAACAGCTCGGCGCTCCACAACGCCGCACCAGGCGCGCGCGCGTCGTCCGGCTCGGGCCGGGCGGGCAAGGCGGCGACGCGCCATCGCTCTCGCGCCGCGCTCAGTTCCGGCGCGGTGCCGCGTCGGATCAGCCATGCCGGGATGCCATGCGCCTCCGAACGCAGCGCCAGCCGCTTGGTCGCGGTGAAGTCGACCGCCGGGGCGGTGCCCCAGATCTCGCCGATTACCGCGCCCAGCGCCGGGCAGCCGAGTCCCTGCTCCATCGCCCAGAGCACGTCCTGCGCCCGCGATACCTGCAGGTGCAGGATCTCGTAGCCCCCGAGACCCGGTGGAAACGGCCGCCCGCTCTCGCGCAACGACAGCCGATCCTGTATCCACAGCACCGGCCCGCCCCTGGGATCGAGATGCGCCAGCGCGAAGGCCGGGGCAGCGGCATCCACTGCTGTTTCGGGAAAGATTTCCGACAAAGTGGGCTGGCGCAACGCCGCGGGCCTGCGCGGCAGCGCGTCCGAAGAGGCGGGGCATGAAGCGGGGGGCGACCACGTCACGGGTTCTCTCTGCAAATCAATGTTCTGTATTTGTTCTAGTCCGCCCGCAGCGTTGCGTCAAATGTTGTCTGCGTCATTGCGCCGCGTGAAGCGCTGCGGCACCTTCCGTCGAAGGGGGAGTGACATGACCGGGAAGACGACGATAACGCTGGCCTTTCTCGGCTGGGCCGGGACGGGGCTGGCGCAGGATCTGCCCGCGCCGCTCGATGACGCGGCCTGGCCCGACGTCGACCCGCGCGAGGCGGCGCTGGGGCAATTGCTGTTCTACGACCCTCTTCTCTCGGGCAATCGCGAGGTCGCCTGCGCCACCTGTCACCACCCCGAATTCGGCACCTCCGACGGGCTGTCGCTGTCTTTGGGCGATGGCGGGCAGGGGCTCGGACCGCTCCGCACCGTCGATCCCGAGAACCCGCCCGAACAGCGGGTGCCGCGCAACAGCCAGGCGCTGTGGAATGTCGGCGCGCTGGAATACGTGTCCATGTTCCATGACGGGCGGGTCGAGATGGATCCGGGCGCACCCAGCGGCATGCGCACGCCGCTCGATGCCGACATGGTCGCGGGCTTCGCCTCGATGCTCTCGGCTCAGACCATGTTTCCGGTGCTCAGCCCCGACGAGATGGCGGGTCACTACAGCGAGAACGAGGTGGCGCAAGCGGTGCGGCTTGGAATGCTGACCGGGCCGGGCGGCGCATGGGATCTCATCGCGCGGCGCGTGGCGGCAATTCCGGATTACGCGGTGCGCTTCGAGGATACCTATGGGCTTGCCCCGGAGGAGATCGGCTTTACCGACATCTCGGACGCCATCGCGGCCTTCATCACCTTCGAGTTCCGCTCCGATACCAGTCCCTTCGATGCGCGGCTGCGCGAGGGGGCGCCGCTCGATCCGCAGGCCGAGGCGGGGTTGGCATTGTTCTATGGCGCGGCGGGCTGCGCCGATTGCCATTCGGGCCCGTTCCAGACCGATCACGGCTTTCACGCCATGGGCGCGCCGCAACTCGGCCCGGGCAAGGCCGCGCGGTTCGAAAGCCACGCGCGCGACGAGGGGCGGTTCCGGGTCACCGGCCGGGCCGAGGATCTCCATGCGTTCCGCACGCCTTCCCTGCGCAACGTGGCGCTCACCGCGCCCTATGGCCATGCCGGCAGCCATGCGAGCCTGCGCGGTTTCGTGGCCGATCATCTCGACCCGGCGGCGGCGCTGCCCGGCTATGACCGGGGGCAGGCGGTGCTGCCCCGGATGGAGGTGTCGGATTGGCGCATCCTCGACGACCCCGCCGAAAGCGAGGCCATCGCCTCGGCAGTGACGCAGCTGCCGGTCAAGCTCGCAGCTGACGAGATCGACGCGCTGGTCGCGTTTCTGGAGAGCTTGACCGACCCGGTGGCACGGGTCGGACGGCTCGGCATTCCCGAAACGGTGCCCAGCGGCTTGCCGGTGCCGATGCCCTGAGGGACGGTTTCAGGTCACGGCGGCGCGGGCGTGGAATTCGGGACGGTCCCAGGACCCCTCGCGCAGGATCCTCACCAGCACATCGACGGCGCGGTCGATATCGGCCTCGTCGAGATAGAGCGGCGTGATCCCGAAACGCAGGATGTCGGGCGCGCGGAAATCGCCGATCACCCCTTGGGCGATCAACGCCTGCATCACCGCATAGCCCTGCGGATGGCGGAACGAGACCTGACTGCCGCGCTGCGCATGCGCGCGAGGGGTCGCCAGTTCGAGCCCGGGGCAGGCGGCCTCGACACCCGCGATGAAGCGGTCCGAAAGCGCCAGCGAAGCGGCGCGCAGATCGTCGATCTCGACCCGGTCCCAGATGTCGAGCGCGGCATCGAGCGCCGCCATGGCAAGCACGGGGGGCGTGCCCACCCGCATCCGCGCGATGGCAGGACCGGGACGGTAGCCCGGTTCGAAGGCGAAGGGCTCGGCATGGCCGAGCCAGCCCGACAGCGCCGGCTGCACCTCGTCGATCAGCCGGGGCGCCACGTGGATGAAGGCGGGCGCGCCGGGGCCGCCATTGAGGAACTTGTAGGTGCAGCCCACCGCGAAATCGGTATCGGCCGCGGCCACGTCGACATCCACCGCCCCCGCCGAATGCGCGAGATCCCAGATCGCCAGCGCGCCGACCTCATGGGCCTTGGCGATGAGCGCGGGCATGTCGTGGCGGCGGCCGGTGCGGTAGTCGACCTCGGTGATCATCATCACCGCGACGTCGTCGTCGATCGCCGCCTCGACCTCCTCGGGCGCCACGACGCGCAGTTCGTGGCCGCGTCCGAGCTGCTCGATCAGCCCCTGCGCCATGTAGAGATCCGAGGGGAAATTGCCGCTGTCGCTGAGGATCACGCGACGCTCGGGTCGCAGCGCCAGCGCCGCGGCCAGCGCCTGGTGCACCTTGATCGACAGCGTGTCGCCCAGCACGGTGGTGCCTTCGGGCGCGCCGATCAGCCGGCCGATCCGGTCGCCGAGTTTCGCGGGCTGATCCATCCAGCCGGCCCTGTTCCAGCCGGTGATCAGCATCTCGCCCCATTCGCCGGACATCGCGCGGGCCATGCGCTCCGGGGCCGCCTTGGGCAGCGGGCCGAGCGAGTTGCCATCGAGATAGGTCACGCCCTCGGGCAGGGCGAACAGCGCCTTGGTGGCTTGGAAATCGGTCATCTCGGCGCTCCTCCTCGCATTGGCCCGCGAAGTTGTGGCAGCACGGCTGCCCTTGCGCAACAGCGCGTGACAGCGCCCCGACGGCAGGGCAGAAAAGGTGGATGTACTGGATCGACTTCCCGCCCGCCTGGACCTTCTACGGATTGCTCGCCGCATGGGGCCTTTCTCGTGTCGAGCCCGCCTGGCTCGGCTTCGGGCCGTATCACGTGGCGCTGGGCGTGATCGTCTTCCTCGTCGGGCTCGGCCTGATGCTCTGGGCCAGCGCCACGATGCTGCGTCATCGCACGCAGGTCATGCCCCGGCAGGAGGCGGCGGCGCTGGTGACCGACGGGCCGTTCCGGTTCTCGCGCAACCCGATCTATCTCGGCGACCTGTTGCTGCTCGCGGGCGGCGCGCTGGTATTCGACGCGCCCTTGGCTCTGCTTCTGGTGCCCGTGCTGGCCGCGATCCTGCAGCGACGCTTCATCCGGCCCGAAGAGGCGATGCTGCGTCGCGGTTTCGGCGCCGCATTCGAGGAGTGGGCCGCCCGCACGCGCCGCTGGCTGTAGCACGGCCATGACGCGGCGGCAGCAAAGTCAGCTGCCGCTCTTGTGCAACATTCTTTCCCCGGCTACTCCTCTCGCAACCGCAGAATGACCGGAGGGGACGTGGCGTGAGGATCGGGGCACCGAGGGAGTTGCATGACGGCGAGGCGCGGGTATCGATGACGCCTGCGTCGGCGCGGGACTTGGCGAAGCTGGGGCATGCGTGCCTGATCGAGG
>NZ_JAPWGO010000079.1 GCF_027213785.1 Limimaricola sp. G21655-S1 | reverse complement strand
CTCATTGCCATGCTGTTTCCCTACGCCTCCCCCTACATCCTCTCGTTCTGAAAGCACACTGACATGAGAAACATCCTATCCGGCGCCTTGGCGCTGTCCGCGCTTTTCGCCGCCCCCGCCTTTGCCGCCGAACAGGTCGTCCGCCTCGAGGTCGGGGGACTGACCTGTCCCTCGTGCTCGTTCATCGTCGGCAACTCGCTGAAATCCGTGGAGAGCGTGGTGATCGAGGACTTTGTCGAGGGCGAGGACTCGAGCGAGGGGCTCTATACGGTCCGTTTCGACGACGAAATCACCTCCACTGACGCCCTCATCGCTGCGGTCGAGGAGAACGGCTACCCGGCGACGCTTCTGGGAGACCCGCTGGGTGGGGAGGGCTCGTGAAGCAGGGTCTCGATCATCCGGATCAATCGAGAGAGCAGCCGGACAAGGCCCAGGCGAACCGCCTGCTGAAGGGGGGCCTCGGCGGCGCAATATTCGCGGCGATATGCTGCTTCACGCCACTTCTTGTCCTGGCGCTGGCTGGCGCAGGCCTGTCGGCGGTGACGGGGTGGCTCGACTACGCGCTGTTCCCGCTGCTGTT
>NZ_JAPWGO010000078.1 GCF_027213785.1 Limimaricola sp. G21655-S1 | reverse complement strand
GAAAGCCTCGGTCAGGGCGTCGGACACCTCGGGCTCTGCGCCGGGCAGCAGGCGGGAGCGTGCCACGAGGGTTACCTGGACCCCCATCCGCGCCATCATCTGCGCCAGCTCCGCGCCGATATAGCCAGCCCCGACGAAGATCAGACTCTCGGGCAGGGTCTCCAGCTCCAGAAGCGATTGGCTGTCGAGCGGATCGACATCCTCGATCCCGCGGATCGCCGGGACGAGCGACCGGCTGCCCGTAGCAATCAGCGTTCTGAGCGCGGTAATCGTGCGATTTCCGATCTGAACACCGCCCTCGACCAACGTCGCGGGGCCTTCCTCGATGTAATCGACCCCCTCATAGTTGGGCAGCAGGTCGGCGTATTTCTTCTGGCGCAAAGTCGCCACAAGGTCGTCCTTGCCGGCGACGAGCCGGGACCAGTCATCGACCTGCGCAGCACCTGACAGGCCGGGAAATCGCACAGCCGCGCTCGCGCCGTGTAGCGCCTCGGCCGCACGGATCATGGCCTTCGACGGCACACAGCCAAAGTTGACGCAAGTCCCTCCGATCATCCCGTGCCCCACGAGCGCGACGCGCTTGCCAGCCTCGGCGGCGGTGATCGAGGCGGAGAACCCGGCGGAACCGGCGCCCACGAC
>NZ_JAPWGO010000077.1 GCF_027213785.1 Limimaricola sp. G21655-S1 | reverse complement strand
GAAAGCCTCGGTCAGGGCGTCGGACACCTCGGGCTCTGCGCCGGGCAGCAGGCGGGAGCGTGCCACGAGGGTTACCTTGACCCCCATCCGCGCCATCATCTGCGCCAGCTCCGCGCCGATATAGCCAGCCCCGACGAAGATCAGGCTCTCGGGCAGGGTCTCCAGCTCCAGAAGTGATTGGCTGTCGAGCGGTTCGACATCCTCAATCCCGCGGATCGCCGGGACAAGCGACCGGCTGCCCGTAGCGATCAGCGTTCTGGGCGCGGTAATCGTGCGATCTCCGACCTGAACACCGCCCTCGACCAACGTCGCGGGGCCTTCCTCGATGTAATCGACCCCCTCATAGTTGGGCAGCAGGTCAGCGTATTTCTTCTGGCGCAAAGTCGCGACAAGGTCGTCCTTGCCGGCGACGAGCCGGGACCAGTCATCGACCTGCGCAGCACCTGACAGGCCGGGAAATCGCGCAGCCGCGCTCGCACCATGCAGCGCCTCGGCCGCACGGATCATGACCTTCGACGGCACACAGCCAAAGTTGACGCAAGTCCCTCCGATCGTCCCATGGCCCACGAGCGCGACGCGCTTGCCAGCCTCGGCGGCGGTGATCGAGGCGGAGAACCCGGCGGAACCGGCGCCCACGAC
>NZ_JAPWGO010000076.1 GCF_027213785.1 Limimaricola sp. G21655-S1 | reverse complement strand
CGCAGCAGATGTCGCGATCCGTCACGATGCCCATCGGCTCGCCCGCGTCGTTGAGCACCGGAAGCGCCCCGATGGAGTGTTCGGCCATCAGCTTTGCGGCCTCCTGAATGGTGGTGTTCCCGCCGCAACAGACGGGATCGCTGGTCATGATGTCCTGGACTTGCATATTTCGCTCCTCTGTTGAGTGCGGGATGACAACGAACAGACCCATAGCCGCGTTCCCGCTTCGCGCGCGCCTCGGCGACGATCCGCAAGGTGACGGTTTCGTGAGCGAATTTCCCCTTCGGGCAGTAGACAGGCGGCGCGCCCGTTCATAGATCGGTGCCATGCGCCTCTGGGTGTCAACGGCGGACCAAAAATCGGCCACGCGGCGGCGCAAAACCAGGCCAGCGGCGCGGCGGCAAGCGCCATGCCGCGCCCGCTTGCCCCGTAGCTGGGGCGTGGCATGGCGCATTGGCCCGCGAGGCCAATTCATCCGGCGAGGATCAGGTGGGGGCTGCGGCCTTTCGTGCCCGGCTTTGGCCGAGCCGATAGCTGTCGCCATTCATCTCGAGGATATTGACGTGGTGGGTCAGCCTGTCGAGCAGCGCGCCGGTCAGGCGTTCGGTGCCGAAGGTTTCGGTCCACTCATCGAATGGCAGGTTGCTGGTGA
>NZ_JAPWGO010000075.1 GCF_027213785.1 Limimaricola sp. G21655-S1 | reverse complement strand
CCCGGCTGGTTCTCGACGCGCCAGCAGGCGGAATCCGTCTCCGGCTACAAGGTTCTGGTCGAGGACGGCAGCGAGCGCATTCTGGGCGCGCACTTGCTGGGACCGCATGCCGATGAGGTTATCAATGTCTTTACCCTTGCCGTGCGGCACGGGCTGACGGCCGACCAGCTCAAGGACACGATGTTCGCCTATCCCACTGGAGCGTCCGACATCTCGTCGATGTTGTGAAGGTAGGTAACGTGGGAGAACGCAGTCCCTGTCTGGCTTCTGCGGGTCACGGAATGTGGGACAAATTTTTCAGCGCCACGGGGCAGTGATCGCAAGGTCTGCTCCTGCTGCGACAAGAGGAAGAAGTGCCAAGAGGGGAGACTGCGGATCTCGTCAAGAACACCGTTTGGGCTTCTACTGACGAGACAGGTGGAGCGCCGCGAGGTGCTCCGCTCGTTTTTTTGCGACGATGAATGCCTCATCCGCCCGTGCCGAAGGGCTGCACCCAGACCACCAGAAGGACAAGGTAGAGCGCGTAGACGACTGGCAGGGTGAGGACCTGCCAGAGCCGGAAGCCCTTGCGCCCCCACCAGATGAAGGCGGCGTAAAGCGCGGGCATCAGAGCCACGAAGCTCAGCGTGACCCAGAACAGCTGGAAATCGTCGATCGTCATCCCGACGATCGTCAGCGGAATGAAGGCCAAGGTCATGGTCACGGCATGATCGCCGATGACGCTGGT
>NZ_JAPWGO010000074.1 GCF_027213785.1 Limimaricola sp. G21655-S1 | reverse complement strand
ATCCCCGGGCTGATGCTGGCGGGCTTCTACGTGGCCTATGTGCTGATCCGCGCCTATCTCAACCCGGCGATGGCGCCGGTGGTCGAGGGGCCGCGCGCCTCCACCGCCGAGAAGCTGCGGCTGGCCAAGGGGCTGTTCCTGCCGATCCTCGTGGTGATCGGCGTGCTGGGCTCGATCTATGGCGGCATCGCCAGCGTCACCGAGGCCTCGGCCGTCGGCGTGCTGGGGGTGACGCTCTCGACGATGATCCGCGGCGAGTTCACGATCGGGCTGATGAAGGCCGCGGCGCTGCAGACCCTGCAGACCGTCGGCATGATCGTCTGGATCGGCATCGGCGCCACGGCGCTGGTGGGGGTGTTCAACCTGATGGGCGGCATCAAGTTCGTCTCGGCGCTGATCACCGGCATCTCGGACGAGCCGGTGATCGTGCTGCTGTTCATGATGGCGCTGCTGTTCGTGCTGGGCATGTTCCTCGACTGGGTCGGGATCGCGCTTCTGACCATGCCGATCTTCGTGCCGATCATCACCTCGATGGGCTACGACCCGGTCTGGTTCGGCGTGGTGTTCTGCATGAACATGCAGATGAGCTTTCTCAGCCCGCCCTTCGGGCCGGCGGCGTTCTATCTCAAATCGGTGGCGCCGCCGGATATCAGCCTCGGCGACATCTTCCGCTCGCTGCTGCCCTTCATCGGCCTGCAGGCGCTCGCGGTCGCGGTGCTGATCCTGTTCCCGGCGATCGCCATCTACTGAGACGCGCCC
>NZ_JAPWGO010000073.1 GCF_027213785.1 Limimaricola sp. G21655-S1 | reverse complement strand
CGCTCGCTGCCGTCCTCGACCAGAACCTTGTAGCCGGAGACGGATTCCGCCTGCTGGCGCGTCGAGAACCAGCCGGGTGTCCGGTCGCACTGCATGCGGAACTTCAACCCCTGCTCCCGGGCCTCGGCCTCGTCGAGCCCCACACGAGCAATCAGCGGCAGGGTGAAGGCGACCGAGGGCACGCCCTTGTAGTTCGGCGTGCTGTGATTGCCCTCAAGCAGGTTTGCCGCAACCACCTTTCCATCATGGTTGGACACGGGAGTCAGCGGCGGGCCCATCTGGGCCGTGTCGCCGGCGGCGTAAACGGCTGGGTTCGAGGTGCTTTGCAGGTATTCGTTGAGCGCCAGCTTGCCGTCATGCAGTTCGACGCCAGCCGCCTCAAGAGCAAGCGGCGCGAAATCGGGCTTGCGGCCAGCCGCGTGCACGACGAGATCCGCATCGAAGGTTCTCGATCCCCCTTCGCCGGTGGCGGTTACGCGAAAGGCATCCCCGGTCTTTTCGACGCGCTCGACCTCGGTGCCGGTATGCAGGGTGACGCCGATCTCTTCGTATTTCTCCATCAACCATCCGACCAGATCCGGATCGAACCCCGTCAGCATCCGATCCCCATGCTGGAGGATCGTCACCTCCGCCCCGGCCCGCGCCGCGATGTGGGAAAATTCCGCCGCGATATAGCCTCCACCGACCAGCACGATGCGGCGCGGCAGGCTCTCCATTTCGAGGAAGCGCTCATTGTCGATCAAATGCTCTTCACCGGGAATCCCCAGCTTCATCGCCTCAGAGCCGGTCGCCAGAACGATGTGCTTGGCCTCCAGGGTCTCGCCATCGACCTCCACCGCATTCGGACCGACAAAGCGGGCCCGCCCGTGGAAGGTCGCGATGCCGCT
>NZ_JAPWGO010000072.1 GCF_027213785.1 Limimaricola sp. G21655-S1 | reverse complement strand
CGCTCGCTGCCGTCCTCGACCAGAACCTTGTAGCCGGAGACGGATTCCGCCTGCTGGCGCGTCGAGAACCAGCCGGGCGTCCGGTCGCACTGCATGCGGAACTTCAACCCCTGCTCCCGGGCCTCGGCCTCGTCGAACCCCACACGAGCAATCGGCGGCAGGGTGAAGGCGACCGAGGGCACGCCCTTGTAGTTCGGTGTGCTGTGATTGCCCTCAAGCAGGTTCGCCGCAACCACCTTTCCATCATGGTTGGACACGGGAGTCAGTGGCGGGCCCATCTGGGCAGTGTCGCCGGCGGCGTAAACGGCCGGGTTCGAGGTGCTTTGCAGGTATTCGTTGAGCGCCAGCTTGCCGTCACGCAGTTCGACGCCAGCCGCTTCAAGATCAAGCGGCGCGAAATCGGGCTTTCGGCCAGCGGCATGCACGACGAGATCCGCATCGAAGGTTCTCGATCCCCCTTCGCCGGTGGCGGTTACGCGAAAGGCATCCTCGGTCGTTTCGACGCGCTCGACCTCGGTGCCGGTATGCAGGGTGACGCCGATCTCTTCATATTTTTCCATCAGCCATCCGACCAGATCCGGATCGAACCCCGTCAGCATCCGATCCCCATGCTGGAGGATCGTCACCTCGGCCCCGGCCCGCGCCGCGATGTGGGAAAATTCCGCCGCGATATAGCCTCCACCAACCAGCACGATGCGGCGCGGCAGGCTTTCCATTTCGAGGAAGCCCTTATTGTCGATTAGATGCTCTTCACCGGGAATCCCCAGCTTCATAGCCTCAGAGCCGGTCGCCAGAACGATGTGCTTGGCTTCCAGGGTCTCGCCATCGACCTCCACCGCATTCGGACCGACAAAGCGGGCCCGCCCGTGGAAGGTCGCGATGCCGCT
>NZ_JAPWGO010000071.1 GCF_027213785.1 Limimaricola sp. G21655-S1 | reverse complement strand
CCCAGAAGCACCACCTCGCCGCCGATGATGCCCGACATCGCGGCGAGGATGACGGCCACCAGGATCGTCTGGATCGCGATGCCGCCCCTGAGCCGCCCGCCGAACAGGCGCATCGCGTCGAACAGGTCCCGGGCGATGCCGGACCGGTCGAGGATCGCCGCCATCAGCACGAACATCGGCACCGAGACGAAGACGAAGCTGGAAACGAAGGAATAGACCCGGGAGGTGATCAGCGGCACCGCCATCGGGCCGAACCAGCCAAGCGCGAAGATCAACGCCACGAGCAGCGTGACATAGGCCAGCGGGATGCCGGTGACGAGAAGCACCAGCAGCATCGCGAACATCAGCCCGGTGGCCCCCTCGATGCCGAGGCCCTGCAGCAGTCCGAAGAATTCCATCAACGCCGTCCCCGCGCGTAGTTCACGGCCAGGATCGCGAACTGGACCGTCATGACGCCCAGAACGAGCATGAGAAAGATCTTGATCAGGCCCGGATAGACCGGGTTCCAGGCGCTGCCGGACCGCTCGATGCGGATCTCGCCGCCGGGCGCGAAGGCGGCGCGCGACACCATGATCCAGGCGGCCCAGGTGAACATCGCCGCCGACAGGCCGCAGATGATCGAGATCACCACGTCGAAGGCGCGGCGCAGCTTCGGCCCGAGCTGGTCGTAGATCAGCACGACGCGGATATGGCTGTCGCGCGCGGTGCAGTAGAGCCCGCCATAGACGAAGGCCACGCCCGAGAGGAACACGGTGGTCTCGTGCGCCCAGATCGTGGGGCGGTTGAAGAAATAGCGCAGCACCACCTCCTGGATCAGGATCAGCATGGCGATGATGATGCCCACGGCAAAGACGATGCCGACCCGGTCGATGGCGCGGCCGAGCCAGCCCGCCTCCGGGATCGGCCCGCCCTCCTCGCGGGGCGGCGTGATGTCGGT
>NZ_JAPWGO010000070.1 GCF_027213785.1 Limimaricola sp. G21655-S1 | reverse complement strand
TGAATAGCCCCGCGTTTCTTAGACGCCTTCGTGCCTCAGTTTCTGCTGCCGCTCGAACTCGAGAGGCGACAGCATTCCGTTTCGCGCGTGCTTGCGCTTCGGGTTGCAGAACATCTCGATGTAGTCGAACACGCCCCGTCGGGCTTCCTCGCGCGTGCGGTAGGTCCGGCGCCTGATCCGTTCGCGCTTGAGTAGGTTGAAGAAGCTCTCGGGCGAGACCTTGTCCGCCATTGGTCCAAGGACAATGGTCGAGCGCATTGTCATGGCAGTTGCCTCGCCGGCTCATGGAGTGCTCGAGATCGTGGGCCTTCAAGAAAGCGGCCCAGTCCATGCTGGTGAACTGGCTGCCTTGATCCGAATGGATCAGCACTTTGGTCTTCGGCTTGCGGCGCCAGATAGCTATCAGCAATGCCTGCAAGACGATGTCGGTCGTCTGGCGGCTCTGCATCGATCAGCCGACCACGCGGCGTGAAAAGAGATCGATGACGACGGCCAGGTAGGAGAAGCCTTCCTGCGTTCGGATATAGGTGATGTCGGTCACCCAAACCCGGTCTGGAGCTTCCACGTCGAACTGCCGATCAGGGTGTTGTCGACCACGACTGACGGCGTGCCGCCATACTTGCCGGGGCGGCGCTTGTAGCCGATCTGCGCCTTGATGCCGGCCAGCTTGGTCAGGCGGGAGACGCGGTTCAAACAGACGCTCTCGCCTTGTTCGAGAAGATCGTCGTGAAGCTTGCGGTGCCCGTAGACCTTGCCGCTCTCGACCCACGCTTTCTTCAGAAGCTCAATCTGCCGTTCGTCCTCCCAAGCGCGTTTGCTCAACGGCGCCTTCAGCCAAGCATAGAAGCCGCTCGGCTGGATGCGCAGGCACCGACACATCGCCCGCACGGAGAACTGACTGCGATGCTCGGCCACGAACGCGTATCTCACTTTGCATCCCTGGCGAAATACGCGTCGCCATTGTCGCTCGGACCA
>NZ_JAPWGO010000006.1:151377-189351 GCF_027213785.1 Limimaricola sp. G21655-S1 | reverse complement strand
CCATCGCGTGATGCAGCAGCGGCGCGCCCCCGATCTCGTGCAGGACCTTCGGCAGGTCCGAATTCATCCGCGTGCCCTGACCCGCGGCCAGGACGATCAGTGCCGTGCCCATTGCTGCCCCGAGTTCTGGTGACCTGTTATTTCTTTTATGAAGCATAAAATTAATACTATTTGAGGCTGGCAGTTAGGTGTGCGCTTCTAAGGGATTATGTAATAACGATATACAGAAATGATTAGGGTCAGGGCTTCTGTAGAAAGGGCGTCTTAATCCAGGCGCATTTAACAATACCGGTCGTCCTGTAGTGCCGGGAGATTGAGGCAGTAGTCATACCATGCCCGGCCCTGACAGGGCCATCGCTTAAAGTTCTTGGGACATATTCTTCGGGCTGTGGTCAGCGCGATGGCCTTGCCTTCTCCTTTACTGGCCTACCGGTTTAGAGACAGTTTCAGGCTTCTTAGGGGTTTGGTAATGCGCCATGACGTGCTGTCATGAAAGCCCTTTACCATTTCATTATATTGCCCCTGCAGAGCGGCTTTTTCTTCGCGAAGTGCTACAACTTCGCTTTGGATCTCTGCATGCTTATGCTGGATCGCTTTTAGCTCCTGTTGGTGAGATCGCTGTAGATCGTTCAATTGGATTTCGTGCTGCTGCATCAGCACCGCAACATCCTCAATTCGCGCGGCGTGCTCTGCCTCGAGTTCGGCCTTCTGCCTACGCAAGACTTCTAACTCCCCTTGACTATCGGCATGTGTTGTTTTGGCGCTTATCTGGGATTTCTCAATTTCGGTCATTCGAGCGGTCACATCAGAATTTTTCTGCCATTGAGCGTTGTGTTTCAGCTCCGAACTAATTCCGGTCTTTGTCCGAGTACGTTCGGATTCAAGTGATTGCTGTAATAGGCTGATCTGGGATCGAGCCGTCAATAGGTCTGATTTGCACTGCTCGAACTGGTCCTGCAGTGTCTTGATCTGATGATCGCGGTCAGCAGTTTCAGCTTTTATGACTGCAATCTGCTGGGCATCTTCGATGCCCTGCCCGAGCCGACCAAACACTTGGCGGGCCACCATGTGCAGCGAAGAGACGTCGTCGGCGCTGGCCAGCCGACGCAAGCGTTCGGGTTGGTCGTCTCCATACAGTATGACGTCTAGAAACTCGCCCCCCGGCGACGTCGTCCCGGTCAGCACCGGATGCCCAGCTTCATCAAGCAATACCCGTCGTAGATCCTGAGATCCAAACACATGCGCAGGCTCGCAGACTAAGACGATGGCATGTTTGGATAGTTTCGGCAGCCAGCTTTCTAGAATGATGCGGGACAACTCCTCGTCCAAGTGGCTGTTCAGCACTAGAACGTCGGCGTCCCGGATAAGCTTTGAACCTCCTGCGGGAAGTCCTTTCAAAAGGATCGAGATATCACCGTATTGCGCGTCATGCGGCGACTGTAGATCGGTCGGCAGAGGACTGTCGCCGGGATCGATCCCCAAGCAGAATGTCTGCCCGCCTAGTCGCTCCGCTGCTTGACACAGCGCCATGTAGATCAATCCGTCACCAAGTCCGATCTGCATGACCTTCCGCGGTCGGACCGTTTCCATAAGCCAGAACAGAAAGGGCAGCTTATTAAGCAAGGGCGAGGCAACTGGATGGCGCGCCGGCCAGAATATTGCCTTACTCGCCAACGGCATGTTGAAAACTTGGTCGCAAGATTTGGCCAGTTCGTCGGTTGGTTGGGTTGCATCGACCGACACCCCAGCTTTCGTATCTTGAGGATCGCTTCTGCTCATGATCAGGCCTCGACAGTCTCGCATGCTCCAACCTTTCGCATAGGATGGTTCCCCTCAGGGGGAAACCCTAAAGTTCCGCCTTGACCTGCTTCCAGGAAACCGGACCCCCGGATCTGGGGAAAGTCTCGTAAACTGCCGAGCAGGCAACGCAAGGAAGATCGATGCGGACTGGCCTGCGGGCACGGCCCCGTTGACGCGGCTTGCCGAAAGACCAAGGTGCGCGCTCCGTTATCGCCGAGAACCTTCTCGCCAGAGACTTCTGCGCGGATGGACCGAACCTGAAGTGGCTGGCCGACTTCACCTATGTCTGGTCAGCCGAGGGCTGGCTCTACGTCGCCGCCGTCCTCGACCTGTTCTCGCGCCGCATTGTCGGCTGGTCGATGAAGGCGGAGCGCGATGCCGCGCTCGTCATGGACGCGCTGATGATGGCCGTCTGGCAGCGCGGTAAGGCAGACGCTCTGCTGCATCATTCGGATAGTCAGAAGATGGTTGTCAGTTCTTGGGTGGTTTGACTCAAATACCGATCGCCCCCGGTAGACTGGCGCCGCAAGGTGCCTCGGTGCGGCCTGACCCGCACTTAGATCGACCAGCGTGTCTTTCCCTGGACCTGTCTGCCGCCCGGGAGCGCCCTGCGGTGAGGCTCTGCCTCGGCCATTGCCCTAGTAGTGAGAGTATTAATCCTCACTCTAGTATATCGCACCCAAGGTTGATAAACGCGAGGCCAAAGCTAAGGGCAGTTCGTTCAGATAGGTTAGTCCATTGAAAGTAATAACAGTTTTTGGGACTAGGCCAGAGGCTATCAAGATGGCTCCGGTTGTGTTGGGCTTGCACGCAGACCCTCGCTTCGAGTGTAGGGTCTGTGTTACCGGACAGCATCGGGAAATGCTTGACCAAGTAACGGGGCTGTTCGGCATCCGTCCGGATCATGACCTGAACGTCATGCGATCAGGTCAGGATCTCTACGGTGTGACAGCCTCAATCTTGCAGGGCTTAAAGCCGGTTCTGAAAGAAGAAGCACCTGATATGGTACTGGTGCATGGGGACACAGTCACCACGCTGGCCACGACCCTTGCAGCCTATTACGCACGTATTCCAGTCGGCCATGTGGAAGCCGGGCTGCGTACCGGAAACCTCTATTCCCCTTGGCCGGAAGAGGGAAACCGTCGGGTTTGCGGCGCGCTTGCCGCCTTGCATTTCGCGCCAACCGAAACTTCGCGTCAAAGCCTTCTGAATGAGAACGTTTCCGACGAACTGATCTCTGTCACCGGCAACACGGTCATCGACGCTTTGTTCGAAGTCGTATCGCGCATTGAGGCGGACGCGGCTCTGAAGGCAAGCTTGGACGCCCGTTTCGACTTCCTGTCGCCCGAGCGGCGCGTCGTACTCGTGACCGGTCATCGCCGTGAGAGCTTCGGCGGTGGCTTCGAGCAAATCTGTATGGCCCTCAGACAGATCGCTAAACGGTTCAACGACGTCGATGTGGTCTACCCGATGCATCTCAATCCGAATGTCCGCGAGCCTGTGCAGCGCATCTTGAGCGATCTGGACAACATCCACTTGATCGAACCCCTAGACTACCTGCCTTTCGTCCACCTGATGAGCCGTTCGCACATCATCGTGACAGACTCGGGCGGTATTCAGGAAGAGGCCCCATCCATGGGCAAGCCTGTCCTGGTGATGCGCGATACGACGGAGCGCCCCGAGGCAGTCGATGCCGGCACGGTGCGGCTCGTAGGAACCGATACGAACATGATCGTCGATTGGGCCTCGAAGCTCCTGACCGATCACTCCGCCTACGAAGAAATGAGTGTCGCTCACAACCCCTACGGGGACGGCAAAGCAACCGCGCGCATTCTGGACGCGCTTGCGAAATTCGGAGTCGCCTGATGACCAGTCCCATCCACACTGTCTGCCTTGTCGGCCTCGGCTACATCGGTCTGCCCACAGCGGTAGTATTTGCTCTTCGCGGCATTAAGGTAGTTGGGCTTGACGTCAACGCCAGCGCGGTCAACAAGATTAACAAAGGCGAGACGCATATCGTTGAGCCCGGCCTCGATGATGCGCTGCGCCGTTCGGTCGACGCTGGATACCTGCGGGCCACGACCACGCCGGAAGCCGCCGATGCCTTCCTGATAGCCGTTCCGACTCCCTTCAGGGAGGACAGCGCCGAGAATGTGCCAGACCTATCCTATGTCGAAGCGGCCAGTCGTGCAATCGCGCCGGTGCTAAAGCCCGGCGATCTCGTCGTTCTGGAATCGACCAGCCCGGTCGGAGCCACTGAGCAGATGGCCGACTGGCTGGCCCAAGAGCGGCCAGACCTGACCTTCCCCGCCACCCACGGGGAAGATTCAGATATTCGGATCGCCCATTGTCCCGAGCGGATTTTGCCCGGTCATGCGTTGACCGAACTCATTACCAACGATCGTATCATCGGGGGCGCAACCAAGGCCTGCTCTTCCCGGGCGCGTTTGCTCTATAAAATGGTCGTCGACGGCGACTGCATCGAGACCGACTGCCGCACCGCGGAAATGGCCAAGCTAACCGAGAACAGCTTTCGCGACGTGAACATCGCCTTCGCTAACGAACTGTCGCTGATCTGCGACAAGCTCGGCATCAACGTTTGGGAGCTGATCCGTCTGGCCAACCACCACCCGCGCGTGAACATTCTGCAGCCCGGACCCGGCGTCGGAGGCCACTGCATCGCGGTCGATCCCTGGTTTATCGTGAGCCAAGCCCCAGAAGAGTCGCGGATCATCCGCACCGCCCGTGAAGTGAATGACAGCAAGCCCGAATGGGTGCTCGCTAAGATACACCAAGCGGTTGCCGAGAGCACCGCCGAGACGGGTCGAACCCCGCGAATTGCCTGCTTCGGTCTAGCCTTCAAGCCGAACATCGACGACATGCGCGAAAGTCCCGCCCTGCGGATCGCGACACGGCTTGCTGAGATCTACCCCGACAGGCTCGATGTCGTTGAGCCCTTCGCTGAAACGATGCCTGCCGAGCTGGTTGGAAAGGCAAATTTGGTCAAGCCGTCGAAAGCGCTGGTAGATTGCGACATCCTTGTGCTTCTTGTGGATCACGACAATTTCAAGGCGATGCCGGTTCCTGCACGTCGCGAATTAAAGATAATCGATACCCGCGGAGTATGGTCGCGATAGAGCCTTGAAGACATCGGATCTATAACTCTGGAGATGGCATTGGATTCAGTAACAAAAGGTCGCCTGCTGATGACCGCCGCCATGAAGCTCGAGGCGGCGGACAGGCGAAAATCCGCTAGTGTTCTAATCGATCAAGTTGTGCAGGGCAAAAACGACTTGCCGACGCTTCGGAGATTATCCGTATGCCGGAATGTCTTCTTAAAGGAGGGGATCGAGCAAGCGGCTAGGCCGCTCGCAGTGGCATGGCAGGGTCATGGTAATACGACGTCGGACAAGCCGAGAGCCTTGAGTATTCTGGATGAAATCAGCGAACTCAACTGGTCGACAGATTTCGAATGCATACGGTTGAATCGTTCGACGGCCCAGACTCAGGCAGAAAATCTGCGTTATGACTTCGTGCTCATGGAAAGTGCATGGAGGGCCCATAATGATGACTGGCACTATGCGTTTACTTCTCCTAACCTGGCTCATGCTAATGCCAAAGCACTGACGGCAACGCTTTCCCTGCTTCGGAATGCGATCGACAAGCCGATTGTGATGATCAACAAGGAAGATCCGCTTCATTTCGACAAGTTCCTGCCGGTCATGAAGTATGCGGACCATATCTTCACCACTGACGAAGAAATGGTACCCAAGTATTTCGAGCATACAGATGCCTTGAGCGTGACAGCACTTCCTTTTGCGGCAAATCTTAAGATTACGAATCCCGTAAATCGCGTTAGAGAGCCACAGGAGGACTTGTGCTTCGCCGGCTCCTACTACTCGGAGGGTCACGAAGAGCGCGCTCGGCAGATGAACTACATGCTGGAACCGGTCGTGGAGTTCAAAGGCGCGATCTACGACAGGATGTCGGTACACGAAAATCCGCGCTACCATTTTCCGGAACGCTTTCGGCCCTTCATCCGACCCGCTGTTAGCTTTAGAGAAATGACGAGCATTTATAGAAGATTCAAGGTCTTTCTGAATGTAAATACGATCATTTCATCGCCAACGATGATGTCGCGGCGGGTTTACGAGCTTCTTGCAAGCGGAACCCCTGTTGTTTCAGCGCCCTCCAAGTCCTTGGAAGAACAATTCTCCGGCATTGTCCTGATGGCGACCACCGCGGGCGAAGCCGTGGACCAGGTCGGACGACTGCTGAATGACGACCGACACTGGTGGAAGACCAGCCAACTCGGCATTCGCGAGGTCACACTCAAGCATCAATACACCCATAGATCGGATGTTATACGATCTGTGGTGCTTGGCCAGGAAGCAAAACGGGAGAAACCCCTCGTCTCAATCATCTTGTCCACGAGACGTTGGCTCTTTCTCGACAGGATTGTTGAGAACATTTCTAGGCAGACCTACTCTCGCATTGAGGTAATCTTCGCGCTGCGGGAAGACTGGCCCCTCGAGAAAGTGACCGAGTTGGAAAACCGTCTAACCGGCGTGGGCAATATCGAACGCGTCAGGATCATGAAGTTTCCCTCGACAGTCTCTCTTGGACAAAAGCTGAATGCCGCGATCGACGCAGCGCAGGGAGAGTTCATTTCGAAGTTCGACGACGACGACTGGTACTTCCCAAATTATCTGAAAGACATGATGTTGACCTTCGATTTTTCGGGGGCGGATATCTGCGGAAAATGGACATTCCCTGTATGGCTCGAAGGAAGCGATACGCTTATCCTTCGAAACCCCGGCCATGAGCACAAGATCACAAATTTTGTATGTGGTGCTAGTTTTGTAGCTAAGAAGTCTTGGTTCAAGAAAGTTCCATTTCCCAGTCGGAGTCAAGGGGAAGACACAGACGTCCTGAAAAGGACTTTGGAGATGGGCGGTAAAATATACTCCGCCGACCACTTTAATTTCATCAACTATCGTGCGGCCAATAATCAGCATCATACTTGGCGCGCCGATGATGATCTTTTCAAGAGAACCGGAAAAATTGTGGGCAAGATGAAGGATTTCCATAATTGGATCGTGTGATATCGAGATTTGTCGCCGGACGGATCTATCGGCTGGACACGAATCCGTAGACTGAGCGTGGCGGTCGTGTTCGAAGAGGGTTCTATGGAATTTCCGGATCAGGATCGGCGGCCCGAACGAATGTCTCCAGTAAAGGAGGCATCGAAGACCTTCCCGGAGTTGACGCCGGACTTGGCGCCGGCGCTGTTTGACGCTGCATGCATGTTGGGAGCCGCCGATCGGCAGGATTCAAGACGCGTGCTTCTGCAGGCTTTGGCTTCGCAATCCTCCGGGCTGCGGGATCTCAAGACCGGATTTCGTAGAGCGATCAACGCTTCGCTCACGGATCTTGCAGGGGAGTGCCTTGCCGTCGCCGAAAATGCGATGCTGACATCCGCAGAGGATGACTGGGTGCGGCAGGCGCATCTGGAACTAGGAAACATCACGCCTTTCAGCGCTGAATTACTCAGGCAGCGCTTGAGTGAACTCCCGAAGAAGCCTCCGCCAAGCTCTTCGGGCGCAATATGCTACATGTTGCACATGAGCCTACCTCACAACGTGACCGGCTATTCAATGCGTACACAAGAGTTCGTGAAAGAAATGATAGCCGCTGGCCAGCAGGTGCATTGCATGACCCGCCCCGGCTTTCCGGACGATGTCGGCCAAAAGCGGTTCGCCAGCCAGGATACGATCGACGGGGTGACGTATCATCGCATAGCCGAACCCAGCCGGATTCATGTTCGCCAGACATCCTATATGGATCGAGCGGCAGAAGTCTTGGCGCAGAAATTCGATGTGCTGCGGCCCGCTATCGTGATGGCTGCGTCCAACTACGAAACCGCTGCTCCCGCCCTAATTGCGGCGCGACGGCTCGGCATTCCTTTCGTATATGAAATGCGGGGTTTTTGGGAGTTGACGAAGCTGTCGGTCAATCCGGCCTACGAGGAAGACCCGCAATTTCGCCGATCCTTTGATCTAGAGGCGGAGGTCGCAAAGAATTCGGACCAAGTGTTTACTCTGACCCAAGGAATGGCTGCTGAATTGCGCCGTCGGGGTGTAGTTGATACGCAGATCGACATTTTACCCAACGCCGCGGATCCAAAACGATTCCGACCACGGAGGCGGGATGCTGGCTTTGCCCATAGGATAAACCTGCATGAACAAACCCCGGTGATCGGATATATCGGATCATTTACTCATTATGAAGGATTGGATGATCTCGTGCGTGCGTGCGGAATACTGCATCGGCGCGGGCGGGACTTTCGGCTACTTCTCGTAGGCGATGAAGCTCGGCACCTTAAGGGCCAGATCATTCCGAAGCTTCGCAACTTGGTTTCCCTAGAAGAGCTCGACGAGAAAACGACAATGACGGGTCGCGTTCCTGCTTCGGAGGTGGAACGCTGGTATTCACTTGTCGATATCTCTCCGATACCGCGGAAATCGACGCCAGTTACGGACTTGGTTTCACCTCTCAAGCCCTTCGAGGCCATGGCTATGGAGAAAGCCGTTCTCCTGCCGGACCTTCTGTCGATGCTAGAGATCGCCCGAGACGGAGAGACCGGCTCCTTCTACCAAAACAGAAGTTGGGCCGCCCTTGCGGAGGCCTTGGATGAGTTGCTGATAAACCCCAGAAAGCGGCACGCGTTAGGCCGAGCTGCGCGGCGCTGGATAGTGAGGGAGCGTAACTGGGAGTTGGTCGCACGCCATTGCATCGCAACGCTGGCCGATACCAAAAAACTGGATGGATCGGCGTGGATGATGTGACCGCCCTGCCTCGCCATCTGCTACGAGCGGCGCGCCGACATCCACGAGACTTTCGTGATCCTCGGCTGCGCCCTCATCTGCCTCAACCAAATTAGAAGGTTTTGTTGGGTCTTCTTAATGCTAATTAGCTATAGAAGGAAACTTCGCCATAGCCCCATGTGTTTCCAACAACATTCTTTTGTAGCGTCTTGTTCTCGCGTTCCTCTCTGTTCACGGATAGCATTGTTTCAAGAATGTGTCTGCAGTTGTATGGCACAATTGCAAATCCAGTCATATCTATTTCGGCGTACCAAAGTGATGCCCACTTAGTATTGCGGTGCTCCCAGTAAAACAGATCTTCCCATGAGTAGTCATAGATCCGATCTGTCGTAAACTCAGTGTAAATAATATATTCTTCCATCCACTTTATTAACTCTGCAGAATTTGCTGCTTTAGACTGCGTGAACTTCTTGGCTAATTGAATGGGGTCAGGTCCGCTTCCGTCGCGTTTCTTGTAAAAAACGGTGCCAGTTTCCGCCCCTAAAGAGATGGCAATAGTTCTATTGTGCGGCATGCTTTCATAAAAGGCTCTAGCCAAGGCTGGATAGCGCGCGCCGTATTTAAAGGATTTGGAGTAAAGCTTGTGGAATTCACTACTGAAATCTGTTGGCATTACTGGAAATACGGAATGTGGAATGCCGCTTCTTCTAGCTACTTTGCTTGCTCCAGTAACATCAGTTATGGCCGACTTGCTCGGGCTTTCAGATTTTATATAGGTAAATGCTTCAGAGCCAGCGGGATATTCGTTTCTGAGGGCGGCAAGAACCGCGATGCTATCAGAGCCAGCAGTAAGGCCAATTTGCGCTCCTTCATCAATTGACATAATCGCGCTTCTTCTCAGAAGGCGTTCGAATTTACGGCAGGCTGCTTCGACGCTCATGGTGGGTACTGAACAAGTTGGGTAGAACCTTTTATGGATAAACGTGTTGGTGTTAGTGTCTAGCTGTCCATAGCAGTTTGCGAATACACTGGTTACTTCGGAATACGGAGTTTTAAGTCCAGGATAGTACTTGCCTCCTGGTTCCTGATAGTCTGGAGAGCTCATAAATTTTGAAACTTCTTCGCAGCGATCGATCTTCAGTAGGTGAGCTGCGAGCCCCCAGTGAGAGGAAAATATGCTTTCCTTATCGCTGGCTCCATGATGTATTGCGTATGTAGCGCTGCAGTCAGGTACAGCGGTAATAATCGGTCCATCACATATGAAGCAGGCAAATCTTCCTGCTAGATATGATACATATTTTAAGCACGATTCGAATCCGCTGTCTAAATATATATCAAGCGCTTGTTCTGCGACTTTCTTGGTGTCTGATGTTCTGTCGTATAGATCAAAGGCGCGACCAACAAGCGATATGCTTATTTCAGTTCCCGACCTGGAGGCAAAAAATTCGGTCTTAGGCGATAGTTTTAAATCATATTTTTTTGTAAGCGAATAGCTAGACCAACTTTTAAATTCTTCAAAGCTAGATTTTTTGGGAGTAATGGCATACCCGCGGCTGTATTCTTCGTTCATCTTTTTTCCGGCGTTGATTTCGGTTTTTTGATGTAGGAGAGTGTTTTTTAATCTGGTGATACCGTTTGAATCTTGCCTTCAATTTGATATTTATCATATGATTTCGGCGTCAATGTTGCGCAATGAATCCTTGGGCATGAGTGCACCCTATTCCCGCTTTTTTTCACTGGCTGCTTTGATCTCGGCCCAGCCGAGAGACAAGCTTGCAGATGGTGCGCTACGGCTGGATGCATTTACGTCGTTGCCTTTCCTATGGTCCCTCAAGGCTCGCTGGGAAATGAAGGCGGTCAAATGCCCGCGCGTCATGCGGTGTCCGAATTAGGACATTACGTGCTAGAAAGCTGCTCCACCAGCGCTGTGTACTCAGGACCCGTTAACCTGCAAAGCCAGAAGATGACGGTCGCAGCCAAAGCGACGGCAGATAGGAACACCTCCGGGTGAATAGCCCCGCGTTTGTTGGACGCCTTCGTGCCTGAGTTTTTGCTGCCTCTCGAACTCGAGGGGTGACAGCATTCCGTTTTGAGAATGCTTGCACTTAGGGTTGTAGAACATCTTGAGGTGGTCGTACACGTCCCGTCGAGCTTCCTCGCGCGTGCGATAGATCCGGTACCTGACCCGTTTGCGCTTGAGCAGGTTGAAGAAGCTTTCGGCGACGGCATTGTCGTGGCAGTTGCCACGGCGGCTCATGCAATGCTCCAAGTTGTGGGCTTTCACTCCGCGGCGATCCTATCCGCTGCGCTCCACGTCGTCTTCAAGCAACCCCGCCTTCTGCGCCCGATCCAACAGGTGAGCCACTGAGGAGGTCGCCCATTTCGACCGGCCCCGCGGCGTCGGCTCCCGCATCGCCTCGAGCCGCGCCGCGATCTCCTTCAGTGTCATCTCCGGCGCCGAGCTCTTGATGCCCGCTATGATCGCCAGGATCCGGTCGTCCTTCCGCGCGGGCGGGGCGCGGTCGAGCACGGCACGATCCAGCAGCCCGTCTTTCACGAAGCGCCCGGCGGCGCGCCGCAGCCGCTCGACGGTCCAAGGCTTCGCGCTTGGATGCCGGCTGTTGATGATCCGCACGACGTCCTCCCAAGGGAGCCGCGGCCGGAACTGCCGGACGGCGGGCAGCCACTGCTGCGCCTCCTCGTTGAGCTTGTCGAAGTAGCTGCGGTCGCGCGCCCGGCTGACCTTGGCGATCGCCTCCGGGTCGCGGTCCCGCAGGCCCGGATTGCCGCCGACGCGGCCCTTCTCCCGCGCCGATGCCAGCCCCGCCATTGTCCTCTCGCGGATCAGAGCCCGCTCGAACTCGGCCGTCGCGCCGAGGATCTGCAGCGTGAACTTGCCCTGCGGCGAGGTCGTGTCGATCGGATCGCCCAAAGATCGGAAATGCGCCCCGCGGGCTTCCAGCGTCTCGATGACCTCGAGCAGGTGCGAAAGCGAACGGGCGAGGCGGTCGATGCGCACGACGACCAGCACATCACTGCGGCCGAGGCTGGCCACCAGCTTCGCGAGGACCGGCCGGGCGCGCGCGGCGCCCGAGGCGAACTCCTCGTGGATCTCGGTGCAGCCTGCCGATTTCAGTTCGCGGCGCTGCGCGGCAGTGTCTTGAAGGTCGGTCGAGACGCGGGCGTAGCCTATGAGTGCCATCAGCGTGCCGCTTCATCGCAAAGCACGACCTCGACCGTCTCCTGGAATGGCGAGCCGCTCGGCACCTCGCTCAGATGTTCGGCAATCCGGGCGAACCCCTCGCGCGGCGCCGGCTCGAGGGCAGGGGAGGGGAGGTCCATGATGATCTCTTTCGCGCTAGATCTGCACCGCAACGACTGCGTTCGTTAAGCCAGCTCCCGGAATGGCTGCTTGTCCTCGTCCCAGGTCCCGCCGTCGCTGACGACCTCGGTTTCCGCACTCGTCTTGGAGTTTCGGGAGAGTTTCCACACGGCATCGAGAAGCTCGGCAAGCTCATTCCCGGTGACGCGTGCTATCACGCTCTCGGGGAGGGCACGAAGCAAGGCCTCTGCGGTAGTCCTATGCTCGCCAACCTCGGCCAGCCGCATGGCGCGATTGATCTTGGTCCGATGGCTCGGGAACGTGGTCATGCTGTATCTCTTGGTTCGGCCTGCGAATGCAGGCGAGATGGACGTTACCAGCGATCGAGCCCTCCTGCGGCTGCCAGAACATGGACCCTCCAATGCAACTATACTAGAGAATACGGTCGTTTGAAAGCACCGGCAAGGGGCGCGCAGCCTTGGCGGAGACGACAGGGAAGGGGAGACCCAAGAGCCAGATCCCTTTGCTCGCAAGGGCGCGGACTGAAGCCTGCGATTTCGTTCCGGTCGTAGCGCACGCCCGGACTGGACAGGATCACGCTTCCGGACCCCTCCCACAAAAGGCTTTCTAAAACACATCTGCAATCCGCAGAGACGATTGAAGATGAGACTATACATCCTCAAGTAGGATGAGAATTATGTGGCATGGCAGGGGTTTGACTGATGGCCTTCGATGACACCGAAAAGGCGCGAAATGCCGTCTCGACCTTCATGCGGGCCGAGGTTCTGGCTACGCGGCTGGAGGCCATGGCCCGTGCCGAGCCCGCGGTCGGAAACCTCTGGCGCTCGGAGATCGCGCTGGCCGAGGCCGTCGCGAGCGCGGGGCTCGAGGGCATCCGAATCTCCGAGGGCGATCTGCTGCCACGCGTCGCGCTGAATGGAAGCCAGGATGCGGATCCGACCGGTGCGGAGCTGGCGCTGAGCCTGATCCGCGCGCTGAAGGCGCCGGGCGATCCTCTGACGCGGCCTGTCCAGACCGTCCGGCGCTTCGAGAGGGCGGCAGGCACCGGAACCGGGCCCGGTGTGGACCCGGCCGATGAGCCCGAAGGCCAGCGGCTCGATGACGCCGAAATCGAAGGCCTCTTCGCGGACCTCAGACCCGGCGACATGCCGATCCTGAGCGCGGCGCGGGCGGCGGCCGGCTACGCGGCGCTGTCGCAGCGCGCCAACCCACTCGTCGAGCGGTTGATCTTCATGGCGGCCGACAGCAGCCTGCGGGGCCGGGTCGCGCGCGGGATCGGTCCCGAGGACGTGTTGCGGGGTCTGTCGGGGCGGGTCGATGCGCACTGGGTCTCGCCGCCCGCCCTGGCGCTGAGCCACCGGAGCTTCCTGCCGTGGTCGCCGGGCAGCGAGGCGGGGCTCCTGACCCTCGGCACCAATCTCGCGCGGCTCTTCGAGGCGGAGGTCGGGCGCTTCGCGCTGTCGCGCGACTGGCTGCGGCGCGGGCAGGAGGCGGCGCAGGGCAGGGGCGGGCGCTCGCGCATGGCCGATGCAGTGCAAGCCTTCGGTACCGCGCCGGTGCTGAGCTCGGCGCTGCTCGCCGAGACAATCGGCGTGTCGATCCGCACCGCGCTGACCCTGCTGGGTGAAATGACGGAGCTCGGTCTGCTGCACGAGATCACCGGTCGTCAGACGGCACGGATCTGGGCGGTGCCAAGTCTGGGCGCGCGTCTCGCGGCGCGCCCCGCGCGTGGCGCCAGGCGGCGGACCGTGCCCCCCACGCCCCCGTTTGGACGCCACGACACCGGGCATCCGGGGGATCGCGAGATGCGGGAGGCGGCGAAGCAGCGCATGGAGCGTGCCTTCGCGGATCTCGACGTGGCGCTCGACCGGGCCAAGGCCCTGCTGATCGATACGCAGCGGCGCGGTTGAAGCCCGGATGGCGAGAAGGGCCCGTGGCCTGACATCGCGGCGTGCCCCGCAAAGGTCAGCATTCGGCAGCGACGTGACCTATGTTCGTCAGCGCGGCGCCAATCCGAGCCATCAAGACCCGATCACCGGCGAGGGGCGGCAAGCTGTGCAGGAGTGACGGAGTTCCGCTCATACCGCTGGGTGCGATGAGGACATTGCCTCTCGATCGCCCCTGCCGCTTCCGGCTTCCGCAGTTTCGGGGAGGTGCGATGCCGGCTCAAGCCCTGACAGGCTGGATGTCATGACCTGTCGGCTGGAGTCGCTGGCGATGCTGACGAGCAGCGCTAGCAGCACGCCGCAGCCTGCCGCAATGAGGAATAGGGCCAAAGGCCCAAACCCGGTATTTGCCATCATGAACACGTCTCACTTGATACGGGTCGTCGTCCCGGCGTGCCGATACAGCTCGCTATCCCCGCCCCTTGGCTCAGATACTGCGCCGATGCAACTTGGTCAGCAGGGCCTGTACGATTGATCGGCATGGGGGGCAGATCGGCATCAGCGTCCGGGCCGGGCTGCGGTCAGCTGGAGAGGGGCCGGCGGGCTCGTGTTCGAAGAAAAGCCGGAGAACGCCCGGCCAAGCCCCGGGAAATTGTCGCTGCGCCTCTGATGGCTGACGCTCCCCTTGCACGGCAGAGGCCGCCTCTGCGCGGCGTGACTGCATTTCGATGCGCGAGCCGGCACACTCGGAGCAGACCGGTATGCCAGAGGGAGCGTGGGCGGTGCCAAGGGAGCGGCTCGGCCTGGATCCCGGGGCCGCTTCAGGGACAGGCGTTCAGTCTGCGGCGCGTCTTTGGGCAGATGGGGCCTCGAAGCTCAGTCCCGGACCCGGCGCCCGGTCGCCGGACGCAAGGAAGACGATGTCCTCCGCCTCGAGCCGCAGCGCTTTTGTTGGCGCAGGCCCCGCGGCTGCTGATCGCACTGCTGCTGCGCGCTTCGGGCGCAACGTTCGACCAGCAGGTTCTGCGCCGGATGGCCGCAAATGTCGGCGCCTTGGGCGATTTTTGGTGAGGGCGGGACATTGGGCGTCAGCCCCTGACGGTGAATGTCGAAAGGGCTGCTGGGCGCGAAGGATGGTGTATATACCTCCATATATCCAAGGGAGCGTGCCATGATCGAGACCAAGATCCGGAAAGTGGGCAATTCCGCGGTCATGACGCTGACGACCGAAATGCTGACGATCCTCGACGCCAAAGAGGGTGATACGCTTTTCGTGGGGCGCGGCGATGATGGCAGCCTGAAGATCACGCCGTATGATCCAGCGATCGCGGCTGCTCTCGCCGCTGCAGAAATCGTGATGGATGAGAACCGCGATCTGCTGCAAGCCCTCGCATGAGGGAGCCCGTCTGGGTTCCACTTGCCGCCGTCCTCGCCATCCATGATCGACAGATCGCCCGCCACGGCGGTGCCTCCGGCATGCGTGACCGTGCTCTTCTGGATGGGCTGCGCCGTTTGGAAGCTACGCCGTCTCGGACCAGCTTCCTAAGCGCTCCTGGGGGTGAGTTTTCGATGCCGATAGGGGGTCAAAATGGGGCGCCGATTGACATGAAACCGATCTGAAGCCCCGAAGATCTCTTCGGGACGCACCGGCATTCACGTGTAAGGCTTTTCAGGTTTCCGGCGGGGCTTTTCGACATGCACCGTCGGGGGCTGGACGCCGGGGGCAGACTTTGCCGTCATCCTCCCAAGAGCCCGCCATGGCCGCGCACGGGCCGCGCACGTCCCGAGACGGGCTCCCCGAAAACCTCATGGTTCGCCGTCAGGGCGAGCGGGGCTCCTTCAGGAGAAGGCCCTCGAGCCCCATTCCCAGTCCGCTCGTTCCCTGAAACGGGGCGAGGTGTCTTGCCTCAGCCTTCAGGTGAGCGCCGGCATCTTGGCTCCTTCCCGTCAGCCGAGACGGCCTAGGGCAGGAGGCGGACGGGGGGGCGAGGGCTCACCCGAAAAGTAAGCGAAGCGGCATGGCCATGGCGTCGAGCGAGGCCGTCGATCTCCCGCCGCAGGGGAGCGGTCGGAAAGCAACTCCCCCGTTCGAAGGAATGCGCGCCATGCTGGCCGTGATGAAGCCATGCCGAGTGGCAGGGTGCGGCTGAGAGATTTCTGCCGTCCATGCCCTTCGCTTGCCTCAGATCACGCTGCGACGGGTGTCCGCATCTCTTCAGTGCGGAAATCTTCGGTCTTCTCCTTCGAAGAGCAAGTCGGCGCCACATCGATGCCTCGAGTTTCGCAATACGGCCGCGGTGGGGTCGGAATGCCAGCCTACCTGCGCATTCCGTCCCAAGTCCGGCTTACCTGACCTCCCAGGAGGTTGCCCAAGGCATCTGACAGGAGGCGGGTCTCTTTGGCATGCCTATGCGAATTTTTAAGTTCCGATGACTTTCAGGGCGCACTGGGGCTTGTCGGGGCATTGATGATGGGTTGGGGAGCCCCCCTGGCGGCACTTGTGCCACCTTGTCTCATTTCTGCGATCCCCCTACATGTAAACTCGTCCGGTTGTCGGACGGATTTACGGGAGGCTTCCCCTATGCCTGCAGCCACGCGCTACTCTCCCAGGCGGAACCTCTCGATCAGGGAGGCCGCGCTCGTGACGGGCGTCGATGTGAAGCGCATCCACAGGCTCATCGACGACCGCCTGCTGCCCAAGAAGGTCTGCAGGATTATCGAGGGGCGACGCATGCTTCCTGCTTACGCGGCCCCGATGGTCTGCTTCGGCGCAGGCGATGGGGCGAAGCTCGGAAAAGAGCTCCGCCTGGCGGCGATGCGCTCCCTCGAGAAATTCGCGCGGGAAAGCCTCGCGGTCAGGCCAGGGGCAACTGACAGCGTCGATCTCGCATATGACGAGGGGAACATTCACATCGACCTCTCCCCGGCCATCAAGGCATCGATGGAAGGCCTTCGCCGGTTGGAGGCGGCGAATGAACGCATCGTCTCCGATCCTGCCATCCGAGGGGGGCTGCCGACGATCCGTGGAACCCGCATCGGTGGGTACGAGGTTGCCGCCATGGCCAAGGCCCACGGGGCGGGGGAGGTGCTCGAGGCCTATCCGTCGCTGTCCGCCGAGGACATCGATGCGGCAGTGATCTACAGCGAAGCGCATCCGCGTGCGGGCCGGCCGAGAAAGGTCTCTCCGCCGGGAAGCCGCCTGCGGTCGGTGACGAAAATTGCGCTTGATCCATAGGCCCGCGCGGCGGGCGCCGACCCGGTGAAGTTCCTCATCGACGAATGCCTTGCGCCATCCCTCGTGCGCCATGCGATCGAGGCCGGATACCACGCATCCGGGCACGTCGTACATCGCGGCATGCAGGGCTGGAAGGACCATCAGATCATGAAGGTCCTGATCGAGCAGGACTGGACCTTCGTGACCCGCAACTCGAATGACTTTCGTCCCCGGTCTGGTAGTCGCTCCGAGGCGCCCTGCTATGTCGGCGTCGAGCTGCATGCGGGGCTGGTCTGCTTGAACCTTCCGGCGGGCAGCGCGGCGAAGCAGCAGGAGGCCTACTTCCGCGCGGCGCTTGCGGCACTGGGGTCCGAGAGCGACCTGACCAACCAGGTGCTCGAGGTGTGGCCGGATACCGATGACCCGGGAAGCGTCGTGGTGGAGCGCTACGATTTCCCGGATGAGGACGAGGGTGAGTAACTTGGGGCGGCCACAGCTGAACAGCCGCCGTGCTTTTGGACGCCTTCTTCGCTAATTTGAGAAGGCCATGACGAGCGGCAGCAAGTTCAGCGACGAGTTCGAACGGGACGCGGTCGCGCAGTTCACCGAGCGAGGCTACCTGGTCAGAGACGTTTCGAAGCGGCTCGGGGTCAGCCCGTATTCGCTCTGCGCTTGGAAGAAGAAATTCGCGAAGGTGTCATCAGATGAGGCGGAGGGTAGCGCGCTGACGCAGTCGTGGCCGATCACCGACGAGGCAGATCACGCTGCGACGGGTGTCCGCATTTTCTCATTGCGGATGTAATAGCGCGATCCCTCCTTCCTGGAGGACTTGCTAAAACCGATCTCGACGTCCCGATCGAGCTTCATCATGATCTCGAGAAGCTTCTCCAGGGCGAAGCCATGGAGCTTGCCGTTCCTCAGGGCGGAGATCTTCGGTTGCGGCAGGCCCAGGAGTTCTGAGGCCTGAACCTGAGTCAGGTGGCGATGATGCAGGATCGAGTTGATCTGCCCAACGATGGCGGCCTTCAGCTTCAGTTCTGGCGCATCATCGAGACCGAGATCGGCGAATACGTTGCCGCTTCCGACTTCGATCTCCAGGGGAGCTTGATCTCCGGTCATTTCTTCTTCCTTTTCGCGGCCTTTTGCGCTTGGGCGAGGTGCTGCTTCACCTGGCTCAGCCGGGCTTTGATGAGATCGATATCAGGCTTCGGCGTCTTGATCCCGATCGTGGACTTCTTCTGAAACGAGTGCAGGACGTAGATGTCCTCTCCAAGCTTCATCGCATAGACTGAGCGATAGGTGTCGCCATCGTGATCCGCAACGCTCTCGAAGACTCCCGCCCCCAGGCCGATCATGGGCTTGGTGTAACCTGCCTTCCGACCCATCTGGGCTTCGCTTGACGCGCACTCCAGATGATGCTCACCGCCTGGTCGGGCTGCGAGAAGTTGGTCCGATCACCGACGCGCAGGCTGTCGGCCTGCGTTCCGCGGGCCCCGCCCTTCTCCGCGACGTGTCGGCGCAACGCATCCGAGTCCGGCAACAGGTTTTCGAAGAGCGCTGTAACCGGATCACCCCGCAACGGAAGCGACAGCGAGATCGGTAGGGCCGGTGCCTAGGCCCGCCAGTCCGCATGGTCATCGAAGCTGATGGCACCGCTGGTCTCGCGGCGCAGGCGTCCCGGCGCGGCGACTGTTCGAGTAAACACCGAGCGGCGCGTTTCCAGGGCGCATTGCCCCATCAGGACAGCGCCTCGACGTCCGATGGTGCGCTCTTCGACCGCGCGCCGATCGTGAACTCGAGATCGAGCGCGGCCAGAACCGCCAGGATGGAGTCGAGCTTCGCAGGCCGGTCGCCGGTCTCGATCAGGGAAATGGTTGCCTGGCGCAGACCGGCACGGTGGCCAAGCTCCGACTGCGACCAGCCGTGCAGCTTGCGGGCACGCCGGATGGCGGCGCCGATCTCCTTTGGTGTGCGCGCGAGTTGATCCATAGGCGCATGCATACGCCTTGGCATGGGTAATGTAAATATACGCTATGTTGTATAAAAACCATCTATGTAACGTAGCGTATGAAGGGGCCTCATTTCCGGAGGCCCTGTGGCTTGGCAACCGGATCGGAGCCTGCTCCTGAGAGCTGGACGGCGCGCGGAGCCGTTCTCGGTGCGGCGGGCCGGGCGGCTGTCAGGCCCCTTCGTACGTCTGTCTTTCCGCCCCCCGTCCAAGGTCCTGCTCAGAACCCCGGCTCCGGGAGGATCGGCGGTACGGCCTCGCCGCCCGGTCTCTCGTCACCGGCCTCTCGCACCGCGTTCGCCAGCGCAGCGATCCCCGGAGCGGCCTGACCCCCGGCCGGCACGACCGGCCGTGGTTCCGCTGGCGCCTGACTGCACGCCGCCACGAGGTCCAGCACGGCGTCGCTGCCGATGGCCTCGTGCTGCAGCAGCTCGAAGGCGGCCGTGAAACCATCCGACGCCGCGTGGTTCTGCGGCGGGTGGTCGGCGCAAAGCCGCAGCAGCTCCGCGGCCCGCGCGGTGGCGTCCGTCTCCTGGAGCGGAGGGCGCGCCGCCTGCGCCTGCGCGACGCTCCGCAGCAAGGCCTCCGCGGACCAGCCCTGTGCCGCGGCCTCCGCCGCCCAGGCCGCCTGCGCGTCGCGCAGCGCGCCATGCGTCTTGCCCGGCCGGGTGGCATAGGCGGCGAGCTGCGCCGCCCGCCGATCCTGCGCGGTGCCGCGCCCGGCGGCCGCCATCCGCGCGGTGATCGCCCGGCGGCGCTTCGAGAACAGCGCCAGCAACGGCGCGGGCACGCCGATGATCTCGTAGCTGCGGCCCACGGGGCGGGTCCGCAACCCGAGCCGCTCCTGCAGCAGGAACACCTCCTCGCAGCGCGCCAGCGCCGCGATCGCGCCCGCATGGGTGAGAAGCAGGTAGTTGTCGAGCTGGCGCAGCCGTCCGTCCCGGCCGACCGCCGTCTTGCACAGCACGACATGGCTGTGCAGCTGCGGATCCCCGGCCCGGCTGGCGGCGTGATCGAACCGGGCCCCGATCACGCGCTGGACCGGGACATGGCGTCCGCGGCTGCGGCTGGCGACGAGACCGAGGTCGAACGCCCATTGCAGCGCCCGGGAGATCGCCTGCGCATGGATGGCGCGGATCGCCGCCAGCAGCCCCGGCCGGGCCAGCTCCCCCACCAGACCGAGCAGGCTCACGCTCTTGGGCAGGCTGAACTGCAGGTCGTAGCCGCCCGAGGGCGGCACCGGCGCGCCTGCTATCGGGCGACGCCGCCGCGCCGCCATCCGCCCGGTGGCCGGATCGCGCCCGGCCACGAGATCGCGCAGCACCCCGGGCACGACCGGATCGCCGGGGCGCAGCCCGTCGAGGATGTTCGGCACCCCCGGCCTCAGCAGCAGCGCGGCCGGGGGTTCGGGCTGCAGCACGACCCAGCGGCCCGGTCCGTCGCAGGGCTCGGCATTCGGCCGGTCGCGGCCCGCGGCCTCCGGCATCGGGATCGGGGCCCGGTCCGCCGCCTGCTGTTCAGCAGAGGCGAGGTAGTACGCGACCTCATAGATCCGGGTGCAGCTGATCATCTCGCGCCCCTCCCGTAACCGGCCGGGGGCAGGGTCCTTCCGGAGCCCCACGGCCGGTCCCGGCCATGCGCCCGCGATGCGAAGGGATGAGGGGCGCGATGCGCCGTCCTGCGGCCACGCCGCGGGCAGGGGGCGCCATGCTGCGGCCGCCACCGGTCCCGGGGGCGGGAGGTGGCGGGGGGCGTTCCGGCGATGATGGTCACGGGCATGGAAGTCTCCGTCGATGCAGGGGCGTCGATAGCGATATTTTCCGCAGGTCATGAAAATACCAAGCCGCCCGTCACTGAGCGCCGGACCCGATATGCGTAATGTGTCAGGAAAACGGAAATGCCATGGGATGCGTGGACATGCGGCGAATAGGACGTCTCCCGCATGGCCCCTGCTGCGGGTTCGCGACGAGACGAACGCACGTCGCATCGAGCTGATGCGAGGACTATCATCGAAAAAGAAAAGTGATGCAAAACCCGTGCTTTGACGCGGCGCCTCCCGCCGTATGGCCGGAGCGGACAGCAGTTCGAAATGCCAGCTGATTTATTAAATCGATAATTTACTTAATGCAGGGGCGAGGCGAGTGCCGGTCAATGCCCGCCAGGGGGTTTTGTCTTCTGATGTCGAAAGATGTGGATAACGGTCATCTCTCTTTATCGGGCAATGAGAAGCCAGTGTATGAAAATGGGGAAGCAGCAAAAAAGAACAGGATCAGCCCATGTCCGACCCCGCCCCTCCCACCCTGGCCGAGCGCCTCGAGCAGCGCGTGGCCGCCCGGCCCGTGCCGCCCCGCACCTCCCGCCTGGCAGAGATCATCGCCGCGCGCGGCACCCTGCGGCGCCTGCGCGATACGGGCTACAGCTCGGCCCAGCTCGCCGCATGGCTCGAAGAGTGCGACGTCCCCGTCCGCGCCGGCACGCTGCGGGCCTATCTCGCCCGGATCGACCGGGTCGAGCGGGCGCTCGCGGCCGAGAGCCCGGAGGCGCCGCCCAGCGACCGCGAGATCCTGGGCGCCTGCCGCCAGGGGTTCATCCGCGACGCGGCCAGGTCCCGTCTCTCCGCCTCGCGGGCTTTGAGGACGCACCGGGCACCCGGGTCTGCCGGGGCCGCGCCCACGGCCTTCGCGCCCCTCGCGTCGTCCCTCACCCACAACCCCCACCGCGATCTGTAAGGAGCGCCACGACATGACGCATGCAAAGCGCCGGCCGGTCCTGGCGATGACCACCTCCCTCAAGGGCGGCACCGGCAAGAGCTTCTTCGCCTCGGTCCTGCTCGACCTCCTGCGCCACCGGCAGGTGCCGGTCGCGGCCTTCGATGCCGATGGTGCGATCGGGGCGCTGTCGGCGATGCATGCCGCGCGCGACGCGGCGGGCCGGCTGCGCGATCCGCAGGACGCCGCCACCGGCGTGGTCGCCTACAACATCCGCGACGACAGCCGCACCACGCTGATCGACTCGCTGGGCTGCCCCGAGCCGCTGATCCTGCACGACCTGGCGGGCGGCTCGCTCGCGGACCTGCAGCGCCTGTTCGACGACCGCGACGGGCTGCACAACTTCCTGCGCACGGCCGAGCGGCTGGGGATCACGCTGGTGTTCTTCCACATGATCACGCCGGACCGGGGCAGCGTGGAGTCGCTCGCGATCCACAGGGAGCTGAGCGCGCCCTACCGCGACAGCGCGCTCGACATCCGCCACGTGGCCATCCTCAACCGCCGCGCCGCACCGCGCGATACCGACTTCCCGATCTGGTTCGGCGATCGCGACCCCGCGGGCGTGCCCTTCGGCGGCAAGACGCGGGCGCGGTTCCTCGAAGCGGGCGGGATCGAGACGAGCCTGCCGGCGATCGAGGCGCGCACCGCCGAGCTGGTCAAGCGCCTGCAGATCCCCTGGCGGCAGGCGGTGCGCGACCCGCGCCTGCAGCTGACCGACCAGCAGCGGGTGCTGAACTTTCTCGAGCAGTTCGAGACGCAGATGCCAGAGGGCCTGCGGGATCTGGCGGGGCTGCCCGCATGACACAGGAAGGAGACAAGACCATGGCCGTGAAGGTCGACATGAACCGGCTCGAGGCCCTGCTGGCGAACTACAAGCTGACCTTCGAGCAGTCCCGGAGCATCCGCCGCAAGGTCAGCCAGGCCGGCTGCGGCTTCGATGACCCCTTCGCCCTCGAGATCGCGATGCGGGAGATCAGCCGCTACGACAGCGCCGCCGACCACCGGCAGCTGCGCCAGGCCGCGAACGCAGTCCACAAGAGCGTGCGCGAGGCCGTCCAGGGCGAAATCTCGTCGGGCCTGTCGCTGCTGCAGCGGCACAACGAGACCCTGGCACGCCGGTTCGCCGGGGAGGCCGAGCGGCACCTGACGGCGATCATGGACCGGGTCCAGGGGCGTCTCCTGTGGGCCAGCGCCGCATGGATCGCCCTCGGCATGATCGCCATGCTCGGCCTTGGCGGCGCCACCGGGTTCTCCCTGGGGCGCGCCCACGGTTTGACCGTGGCGGCCTCCTGGGAGGGGATCGTGGCCCGGCAGGACTTCGGAGCCTGGAGCGGGCTCATCACGAAGAACGGCGACATGGATGCCCTGCTTGATACGTACTGCGCACCCGGCAGCCCGGAGGCTCGGCGCGTGCGGGATGGTGAGGGGCGCGACTTCTGCTGGCTGCCGCTGCGGACCGATTGACGCAGAGAAACCGGACTGTGTGCGCAAGACGATGGCCGCCCGGGGAAACACCCCGGGCGGCCATCCTGTCAGCGGGGCGTCGCCGTCATCGTTCGCCAGTAGCGAAACGCACGCGCCGTCAGTGGTCTGGTTCAAGGCGTGATCCCCCTGGCGGTTGTCGGTGCCGGTTGGGTGGTTGCAAGTCACCCGGCGGTTATGCCGCCCTCAAATTTCCTCCAACTTCACGACACAGCCACTCCGCCTCAGGGCTGACGGAGACGATTTTACGTAGAGAGGGGATGCGGGCAACGCCGCCCCCGAAACTGGAAATGGTCGGAAAGGTAAAATTCGTGTCGGATCGGAGGAGTGGGACGAAAAGCCCAGCCTTCAGATGACTTGTTAGAACCTCATGAAGGCTTCAGTGTGGCTGTGGGGGCGATCCTGCGGGCCGAATGTAGGTTAGCAGGGGACCTGCTCACTGTACGGGGCCGTTGATGCGTAAAATACCGGATACCGCGAAGATGCCCCTGCGTATTTCTGCCGGTGGCCGGCGTCGGCTGCTGACGGCGTACCTCCCGAGTATTACGCTTTGCATGTCCCTTATCGCCGTCCTTCTGATCGTGCCGGCGGCGGCATATATCAGCCGGGATTATGGGTTCTTTACTCGGGATCCCACTCAAATCGGGAACATCCCGCGCTATGCCGGGTTCCTCTCGAGCCTCGGCGTAATGGCCTGGACGGTCGGAGCCGCCGTTTCACTCTTTACGGGGGCCGTTCTCGCATCTCGGTCGAGAGACGTTGCCGACCTGCGGTTCTTTCTATTCTTCGGTGGCTTCACTGCCCTGCTGGCGTGGGATGATTTGTTTCTTATCCATGAGAACTTCATGCTGGGGGAAAAGCCGCTTTTTCTCGCTTATGGAGCGATTGCCCTGACAGGAATTATACTGTTCAGGGAGATGTTTTGGGGCGAGTCACGGGGGTTCGCTCTGGCCGCCGCGGCTGCCTTCCTGTTGTCTTTGTCCGTCGATGCGGGGCAGCGGCTCGTTGAGGCACAGATAGGTGATATCCGCATCCTGATCGAGGACGGCGCGAAATTCATAGGTGCAGTTTGTTGGGCGATCTTTTTGTGCAGGATTGGCGCAGCGTCAATTACGAGATGTATTCATGCGTGAGCCGCCTGGTGGTGATGTCAGACATTCCGCCCCTGACAGGAATCCGAACGCTTCCGAGTTGAGGTTTTCGCCGCAATGGTTGCGATATTTTATCATCCTTGGCATTCCTCTGCTCGCGCTTCTCTCCGTCGCAATGTCGGCTATAAGGGAGAGGGGTGGCAGCCTGATTGTTAACGAGCTTGCCGATAGATTCATATTGAACAACGAAGTCAGTCTCCCGACATTGCTCAGCATCGTTCTCATGTTCGTCGCATCGCAGCTCTGCGTGCTAAATTATTTCTACTACAGGAAGATAAGAAAGATGCCGCTCAACGCCTACTGGATATTCAGCTCACTTGTTCTTTTGGCCATGGCCTATGACGAAAGCGCCCAAATTCACGAGAAATTGCGTTGGTCCTTGTTCGGCGACATCCTCAACGGACAAAGCTGGATTTTCGTCGGTGTTCCCGTCGTTATCGTCTTGGGTGTGCTATCCATTCCGTTTCTTATGTCCCCCCCGCGACGCCTGAAGGTAGAGTTGGTGAAGGGAGCAACGATCTTCGTGTTCGGGGCGCTTGTCATCGAGGGGGTGGGCGGGGTGTACAAGGCGAGCATCGGAATGGATTTTGCCTATATCCTTATTTCTGTCGCCGAGGAAACCGCGGAGCTGGTTGGAATTTCGTATGTGAATCTCGCCCTGTTGGAGCATGCTGCGCAGAAGGGCCTGTCCGTCAACTTTTTCGATCCGGCGGAACGCGAATGAACATACGTCACAGCCCTGAATGATGCATTGACATCCAGGCGTCGCCCTGCGCCGAGCACACGGTCGCACAGATCAACCCTGATTTTACTGTCCGGCCGCATTGTCTGAAAAAGGCAGATGCTGGCGAACGATCGACCTGATTATGTAAAAAGAACTCGCTGACGAATGTATTGGTCGGGCTGGCAAGCCACGCAAGAGCATCGTCGCCACGGTCGACCGAAAAATCTTTGCTGCGGTCAATGCGTGATACAGGAGCCGACGTCACTGGGCCTTGGAGCCGGGCTGACCAATGCATCTTCCTAGCGCATAACCCATGAAATAGGTAATACAGTTTCTGTCTCTGAGTTGATGGCGCTATGAGACAGAGTTTTCACGGCAGCGCCCAGGCGACAACGGTAGTTCGCCAAAAAAATCAAGGCAGCGAGAAAGACGTAAGAAAGGGCATTCCATCTGGCGAGAATGGCAGATCAAACCCGAACAGTTCCACGAAGAGCCGGGCCACTTGACCTCGGGGGGCCTTGACCTGGCGGGACTCCCAGGTCCGCACGAGGATCAGGTGGCGTCTCATCTCGTCCGGGTTCCGAAGTCGGCTGACGCCCCGCGCGCCGGGTGCGACAACCTCCAGCACCGCTGCTATCCGGCATGACGCTTCGCCAGACGACCGGCTTCGTCGAAAGCCTCTTGCAACTGATCGGCCGAACTGGGCGGTGCCGGGCTTCAGCATGCTGTGCCGACGCCAGAAAGCGCTGGCCGTGAACCTCCCCATCGGGGCTCAGCGGGCCCGCTGCTCGTCGGCAATGAGGCATGGTCTGCCAATGAGGAGCGGATGGCCCGCTGGAGGCCTCGCGAGGTGTCACATCGAGTGCTGTCACGCTGAACCCATGAAGGGAGCCATCCATGGGACAGCCGACCACGATCGGCGTCGATCGCGCCAAATCGGTCTTCCCGCGTCACGGCGTCGATGCCGAGGGCGTGGTCCTGATCAAGCGTCAGTTGCGGCGCAGCCAGATCGATCTTGTGGCGGCAGCCCTCGCCGGAAGGCGCGTGATGTGTCTGGACATCGCCTGCCTTCAAATTCCTACCAACTTCGCGACACAACCAGGCCGCCATTCCCAGAGATGGAGCCGCGACGCTCATAGGTTTCCCCGCCGCCATCCGAGCCCTTCAACAGATCGGACTATCCGTGCTGACCGTCTACACTTGCATCGTCACAGAACACGATCTTCGTCTCGTGGTTCTGGCGGCTTGCGTTTGCGCCGTGGCTTCGTTCGCGGCGGTCAATCTCCTCCACCATGTCGGGCGCAGCGACCGCCTGATGCGTCGGGTCTGGCGCCTTGTCGCGGCGGTTGCGACGGGCTTCGGTATCTGGGCCACGCATTTCATCGCCATGCTGGCGTTCCAGCCCGCTCTGCCCAGCGGCTACGACATCACCCTGACGGTCATTTCGCTGATCGCCGTGATCGGGCTGACCGGTGTCGGCCTGACGATCGGCACGTCGCCTGGCGTACGATACGGGCGCTGGATCGGCGGTGCGATCCTTGGCGCCGGTATCGCCGTCATGCACTATACGGGGATGGCCGCGTTCGAGATCGCGGGGCGCGTTGTCTGGGATGTGCCCCTCGTCGTCGCCTCGATCGCCCTGGGCGGCCTTTTGGGGTCGGTCGCGCTGCCGATCGGTCTTCACGCCAACACGTTCAAGTGGAAGGCGCTTGGAGGCCTGGCCCTGACGCTGGCGATCTGCAGCCATCACTTCACCGCCATGGCCGCGGCCGCGATCATGCCCGATCCGAGCATCATCGTCTCGGCCTCGGCGATGCCGGCGGGCTGGATGGCGATCGGCGTCGCCCTGGCCTCGATCTTCATCATCCTTTTCGCGGGTGCGGGCCTGGCGCTCGATCTGCGCGAATTGCGGCGCGCCGGCGAAGAGGCGGCGCGCATGCAGGAGCTGGCGGACGCGGCCGTGGAAGGGCTGATCGTGTGCAACGGCACCGAGATCGTTGCGACCAACTCCAGCTTCACCGCGCTTGCCTGCCCCGACGGATCCGAGCCTGTCGGCCGTTCGCTCGCGTTCTTCTTTCCGGCGCTGGTCTCCGGCCACCTCGCGGGGTCTGCGCACAAACCCCTGGAGGCGACCCTCCGCGTGATCAACGGGACCAGGATTCCCGTCGAGCTGCTTCGTCGCAACATTGTCTATGCCGGCAAGCCGCACCATGTTCTTGCCGTGCGCGACATCCGCGAGCGCAAGAAAGCCGAGGCCGACATTCGCTTTCTCGCGCATCATGATCCGCTGACCAGGCTGTCGAACCGTGCGAGCTTCGATCGGCGGCTGGAAGCCGAGTTCGAAGCGCATCGCGAGAGGGGCAGGGGTTTCGCGGTTTTCCTGATCGATCTCGATGGCTTCAAGGACATCAATGATCTTTTCGGTCACCTCGTGGGCGACGCGGCGCTGCAGTTCGTGGCCGAGAAGATCACGGGCCTCCTCGAGGCCGACCAGATGGTGGCGCGTCTGGGCGGAGACGAGTTCGCCGTGATCCTCCCGGATCTCGCCGGCCCTGCGCATGCACAGCGCATGGCCGAAGCCATTCTGGACGCGTTCAGCGGGGCGAGCGACAAGCTGCCCGCGGCCGTCACCGTCGACGCCAGCATCGGCATCGCGCTCTTCCCGGAAGACGGGGCCGATCGCACGACGCTCTTGGGCAATGCCGACGCCGCCCTCTACGAGGCCAAGTCGGAAGGCCGCAGCACCTACCGCGTCTTCGAGGCGGCCATGGGCGCGGACCAGGGCAACCGGCGCCAGTTCGAAAACGACCTGCGTCATGCCATCTCGCGCAACGAGCTCAGCCTCGTCTATCAGCCCCAGCTGGCCCTTCGGTCCGGCAAGGTCACCGGGTTCGAAGCGCTGCTTCGATGGAACCACGGCACGAAGGGCCCGATCTCGCCGGTCGCATTCATCCCGATCGCGGAGGAGTGCGGGGCGATCGTCCAGATCGGTGAATGGGTGCTGCGGACCGCCTGTGCCGAAGCCGCGCGCTGGGAGACACCGCTGACGATCAGCGTCAACGTCTCCGCCGTGCAACTCAGCCGTGGCGGTCTGCCGGAGCTGGTCGCAAAGGTGCTGCGGGATACCGGCCTCGACCCCGCGCGCCTCGAGCTGGAGGTTACGGAATCCTGCATGATCAAGGACATCGATACGGTGCTTTTGGTCCTCAACAAGCTCAAGAAGCTGGGCCTCAGGATCGCGATGGACGATTTTGGCACCGGCTACTCGTCGCTGTCGACCCTTCGCGCGTTTCCGTTCGACAAGATCAAGGTCGACAGGTCGCTCGTGCGGTCCATCGACACCAGCCCCGAAGCCGCTGCCATCCTGCGGGCGGTTCTGGGCCTGGCGCGAGGTCTCGAGCTTCCGGCGCTGGCCGAAGGTGTCGAAACGAGCGCGGAACTGGCGTTTTTGCGCGAGGAAGCGTGCGAGGCCATGCAGGGCTATCTCTGCAGCCCCCCGGCCCCGATTGCCCATTTCGCGCAAGAGACAGGCGGGATCAGCCCTGCCGATCTCTCCGAGGTCGATCAGCCCCGGCTTCCCCAGCTCATCAGTTGATCTGGCAAAGGGGCCGGAGCCGGGTCTGTGCCAGACGCCGCCCTTGCCAGACGCCGCCTGGGGCCTCGCTCCGGCGATGACCGGGGCAGGGCGGGCCTGCTCGCGGGAAGGATCGGTGTCACCGGCGGCGCCGAGGAGCCACGGGGGATGCGCCCGGGGCCCGGACATGGCGCTGGAGTTGATCCGGCCACACCGGAAGGGCGGGATGTTTTCCCAGGGCCGACGCAAGATCGCCACTTTCCCGTGCATTCTTGAGGTGAAGCGATGACCGAGCTCGCGCACCCTTCTTGAACGAGACGTTTCCCATGGTGAGAGACAGCGGGCTGGGCTCCCCTTACATCATCCTGATCATGGCCTGCATTGGCGTGCTCTTCCTCTTGGGAGAGAGCCGGCAGGGCAGCATGTACCAGGAACCCGTCTTCTGGCCCCCGCCGGGGGCCAAGCCGGCGCTCGAGAGGCCGGAGGCGCTTGCATGGCGCCCCGCCTCGCCGGTTTCCAACCCGTAGCGTCGCTCCAGTGGGGGCGAGGATGCGCCCGCTGCGGATCGCCGCATGGGCGAGATCCTCGAGGGGAAGCGGCAATGGCCCGTGTATGCGGGGGAGGGATGGCCTGCGGCCCATGAAAGCATCGTGCCACGGGTGATGGCTCTGCGAACGGCATGTCGTATGGCCAAGGGCGGCACCTGTCCCGCTGCCCCGCGCGCCTTCAAAGGAAAAAGGCACGAAATGGAACAGCGGGAAAGGCGATTTGCGCCGTGCCTGCCCCAAGCAGGGGATTGTTTTGCGACGCATTGCACAATTACCCCCAAGCCAAAAGAATTGATAAGCGGGTAGGGGCAAAGGGTGGATAATGGTGATGCCAGTGGATAACAGCCGATACCGATTGGCATTCTCCTGAAAGGACCCCCATGAGCGACTTCGACCTGAGCGATCTGGATCTTGACGAGCTGAAAAAGCTTCACAAGGAAACCGCGACCGCCATTCAGACCTACGAGGCGCGCCGTCGTCAGGACGCACTCGCGGCCGCGGAAGCCGCGGCCAAATCCGCCGGCTTCTCGCTGAAGGATCTCATCGGCGCCTCGGCCGGAAAGCCGTCCAAGTCGATCAACCCGCCGAAATACCGCAACCCCGATGATGAAACCCAGGTCTGGAGCGGGCGCGGACGCCAGCCGCAATGGATCAAGGATGGGCTGGCGGCCAACAAATCGCTCGATGACTTCCTGATCGCGCGGTAAGAATGGCGCCCGGCGTCCCGTTTCGCGGAGCGCCGGGCGCCTGTCCGCCGCCCCGACCGCTTCCCTTCCGAAGGATCTTGCAGCCGCTGCCGCAGGGCGGGCTCCCCGCGGGAGCGCCTGTTGCGCGGATCACGAGGCGCGGGGGCGGCAGAGCTTCCAAGTGACGCCTCTTGCCGCGCGTCTGCGCAATCCCCGCGCGGCTCGATCCGGGCTGACCGCGTCGTGTCGCGGCATTTCGAGCCGCGAGGGGCAGGGATCGGACCCATGGTCGAGAAGGTCGAGACCAGCCCCTCCCTGCGACCACCGGCACGATTGGCTCCCGCCCGGCATGGGCCTGCGGGCGCAGAGCGGGAGCCCGCCTGTCACGGCAACGGGCGTGGCATGGGTCGCGGATGATGCCGCTGCGCTCCCGGTCTGGCATGCCCGCCCGTTTGCAGAAAAAAAGCCCGCCATGAAAATGGCGGGCAAAAAATGGGACGGAATGTTCAGGCAGGCATTCCGGATGTGCAAGTGACCACTCGCAAGACCATGCCTTAGCGGCAATCGAGGCGACGTCAATGCATATCTCTGAACTTTCTTGATTATCATGGAGGCAGTCCTGGCTTCCGAACGAGGGGGCCGGGCAGCATTTCATGGCCCTCGGTCCCCCTGACAGCCCCCGGCTGTCGGCCATGACAGCCTGCATCGCGCGCCCTCGCGTGAGGGGCCAGGCCCGCCCGCTGGACGGGTTTGCAGGGGCGGAAAGGAAGCCGCAGGCCTGGCGGCGGGACGCCCTGGACGGGACGGAGTTGCGAAAATGGCCCGCCACGGGCAAATGGCGGACCAAACTCGTTAATTCACAAAGACCCTTCGGGCCTGGGGGGTGGCCCCCCGGCTGATCATAGGGTCCTGTCAATCCGCGGGTTGTAGTGCAAATGGACTAAGGCCGGGCGCGCCAAAGGTATAGGTGGGGCCGGTGCAGCATCCCACTGCTCCCGGCCCCCTGGCCGCCCCCGGTTATCAGTCGTAGCGGCCTGCATCGCGCCCCTTTAGGTAAAGGGGCCATGCCTGGACGGGGTTTTCGGACATGCTGCCGGGCACTCGCCGTCTGATCCCAGATGCTGCGCGGCCCATGAGGTGCCGCGGGGCGCATCCATGCCCCAACTCGTTCCGCCTTCCGTCTCGCCTCGGCCAGCACCTCGCAGCTCTGCCGATCGTCGGAACCCCCGGGGCCGGTCCTGGTGGCGAAGCGGCACCCAGGGGGCACGCAGCGCATGGCAGGGGCCGCGGTCTCGGCATGCTGGCGGATCGTGACGAATGCCGTTCGCCCGGGCCCCCGTCGCGTCACGATCGACCCACGCGCCAGAGGGGGTGCCAAAGCCGCCATCGATGTCCTCGCCCTCCTGGAACGCCGCCCGCGATCTCATCCGCTCCCCCGTCACCTCTCGATCCTCTGCAGGATCGCGAGGCAGCGCTGTCGCATGTCCTCCAGGTTGCATCCGAACAGGGCACAAATGAGGCCTTTGTCTTCGCAGTCGCCCTCGAATGCCATTTCGGGCGCGCCGGATTTGCAGGATCCCCCACCGCGTGGTGGAGGCCGCGGCCCGCCGGCCAGAAGCGGTGCCGGTTGTCGTGGCCGACCGCCACGGCGTGGCAGGACGGATCTCTCGCGGCGGCGGTTTCGCCCATGACGAGATGCTGTTCACGGCACTGCTCGCCAGGACGCCTCGACACAGCCGCGCGCAAAGCCGAGATGGGCGAGGGGCCCACGATCTTCGTCCTGGCCAAGGTCAGCCCGGCCGGACGCGGCGCGCCTCAGTGCATCACCCTCGAGATGTGCGCCTGCCGCGTCTGCGCGGTCTGGATCAAGGCTGCGGCGCCTGGAAGACGAAGCCCGGCCGGGCATGGCCTGCCGCAGCCGGTTCTACCGTCCCACCCGCGAGGTGAAGAGGTCGAAGCCCTCTTCCGGACGCTCGAACTTTTCGACCGGCTCCAGCGACGCGATCGCCCCCGTGGCGATGGCGGTGGCGGAGCGGAAGCTGGCCGTTTCCATGTAGGGCCCCTGGGCGACCGAGACGCTCATCGCCGTGGTCTGGCCGGACTCCTGCACGAGGACCATCTCCACGCGCGTCGGATCGGCCTCCTGGGCCCAGGTGGCCACAGGGGCGCCGGTGGCGAACAGCGCGGCGCAGGCCACGGCCCTTGATGTCGTCAGGAACATGTATCTCTCCCCCTGGGGTCGCGTTTCAGAACGTCATCTGCAGGGCCGCGAGCACGGTCTGCTCGGAGGTCTCGAACGGCTGGCCCACCCCGTCGGTGCCGTAATCATACTTGATCTTGCTCCATTGCACGCGCAGCCGCGGCGCGCCCGGGCTGTCCATCAGCCCCCAGGCCAAGCCGGTGCTCGCGGCGATGTAGCTGTCCTCGCTGGAGTAAGGCGTGATCTCGAAGTTCATCGCCAGGCGTGGGCTGGGGTCGACGCCCAGGCCCAGCGTCGTGCTGGTGGTCTCGTCGTCGGTCCCGACGCCGCTGAACCGCTGCCGCAAGCTGAGAGTGAACCCGCTCTCGCGGTAGCCGGCCGCGACATCGACGACGTTGTCGCCCTCGCCAAGCCGCGGCGTCGTTCCGTCGAGCTCCGGCCGGTCCAGCTCCGCCAGCCCGGACGCGCCCAGGCTCAGCCTGCGGCCCGGGGACAGCGTCACCGCCTTGCTCAGATTGGCCTGCAGCTTGCTGTAGTGATCCTGGTCGGGGTCGGAGTAGGCCTCCGCGCCCAGATGGGCCGTCCATCCGCTGCCGCTGTTGAGAGAATAGGCCATGCCCGCATAGGCGTTGGTGTCCTCGTCCAGCAGCGCGCCGGTGTAGTAGCGCAGCACGCTGGTCCCGCTGGTGCGGTTGCCGGAGAACGACAGGTGCGGCGCGTAGCGAAACGCGTGCTCCTCGCGGAAGGTGACCTGCCGTATCGCGTCCTGCGTCGTGAGCTCGGCGCCGGTCTGGACGAAGAGATCCTCGACATCCGACAGCTGGATCTGGGACAGGTCCTGCGTGAGCGCATCCACGATCGTGATCCGTCCGCTCAGATCGCCGGCGATCCCGCCCTGGCGAAAGCTCGAGGCGGTGGTCTCGCGCGGACCGGTCGGCGCGTAGCGCAGCTCAACGGACTGATCCACGTCCCGGATCGGGGAAAAGCCCAGCCACAGGCTGTTGGACCACGCCACCGGGGTTTCGGCGGCCGTCCGCGGCGGCGTGGCGGAATGCGCCACCCGGGACAGGCTCGCGTGGTAGGTCGTGAAGCTGTCTTGCGGCAGCCGCGTGTTGTTGGCGGCATAAAACAGGTTGTTGCTGATGCCGACATCGGGCGCGTCATCGCCCGGCCTCAGCCGGCCGTCGGCCCCCGGCAGAAGCCACGACAGGGCCTGCAGGGCGAATGCGTCCCGGTCCCAGTCCTCCTCGTCGAGAAGCACCACGCCCCGGACGGTCCGGTCCAGCGCGGCGCCGGCATCGTTGCTGAAGAGGTTCTGCTCGAGATGCGAGACCGACGCGACGAGCTGCGACCGGCTGTCCTCCCGGCGCTTGATCCCGTTCAGCCCGGCGCGGTCCTGCGCGTAGGTGAAGCCGCTGTTGGGCAGGTCCAGCGCCAGCCCCACGGTCTCGCCGCCGGCCATGCCGCGCTGGAACCCGCTCGCCTTGAGCGCGTCATGCGTCTCCCGGTCGATCACCAGGCCGAACTCGGAATCGACGGCGAAATCGTTCGGCACCAGCGTGTCGGGATCGAGGTCCGCCGCCTCGACGGCGATGCCCGGCGTGTAGCTGCAATAGGCGTCCGGGTCGGCCTCGAGAAACAGGCAGCGGCCGGTCACGGTCAGGTAGGTGCGCGAGCCGGTCAGATCGACCGCTTCGCGCTGCGTGGTGGTGATGGTCTGCGCGTCCAGGGTGGTGCGCAGCTGCGCATACCAGCCGGTCTGGCGCCGGTGGAACAGCGCGCCGCTGATCCCTTCGCGCAGATCCTGCGACAGAGCGAGGGTCATGTCGGCCTGCGGGACAAGATCGCGCTTGCCGCCGGCCACCAGCCCCTCCGAGACAACGCCGCCTTGCCCGTAGTCGAGCACCGTGCCGTTGAGGATGAACCGGCTCGTGAGCGGCACCACCGCGCCGGCGCGCCCGAGGGCCTCCTCGGCCAGGCCAGGCAGGGGCAGCAGGGCCAAGAAGAGACCGCTGCAGACGGAGGATTTCAAGTGCCTGCGGAAGCTTTGCGTCACCATTCAGGGATCTTTCTGCACGGTGTGCCCCCGCGCTTTTCGATGTCTCTGGCCATGCCGTGCCATAGCGCAAGGCGCGGGAAGCCCGCGCCTTGCGATCATGCAACCGACCGCTGTCGGGTCAGAAGCAATTGAGGTAATGGATGCTACAGCCCATGTACTGGGTGCCGGTGCTGACGTCGGAGACGAACTCGTTGGTCTCGCCGGAGAAGGTGACGTTCGACTGCACGCCGTTGTTCGTCGAGACGCCCGCATTCGAGGTGGCGCCGTTGAGCGTGCCATCGACGACCGCGGTCGCGTTGGAGGCCGCAGACGAGCCGCCGGTCGCCACGGAAGCGCTCAGCGCCGTCAGGGCCATCGGGGACTCCGAGGCGGTGTCGAGGGTGGCCGCGATGGACACCGCGAAGGGGCCCTGCGCGTCGGGCAGAAGGTCCGTGGCAACGGGCAGAATATCCGCGGCGACGGGAGAGGCCGAAATGCCGACCGCGGCCAGCAGCGCGAGCGCTTGAATTCTTTTCATGTATTTTTCTCTATAAACAACTGAACGTCCGCCGCTCTCATCCCGGCGGCAGAGTTTTTCTGCTATTTCCAGGCCGGCGACCGGTCAAGTTGAGCAGGTGATTGTGGCAGCAAGGAGGTACGAAATTGCCACAGCTTAGGCGGGCATTGCGAAAGATCTCCTCGCGCCGGACCCATTGACCCCCAGCCCGGAGATTTCCCCATGAAATCCAATAGGCACGCGCGGCGCGTTCCGATCACGACGAAGACATGGTCGGTTTCGTACGGATCGCTGCCTATGGCGGCCACGATTCCCGGGCCATCCTTTCATGCGAATGACCCCCGGGCATCGGGCGAAACAGGACAGGGCGTGTGAATATCCGCGACCGGCAGGCCGGGAAAAGACACGCGGTCATTCCAGACACGGGCCAGACCAGCAGGCGACGGCCGTAGACTTGCGGTTGAAAGCGTCGACGCCTGTGCCTGCTCAGGCCGCTCGCCGGCAGGGCCGGCGGTGGGATCGGCGCCGCAGGCCTCCGCGAGGCGCGCATCGTCGGTCTCGTGACCTTTTCCCCCGCGCGATTCGCTCCGAATCGCGCCCAGGTGGACCCGCCTGGAGGCCAGCTAGGACAGCGCGCCCAGGACCCCGGGGATGGCTGGCGGAGTGACCAGCCATTGCGGCGATGGCGCGGCACCAATGATCTCGGGGCGCGGGTGTCGAGGGGAAGACAAGGCATGGCGTCTTCTCCTTGGGGCCGCAACGCGGTCTTTCGTGTGGAGGCCGCCTGCAACCTTGGCTGGCACAGCGGGGCCGGAGCGCGTCACCGGCAAGCGGGTGCGATGCAGTCCCAGATTCCCTCGCGCCGATCCGAACCAAGGCTGCCAGATCCCCCAGCCATCTTGTCGAGATAAATTCCAGGGAGATTCAGCTTCGGAGGCTGTCACTGCACGGCGGAAAGCCTGGCCGCTGCGGATACGGTCGGTGCCAAGGCAATCCGGGGCGCGCACAGAGAGCAATCCGACATCACGATATGGGATTGTGGCAAGAAAATGGTTGCCCTGTCGCGCGGGATTGCTAACGTCGCTCCTACAGGTGTGAGGAGCAACGGATCCGCAAAAGCGATTGCGGTATCGATTGGGATCACGGAACGGCAATTGTGGCCTGTTGCATTACCGGGCCATCGTCCGACCCTGATCCGGCCATTTCCCGGCAGCCATGACATGCCGATCGAGATGCGGGTTTTGCGCTTCTCCGGTTTTTTTAACGCGTATTCCAGAGGTAACGATCTTGGCACTTTCCCCGACAAACTCCAGCGAGAGCATCGTCTATCGCGTCAACGCCGGCAGCACCGATGTCGCCGCGATCGATGGCGGCCCGGTCTGGACCGGCGACCTGGCGCTCGAGAACGGCACGGGCCCGGTCTCCGTCACCGGCGACGTCGAACACGAGTTCACCAGCAAGAGCACCGACTCCGAAGCGGAGGTCACCTACACCGATCCCGCCGTGGCGGATTACGCGCCCTGGCAGCTCTTCGTCCACGAGCGCCACGACAAGATCAGGCCGCTGCCGAATGACGACGAACCCCTGAGCTACAACTTCGATGTCGAAACCGGCGCGACCTACAAGATCACGCTGCTTTACGTCGAGAACTGGACCGGGGCGTTCCGCTCGGGCAACGACCGGATCTTCGACGTGACGGTGGACGGCACCGCCGTTGCCGAGTTCGCCGACATGAACCCGCTGGGCGAGGCCGCGGCGGCGCTGGGGCAGGAGCTGCCGTCGCTGCCCGCGACGATGTCGGCCAAGCAGCCCTTCCTCGGCACGGTGATCACCCGCGAGCTGGTCTACACGGCCGTGGATGAGGAGCTGAACCTCGCCTTCGTCGCCAACAGCCAGAACCCGAAGATCAACGCGATCCAGATCAGCCGGATCCTGGAGATGCCCAGCGAGATCGAGTTGTCCGCCAGCCAGGTGGCCGAAAACGCCGCCGGCGCCGTGGTGGGCGCGCTGTCGGTCGCCGATCCCGATGGCGGTGACGCGCCCGAGATCACCGTCTCCGACGACCGCTTCGAAGTGGTGGAGGGCATGCTGAAGCTGAAAGCCGGGATCAGTCTCGATTTCGAGGACGCCTACAGCATCCCCCTCACCCTCACGGCGACGGGCGCGGGCGGGCTGAGCCTGGCCCAGGATGTCGAGATCGCCGTGCAGGACGTGGCCGAGGGCCGGCTGTCGGCTGTGACCAACGTGAAGGAAGGCAGCGATGCCGGCGAGACCCTGAAGGGCACGAAGGCCAACGATTTGATCGTCGGCCTGGGGGCCAAGGACACGCTGATCGGCCGCAAGGGCGACGACATCATGGCCGGCGGCCAAGGCGCCGACAGGTTCGTCGGCGGCAAGGGCTTCGACACGCTCGACTACAGCGACTCCGCGAAAGGCGTCACCGTCAACCTGCAGAAGGGCGTGGCCCGGGGCGGCGATGCGGGCGGCGACAAGTTCAAGAGCATGGAAGGCGTGATCGGCTCGGACGCGAACGACAAGCTCCTGGGTTCCAAGGCCGGCAACGTGCTGATCGGCGGCGATGGCGCCGACGTGCTCAATGGTCGCGGCGGCAAGGACTGGGCCGATTACAGCGGCTCGGATGCGGGCGTGAGCGTGGACCTGGCCAAGCGCAGCGGCCTGGGCGGGGATGCCGAGGGCGACCGGCTCGTGAAGATCGAGAACGTCCATGGCAGCACCCACAACGACACGCTCCTCGGCGATGGCCGCAAGAACGTCCTCGTCGGCGATGAGGGCCGGGACAAGATCTCGGGCGGCGGCGGGCGCGACACGCTCGACGGCGGCGCCGGCAATGACCGGGTGCTGGGCGGCGGTGGAGCCGACAGCTTCATCTTCGATCTGGGCAACGACAAGCTGGTGGGCGGCAAGGGCCGCGACACCGTCATGTTCGATGGTGACTTCGGCGATTACGGCGTGACGCTCGGCAAGAAGGTGATCGTCACCTTCGAGGGGGATCGCGACGTGCTCACCGGCATGGAGCGGCTGGAGTTCGACGACACCACCTATGTCCGCGAGGGCGGGAACTGGGTCGAGCTCGGCTAGGACGGAACCCGGCCGGTCGAACGCCCATCCTGGCGCGAGACCCGGCCCAGCCCCCGGATCGCCAGGGCCGCCCCCCAGGATGCATGGGCCCCCCCGGGGATCCCCCGGG
>NZ_JAPWGO010000006.1:0-151367 GCF_027213785.1 Limimaricola sp. G21655-S1 | reverse complement strand
CACCCCCCCATTCTCCCCGGGGGGGGGGAGCGGGGTCCGCGCGGGGTTCGGCGGCCCCGGGGGGGGCCCACCCCCTCCCGGGGCGGGCGCGGGCCCGCAGCCCCGGTCTCGCGCGTCACGGCCCCCAGGATCCATGGCACCCCGCGTCGTCGCGCGGGGCCGGGGCGCCCGGCCCGCGACACCGCTCCATTCGGCGCAACGCGCGCGCACGCACGGCAATAACCGCAGGGTCGGACGAGAGGTTTCCAGATTGGCGACAATGCTGAATGGAAACACGAATTCATTTCCCCGCCAGGAAATTGTGGCGAGAAAATGGTTGCTTCGTGGTGGCGTCTGTTTACCCTCGAGCCAGGTGCGAGGCGCCGCGGCTCCGTAAAGGCGATTGCGGGATCGAACAGGGCCGGAATTGCGGAGGATCGTTTTCACCGCCTCCGGTCGATCCTTCCCGCCTTGCCGTTTCCGGCCGCCGCCCGGCGTGCCATCTGAGGCGCGGGTTTTGCGTCTCCCGGTTTTTTAACGCGTAACCCAGAGGTCATTGTTTTGGCTATTCACCCCCATTCTCCCGACTTCACCGAAACCATCATCTACCGGGTCAACGCCGGCAGCACCGATGTCGCCGCGATCGATGGCGGCCCGGTCTGGACCGGCGACCTGGCGCTTGAGAACGGCCCGGGGCCGGTCTCCGTCACCGGTGATGTCGACAACGAATTCATGAGCAAGCTGACCGACGCCGAGAACGAGGTCGATTACATCGACCCGGAGGTGGCGGGCTACGCGCCCTGGCAGCTTTTCGTCCACGAGCGCTTCGACAGAAGCCGGCCGTCGACGGCGGATGACGAAGAGCCGCTGACCTACAATTTCGAGGTCGAGACCGGTGCGCATTACAAGATCACGCTGCTCTACGTCGAGAACTGGACCGGGGCCTTCGACATTCCGGCCAAGGACCGCATCTTCGACGTGACGGTGGACGGCGCGGGTTTTGACGCGTTCTCCGACCTCAACCCCCTGGGCGAGGCCGCGGCGGCGCTGGGGCAGGAGCTGCCCCCGAAAACCTCGAACCCGCCCGACAAGCAGCCCTTCCTGGGCACGGTGCTGACGCGGGAACTGGTCTACACCGCCGTGGATGACGAGTTGAACCTCGCCTTCATCAAGGACCACCAGAACGCCAAGATCAACGCGATCCAAATCAGCCAGATCCTGAATGGCCCCAGCGATATCGCCCTCACCGCCTTCGGCCCGCTGGCCGAGAACGCGACCGGCGCCAAGGTGGGCCGGCTGACCGTCACCGATCCGGATGCCGGTGATACGCATGGTTTCAGCGTCTCCGACAACCGCTTCAAGGTGACTGACGGCGGCATGCTGAAGCTGAAGCGCAAGGCCAGTCTCGATTTCGAGGACGCCTACAGCATCACCCTTGCGGTCACTGCGACGGACTCAACCGGACTGGGCCTGACCCGCGATGTCGAGATCGCCGTTCAAGACGTGGCCGAAGGTCGCCTCTCGGCCGTGACCAACGTGAGGACGGGTAGCGATGCCGGCGAGACCTTGAAGGGCACCAGGGCCAACGAGCTGATCGTCGGTCTGGGCGGCGAGGACATGGTGCTCGGTCGCAAGGGGGATGACATCGTCGCCGGCGGCGCGGGCGCCGACACGCTCTTCGGTCGCAAGGGCTTCGATACGCTCGACTACAGCTCTTCCGCACAAGCCGTCACCGTGAACCTGAAGAAGGGCATTTCGAAGAGCGGCGAGGAGTTTGGCGACACCTTCAAGAGCTTCGAGGGCGCGATCGGCTCCGCTGCGGATGACAAGCTTCTGGGCAGCAAGATCGGCAACGTGCTCATCGGCGGTGATGGCGCCGACATCCTCAATGGCCGTGGAGGCGCCGACTGGGCCGATTACATTCACTCGGACGAAGCCGTCACGGTGAACCTGGCCCAAGGAACCGGCATGGGCGGCGAAGCCGAGGGCGATCGCCTCGTGAAGATCGAGAACGTCCATGGCAGCACGCACAACGACACGCTGATCGGCGATGGCGGAGCCAACATCCTTGCCGGGGATGCAGGCCAGGACGAGCTGATAGGCGGCGGTGGTCGCGACACGCTGCTGGGCGGCGAGGGCCACGATACGCTGTGGGGCAATGCCGGCCGCGACAAGCTCGTGGGCGGCACCGGCACCGGAAGCGATGAGCTTCATGGCGGCAAGGGCAACGACAAGCTTCTCGGTGGCAAGGGCCGCGACACGCTGTCGGGCGATGCCGGCCGCGACAAGCTCTTCGGCGGCGCGGGGCATGACCTGCTCGACGGCGGCGCCGGCGACGACGTGGTACTGGGCGATGGCGGGGCCGACACCTTCATTTTCGATACCGGCAGCGACAAGCTGGTCGGCGGCACCGGTCTCGACACGGTCCTCTTCGACGGCGCGTTCGGCGATTACGGGGTAAGATTCGGCAAGGCGGTGGTCGTGACCATCAATGAGGATCGCGACGTGCTGATCGGCATGGAGCGGCTGGAGTTCGAGGACGCCGTCTATGTCCGCGAGGGCGGCAGCTGGGGCGAGCTCGGCTAGGGGTGAACCATCGCTGGCCGGACGTCGGGACGGGGGTTCGGCCGGCCCGCGCCCTTGCGGGATCGGGAGGGGAATGATCCGGCGATCCCTCCGGCAGGGAGCGCGGCGAGGGGGCTACCCGGGAGGCAGAGCCCCAAGACCTCGTCCGTCACCTATCCCGCCAGAAGCCGGTAGAGGGCGCCAAACAGCAGCACGTAGACCACCACTCCCAGGACGACGCCGGGGCCGATCCACCATCCGGGAGCAAACCGCGTGCGACGCGCCATGGCTGCCTCCCCCAAGATGACATCCCGGCGCCAAGTGTCGGGTCTGTGAATGCTCAACGATCGCAGCCTAGCACAATGTCCCGTATTTCAAAGAAAATCTGGGGCGCGACAGGCGCGCGGCAAGCGCTGCGATCGGGGCGAGCCCGTCCCGCGCCCGGGATCGCCAGCGACGGCAGGACAGGAGCGTCGCCCGGGGCCCATCGGCGGTCCCGCCCCGGCGCCGGGCGACAAAAAGGGTGGCCCAGGCCATGGCAGGCCCCGTAGGATTGGCCTGTCCCCCGATGGGCGTTTTTTCAGTCGTCGGTTTTCAGGTGTCGGTTTTTCCAAGTGTCAGGTGTTTTCATGTCGAAGATTGCATTGGTGGGTCACAACAGGACGTTTCTCGCCTCGGTTTCCAGGGCCCTGCAGGGGGAAGGCCTGGAGGTGGAAAGCTACAACAACGGAGCCGCCGCGCTCGCGGCCTTCGGGGCGCGCCTGCCGGACCTGGCGGTGCTGGGCCTCAAGCCGCCGCAGGGCAACGGCATGGATCTGCTCGAACGGCTGCGCCAGACGAGCAGCCTGCCCGTGATCCTCATGTCGTCGCGAAGAAGCGAGCTCGACGAGCTCCGCGCCCTGCGCATGGGCGCGGACGACTATCTCAGAACGCCCTGCTCGCAGCTCGTGCTGCTCGAGCGCATCCGCGCGCTGCTGCGCCGCCAGAAGCTCTGGGCCGCGGCGCGCCGCGAGGAGGCGATCGAGCTTCCCGTCATGGTCCGGGGCCCGCTCACCCTCGATGCCGCGCGCCTCGAGGTCACCTGGAAGGGCGAAGAGGTGGCGTGCAGCCCGACGGAATTCCTGCTGCTGCAGGCCATCGCCCAGAAGCCCGGCTTCGTCGTGTCGCGCGATCAGCTGCTCGGCGCGATCGGCGATACCACCTTGAGCGAGCGCGCCATCGACGGGCATATCAAGCGCATCCGCAAGAAAATGCGCGCGGTCGATGGCGGCTTCCTGGCCATCAAGACGGTCTATGGAAGCGGCTACCGCTACAGCGCCTATGAAACGACCCGGCCCCAGACGGTGCCGAGCCAGAAGCTGGTCAGGTCTTTGAATACACCCAACGGATCTATTGCGGTCTCGCGAGGCGCGGAGCAGACCTCCAGACCGATCCGGCCTCGCGAGCCTTGATTACAGCATGGTATTAACTTCACCGTCACCGGCGGGCCCGCAACTTCGCGCGCTTTCACGCTCAGACAAGGCTGTCGACGTCTCAGATACAGGTGTGAGGGGAAGCGGATCCGCAAAAGTGATCGCGGCGTCGAGTATGATCAGGGATTCCGACTGATGGCCTATTGCATTCTGCAGACCCTCTTCCGAATCTGATTGCATCATGTCCCGGCAGCCATGCCGTTCGAGATGCGGATTTCGCGCTTCTCCTTTTTTAACGCGTATTCCAGAGGCCAGTATCTTGGCTATTTCTCCGACAAACTCCAGCGAGAGCATCGTCTATCGCATCAACGCCGGCGGCGGCGACGTCGCGGCGATCGACGCCGGCCCGGTCTGGACCGGCGACCTGGCACTCGAAAACGCCAGCGGCCCGGTTTCTGTTGCGGGCAATGTCGAGCATGAATTTATCGGCAAGATGACCAACACCGAGGATGAGGTCACCTTTACCGACCCCGCCGTGGCGGCGATCGCGCCTTGGCAACTCTTCGTCCATGAGCGCTTTGACAAGATCAGGCCGCTGCCGAACGACGACGCGCCGCTGACCTACAACTTCGACGTCGATACTGGCGCAACCTACAAGATCACATTGCTTTACGTCGAGAACCGGACCGGCGCGTTCCGCCCGGGGAACGACCGGGTCTTCGACGTGACGGTCGATGGCGCGGCCTTCGCCGAATTCGCCGATCTGAACCCGCTGGGCGAAGCGGCAGCGGCGCTGGGGCAGGAGCTGCCGCCAACGCCGTCGAAGAGTGCAGCAAAACAGCCCTTCCTCGGCACGGTAGTCACGCGCGAGCTGGTCTACTCGGCGGTGGACGACGAGCTGAGCCTCACCTTTCTGCCTGACAACCAGAACCCCAAGATCAACGCGATCCAGATCAGTCAGATCCTGGACGAGATCACCGATATCGCACTGTCCTCCAACAAGGTGGCCGAGAATAAGCCCGGCGCCGCGGTGGGCGAGCTGTCGAGCGTCGGTCCAGACGCGGACGACGGGTATGTGTTCACCGTTTCGGATGACCGCTTCCAGGTAGTGGACGGCATGCTGAAACTGAAATCCGGGATCAGTCTCGATTTCGAGGACGCCTACAAGATCAGCTTGGCTGTCACCGCGACGGCGAACGGTGTGAACGTGACCGAAGTTTTCGAGATCGCCGTGCAAGACGTCGCTGAGGGCTGGCTGTCGGCCCTGACCAACATGGTGGAAGGCAGCAATGCTGGCGAGAAACTCAAGGGCACGAAGGCCAACGACCTGATCCTCGGGTTCGCCGGTAAGGATACGCTCATCGGCCGGAAGGGCGATGACATCATGGCTGGCGGCAAGGGCGCTGACAAGTTCGTGGGCGGCAGGGGCTTCGACACGCTCGACTACAGCGACTCCACGAAGGGCGTCATGGTCAACCTGCAAAAGGGTTCCGGAAAGGGCGGTGAGGCGCGGGGCGACAAGTTCAAGAGCATGGAAGGCGTGATCGGCTCCGACGCGAACGACAAGCTTCTGGGCTCTAGGACTGGTAACCTGCTGATCGGCGGCGAGGGGGATGACGTACTCAAGGGCCGCCGTGGTTCGGACGCCTTCATCTTCGGCCCCGGCAACGACAAGATGCTCGGGGGCAAAGGTCACGATACGGTCGTCTTCGACGGTGATGTCGGCGATTACGACATGTCCTTCGGCAAGAAGGTGACCGTCACCCTAGACGGCGACCGCAGCGTGATGAGCGGCATGGAGCGGCTCGAGTTCAAAGACACCACCTATCTCCGCGAAGGCGGCATCTGGGTCGACGTGAATGCCATCGTTCTCTCGATCGCCGATGCCCCGCCGCTCACCGAGACCGGCGACACCGGGACCACCGATCTCGCCTTCGGCTTGAGTCTGGACGACACCGGCTTCACCGGCACTCTGCAGGTGACCTACGATACCGGCACGGCGACGAACCAGAGCCAGAGCGTCAGCTTCGTCAACGGGGTGGGCACGCTGGTCGTGCCGGTTGCCAATGACGACCTCGTCAACGGCACCGAGACGGTGGCGGTCACCCTGACCGGGGCCAGCGGCACCGCCGCGCCGGTGACGCTCGGCACCGCGACCGCCAGCGGCATGGTCACCGAGGACGACGTCACGGCGCCCCCTGCCGACGTCGTTCTCTCGATCGCCGATGCGCCGACGCTCACTGAGACCGGCGACACCGGGACCACCGATCTCGGCTTCCGCCTGAGCCTGGACGACACCGGCTTCACCGGCGACCTGCAGCTGACCTATGACACCGGCACGGCGAGGAACCAGAGCCAGACCGTCAGCTTCGCCGGTGGGGTCGGTACGCTGGTCGTGCCAGTCGCCAATGACGACCTGGTCAACGGCACCGAGACGGTGGCGGTCACCCTGACCGGCGCCACCGGCAGCGGCGTGGTGGCGACGCTCGGCACCGCGACCGCCAGCGGCATGGTCACCGAGGACGACGTCATTGCCATCGTTCTCTCGATCGCCGATGCGCCGACGCTCACCGAGACCGGCGACACCGGGACCACCGATCTCGGCTTCCGCCTGAGCCTGGACGACACCGGCTTCAACGGCACTCTGCAGGTGAGCTACGACACCGGGACGGCGACGAAGCAGAGCCAGAGCGTCAGCTTCACCAGCGGGGTCGGCACGCTGGTCGTGTCGGTTCCCAATGACGACCTAGCCAACGGTACCGAGACGGTGGCGGTCACCCTGACCGGGGCCAGCGGTACCGGCGTGGCGGCGACGCTCGGCACCGCGACGGCTAAAGGCATGGTCACCGAGGACGACGTCACGGCCCCGCCCCCGCAGCCAACCGCCGCGCTGGAGGCCTTTGCAGCGCAGGGTGATCTCGATACCTCGCAGAGCTACGCGGCCGGGACCGTCGGTGCGGCCAAGCTCGGCATCATGCTCGGCAATACCAACATCGAGGCGTCGAATTTCGGCCTGAACAGCTTCAAGGTGACCAACACCGGCGACAAGAAGATCTCGGCGATCTTCATCGACGTCTCGGGCGCGCTCTACCCCGACAGCGTCTTCGACCCCGACGGCGCCGGCGGCGACAGCGCCACCAAGCCGTGGGCGGTCAACGCGGCGGGCAACACCGGCGCCTATATCGGCGGCGGCGTCGGCGGCTACTTCCTGCCCGGGCCCGACCCGCTGCCCAACACCACCGGCACCGGCAAGCCCTCCAACGGCGGCTACAAGGGCGCGATGGTCAAGTTCGACCCGACTGTCAGCGGCGGCTTCGGCAAGAACGAGACCGTCGGCTTCTCGGGCGACATGGACCCGAACTCGATCGCCGGTCTGACCAAGAACTCGCTGGACGCCCTGGCCGTCGACGGCTGGGACGTCGGCGGCATCTCGGGGCACGAGCTGATCGGCTCGACCTTCACGGTGCTGTTCGACGACGGCACCACCGCCTCGGGCCAGCTGGGCTCCGACGGCAGCGCCTCGGGCAGCCACGCCATCGCCACCCAGAACGGCGCCGGCGCGGTGGCGCCGACGCTGAGCGTCAACGGCGTCGGGGCGGGCGGCACCGGCAGCTATGGCGGCAGCCAGCCCTCGGTGATCGTGTCCGGCACCCCGGGCGACACGGTGATGGTGACGCTGACCAAGGGCTTCAACCCGGTGCAGGGCACGGGCGACATCCCGGCGCTGGTCGAAAACCGGCTCGACGCCTACGCCTTCAAGGCCAACAACACCTTCGACAACCAGCACGTCGTGGTGAAGCTGAACAGCAGCGGCATCGCGGATCTGTCGCACCGCTTCGACTACGACGAGAGCCCGGCCAACAGCAAGGCCGACGGCACCTTCCCGGGCGACGACGTGTCCCCGATCGGCTTCGTCGCCGCGGTGGTCGATCCGGCCAACGGCAACGCGCCGATCAGCCCGATCACCAAGCCGATCTACCTCACCAACCAGGGCGGGCCGGTGAGCGGCGATCCCAGCTCCGGCCCGGAAGGCTACTTCCAAATCGTGAACTCCGGAGCAGACGGATACTTCAAGATCCAGATCGAGGACGAGAACGGCACCGGCGGCATCTCCCCGGGTGGGAAATGGACATACCACACCGCCCCGGACGCGGCCGGGCGGCAAACCAATTTCCAAGGCAACGGCTACTATCTGTTCGGCTCGAACACCTCGACCGCGATCGACAACAACGTCGATGGCACCGACCGTCTCGAATACACGATCTACGTGCCCGAAACCGACCTCGGCACCTACAAGATCAATTTCGCCGTATCGCGCGACGGCCTCGCGGCGGGGGACCAGCAGAACGATCTGTGGCTCAACTTCAAACCGGCCGGTCAGGCGGGGAATGGCGACATTCTCTCCTACATGCCCGCGAACGCCCGCCCGGAGCCGCATCTGGACGGTTTCGTCAAGGTCTATGGCGGCTCCAACAACGGCAACTGGTCCCAATCCTTCAGGGTCGATGGCCAGCCGAACTACAACGCCTCGGTGACGATCACCGAGGCCGGGCTCTACACGGTGCAGGTCGAGGGGCGCAGCCAAGGCTACCACGTCGACTACTTCGAGCTCTACAAGGGCAGCGATCCCGCGAGCAGTGCTGCGAACTCGGCCTTCGTCGCAGGGATCCCCGGCAATGGCGGGGGTGACGGTGGTGGCGACGGCGGCGGCAACACGGGCGGGGACATCTTCGGGACGATCGTCACGCCGATCGGCGCCTCCTCCGACGATTGGGAGCAGTTCGGCGGCGGCGGCAGCAAGGATCTCGAATTCGGCCTGAACGGCAGCCAGCCGCAGGCCGTGGGGATGCGCTTCGACGGGATCGACATCCCGCAGACGGCGATCATCACCGATGCCTACCTGCAATTCACCGCATTCGAGACGTCCTCGGGCGCCGCGAACCTCACCATCGGCATCCAGGGCAGCGAAAGCGCCGCCACATTCTCCTCCAGCGCCCCACCGCAATCGCGCGTCATCGTCGACGAGTTCGCCTGGTCGAATGTCGAGCAGTGGACCGCCGGGGGGACATACCGGACGCCCGACATCAGCGAACTGATCGAAACGGTGATCGGCGCCGACGGGGCCTCGAACGCGGCCCTGGCCTTCATCGTCGCGGGCAGCGGCAGCCGGGTGGCGAGCAGCTTCAACAACGGCGACGCGCCCGAGCTGGTCCTCGTGCTCGACGACGGAAGCACGCTCACGATGTGAGCCCATGCATGCATCCCCGGCCGGAAAATCGGCCGGGGGCGAAGCCCCCGGAAACGCCTTGGCCGCAGATCAGCGACTGTCCATGGAATTGAGACGGAATTGCCGTCGCCGAATTGGTGGCCGCCGTCCTGTTTTCCGCTCGTTTGGACCGAAGAATATGTTTCCAATGCCAGAGTCCTGATTTCCGGCAAAAGACAGGCTGCCCGAGCCTTCATGGCGCTTGATATGCTGATTTCCCCGGCCTCTAATGACAGAGCGGAGCTTGAAAAAGGGCACTGAGCATGAAGATTGCGATTATTGGTACCGGTTACGTCGGCCTCGTCACCGGTGTCTGTTTCTCCGATTTCGGCCACGAGATGGTTTGCGTCGACAAGATCCCTTCGAAGATCGAGATGCTCAGGCGCGGCGAGGTGCCGATCTTCGAGCCCGGGCTCGACCGGCTGCTGGAGCGCAACGTCCGAGCCGGGCGGTTGAGTTTCAACGAAGATCTCGCCCAAGCCCTCGAGGGGGCGGACGCCGTCTTCATCGCGGTCGGGACACCGACGCGGCGCGGCGACGGTCATGCCGATCTCAGCTTCGTCATGGCAGCGGCGGAGGAAATCGCCCGCGCGGCCCGGGGCCCGATCGTCATCGTGACAAAATCCACCGTCCCGGTGGGGACCAACCGGCGGGTGCGGGAGGTCGTCGCCGCGGCCAATCCCGATCTCGATTTCGACGTGGCGTCGAATCCGGAATTCCTGCGCGAAGGGGCCGCGATCGACGATTTCATGAAGCCCGATCGCGTCGTCGTCGGTGTCGAAACCGAACGCGCCGCACGGGTGATGCAGGAAATCTATCGACCTCTCTACCTGCGGGATTTTCCGATCGTGATGACGGATCTGGAATCCGCGGAGATGATCAAATACGCGGCGAACGCGTTTCTCGCGGCGAAAATCACCTTCATCAACGAAATCGCCGCCCTGTGTGAAAAGGTCGGGGCGGATGTGAAGCAGGTATCCAAGGGCATGGGTCTCGATGGCCGTATCGGCAAGACCTTCCTGCATGCCGGGCCCGGATATGGCGGCTCCTGCTTTCCCAAGGATACGCAGGCCCTCGCCAGGATCGGTCAGGACCATGCGAGCCCGATCCAGCTGGTGGAAACGGTCATCAAGGTCAACGAGGAGGTCAAGCGGCGCATGGTCGACAAGCTGCTCGACCTTTGCGACGGCTCGTTCAACCGCAAGACCGTCGCGGTGCTCGGCGTCACCTTCAAGCCCAACACCGACGACATGCGCGACGCGCCCTCGCTCACCATCGTGCCGGCGATGATCGGCGGTGGCGCGATGGTGCGGATCGTCGATCCGCAGGGGCGCCGGGAAGGGGAAAGCATGCTGCCCGGCGTGGAGTGGATGACCGATCCCTACGCCGCGGCTGACGGGGCTGATCTGGTTGTGGTGTTGACGGAGTGGAACGAGTTCCGGGCGTTGGACCTGCGGGAGCTGGCGGGGCGGATGGCCTGTCCGCGGATGGCGGATCTGCGCAACGTCTACAGCCCGGGCGACGTCCGCGCGGCAGGCTTCGTGGCCTATGAGGGGGTGGGCCGCCGCGGCTGAGACCGCGGCCCCGGTCCCGGGCGCTTGTGCGGCTCAGGGGTGGCTCCGGAGTGGCTTTGGGCGCGGATACGACAAGACCCCGGCCGCGGGGGCGGCCGGGGTTGCGCGCGCCGGGGGACGGCCGGCGCGGCGGGGATGGCCCCCGGGCGGCCGGGCCGCCCGGGGGGGTCGCGCGGGCCGGGGCCCGGCGTCGCGGACCCGGCCGGTCAGGCGGCCAGCAGGTCGTTGGGCAGGAAGTCGAAGGAGTCGACGCGCAGCGGCTCGCCGCCGTCATCCTCGCCCGACAGGCTGAGCCGGTCGCCCTTCTGCAGCCGCACATCCTCGATCACGTGCCGGGTCAGCGTGTTGTTGTTGGCCAGCCGGTCGCCCAGATCGGCGTCCCAGATCCAGGCGTCGAGCGCCTCGCCGTTGAGCTCCACCGCCAGCCGGCTCGCGCCGTCATTCTCGTCGAAATAGTTCACGACGATGTCGTAGAGCCCGGCCTCGCCCTCGAAGTCGGTCTCGGCGGAGTGCTCGCCCCGGCCGTCGCGGCGGATCGCGGTGCCGCCGGAGGCGTTCTTCAGGCTCTCGGCGACGAAGCCCGAGAGGTCGAAATCCTCGGCCTCGAGATGCAGCGCCGTCGCGGCGGGCGCGGCCTTCGCGGCCTCCTCGGGCGCGGCGGGGGCCTTGGGCGCCTTGGCGACGTCGCCGCCGCCGGTGCTCTGCGCGAATTCGAGCGTGTCGATGCGCAGCGGCTCCTTGCCGTCGCGGGTGCCCAGCAGCGTCACCGTGTCGCCCTTGGCGAGCTCGAGCCCCTCGATCACCTTGGAGGTCCGGGTGTCGTTGTTGGCCTTGAACGAGCCGAGATCCTGGTCCCAGTCCCATTCGGCGACGGTGCGGCCGTTGACCTGCACCGCCAGCCGGCTGACGCCGTCATTCTCGTCGAAATAGTTGACGGTCAGGTCGTAGCGGCCGCTGGCGCCGTCGAAGTCCATCTCGGCGCGCTGCATCGCGTCCGAGCGGGCCCGGACCACGCCGTTGCCGGAGGCCGCGTTCAGCGTGTCGACGCTGAGACCGCCGCTGAGCTGCAGCGTCTCGGCCTCGACCACGCGGCCCGGCGCCACCTTGGCGGCCGAGCCCGTCGCCGGCGCCGCCTCGGCGGCCGGCGCGCTCTGGGCCGGGGCCCGCGCCGCCGGGGCGCCGGCCGTGTCGCCGGCCTTGTCGCCGCCGCTGCCCGGCTGCGCGTCGAAGCCGTCGATCAGGCCGTTGATGTAGTCCTCGATGTTGGCGTAGCCGTCCTTGTCGGCGTCGGCCTGCGCGTCGGCGCGGTTCGGGTCCGAGCCGATCAGGCTCTCATAGTCGTCGGGGATGCCGTCATCGTCGCTGTCGCGCGGGCCGCGGCGCAGGCCGCCGTCGAGATAGCCGCCGACCTCGTCGGGGCTGTCGATGATCTTGCCCTTGCCGTCGCGGACGTAGTCGATGATCCGCGCGTCGATCGCGTTCAGCCCCTGGGCCCGCGCGCCGGCGGTCGAGAGCACGTGCTCGAGCAGCTCGTCGGTGCCCATCACCTCGGTGGTGCGCGGCGTGAACACGTAGTCGTTCTTGACCTTGGAGGTCGCCGAGCCGGCGATCTCGGCCTCGTTGCCCGACAGGTAGTAGGCGGTGGAGGCCTGCGGCGATTCCAGGCGGATCGCCTCGCGGCCGGCGCTGTCGGGGCCGGCCTGGTAGATGTTCGAGACCACGTTGGCGGTCGAGCCCTCGTTCAGCCGCAGCCCGTTCGGCCCGTAATTGTGCACGACGTTGTTGACGAACTCGATCTGCTTGGCGTCGTCCTTGATCGTCGCGTTGCGGTGCTCGTTGCTGGCCAGCAGGTTGCCGACGACGCTGACATTCGAGCTGCCGTCGCCGATCAGCAGCCCCATGCTGTGATCGCCCTTGGGGTGGATCGAGCTCTGCAGCGCCTCGGCCATGATGTTGTTGGAGAAGGTCACGTTCTTCGGCGCGCCCCAGGTCGAGGCCAGCTCGTCGACCGACCAGGAGATCGAGTTGCTGTCGATCATCACGTTCTCGACGGTCGCGCCGCGCTTGCCCACCGCGATGCCGTCGCGGTCGTCGGGCTTGCTGCCGTCGGCGGCATCGCCCGGCCGCACGTTCAGGCCCCGGATGATCACCTCGCTCTCGACGACGCGCAGCCGGCCGCCGGTCACGGTGATGCCGCCCGGCGCGGTCTGGCCCGCCACGGTGACGTCGCCGTTGATCTGGATCTGGTCCTTCAGGTCGATCTGGCCGCCGACCTCGAACACGACGATCCGCTTCTGGTCGAGATCCTCGAGCGCCCAGCGGAGCGACCCGACGCCGGAATCGTCGAGATTGGTCACCTTCACCACTTCGCCGCCACGGCCGCCCTTTGCCTGGGCTCCAAAGCCCTGAGCTCCTTCGAAAGCCAACATGTTGCTACGTTCTTCCCTATTCCCTGGATCGCCCGACCATTCCCCGATCGCCGGATCCGATTTGGCATTTGCGGACCGATCCCCGGCCCCATTCCGACGTGATGCATATCCAGCCCGATCTGCCTGTGCAGTCCCTCAGGTCGTGACGCCACGTCGCTAAGTGGAAATCCGCCATTGATCGGCGGAGCCTTACCGAAACTCGCGAAATCCGCCGCGAAAGGCGGGAACGAGGGGCAGGCTAGACCGCGAAACTTTCCCGACCCGTTAACGGGCTGCAGGCCGCCACACGACAAATCGTCGCACCCGACCCGCTCCCGCCCCGCAGCCCGCGAAACCTTCGTTTCCCAGCCGAACCGGCTCCTTCGGGGTCGATCACAGCGCAAGGACCGACCGATTCCCCGGCGAAAACCCGGCAATTTCACGCCGGTCCCGCCGCCCGAACCCCAATCCGCGCCGCAATCACGTTTTTCCTGTCATCAACGCAACACCTGCGGCATGCTCAAATGGCCGGCGCTGGAGCCGATGTCATTTTCGGTCGCATTTTACCGACATCGTTCCACCGAACCGGCAGGTGCGCCGTTCAAGTGCCCATGAACGGTATCGGTATCAGGTTCCAGGGAGCGGTATCCCAATGCACGATTTCAAAATACTCGCTTTGACCAAGGCAACGGGAGGTATTGCCCTCTACAATCGGCTCCTTTTGTCCGAGCTCGACAAGATGGGCGTGGTTTCGCACACGTTATGTTTGTCGGAGGAAGCGGAATCCTATGCGCAAAACCTCACCGAACTCGGTCTCGGTGCGGAGGCGATGCCCATGGCGCGCTACAGCATCGACCCGTTGGGAGATGCGAGGGTCCTGATGCGAACGCTCCGCCTCGTGCGCGATCTCGACGTGGACGTGGTGATCTGCCACGGCAGCAAGGCCGGCTTCATCGGACGCGCGGTCGGGCTCATTACCGGCCGACCGATCATCTATCGGCAGGCGTCGCTGCCATTCCTGAAACGGGTGCAGGGCCGCAAGGCGTCGCTCTACTGGGCGCTCGACTTCGCGGCGAAATGGTTCGGTGGCCATGTCGTGACCCTGACCGACTATGCCCGGCGCCAGACCCTGGCCCACAAGCTCGTCCGCCCCGACCGGATCAGCGTGATCCGCACCGGGGTCGATATCGATCGCTTCCGGCCCGCCGAGGATCGCGCCGCGCGGATTCGCGCATTGGGTCTCGACCCCGACCGCCCGGTGGTCGGCTGGATCGGGCGGATCGAAGCGCAAAAGGCGCCGCTCGACTATGTCGACACGTTGCGGCGGGTCGCCGGGCGCCATCCGGAGGCGCAGTTCGTCCTTGCCGGCGAAGGCCGGCTGCGTGGCGAGGTCGAGGCCGCGCTCGCGGCGGCCGGCCTGTCGGACCGGGTCGCCATGCTGGGCTGGCAAAGCGCGCCGGAACAGGTACTTCAGGCCCTCGACGTCTACGTGCTGACCTCGCATTGGGAGGGGCTGCCCCTGACCTTGCTCGAGGCCATGGCATGCGGTTGCTGCTGCCTGTCCACGGATGTCGATGGCTGCGCCGAGGCGATCGAGGACGGGGTCAGCGGACGGCTGGTCGCGGCGGGGGCGACCGAGGATCTGGCGTCGGCGCTCGATGACGTGCTGCGCGATCCCGGCCTGCGGCGCCGCTATGCCGGGGCGGCGCGCCAACGCACCGTCGCCCTGTTCGACAAGACCGAAATGGTCGCCAAATGGATCGAGCTTCTCTCCAACGTGACCGCCGGGAAATCCCGCGCGCGGGGAACGCCGCGGCCGATCATCCCCGCGCGATCCCCCTCGGAGGGCCGCTGAATGTCGCCGCGGGACCTTTCCGAGGCCGGCGCCGTGTCGAACGCGGTGGCACCGGCGCGACCCTTGAACATCTGCATGGTCATCTCCTCCTACCACCCCATCGTCGGCGGGGCGGAGAAGCAGGTCGCGCAGCTCGCGCGTCTCATGATCGATGACGGCCACCGCGTGCAGATCGTCACCCGCCGCTATCCCGGCCTCGCTGCGCGCGAGGAGATCGACGGGGTGCAGGTGTCGCGGATTCCCAATTCCGGCCCGCTGGGCAGTCTTGGCTTCATTCTGGGCGCGGCCCGCGAGATCAGGCGGCTGCAGCCGGACGTGATCCACTGCCATTCGCTCTTCTCGCCCGCCCTTGCAGGCGCGATGGGCCGCGGGCTGACGCGCCGCCCGCTGCTGGCAAAGCCCATGTGCGGCGGCGAGGCCAGCGCGATCATCCGCAAGCCGCTCGGTCGACGCCGGCTGTCCTATCTCGGGCGGGCCGTCGATCGCTTCGTGGTGATCAGCCGCGAGATCGAACAGGAGCTTCTCGATCTCGGGCTGCCCGGGGACAAGTTCCGCTTCATCCCCAACGGCGTGGACGGTCGCCGGTTCTACCCGCTCGAACATCCGGTCAAGCGAGAGGAATTGCGGTTGCGGCTCGGGCTTCCGAGCGGGGTGCTGTTCCTCTTTGCCGGCCGCATGGCCGCGCAAAAGCGCCTGCCGCTGCTGCTGGAGGCCTGGAAATCGGTTCGCGCCGATCACCCGCAGGCGACGCTGCTCATCGCGGGAGCGAACCGCGCATCGGGCGAGGGTTACGAGGCCACCTTCGGCGAAGGCGAGGCGATCCCGGCCGCGCTGCTCGAACAGCCCGGCATCCGCATGCTGGGCCATGTCGAGGACATGCCGGACCTGCTGCGCGCCTGCGACGTCTTCGTGCTCCCATCGGCGCGCGAAGGGCTGTCCAACGCGCTGCTCGAAGCCTGCGCCACCGGGTTGGCGACGGTCACAGCGCGCACCGGCGGTGCGATGGATTTCGTCGTGGATGGGCAGAACGGCCTGCTGTTCTCGGTGGATGACCGGGACGAGCTGGTCGCGGCGCTCGGCGCGCTTGCCGCCGACGAGGATCTGCGCAACCGGCTCGGCGCCGCCGCGCAGCGCACGGTGGCCGAAGATTACGACATAAGGCGGACGGCTTCGGGCCTGCTCGCCGAATACGCGGAACTCGTGACGCAAGCCACGGCAGGAGGAAGCCATGCCTGAGACCGGACCTATTTTCCTGCTTGGCCTGCAGCGGGGGGGCACGAACCAGATCCTCAACGCCCTGCGTTCGCATCCCGATACCTACTGGCCGAATGGCGAGCTGCACGAGGTGCTGCGGCCGCGGCGCCCGGCCAGCCTCGCGGCGCTGCGCTGCTGGGCGGGCTACCTGCCGACGCTGATGCGCCGTGGCGACGTCCTCAATCCCCGCCGCCCGCCGGGGCCGCTCGGCGCGCGCGACCTGAAATGGCTTCACGCGGCGCTGATGCGGGCCTGCGCCGACAATACGGGCGAGGTACGGCGCTACCGCCGCGCCCTCGCCGAGCAGGGCTTCGGCCCCGAGGCCGGGCCCTTCGGATCGAGGCTCGTGGTCAAGCTCGTGAACTACAATGTCGGACTGGCGCCGGATCTCGCGCGGATCTACCCGGATGCGACGTTCATCGGGCTGATGCGCGATCCCTTCGGCATCTGCGAAAGCATGATGGCGCGCGGCGCCCGGCCCGAAACCATCCTGCCGCTCTACCGCTATGTCGGTGAAAGGCTGCTCGACCTCGAAGCGCAGGGCCTGCCGGTCACGATCATCCGGCTCGAGGACATGGTCGCCGATTTCCGGCAGGTGGTGGAGACCGTCTACGCCGCCTGCGGCCTCGACGCGAGCGCGACATCGGGGCTGTGCCTGCAGCGCAAGGAACGCGTCCTTGCGCCGGACGGTCGCCTCGTGGGCATGAACAAGATCGACACCTTCCACGCCTTCGACAGCGTCAATGCGCATATGCGCAAGGACGTGAACCGCGCCGCCCGGGCCGGGCTGCCGCCGCAGGCCGTCAACGGGGTGCTGCACAGCTGCAGCGCACTCATGGAACGTTTCGGCTACGCAACACCCGGGGACGCCCGCTGAGGAAGGGCGATCCGGCATAGTGGTAGCGCAGGATCCACTCGGCCTCGAGCGCTACCGCGATGACCAGCCACAGAAAGCGCGGAAAGGAATCCTGCAGGAAGGTCATCGCGGCGAGGTAACCCGCGAGCCCGGCGCCGAAGGCCGTGACATGTCGGGCAAGACGGACCTCGCCGATGCCATTGGCGAAGCGCACCGCGCCGATGATGCTGCGAGCCGCGACGAACAGGATCGCGCCCATCAGGAGCAGGCCGACGAGGCCCTGTTCGGTCAGGATCTCGAGATACAGGCTGTGGGTCGAGCGGCCTTCGCCCCGGAAGATCAGGCCGAGTTCGAGCGCCATGTTCTGATAGTAGGAGTTGAAATTGCCGATGCCGACCCCGAGCACGGGATGCTCCTTGAACAGCTCCAGCGCCACCTGCCAGCTGGCCAGCCGGCCCTCCGTGCTGGTATCCAGCTCGCCTTCGGAAACGGTCCCGAGGATCGTCGCGAAACGCTGGATCAGCTCGTCGCTGGCGACGGCGGCCACCAGAAGCACCGTCACGACGCCGATCACCACGAAGCTCAGGACCTGGCGCAGGGTCAGGCCGGTGCCCAGAACCAGCAGGGCCACCGCGAGGCCGATCAACCCGCCGCGCGACTGCGTCGCGAGCAGCCCCGCGATCAGCAGGCCGGACACGACGGCCCAGCCCAGACCGGACAGGGCGTTGCGCGCGTTGAGAAGCTGGAACAGGGCCAGCGGGATCGTGAAGACGATGATGCAGGCAAAGAAGTTCGCGTCGCCGAGCGGCCCAGAGAAACGCCCGCTATTGGCGATGACGACGGCAAAACCGTGGAACCCGGCCATCATGTTGCCAAAGACGATCTGGTAGATGCCCAGGGCGCAGATCGCGGCGACCGCCAGCACCGCCGAGGTGGTGATGGTCTCGATGCCCCGGCGCTGCGACATAAAGGCCAGCGCCAGCAACGCCACGAGCGCGTCCTTGGCGAAATCGATGGAAAGGTTCAGGCTCAGCTCCCAGCGCGCCGCATAGGTCGCGCTGAACAGCTTCAGCGCGAAGAAGACCGTCAGGCTCAGGATCGCCACCCAGGCGATATAGGGCCGTTCCTGGTACAGGAGGAAACGGGCCGCCAGCAGCGCGAAGAGGCCGGGCGCGACGAGCTTGGCCGTCGATGGCAGGTCGAAGGCCACGATGAGGTTTTGCGACATGTTCGTCACGATCATCACCGTGAGCCCGGCCAGCGCGATGAGCGGAAACCGTATCGCCGCCGCGAGGCCGAGGAACGCCAGCGGCGCGACGATCAGGATCTTGGCGGATTTGTCGCCGATCGTGAGCGCGACGAAACCCGCGAACAGGCCCGCCGCCAGCATCCAGACGAGGTTGAGGCGGGGCCTGAACGGCGCCGCCGGATGGGCGGTGTCGTGGCTCATGGCAGCTTGCGCCGTTTTTGCAGGCGGTTGCCGAGATTGATGCTGATCCCGTCGAGCAGCCCCTTCTTGCGGATGTATCGCACGGCCGATCTGCTGCCATCCATCGCCGCGACGACGCCGAGCCGCAAGGGCGAGAGCGGCACGTGCCGGGTCGCGTATTCGAGCTCGTAGGGCGTGTCGCGCGCGGCATCGAACACGATCTCCTCGATCCGTCGCTGCGCGCGCGGGCTGAGCCGCTCGCGATAGCGTCCCAGATTGGCGGCGTCGATGAAGCGTTTTCCGGCGGCCTTGCCGATGTTCTCGGAGGGCCGGATCAGGGATGTCATCTCGGGCGCATAGCCGACGTCGAGAAAATCGCAGGCCCGCCGCAGCTCGGCCTCGGGCGCGCGCAACAGATCCTCGTAGAAGATCTCCATGTAGCGCCCCTCGAGCGCGGCGGCGTCGCGGCGACCGACCGACACGTTGCGGGCCCATTTCGTGGCGCTGCGCAGCAGGTTGTGACGCCATGCGTTCTGCGCCGAAACGGCGACGTCGCGCGGATCGCGGATGATGTGGATGAAGCGGGCGGTCGGGAAGATCTCCGACAGCAGCGGCAGGTCGAGCACGTAGGAGGGGGTCTTGTCACCCCAGATCGCCGTCTGCGGGGCATCGGGGTCGCCGTAGAACCGCAGGATCGGCTCGAAGGCCTCGGCCCAGGTCAGGGCATCGCGCAACTGCTCGAAATCCGCACGCCGCATGACGCGTTTGCCCATGCGCCGGCTGAAGGTCTGAAAAGGCATGCGGTCGAAGGCTGCGAAGAAGCGATCGAGATCGACGGAGAAGAAGGCCGGATCGGTGCCGAAGCTCCGGTAGAGATAGGGAATGAAGTGGCTTTCGGGGTTGCACAGGTTGATGCCCGGATTCCGGTTCAGCAATTCCCGCAGGAGCTTGGTGCCGCTGCGCGGGCTGCCGACGATGAAGAGCGGTCCGGTAAAGGCATCGGTCGTGAACATGCGAACCCTTTCGAAGAATTGCGACCCCTTGGGGATCAGGCAGGCGGCTTGAGCCAGGAGGAGAGGTCGAGACGCGTCAGATCCTGCAGCCGCAGGATGTCCTCGCGGTAGATCTCGAGCAGGTGGGCATGGACCACCGGCGGAATCCGCGGCGGTTTTCCGAGATTGCTCTTCTTGGCGCGCCGCGCGAGATGGCGAAGCCATCCCGGCATGGCGGGCCGCAGCATGTCCCGGGTCAGCCGGTTCTCGATCAGCGAATTGAACAACCGCGACTTCGGATAGGTGCTCACATTGTGCTTCTGGTGCAGCGGCGGCTCGAAGTCCGGATCCACGCCCAGGAACCCGAACGTATCGCGAAGCGTCCGCTTGTTGTCGCGGGCGAACTCCTCGTAGAGGATCAGCATCAGCTGCTCGCGGGGGAACAGGTCGAGATAACGCTTGATCTGGGCATGGTAGAACCCCGCCTGGACATGGTGCGCGGCGGGGTCGAAGGCCTCGTGCACCGGTCGGTGCTCGCGGCCCGAGCGCACCTGCATGACATATCCCGAGAAGGCACGATGCACCGGATTGCGCAGGCTCGCGATCAGGCGCACGTCGGGGATCAGTTCCCGGATCCGGCGTGGCGCGCTCGGGCTTTCCAGATAGATCGGGGCGATCTCGCCCCAGGACAGGCTCGGATCGGCCGGCGCGAAGAGCGCCTGATAGGCTTCGAGGCTCTTGACCTCGAAATGGTGCTTGCCGAAGCGCTCTTCGCGGTCGCGCGCCTCCTCGCCGCCATCATAGGCGAAGTAGCGGATCTCCTTCGCCGGCATGAAGATCTGGGGATGCTCGCGCATGTACTGATATAGCGCGCTGGTGCCGGCCTTCGCGGCGCCGATCACCAGAAAATCGGGCAGGGTCTTGGCAATGCCCGGCCGGGCCACCTGTTGGATCGTCATGTGCGCCTCCTGCGGAGGACGACGCGTGACCCGGCCTCGAAGACCTCGGGAACCGTGAATCGCAGCATCGTCAGGTAGAAGAATGAGAATGTCGCGGCGCCGGCCAGCAACCGCGTCAGCTCGGCGCCCTCGACCAGCTGCAGCGACACCAGCGCCGCGACGGTCGCGGTGCCGGTGCAGAGCAGCGCCGGGCCTAGGGCCTGCAGCGTATCCATCACGTTGATGTCCATGACGCGCTTCAGCGCATAGAAGGTCGGGACGAACCGCACGAAAGCCAGCACCAGCTGGGCCGCCGCGACGGCCGCGATGCCATGCGGCACGGCCAAGGCGATCACGCCGACGAAGAGCGGCAGGTTGAACAGCGAGACCCGGAACAGCAGATCGGTTCGGCTGACCGCCTTGAGCAGCTTGCCCGGGACCATGTTCAGCGTGCTGATCGCGAAGGCCACGGCGATGATCTGCATCGGGACGACCATGTCGTACCATTTGGGCGAGTAGAGGACATGCACGAGCGGACCCGAAAGCACGGCGATCGCGGCGCCGATGCCGAACATGATCAGGGCGCAGTAGCGAAGCGATTGATAGAAGTAGATCCGCAGTCCAGCCGGATCGGCCTGAATCTTGGACATCACCGGGTGCAGCACCGAGCCTGCCACGGTCGTGAAGCTCTTGATTCCGAGCTCGGGGATCCGGAAGGCGAGCGCGTAGATGCCGAGCGCGGCGGGGCCGAGAAACTTGCCGACGAGCAAATTGTCGAGCAGCCGAGGCGTCGAGTTGATGGTTTCGGCGCCGATCAGATGGGCCCCGAACCGCATCACGTGACGGATCATCGCGAGGCTGGGAAGACCGGTCGGCCGCCACGGCCGGACGATCGCAAGGGCGATCGACCCTGCGACGGCGCTGGCCAGATAGCCCAAGGCAAGGGCCCAGACGCCGTAACCCATGATCGCCAGGGCGATGGAGACCAAGCCCTTGGTCAGGCCGCGGACCACGTCCGGCACGATCTTGTCGCGCAGCCGCAATTCGCGGAACAGCAGGCTCGACTGCACGGTGGTCAGCGCCCGGATCACCAGGGCGGCGGCGATCGCCGTGAGCAGGTCCTGCAGGGCAGGGGCCCCGTAGAGCTCGGCGATCGGACCGGCGATGGCCCAGAGCAGGATCGCCATCGTGGAGGACATCACCATGGCGCAGATGAAGACCGCATTCGCGGTCTCTTCTTCCCGGTCGGGGGTGGAGATCAGGGCCGCGCCGAGACCGAACTGCGAGATGATCTCGAAATAGCCCATGATCGCGAGGCAGATCGCCATGAGCCCGAACTCGGCGGGATCGACATAGCGCGCGACCAGGATGATCGCCACGAGGTTCAGGGCCTTGGTGCTCGCGAAGGACAGATAGGCCCAGAACACGTTTCGTGTCGTCGCCTTGCCCGGTGAGAATGTCATGCGTCCCGTGCCTCGAAGAATTTCGGGGGCGAGGAATTGGTGGCGCGTGAATTCAGCCGACCGCTGCCTACGCAAAGATTCGAGAACAGCCTAAGACGGCGTTCCCGATCCGCAAAGTAAGAAAATGCGCGGATCGCATAAAGAGAGCCCGCGCATCGCGCGGCATAGGGATGGATAGGGAACAATCCCCGCCTCGCAATTCATTGTTTCCCGCCGCGCCGGCCCGACCCAAAAACGGAATGTTGCCGAATGACGAGGGCGGTGCTAGTCTCCGAAGGCAAGAACCATTTTCGCTTTTTTAATAAGTCGTTGCAGTTAGCAGCTTGTGACGCCCGGTGTGGGATTGGTAACGATCGTGAAGCGTAGCATTCTGGCAGTAATCGTTTTTTTCGCAGTTCTCGCGCCCCTGGTCTTCGTGATCAGGCAGCAGGTGCCCATCTACGAGGCGCGATCGCTCATTTCCTTCGCGCTGGGGCGGGAATATGTCTATGTCCCGGAGCCCAGCCTGAGCGACATCAAGGCGCCGAACGCCGGCGACTTCCAGGGCTTCGTCAACGCGGAGATGCTCCTCCTAGACAACCCAGGGTTGATAGAGGCGGCGATCGAGAAGGTGGGCTTCACCCGTACCTATCCGGACCTGCCCTTCACCGAGGCCGGGCGGCGGGCGGCGGTACTCGCGCTCGACGCGGCCACCAAGGTGGAGCTCATCACCGGCTCCTACGTGGTCAAGATCGCGGTGCGGCATACCGATCCCACGATTGCCGCCGAACTGGCCAACGCGCTTACCGACGGCTTCCTCGAACAGCGGCGAAGCATGTATCTCGGACGAGAGCTCGCGACCGTGACCGAGCGTCTGGAGAACGCCCGACGCGAAGCGGACCAGATCGACGCGCGGCTGACGCAGCTTCTCGGCGGGCCGGACCCGAGCGTGGTCGAGGAGCAGCTGAAGAACGCCACCAATGATCATGCAAAGCTGACCGCCGATCTGCGCGATGCCCAGCTGGCGCTGATCTCGTTCCAGCAGCAACATGCCGCGCTTCAGGACCGGCTGGTGTCCGAGACCGAGCGGCGGCAGGCCGAACTCGCCGTCAATGACGCGCAGGCCCGGGTCGACTTCCTAAGCCAGGAAAAGGCGTCACTGGAAACCGAGATCGAGGACATCTCCGAGATCATGCCGCGGGTGCGGATCCTGCGGGTCCGCCAGGAAGCACAGGCCGAACGTCTGGCCGAGCTCGAACTGCGGCTGCGCGACAGCAAGGCCGTGTCGAATTTCGACAACGTACGGGTCATCGAAACCGGCGTCCCGCCGCTGCGCCCGGCCAGCATGCCGCGCAATACCAAGCTCGCCGTCGCGGTCGTGGTGGCCGCGCTTGCCGCCTTCGCCGCGGTCGTGATCTCCATGCTGCTCGCACCCAAGAAGGTCGAGCCGCGGCCACAGCGGGTCCCGAACGATCCGGGCGTCATGGTGATCCGCAATGCGCGCCGCGCGACCAACCGTTCCGGGACCTGAGCGCGATGAACATCGCCACCGGCATCGATGCGCATATTCACTTGGCCGAGCCGCTTCGGCTCGGCTACCTGGTCGACACGCTGGTCACCGGTGGCGCCGAGCGCCTGGTCGTGACCTTCGCCGAGGCGGTGCGGGACCGCGTGGACGTGTCCCTGACCGTCTTCGTGCTGAGCGACGCCGACACGCCGTTCCGCCGCGAGCTGGAGGCCATGGGAACCAAGGTCGTGGCTCTGCCCGGAAAGAACCTGATCGATTACAGACGGTTCAGGAACCTGCTCCACGAGCTTCGGCGACACCGGATCGAGTATCTGCACGCGCATCTGGCGTCCTCGACCACCCTCGGCGCCTTTGCCTGCCGTCTGCTCCGCATCCCTTTCGCTACCACCATCCACAACGTGCGCCCAAGCGTGAAGCGGGTGCGGCTGAGCCGCAAGCTGCTCCACCGCGCCGCCATGCGCCTTCCCGACGTTCAGAGGATCGCGGTTGGTCAGGCCGTTGCTGAAGCCTCCCGTGCCGAGATCGGCCGAGCAAGCGTGCGCGTGGTTCCGAATGCGGTGCCCGAAAGCGTGGTCGCCGATGCAGGTGCGCGCTCCCGGATCAGGTCGGAACTCGGGCTTTCGGACGATACATTGGCCTTGGCCTGCGTGGGGGCGATCATCGGGCAAAAGGCCCATGACGTCCTGCTCGAGGCTTTCGCTCGCGTCGCCGCCGAGGTGCCCGACACCGTACTCCTGTTGATCGGGGACGCCCGGGAGCCGGATCGCCAGCAAAACCTTGAACGACTGGCCGAAAGGCTCGGGATCACCGAACAGATCCGCTTCCTCGGGCAGCGAGGCGATATTCCGGATCTCCTCGCCGCCAGCGACATCTTCGTCAGTTCGTCGCATTGGGAGGGGGCGCCGGTTTCGCTACTCGAGGCCATGGCCAACGGTGTCCCGCCGGTCGTGACGGATGTCGGCGAAAATCGCCTCGTTCTGCGCGACACGGGCGCGATCCTCGTTCCCCCGCAGGCCCCCGAGGCGTTGTCACGCGGGCTCCTCGACATGATCGGCGACCCGGCGCTGCGCCTGCATACGGCCGAGGCCGTGCGACGTCGTGCTCTGGGCACCTACGGGGTCAAGTCGTGGACGGAGCGACTGCTCGACATCTACGCCGAAACCGGCCCCCAACGCGATTGGCGTCGCACCTTCCCATAAGGGAACACCCATAGGGGAACATTTTCCTTGATGGTTTCGGGGAGGCACTTGGTCTCGCCCGACGGGGCGAAGAATGGTCCCATCCGCCTCAGCGCCGGCTTCAGGCGCCTGAATCCCACCTCGCCTTGTTGCGTCGTCAGAGTACCATGCGAGGTGAGACGCGATGCCAAGCTGAGGGCCAACTCAGCCTTTGGTTGATTCTTGTGAAGGAAGAGAGGCTCACCAACCCGCCATGTAACCACGCCCCATCGCCCAACCCTGCACCGTCATCTCCCGTCGCCTTCCGAGCCGGCGAGAACCGAAACTGTCTCCAGAAACGCCGCGTCTTTTCAATGTGCGAGGGTGCCCACAGAACCACTGATTCAATCTTCCGAGTTGTCCGGCTGAAAATTTATCGAGAATGCAAATGATCGCCGATTATCGGACGCTTTACTCATCCGTTGAGGCTGTGACTTGATCTACAGATTGCACCTCAGAACGAGGAAAGTTCCCTAGGCGGACAACGGTGAATTGACAATAGGATCCCTTTTTCGAAGATGAAGCCCCGGCAACAGGCCCCATAGCAAAAACTCAAACTCGAAAACCATTACCAATAATATGGAGAAAATTTCCTTCAGGAAAACAGGATATGCTCCGACGCGGAATCAAATGAATACCCCGAAGTACGATGTACGAACTCCCCCCCGGCGCCGCATTACGGGATGCCTCGAAAAGAAGTACGGCTATCCGGGACGAACGCTTCGGAGCTCGATCCAGCTCATGTCTCCCGAACCCTATTGTCCCACCGCCTGCAGGCCGACCATCTCGACCATCAGGAGATCGTCGGGCGCGAGGAGCGTGTTGGGTTCGGCCCTGATCGGGCCGTCTTCGCCCGAACGGTGTATCTCGTACACGGTCTGCATCATCGCGCCCATGTCGCCCATGCCCTGCATCGCCGAAGGATCGGTTTCGCGAAGATAGTCCAAGGCCAGCTGCAGTTCCGCGCGCGCCAAGGCGACGCGCTGGTCGGCCGCGATCTTGTCGGCCAAAAGCTTGTGGTTGTACTCCATCTCCGCGATGCGGATGTCGCTCTCGGCATTCGCGATCGTCTGGCGGGCGCGCGCCTCGAACGCCGCAGCCTCGAGAGCGTCGGAGCGGAACTCGTCGGCGTTGATCTCGAGCTGAAGCGTCTGTTCGCGCCGCGCCAGACCCCTCGCGGCAAGATCCTCCATGCCGCTCAACTGCTCTTGCGTCGCGGCGAGCTGGCTGTTGATCAGTTCGCGGCGCTGCGAGAAGAGCATCGCCTCTTCATCCGCGAGGATCATCTTGCGCTCCGAACCTGCGGTCAGCCCCTCCGTCAGGGAGCGTCGCAGATCGACGAGTTGGTGCTGGTCGCCAAGGGGGCCTTCGGGAAGCGTCTCCTGCGCCTCGGCAACGCCGCCTTCCTCGATCCGCGCCAATTCCTTCGCCAGCGCCGCCTGTTCCGCCTCGGCGAAGGTCAGCTTTTCGCGCGCCTCCACGGCGCGGCGGCGGGTCGCCTCGACCTCGCGGTCGAGATTGGTTTCCGCGGGCGCCTTCTGCAGGCCGCCGGCAAGCGCCACCGCTTTCATCACGGTCAGGCCGGGGCGGTATTCATAGGCGCCGGGAATGTCGACGACGCCCGCGACATACACGCTGCGGTACTCGGCCATGTCGACCAGAACGGATTCGCGGCTGGAGAACCGCTCCTGCGCCTCCGCCTCGATGCGTTGCTCGATCTCGCGGACCGTCGCGCCGGCCACCGGGATGCCGCCCAGGAGATGCAGGACCACCTGCCCGTCGGCCCGAACCTCGAAGGTGCCGGACAATTCGGGTTTTCCATAGATCGAGACGGCCAGCCGGTCGCCCACCCCGACGGTGTAATCGGCATCCGCCTGGGCGTGGACCGCGACGGCGGAACAGATCGCGAGGAGCGAAAGGAGGAGAACTTGCAAGGTCTTCGATATCATCTGCATCGTCCTTCGTTCAGGCCAAGGTTTCCGGCATGTCCGGCGGTGGGGCATCGGCCAAGGTCGCGTCGTAGAGGTCGCACAGGCGCTGGCGCATCACCTCGGCGCTGAAGCGCGTCGAGACGGTGCGACGGGCCGCGATCCCGATCTCCTCGGCCCGGATCGGATCGGCCAGCATGCGCTCCATCGCGGTGGCGAGCGCCTGCGGATCCGATGGCGGCACGAGGCTGCCATTCACCCCGTCGACCACGACATCGGGGATGCCCCCCACCGCCGTCGAGACCACCGGGCGCCGCATCGCCATGCCTTCGAGCAGCGTCATGGGCAGCCCTTCCCAGCCCGAGGAGATCACCAACATGTCGATCGCGGCGAGCAGCTCGGGCATGTCGAGGATCACGCCCGTCAGCGTCACGCGCTCTGGCGGAAGGCCCATCTCGCCTATGCCTCTCGCGATCCGGTCGCGAAGCGGGCCCTCCCCCACGACGAGGAAATGGGGCCGCGACCGATGCGGGGCCAGCAAGGCGGCGGCGCGCAGGAAATTCCCGTGATCCTTCTGCTCCGTCAGGCTGCCGATCACGGCGATCACCGGGACGCCGGGCTCGACGCCATAAGGGGACAGGTCCAGCGGATCGACCGCCTCGGGATCGAACCGGCCGAGATCGATGCCGTTGACGATGGTGTCGATCCGGTCACGGCGATAGCCGCCATACTGCGCGACATGCTCGGCCACTCGGTCCGAGACGGCGATGCAGGCATCCGCGCCGGACGTCGCCGCGCGATATGCAAAGCTCATCTTGCGGTTCCGACGCCAGGGGTCGGTGTTGTGCAGCGTGATGATGCGACGGCGCCGCGAGAGCCGCGCCGCCAGCTGGCCGACCAGATCGCTCTTTATCAGATGCGTATGCACGATATCCGGACGCCAGCGCCGGATCAGCTGCAGGGCCCGGATCATCGCGAGGGGATCGCGAAGGCCTTTCTCGCTCAGCCGGGTTGCCTCGATCCCCCGCGCCGCGACGGCGCTTTCCAGCGGACCGGGCGAGAAATAGGCGACATGCGCGATGTCGCCGCGTTTCTTGACCGCATCCAACAGGCCGAGAAGAAGCATTTCCGCACCGCCGATCTTCAGGCTGTCGATGATATAGAGGATGCGGGTCACCAGCTCGGCTCCAGATCGAATGCGCGGGCCCCGGTTTCCTCCATGGCGCGGGCCAGGATGCGCCGCGCGACGGCGTCCCAGGTGAACTGGGTGGCGCGCCGCCGGGAAGCCCGCCCCATGGCCTGGCATTGCGTCGGATCGCGAAGCGTGTCGTAAAGGGCCTGCGCCAGGGCCGCGGTATCTCCCGGCGCGGCGAGGCGTCCGGTCTCGCCCGCCGCGACGATGGCACCGATGTCGCTGACATCCGTGGCGACGACCGGCAGGCCGAATTGCATCGCCTCGATGAATACGATGCCAAAGGGCTCCAGACGTGACGGCATGCAGAAACAAGAGGCGGCGTGGTAGTGCTCCTCCACCTCGGCGAGCGGCAGCCTCCCGAGCACCGTCACCCCGGGCTCCGTCACCTCGGGCCGGCAGCCGATGATGGTGAGCGTCGCATCCGGCAGGCGGCGGCGCAGCGCCCGGAACGCGGCGACGAGTTCGGGCCCGCCCTTGCGCTCCCAATCGATGCCGACGAAGACGATGTTCCGGGCCGCGTATCGCGTGAGCGTTTCATCCACCGGCCGCTTCGGAACCACGGAGGCCCCGGCGCCGATCGCCGAGGTCTTCGAGGGCGGTATGCCGTAGCCGGTCGTCAACATGTTCCGGATCTTGGGCCCGAAGGTGAAGACATGCGCGGCCTCGTCATAGATCTCGCGCTCGCGCGCCCACCAGCCCGGGCTCGGCTCGCTCGAAGCGGTCTGCATCTCGCCGCAGGAGGCCCGCGCCACATGATCCGTGTAGACGAAATTCGGCGTGCCCGGCAGCGCGGCGTTGATCAACGACTGGGTCTGCAGCGTGAAGGCGAAATTTTCGCCGGCGAAGCGGCGGCGGAGCAGCGCCCGAGCCTCGCGGTAGTAGGATTGCGACCGCATCACCCGGTAACGGGCGGTGTCGCGCGACCTCCAGCTGGACAGCCCGTATTCCCGCTGCACACCGAGCAGGCAGCGTAGCTGCGCCATTCTGTCGGTCTTCAGGGCCTCCGTCACGTCGAAGCGTTGGATCACCAGATCCGGGCGCACCCTGCGCAGCGCCACGTCGAGCTGGGCGTTGATATGAGAGAAGCTCCCGCGCGTGACGAACAGGGCGCGCGGCGGGACCGGTGGCGGGACGATCTTGTTCAATTCTCTACTCCCGACAGGGTGGGGGATGGGTGGCGTATCGCACGGGACCGCCACCCTCGATCGCTCGCACGCTACGAAATGCCATTCGTCGATAGCGCGGCGCCGTGCCCCACCGCCGCATCAGCGAGCCCGGCCAGAGTTGCGGCTGCGGCGGTGGCTGAGGGGAACGGCACGGGACTGGGCATGATGCTCTGTCGGCGATCCCGACTATGGCGAGACCGGCGCGCGCCGCGACATGGCGCGCCCGATCCGGGCTGCGAGAAACTCGGAACGGTGGGGAACGACGACCTTCTGAAAGAAGTACCGGCTGAGAATATGCTCGCCGAACTCGCTGCGTGGCCGGTAGCGGAAAAAGCCGCAATCGCTCACCGCCGTCCCGTCGAGACCTTGATCGAGATCTATGCAGACGCAGCGGGACTGGCCGTTCGGCAGCGACAGAAACAGCCGCCCGGTGGCCGGGGATGGAAGGGCCTTGCCGCCTTCGAGGGCCAGGGCGGTTTCGTCGATCCATGCGACACGGCTTTCGGTGCCATCATCCGCGATGAACCGCAGCCCGCGATCGGCCTTCGCCTCACGGGCTGAGCTCGCCGGCCGCAAAATCGATCCGATCTGTTTGAGCATCCGAGAAACGGTGCGCATCAGGACACAGGCGGCGACGATGCAGATGAGATACGCCTCGCCCCGATAGGAGACGGGAGCCCGGCACATCTTGTTGTTGAGCCTGGACCGAATGGCCTTCGAGGTGCCGTGGCTCATATAGGCCTGCGCCGGTCCGATCATGCCCGGCTTCACGCAGAAGCGGGTCTCGTAGCCGGGGATTTCCGCGATGTTCAGCGTGGCGATCTCCGGCCGCACCGGGCGCGGGCCGCACATGTTCATGTCGCCGCGCAGCACGTTGAAAAGCTGAGGCAACTCGTCGAGCCGCGTCTCGCGCAGGAACAGGCCCAGCGGCGTCTCGATCCCCGATCCGGAGGGCAGGACGCGATTGGCGGTCAAGGCCGCCGCCTTGGCGCCGTCGAGCGTCCGGAACTTGATGATGTTGAAGGTATGTCCGTCCTCGCCGATGCGCGGTCCCCGATAGAAGATCGGTCGGCCCTGCGTGGCATAGAGAAGGCCCATGATCATGAGGCACAACGGCAATACGAGCAGGATCAGCGCCAAGGCGATTGCCGAATTATAGACCCTGTAGATCGCTCTCGAACGCGGCTGGAAACCGATCGTCACCCGGAAAAGGCGTCGCTTCCAGCGACGCAAGGCCGGCCCGAATGGTTCCGCCTGTGCCGGCTCCGTATTGTCACGGCCGCGCGTGAAATCTCCAGTCGCCTGCGGCTCCGGGGCGATGATGTCCCCACGAGCAAGAGGTGACTTGAGAACGCGACTCGCTTCGAAATTAAACATTGAAAACCCTCGAAAAAACCGACCAACCCAAAAGCGAGGGAGATTGGCCGCGACTACTTTTAAACTGCGATCCGGACGCCTGGAAACGCCGCGCCGGATCTACAACCGAACCATATTAGCCCAAGAGAACCGCAAGATACGCCTTGCGTTCATGGCGAGAACAACGTCCCGCCACGGGGCCCGAAGTCTTACTTACCGCATGAGCCGCCTGATTTTCTTGAAGAAAGACAGCTCATGACCTCACCTTGCTACAATCGGCACACCGGAGCAACGATTTTTAGCTCTCTTCGGTGTACATCCGGGCCGACGACTATCCTTGGTGTTGCGCCGCTTCCCCTTGCAGATCGGATTGCCACAACGAGGAATCATGCCATCGGTGCATTCCCATTCCACTTGAGGTGGCCCAGTCATGGAAAGACTGTGTTTCCGATCGAAGGACAGAGAGAATAAATCTCAGGTTGTATTCGACATAAGGCTGCATCCTGTGTTTGCGCCATCAAGAAGATGTGAGTAGGAAGTCAAGGACCATCGCGCTTTTGGGGATCGGGCGGGGCAGGGCACACCAGATATGATCCCATCTCGACCGTCCTGACCCTAAACCTCTGATCTATATGAATGAGTTCCGTCCCTTGACAAGATTACGCAAGACTTATGCAGGGGCGCAGGAAGCAGATCATGATCCGATGCCGATATCCGGTGAATTGCGTCTGCTGGACGATGCCCCGTCGTTCCGGACCTTCGCCCTAGCTACGGCGTTTATTATACTGAATAATTCGCCCTTTTACGCAAAAGGGGCGGGCGACCAAGCTGGCAATTTGAAGGGCCGTGAACATCTTGGCCACAGTTTGGGCATGATTTCGACAACGAGGGAGTCCGTTATGTGCATGTTAAGGGATTTTTGGCAAACACCTTGCCATTCAGGTCATTTGGCCATGCCGAAGGAGACTAGCCATAAGACACCATATCATGCCTGGCAGTAGATTTCGTTCCTACTCGATCATGAGCAAGCCGCCGAAATCCGACCGCCCTCTCGCCCGCCTGGCCATCCTGACGGTCTCCTGCGCCCTGACGGCCCTTTTTTATGTCGCGCTGGGATCGTTCGCCTTCGGCTTCGACATGGAAGCGACCGGATACCTGCTTGCTGCCCTCGTGGGCGCGTTTGGCGGCGTGGTGATTTCCGTAACCGTGTAGCTCCATCTCCGGCAGGAAGTTGGGGCTTGCGTGAACGGCACCATTTGCGCTTAGCTGATCAGCAATAGACCATTGACGCGACCGGAAGGTTTTGCCGGTTGCGTGTATAGTTTCCCGTGAGGAGAAACCGCTGTGTCGATTGCCGAGTTCGGCCGCGGTGATGCGCTCGTCACCGACCGGTCCCTGTTTCCACCTGCCGCCTATATCATTGGCGCACCGAAATGCGGCACCACCGCATTGGCGCAATACCTGTCCGAACATCCGGCCATCTCGATCAGTCGACCGAAAGAGCCCCACTACTACTCCAAGGATCTGGGCGGTCTCAGGCGGTGTTCCGACGATGAGGAATACCGGGCCTGCTTCACCCCCACTCCGCAAACCCGCATGCTCATGGAGGCATCGGTCTGGTACCTCTATTCGCAGACCGCCATCGCCTCCATCCTCGAGGCCCGTCCCGACGCCCGTTTCATCGTCATGCTCCGCGATCCGGTGCGGATGCTGGCCTCGCTGCACCGACAGCTCCTCCGGGCACTGGACGAGGACGAGCCGGATTTCGAACGGGCTTGGCACCTCTCGGCCGAACGATCTCGGGGAGAGCGGGTTCCGCCCGGTTGCCGGGCCCCGTCGACCCTCGTCTATACGAGGACGGCCGCCTTCGGCGAACAGCTCGAGCGGCTCTTTTCGCTGGTGCCCCGGGATCGTTGCCTCGTCCTGTTCCAGGAGGAGATGCAGGCGGACACGGCAAAGACCTATCGAAGGGCTCTGGATTTTCTGGGCCTGGAGGATGATGGCCGCTCGGAGTTCCCGCGCATCAACGAGGCCCGCAGATCGCGGTCGCGGTCGCTGCACTACCTGATCGCCCGAGGCCGACCGCTCCGCGAGGCCTTTTCCCGCCCGGTCAAACGCATGCTGGGACGCAATTCCCTCGGTGTCATGAAAAAGGTGGATGCATGGAACACGGCGAAGCTCGGTTCCATCGACATCTCACCCGATCTGGCCCGGACCATCACCGAGCATTACGCGGAGGATAACCGCAAGATGAGGGAGTTGTTGCGAACCGATATTCGCTATGCCGACGATCCCGCGCCGCCGATCGGGGCGGAGCAGGCCATATGATGATCGAGTAAAATCCAGGATTTTTTTACGAGTTTTAGAGGGTTTGGTATGAAAAGGGTCTACAATAGCAGGAAGCGCATTCTCGTCACCGGAGGCGCTGGCTTTCTTGGCTCGCATCTCTGCGACCGCTTGCTGGAGAGCGGTGCCGAGGTGCTCTGCGTCGACAACCTGTTCACCGGCACCAAGCGGAACATCGAGCACCTCCTGACGCATCCCCGTTTCGAGTTCATGCGCCACGACGTGACGATCCCGCTCTATGTCGAGGTCGACGAGATCTACAATCTCGCCTGTCCCGCCTCGCCGATCCACTACCAGCACGACCCGGTCCAGACGACCAAGACATCCGTCCATGGCGCGATCAACATGCTCGGGCTGGCCACGCGGCTGAAATGTCCGATCCTTCAGGCCTCCACCAGCGAGGTCTATGGAGATGCGCTGACCTCACCCCAGAGCGAGGGGTACTGGGGCAACGTCAACCCGATCGGAATCCGCTCCTGCTATGACGAGGGCAAGCGCTGCGCCGAGACCCTGTTCTTCGATTATCACCGGCAGCATGCCCTGCCGATCAAGGTGGTCCGGATCTTCAACACCTACGGGCCACGCATGCACCCACAGGATGGCCGCGTGGTCTCGAACTTCATCCGGCAGGCGCTCCTCAACGAGGACATCACGATCTTCGGCGATGGCAGCCAGACCCGGTCCTTCTGCTATGTCGACGAATTGGTCGAGGGGCTGATCCGGATGATGAATTCCGACCCCGAAATCATCGGTCCGATCAATCTCGGCAATCCGCATGAGTCGACGGTACTGGAACTGGCGGAACTGATCGTGCGGCTGACCGGCTCGCGCTCTAAACTGGTCCGGCGCGAATTGCCCAGCGACGATCCGGTCCAGCGCTGCCCCGACATCAAGCTCGCCAAGGAGCACCTGAATTGGACGCCGAAGGTCGAATTGTCGGACGGCGTCATGCGGACGATCGAGTATTTCCGGGATCTCATCGGTAGCGCGGCCCCCCACGAGGTGAGCTAGGCGCTTGCACAGAGCGAAGTCTGCACCATGCGGCTGATCCAAAGACGACACGCTCTTGCCACCATGCTGATGGCGGTGCTCCTGCTGATGCCCCCCATGGTCCGTTCCCAGGGGATGGCGCCCAAACCTGCCGATTATGCGGGGTTCGGTTCCGAAACCACGGGGGGGCAGGGCGGGCCGTTGCTGCGGGTCACTACGTTGGCCGATACCGGCAGCGGGTCGTTGCGATGGGCTCTGGAGGACATGGAGGGGCCGCGCGTCGTGGCCTTCGACATCGGCGGCATCATCGCACTGAACGATCAGATCGAGATCAACGGCGACGTCACGGTCGAAGGCCAGAGCGCGCCGGGCGGCATCACGATCACGGGCGCGCGGCTGCGCGTGGTCGGCGACAACGTCATCCTGCGCGGCCTGAGAATACGCCCCGGCGACGGGCCCGGCATGCCGGCGCAATCGCGTGACGCGATCTCGATCGGCACGCCGAAGCGAAAAGTCAGCGGCGTCGTGATCGACGGCAATTCGCTGACCTGGGCGATCGACGAGACCCTCTCGATCTGGGGGGACGTCGAGGATGTGACGATCTCGAACAACATCATCGCCGAGGCCCTGGACGAGGCTGGCCACGAAAAGGGTGGGCACAGCATGGGCCTGTTGATCGGTGGCGGTGAGGTGTCGCGCGTGACCATCGCGGGAAACCTGTTGGCGCATAACCGCAACCGGAACCCGACGATCAAGAACCAAAGCGAACAGATCGAATTCGTGAACAATCTGGTATACAACTGGGGCGAGAACGGCCTGCAGGTCGATGGCGGCTCGCTGCATGTCGTCGGCAATGCCTATATCGCGGGACCCGACACGGTGCCGCGCGCGCCGATCCGGCTGGGCAACTCGAAGAGCCCCGAAGGCGCGTATTACGTGGCGAAGAATCTGGGGGAGGCGACGCCGCAGAGCCTGCTCGAAGGGACACCCGTCTTTCGAGGCAGCGGGATCGAGATCGCCCCTGCGACGGAGGTCGAAAGCCACGTTCTCGCGCATGCGGGCGCCCGCCACCCGGCGCTCGACGCCATAGACCAGCGCATCGTCGAGAGTGTCGCCACAAGAACGGGGCGGATCATCGATTCGCAGGACGAAGTGGGCGGCTTCAACCTGCTGCGGGAAGGCACAGCGTCACAGGAGCCGATGGACGGCACCCCGACCGGGACCAAAAACAAAGCCGGTAAGCCCCCCCGATCCGCCGAGACAGCCACACGGTTCTGACATCGCCGCCAACGGGGCTGATCTGGTTGTGGTGTTGACGGAGTGGAACGAGTTCCGGGCGTTGGACCTGCGGGAGCTGGCGGGGCGGATGGCCTGTCCGCGGATGGCGGATCTGCGCAACGTCTACAGCCCGGGCGACGTCCGCGCGGCAGGCTTCGTGGCCTATGAGGGGGTGGGCCGCCGCGGCTGAGACCGCGGCCCCGGTCCCGGGCGCTTGTGCGGCTCAGGGGTGGCTCCGGAGTGGCTTTGGGCGCGGATACGACAAGACCCCGGCCGCGGGGGCGGCCGGGGTTGCGCGCGCCGGGGGACGGCCGGCGCGGCGGGGATGGCCCCCGGGCGGCCGGGCCGCCCGGGGGGGTCGCGCGGGCCGGGGCCCGGCGTCGCGGACCCGGCCGGTCAGGCGGCCAGCAGGTCGTTGGGCAGGAAGTCGAAGGAGTCGACGCGCAGCGGCTCGCCGCCGTCATCCTCGCCCGACAGGCTGAGCCGGTCGCCCTTCTGCAGCCGCACATCCTCGATCACGTGCCGGGTCAGCGTGTTGTTGTTGGCCAGCCGGTCGCCCAGATCGGCGTCCCAGATCCAGGCGTCGAGCGCCTCGCCGTTGAGCTCCACCGCCAGCCGGCTCGCGCCGTCATTCTCGTCGAAATAGTTCACGACGATGTCGTAGAGCCCGGCCTCGCCCTCGAAGTCGGTCTCGGCGGAGTGCTCGCCCCGGCCGTCGCGGCGGATCGCGGTGCCGCCGGAGGCGTTCTTCAGGCTCTCGGCGACGAAGCCCGAGAGGTCGAAATCCTCGGCCTCGAGATGCAGCGCCGTCGCGGCGGGCGCGGCCTTCGCGGCCTCCTCGGGCGCGGCGGGGGCCTTGGGCGCCTTGGCGACGTCGCCGCCGCCGGTGCTCTGCGCGAATTCGAGCGTGTCGATGCGCAGCGGCTCCTTGCCGTCGCGGGTGCCCAGCAGCGTCACCGTGTCGCCCTTGGCGAGCTCGAGCCCCTCGATCACCTTGGAGGTCCGGGTGTCGTTGTTGGCCTTGAACGAGCCGAGATCCTGGTCCCAGTCCCATTCGGCGACGGTGCGGCCGTTGACCTGCACCGCCAGCCGGCTGACGCCGTCATTCTCGTCGAAATAGTTGACGGTCAGGTCGTAGCGGCCGCTGGCGCCGTCGAAGTCCATCTCGGCGCGCTGCATCGCGTCCGAGCGGGCCCGGACCACGCCGTTGCCGGAGGCCGCGTTCAGCGTGTCGACGCTGAGACCGCCGCTGAGCTGCAGCGTCTCGGCCTCGACCACGCGGCCCGGCGCCACCTTGGCGGCCGAGCCCGTCGCCGGCGCCGCCTCGGCGGCCGGCGCGCTCTGGGCCGGGGCCCGCGCCGCCGGGGCGCCGGCCGTGTCGCCGGCCTTGTCGCCGCCGCTGCCCGGCTGCGCGTCGAAGCCGTCGATCAGGCCGTTGATGTAGTCCTCGATGTTGGCGTAGCCGTCCTTGTCGGCGTCGGCCTGCGCGTCGGCGCGGTTCGGGTCCGAGCCGATCAGGCTCTCATAGTCGTCGGGGATGCCGTCATCGTCGCTGTCGCGCGGGCCGCGGCGCAGGCCGCCGTCGAGATAGCCGCCGACCTCGTCGGGGCTGTCGATGATCTTGCCCTTGCCGTCGCGGACGTAGTCGATGATCCGCGCGTCGATCGCGTTCAGCCCCTGGGCCCGCGCGCCGGCGGTCGAGAGCACGTGCTCGAGCAGCTCGTCGGTGCCCATCACCTCGGTGGTGCGCGGCGTGAACACGTAGTCGTTCTTGACCTTGGAGGTCGCCGAGCCGGCGATCTCGGCCTCGTTGCCCGACAGGTAGTAGGCGGTGGAGGCCTGCGGCGATTCCAGGCGGATCGCCTCGCGGCCGGCGCTGTCGGGGCCGGCCTGGTAGATGTTCGAGACCACGTTGGCGGTCGAGCCCTCGTTCAGCCGCAGCCCGTTCGGCCCGTAATTGTGCACGACGTTGTTGACGAACTCGATCTGCTTGGCGTCGTCCTTGATCGTCGCGTTGCGGTGCTCGTTGCTGGCCAGCAGGTTGCCGACGACGCTGACATTCGAGCTGCCGTCGCCGATCAGCAGCCCCATGCTGTGATCGCCCTTGGGGTGGATCGAGCTCTGCAGCGCCTCGGCCATGATGTTGTTGGAGAAGGTCACGTTCTTCGGCGCGCCCCAGGTCGAGGCCAGCTCGTCGACCGACCAGGAGATCGAGTTGCTGTCGATCATCACGTTCTCGACGGTCGCGCCGCGCTTGCCCACCGCGATGCCGTCGCGGTCGTCGGGCTTGCTGCCGTCGGCGGCATCGCCCGGCCGCACGTTCAGGCCCCGGATGATCACCTCGCTCTCGACGACGCGCAGCCGGCCGCCGGTCACGGTGATGCCGCCCGGCGCGGTCTGGCCCGCCACGGTGACGTCGCCGTTGATCTGGATCTGGTCCTTCAGGTCGATCTGGCCGCCGACCTCGAACACGACGATCCGCTTCTGGTCGAGATCCTCGAGCGCCCAGCGGAGCGACCCGACGCCGGAATCGTCGAGATTGGTCACCTTCACCACTTCGCCGCCACGGCCGCCCTTTGCCTGGGCTCCAAAGCCCTGAGCTCCTTCGAAAGCCAACATGTTGCTACGTTCTTCCCTATTCCCTGGATCGCCCGACCATTCCCCGATCGCCGGATCCGATTTGGCATTTGCGGACCGATCCCCGGCCCCATTCCGACGTGATGCATATCCAGCCCGATCTGCCTGTGCAGTCCCTCAGGTCGTGACGCCACGTCGCTAAGTGGAAATCCGCCATTGATCGGCGGAGCCTTACCGAAACTCGCGAAATCCGCCGCGAAAGGCGGGAACGAGGGGCAGGCTAGACCGCGAAACTTTCCCGACCCGTTAACGGGCTGCAGGCCGCCACACGACAAATCGTCGCACCCGACCCGCTCCCGCCCCGCAGCCCGCGAAACCTTCGTTTCCCAGCCGAACCGGCTCCTTCGGGGTCGATCACAGCGCAAGGACCGACCGATTCCCCGGCGAAAACCCGGCAATTTCACGCCGCTCCAGCCGCCCGAACCCGCGCTAACCCCAGCCATCACGAGAACCGACGCGCTTTTGGAAGATCGTTCAATCCGAATCGGGATTCGCGGGGCTAAATCGGACGGAGATTGAATGCGCCGTATCGCCCTCGTTTCAGACCCGGCACCTATCTCTAGTTCGCAGCATTTTCGCGAGCCGGGTTGCGCCTGAAACACCCGTTTCGGAAATGCAGGGTCGGTAGGGCGCTGTTTTCAGGCAATGGCCGGGGACAAAAATAGCGAAACCGGGCAAGAAAAATATGCGCACAATATGTCTTATGTAATATATGAGAGTTTCAGGGGCGCCTGGCGCAATCGAGATTTCCGCTGGTCAAAATCGCCGCGCTTCATCCGCCTGACGACTTACCGGCCGAGGCATAGGCCATCATAGAGGACCGATTGGCCCGCTTCATCTACTCGGAAAGGTTCGAAAACCTGTCCTGAGATCGGCCGTGATCCGTCGGGACCTCCTGAAACCAGCCCGCCTCGGCCGCGCGGCGTCCGAAGAGCGCGGCGCCCTCGAGGGTCCAGTGATCGCGGTCATACATCGTCTTGCGACCCTCGGGCGAAACCAGCGCACAGCTTTCGGCCGCGTCGTCGCAGATCAGTTGCCGGCGCGACAGGAAGCCCAGGCCATGCTCCTCAGCTATTCGGTCGAGCGCCCGCTCGGCCGCGCGCCCTTCGGCGGATTCGCGGCCATAGGCGAGGTCGTTCAGCCCGGCGAGCTGCGCCCGCGTGCCCGTGCTCCTGAGATGCCAGTCGAACAGCGGCAGCACGCTGGGCGAATCGAACTCGGCGGTGTCGCCGATGACCACGACCTCCTTGCCGTGACGCTGGAACAGCGCGGCCAGTCGCGGCAGCGCCGCGAGGAACTCGGGCGTGTAGCGCGGCGCGAGGGCTATCACATGTGCCGCCGCGAAATTCGGCGCGCGCAACAGCATCTCGATATGCGCCTCCGGCACCTTGGCGCCGATCGCAAAGCGCGCGAACTCGATCCCGTCGAACCGCTCCGCGTTGAGCCACAGCGCGTTGAACATGTCCTTGCAGTGCGAATTGCCGATGATCAGCACCTTGCGGCTCTCGGGCCGGCGGAACCACAGCGCCTCGCGCTCGTGGCGCGACGGCGTGGCGGCGTTCCAGCGGTCGATCTTCTCATCGGGGTCGAGCGCGTCGAGGATCGACCAGCTTTGCGCCTGCAGCACCTCGTTGTCGAAGGAGGCGTCGCCATATAGCGGGGCGAGCCGCGCGCTCTGTCGGCCGAAACCGCCATCCGAGCCGAGCGACACGGCACCGAACAGCAGCACCATCACCGTCGCACCGGCGATCGCGGCCGCGAAGGCCCGGGTCGGGAGAGCGAAGCGAAAGGGCCGCTCGACGAGGTGGTGGCTCAGCACCGACAGCGCCAGCGTCAACCCCAGCCATGCGGTCATGTCGACCGCAGTGATACCGTCGATATTCGCGAGCCGTCCGAAGGCGAAGATCGGGAAATGCCACAGGTAGATCGCGTAGGAGAGCTTGCCGAGATAGACCAGAGGCGGCGTCGAGAGCAGCGCCGTCACCGGCTCGCCGGGTTGTGCGAACCAGATCAGCGCGCAGGAGGCGAGGATCACCGGCAGGGTCGGCAGGCCGGGATGGCCCGAGCCTTCGAGCTCGAACCCCGCGAAGCAGGTCAGCAGCACCAGAAGCGCGGCCAAAGGCGCCCGCCGGGCCAGCAGGCCGTGCTGCAACAGGCCAGCACGGTGCCGCGACAGCCAGGCGAGACCGGATCCCGCCAGAAGCTCCCAGGCACGGCTCGCGGGGGAAAAGAACGAAAAGGACGGCATCGCCCATGTCGAGAACTGCGCCACCGCGAGACCCGAGACGAGCAGCACCGCGATGCCGACCCCCATCGCCCGTCCCCCGCCCAGCCGGGCCAGCAGCATCAGCACCAGCGGGAACAGCAGGTAGAACTGCTCCTCGATGGCGAGGCTCCAGCCATGCAGGAAGGGCTGCTGATCGGCGGCGGCGGCGCCATAGGCGCCCAGCGTCTCGAACCAGAAGAAGTTGCTGAGGAATCCGAGCGTCGCCAGCAGGGACCATGCGAAGCGCTGCATCTCGCTCGGCAGCAGGATCGCCCAGGCCAAGGGCAGGCTTGCCAGCATGACCAGCAGCATCGGCGGCAGAATCCGCCGCGCCCGCCGCGCATAGAACCGCGCGAGCCGGATCCGCCCCCCCTCCGCAAGCTCCTGCAAAAGGATGCCGGTGATCAGGAACCCCGACAGCACGAAGAACAGGTCGACCCCGAGAAACCCGCCGGGAAAGACGATGTTGTCGCCCTGAGCGATACCGAGGTGATAGACGAGAACGGCCGAAACCGCGATGGCGCGCATCCCGTCGATCTCGGGACGATACGATACCTGACAGGTCAAGATGATGGCTCCGAGGACGCGGCGGTGTCCCCTATCCCGACCCCACACCTATGCGACCTCGCGGGAATCGCCGGCGCATCTCGTTGTGGAATGATCGGGATATTCACTACCAAAAGGAAATTGACAATATAACACTTCAACCTTGAGTAGCACGTCCAGTTTCTCGCGGAAACCATGCTACCCTAGCCCCCGCTTGCCCAGGAGACAGGTCGTTGATGGGAATGACCGAACCCGCCACCGCGATTTGGCTTGGCCCGACGGGATTGGCCGTCGTGACCATCGACCGCCCGTAACCGGCGAAAATCTTGGACTTTTCGCGCAGCATCCGAACATTTCCGGCACCCGAGCAGGCACCGGACAGCGGGTCGGTCTTGTGACATCGGTGCCAAAAGACATAAGCACGGGACGCGGGCAGGGTGCGTGGCGCGTCCTGCGACAAGGTGATTTTGAATGGTTGATCTGGTTCTGAACGGCCGCTTTCTGATGCGGCCGCCCACGGGTGTCGATCGCGTTGCGAGCGAGTTGGTGGCGGCGCTGCTCGAACACGGGCTGCCCTCGCGCTTTGGCGGGTTTTCCGCGATCCGGCCGCGCGGCGACACGGTGCGGCCCGAGGAGCGGCCGAAGGCGATCCTCGACGCGGCGACGACCAGCGCCTCGAAGCTCGGCGGGCATGGTTGGGAGCAACTCGCCCTCGCCCGCGCCCGGCCCCGGGACTGGCTTCTGAGCCTGTGCAACACCGGCCCGGCGCTGCGGTCGCGGCAGGTGGTGATGATGCACGACGCGCAGGCGTTCCGGCAGCCCGAATCCTACTCCCGGGCCTTCGTGCGCTGGTACGGCACGATGCAGCCGATGCTGGGGCGGCGCGCGGCGATGGTGCTCACCGTCTCCGAGCATGCGCGCGCCGATCTCGAACGCTTCGGCGTGGTGCCGAAGGGCAAGGCGCGGGTGGTTCCGAACGGCGCCGATCACGTGCTGCGCCTTGCCCCGGACCCCGAGACTCTGAAGCGGCACGGGCTGGAGCCGGGGCGCTTCCTGCTGGCATTGGGCAGCCTCGCGCCACACAAGAACCTCGCGATGCTGGTCCGCGCGGCGCGGGCCCGCAGCGACCGCTCGATTCCGCTGGTGATCGCGGGCGGCGGCGATGCGGGGGTCTTCGCCGATGGCGGCATCACCCCTTCCGAGGATGTGCGGATGCTGGGCCGGGTCAGCGATGCCGAGTTGCGCGCGCTTTACGACAACGCCACGGCGCTGGCCTTTCCCTCGATCACCGAGGGCTTCGGCCTGCCCCCGGCCGAGGCAATGTTCTGCGGCTGCCCGGTGATCGCCTCGACCGGCGGCGCGGTGCCCGAGGTCTGCGGCGACGCGGCGCTGTCGCTCGACCCGAGCGATGCCGATGGCTGGCGCGCGGCGATGGAGCGCGTCTGCGCCACGCCGGAGCTGCGGTCCCGCCTCGCGCAGGCGGGCCGGGCCCGGGTGCAGCGTTTCACCTGGAAGGCGGCGGCCGCGACGCTGGCCGGTCACCTCGAGGATCTGCCCATGGGCTGATCTCAGGCGATCGGCCCGAACCCCGGCGGCGCCGCATGGCGCCAGCGGTCGCGGCTGCCATGCAGCCGGGCCTCGGCGCCGCTCTGTCTCTTGAGCTGGACATGGGCGCGGATCGGCGGGGTCAGCGCCGCGAGGCTGAAGCCGCCCGTCCCCGCCGCCGGGTCCGCCGCCGCATCCTCGTTCCACGCCCCGGCCTCCTGCCGGACCCAGAACAGTCCGGCCCCGGTATCGACGGCAAGGCAGGCCCGCTGGCCATCGGCCAGCGCGTTGCCGATGGCGATATTGCCATCGCTGTGGAACACCAGACCCCCGGCCTTGCCGTGGCGATCCGCGGTCAGGCTGCCGGTCGCGATACTGGTCTGCGCATCGGCGATACCGACGAGATTGACGCCCGAGACCAGCTCGACCTCGAAATACACTTGGCCCGAAAGCGCGTCGGCCCCGACCGCGTTGCGCATCCCGTCCATCCCCGGCGCCGCAGTGACGCCGCGCCCCTGATCGGCATAAAGCAATTGCTCGATACCGCCGAAATGCGTCCAATCCGGGTCGCTGTCGTTCCAGCCCGTGACGCTGGCGGCCCCGTCCGCCACCACCGGATCGCTCGGCGCGGTCTCGGCCACGGCGCTTTCGCCCGCCGCATTGGCGGCCCAGACCTGGCAGGTGATCACCTGCGGGGCCACCCCGGCGGCGATGGTATGGCTTGGCCCGGTCTCGCCCGCCTGGACGTTGCCGGAATGCCGCCACTGGTAGCGGAAGCTCTCCGGCGCGTTGCTCCAGACCCCGACATCGACGCTGATCGTCTCGCCCTCGGCCGGGCTGGTATTGCTCAGCGTCGGGGGCGTGGTGTTCGCCGGAACGCCCGCCGCCGTCACCTCGATCGCGAAAGGCGCGAGCGTCGCGGTCGCGCCCAGAGCATCGGTCACCCGGATCGCGATGCCGCCATGGCGGCCTGCGGCATCGGCGCTGCCGGTGATCGCCCCGGTGCCGGGATCGAGCGACATCCCCGGCGGCAGGCTCCCCGAAGCGAGATCGAAGCCGTAGGGCGCGCTGCCCCCCGACACCACCGGCGCGAAGCCATAGGGCTGCCCGACCTCGACCGCCTCCATTGGATCGCCCGCGATCTCGATGGCGTTGGCGGCGTTGCGCACGAGCAGCATCGCCGCCCGCTTCACGGTATAGGTCACGCTGCCCCCCGCGACACAGGACAGGCCGAGCGAGACCTGCCTGACGCCATGCGCGCCCTCCTGCGCGTAACCGCGCGACCGGGCAAAGAGCGGCCAGGGCGGCACCGTCAGGAACGGCGTGATCGCGTTCATGCCGAGCAGGGTCGATCCGGCCACGCCCGACATCAGCCCGCCGAAGCCGGTCGAGGCCGGGTCGACCTCGACCTCGAAGATCGCGTCGAAGATGTCGCCCGTCGCGCCGCCGACATCGGCGTTGTAGCGCAGGGTGAGCTGCGCACGGTCGGGCGCATCCCGACAGGAGATGAGGAGATCGCCCGCGCCGTTGCGTGCGACGTTCCATGACGCGGTGCCGATCCGGGTGAAGACCCAGCCATCCGGCTGGATGCCCGACACGCCCGCGACCGCGCTCGGCGCATCACCCGGAAACTCTCCCGCGGTGCGAAGCAGGTTCGGGGCCTCGGCCAGCCGCGAGCCGGTGATCAGCGGCAGCGCCACCTCGCGCACCCTGCCTGCGAGATAGGCGGCGCCATGCTCGATATTGGGGTGGGTTTCGTCGTTCTTCATCGACACCGGGTCGAAGCCGGCGACATCGACCATGTGCACGTCGGCATCGGTCGCTGCGACCTCGGCCAGCGTGGCGTTGATCGCGTCGTACTTGTCCTGCTTGGCGGTATAGGGATTGGCCGGGTCGTCGTAGCCCGATGGCAGAGCCGGCACGCAGACCACCACCGCGCCCGCATCGCGGTAGACCCCGATCAGCTCGGCCATCTTGGATTTCGACAGGGTATAGGGGACCGCCGGATCGGTCGGGTCCCAGTTCGCGCCGACCGGGCCGATCACCACGATGGTCTCGTCGCGCTCGATCAGGTCGACCACCGCCTGCGCCCCGTCGAGCATGGTCTGGATCGTGTGGCCACCGGTGGCCTGCTGGTAGGTGTCGGGCAGCCATGTCACGTCGCCCAAGGCCCAGAGCAACGCGTCGCGGAAGCCGGGATTGGCCATGGTGCTGTCGCCATCGACGATGAGACGCGGCCCCGCCCGGTGGGCGGCGAATGTCGTGACACCCGGCGAACCGCCCGCACCGCCCGGGGCCGCGACGAGCGCGATGGAAAGCCCTGTCTCGGCCCAACCGGCAGCATTGCTTGCGCGCAGCAGCAGGTCGTGCTGCCCCGCCATCTCGGGTTGCCCCGTCAGGATACCCGCTCTCGAGAGCGCGAGCCCGGCGGGCAGAGGCTCCGAGCCGGGCGCCAGCGAGAACACGAGATCGGCCCCGGTGAAACCGGTCGAGAGATCGACCGAGACCGCCTCGCCCACGCGCAGTTCCAGCGTCACGGCACCGCCCGCGACCGGCGCGGTCGCGGCGACGGGCGCAAGGCTCGGCTGCGCCACGATCGAGCCGTGCTGCAGCAACCGGCGCCCCGAACCCTGTTCAATCCAGACGTTGTAGACCCCCGCCCGCCCCTCGCCGAGCGGCGCGAGATCCTCGGGCGAAAGCGCGACCCTCTCGTCGCCGCTGCGCTGCACGAGCGGCGGCGCGGCGGTGTCGAACCCCATCGTCACGGTGACGCGCGCGTCCGCGGGCCGGTCCGGCACCTCGAAGGTGATCGCCTCGCCCGCGAAGAGCCGCAGCCCCAGATAGCCCGCTCCGCCGTCCGCCCGCACCACGACCTTCTGTTCCATCGCCGCTCTCCCCAATCGATGTCGGGGAAGAATGGCGCGGCCGCGCTAAATCGCGGTGTCGGCACCGTACGCGCAACGGCGGCGTATTTCAGCTGGGGATGTCGAGCGGCCGCGAGGTGACGGTGACGATCAGCGTGTCGCCCGGCAGCAGCGGGGTCTGCGCGTCGATCCCGGTGATCTCGTCGCGGCCCGGGCGCGGGCTCAGCAGCCGGTAGCCCAGCTCGACCGTCGTGGCATCGAGCAACGCCCCGGCCCCGCTGCCGCTCAAGAGCGCGAGCTGTTCGAGGGCGCGCGCATGGCGCAGCCGCAGCCCGTCGATCTCGATCCGTCCCGCCTGCAGGTCGGCGAGGTTGGTCCGCTCCCGGTCGGCGAGGAACTGCGCGCGTGCACGGCGCGCGTCCGATATGGCGCGGGCCGCGGCGATCTGCGCGGATTCGAGTTCCAGCGCCCGGGCCTGCGCATCCGAGGCGCGCTCCTCGGCGCTGCTGAGGCTCGCGGTGGTCTGAAGCCCCCGCTCCTGCAGCTCGCGGGCGTTGCGCAGCGCCTCGGCGGTGTTGGCGACGATCTCCTCCTGCAGAACGATGCGCTCGTCGAAGAGCTGCTTCTGCGCCTCGATCGTGCGGATCTCCTCCTCCCAGGAGGTCATCAGCATTTCGGCCCGCTCGCGCTCGGCCCGCAGCAGCGCGCGCTCGGTCTCCACCAGCGCCTGCAACGGCGCCGCACCGGGCGACGGGACCTGCCCGCGCACCGCCTCTGGCGTCAGCGTTTCGAGCGGCGCCTCCCCCAGCGCCGCCTCGAGCCGCGCCAGCCGCGCCGCGGCGCCGGCGATGTCGAGGTTCAGCGTCTCAAGCAGGCTCTTGGCATCGGCCCGCGCCCGGGCGAGGTCGAGCTGGCTCAACCCCAGCGTCTCGCTGCCGCCAGAGGTGGCGAGGGCGACGGCCACGGTCATGCCGGGGAGGTAGTCGTAGCGTCCCGGCGCCGCCACGTCGCCGGTCACCACCACCGGGGCGTAATCGGCGACCACGACATTGACCCGCGCATCGACGTAGAGCCCGGCCGCGCCCACACGGGCCGCGATCTCGGCCTCGACCTCGTCGAGGGTGAGGCCGATCACGTCGATGCCGCCGATCTCCGCCAGCCGCACCTGCCCGTCGGTGTCGACGGTAAGCTGGACCGGCGCCTCCATCCCCGCATGCGCGATCTCGATCCGGTCGCCCGCGATCAGCCGGTAAGGGGCGGCCTGAAGCGGGGCCCCGACCAGCGCGACGGCGAGCATGATGGCAGCAAGGCGAGCGGGCCCGGGGAGGGTAAGGCGGATCATGGCAAAACTCGTTCTCTTGCAGGCCCGCCGGAACCGGCGGCTGCGATACCTCGTAAACAACAAGGCGCCTCAGGGATGGCGCCAGTCGCCGCCGCCAACCCGTCGGGCCAGCGGAACGACAGAGCGGACGCCACCCGGGCCACGCTCGCTGCGATTGCTACGCTGCTGCATACCACACGGTCAAGGTGTATAGACGGTTTACGTGGGCGCGAGCCCGGGTCCCATCGGCGCGATCGCGGGACCGGCATCGCGCACCCTGATCCGCAGGGTTCCGATATCGCCGCCGGGATCGTCATTCGAGTCGATCACGATATGCACCGGCGCGCCGGGGCGGGCCTCGAACGGGCCGAAGACCAGCCGCTCCGCGCCCTGCTCCACCACCCGGCGTTCATGGGGATGCCCGTCGACCTGCAGCGCCACGCCGACGCCGCTGCGGCTGATCCGGTGCATGCCGATCTCGACCTCGACCATGAGCGCACCCGCCTCGGCGGGGTTGTAGCGATGCACCAGCGAGACCGGTCCGCCGAGGGTGAAGTCCTCGGGCTTCAGCACGAAGCGCGGCAGATCGGCGTTGCACAGATAGGGCCGCCACGGCGTGCCGGGGGCCTGCTGGCCCGGACAGGTCGACAGGTCGTACATCCGGCCATCGCGGATCACGTAGCGGTCGAACCCGACCGTGTCGCGATCCACGGCCCGCCCGCCCGCGACCGGCCGCTCGAACTCGTGGTAGCTGTCGGCCCGCAGATCATGGGGCCCGAGCACGAGATCCGCATAGGGATCGACCGCGCCGCCCGGCGCGCGCAGCACCAGCACCCGTTGCGGGTTCAGAACCGGCGGCCCGGCGATGGGATCGAGCGCGCCGGTCAGCAGCTCGATGCCGTCATCGAGCATCTGCACTTCGCGGCGCTCGCCCCACAGCACCGCCAATTCGGGGCCGAAGCGGCAACCATAGGTATAAGGATCGGGCCGGAACGGCTCGACCTCGCGGCCCTGCGCCTCTTCATGCGCCAGCATCAGCGCCCGCCCGACCGGGGTCAGGCCGAAATCCTCGCCCAGCACCGCGGCATAGCCGTCGCCACGGGTTTCAAGGGAATACCAGACGGCCCGGCGCACCCCGGCCATCGCCATCATGCAGTAGTTGCGCCAGAACAGGTCCGGCGCGGCGTCGATATCGGTCGTTCCGAACTCCGTCGCCTCGATCTCGAGCCCCGCCATCTCCGGGTGGCGCCGCAGCACCGCCATCTCGCCGGGGATATGCTCGGCCGGCGTGGTGTAGGGATGCACCGCGACCGCATCCATATGCGCCGCCCCACCGGCATCGAGCACCTCCCAGACGTATCCGGCGGCGATCGAATGGGTCGAGCCGCCGAGGATCCGCACGCCTTCGAGCTCCGGCCGCGAAGCCAGCGCGGCGAGATGCCTCGCATGCAGGCGCGCCCGTTCCAGCGGCGCCATCTCGCGCGCCGGCCCGGTCTGGAACGAGGCGGAATTGAACTCGTTCCCGACCTGGATCGTGTCGATCTGGGGAAAACGTATCTTCAACTCGGAGGCGAATCGCGCGAAGGCTGCGATCCCCTCTTCGCCCATCAGCGTGTTGCCGGATTCATAGAGCGGGTTGCGGGGATAGATAGTGATCGATCCGGCCTGGCCCGCCGCGATCAGCGCGGCGATGCCGTGCTGGTTCTGGCGGTCGAAATCATAGATCCCGGGTTGCGATTCGATTCGCCCCCAGACCACGCCGTCGCGCAGCGAATCGAGGCCGAGCGCATCGAGCCGCCCCTCAACCTGATGGTGTGGACCGGCCTGGAATCCGGAATTGGCCGAAATGACAGGCGCCGTATCCGCGCCCGCAACCTGCGCCAGCAGACAGGCCAGAACCGGCCACACGGCTCGGCGCGTCTTCTCCGAGATAGGTCTCATGTTATTGTCCTTGAACGGTTTTCTAAGGATCACTCGGCGCCTGTCTTCCGCCGTCGCGTGGTGTCCCCAGACAATAGGCGGCGCCCTAAGTTCAGGCACCCTCCAAGAATAGTCGACGGACACATCCGCGTGATCATCGAGCAAGTTGCTGAGATGCATAAGGGTTTTGTTAGCGAATGCGTCTCTACTTGTGTTCGCGGCGCACGAGATTGTGGCAGAAGTCAGGCAATACTTGATTGTTTTTGGGCGATCACCCTATTATACAACCGCTAGTAATTGTTCTAGTTAGCGGTCTGCACTTTAACGGGTGCTCCATGAGCACGGTCCTGAACCACCTCGCGGCGGCTTCCGTCAAGAAGAGACATTTTTGGAGTAACGACGAATGGCCATCCAACCCAACATCGTCCAGGGCAACGGCGGCGATATCAATGCATCGGGAATCGGCGTCGCGCCGGCCCGGATCTATGCGACCAACAATTCCGAGACCATCCGCTCGACCGGCAGCGACGACCAGATCTACGCCAAGGGTGGCGACGACATCATCTATAGCGGCCACAACCAGGACGTGATCAATGCCGGCGATGGCAACGACTTCGTCGACGCCGGGGCGAGCCGCGATTTCGTGTTCGGCGGCGCCGGCAACGACACGCTCTATGGCAACGAGGGCAACGACGCCGTGGTCGGCGGGGATGACGACGACATCATCTATGGCGGCGACGGCAATGACGGGCTCTGGGGCGACAACAGCAACGGCTCGCTCGACGGTACGGTCGGCGCCGATACCTTCCGCTTCGACAAGGCCGATGGCAGCGACAACGTGTTCGACTTCGCCGTCGGCATCGACGCGGTGGAGCTCACCCAGGGCGGCACCTACAGCCTGACGCAGACCGCGGCCGGTCACACCAAGCTGGTCTACGGCGAGACCACGGTGCTGTTCCACAACGCGCTCCTGACCGCGGACGATATCGGCTTCATCTGATCCCGCCCGGCATTCGGACCACGGCAAAGCGCCACCGGAAGGTGGCGCTTTCGCCGCGCCATGGGGTGCGGTCGGAAACGGGACGGTTCCGGAGCGCCGGGATCCGCATCGCCGCATCGCGACCTGCCCAGGAAACGGACAAATCGTGACGGATCGGCGCCACAGGGTCGTTTAGGGGCTGGGGCTTGCGGCCTCATACGTGTACGCCGGCATAGTAAATCACCTTATCGGCGAGCGCATGCTGCACCCGACGACCACGCCCATCGCCCTGCTGATGTTCGCCGCCATCCTCTGGCTCGGGCCGGTGCGGGGGCTATGGGTGTTCTTCGCCTCGATGACCTTCCGCAGCGCCGCCGCCCTGTCGCTCCCGGGCCTTGGCGACCTGTCTTTGACCGATCTTTGCGTCGTCGCGCTCTGGGTCGCCTGCCTCGGTCGCCCGGTGGGCTTCGCGCGGCTGTTCGGCACGATGCGCCCCACCCGGGCCGGCTTTCCGCTGATGCTGCTGATGGTGCTGGCGACGATCGGCGCGGTGTTCCTGCCCCGGGTGTTCAGCGGCCAGACCGAGTTCTTTACCCTCGGCCAGATCGAGGGCCGGCTGAGCTTCTTGCTGGCGCCGCTGCGCCCGACCGGCAGCAATATCGGCCAGCTCGTCCGCTTCGCGCTGTCGGTCTCGTCCTACGTGCTTCTGGCCGCGGCCTTCGCCTATTGGGGCCGCCCGGACCAAGCGCTGCGCGCGATGACCATCTCCACCATGGTGCACGCGGCGGTGTCCTTCGTCGATCTGGGCAGCCATGCCGCCGGTCTGCCATGGATGCTGGAGGGCTTTCGCACCATGAATTACGCCATGCTCGACGATCAGCGCCTGATGGATATCCGGCGGCTGATCGGCGGCTTTCCCGAGCCTTCGGCCTATGCCTTCTATACCGTCGGGCTCTATGGCTTCTGGCTGAAACTCTGGTTCGATGATCGCGGCGGGCGCTGGACGCTCGCGACGCTGATCCTCGTGGCGCTGCTGCTGCTGCGCTCGATGTCCACCTCGGGGATCGTCGCCTTCGTGAGCTTCACCGGGCTGTTCTTGCTGTGGCATGTCCGCTCGGCGGCGCGGGTGCAGGGCTTGGCGAGCCTCTATCTCGGGCTCAGCATGGCGATCCCGCTGGCGATCGGCGGCGTGGTGCTGATCTACAACTTCGTGCCGAGCGTGCCGATCGTGCTCGACACGCTGATCTTCAACAAGATGGACAGCGAGTCCGGCGTCGAGCGGATGAGTTGGAACATGCAGGCGCTGCGCAACTTCGCCGACAGTTACGGGCTCGGCATCGGGATCGGCAGCGTCAGGGCGTCGAGCTGGATCATGACCAATCTCGGCAGCTTCGGCCTTCCCGGCAGCCTGCTGCAGCTCTGGTTCCTGCTGGCGCTGGCGACGCTGGGCCGGGGGTTGCGCGGGCTCGACAGCGCCGCCACGCGGACCGGCGCCGCGATGGTCAGCGGCTGCATGGCGATCGTGCTGCAGGCGATGATCGCCCGCCCCTACCCCAATCTCGACACCCCCTTCTACGCGATGGCGGGGGTGGCCGCCGGGCTCTATGCCCATGCGCGGCTGCGCGACCGCCGTCCCGCCCCGATCGCGACGCCCGCCCGTCCCGAGCCGGCCGGTGCAGCGGGGCCCCTCTTTGCCAAGGAATAGGATTTTACCACGTGCAGCTGGTTCGACGCCCCCAAGACCGCACCACCCTCAGGAACGGGATCAAGCGCATCGCCGCCCGGACTGCCGCGCATGCCCCGCAGGCGCGCTACGATCGCTGCCTGTTGATGCTGTCGCATATGCGGGCCACGACCACCGCGCTGTCGAACGTGCTGTGCAGCCATCCGCGGATCACCGGTTACGGCGAGACCCACGTGCCGCATGGTCGGGCCGAAAGCCTCGGGCAGGTGGTGGTGAACCTCGCGCTGCGACGGGCCCTCTCGCTCAGGGCCGATCTGCTCTATGACAAGGTGCTGCACGATCACCTCGACGTCACCGCCGATGCGCCGTTCTTCGAGGCGCGCGCGCTGTTCATGCTGCGCGCCCCGGCCCCGGCGATCCGCTCGATCGAAGCCCTGGCGCGGCGCACCGACATGCACCAATACCGCAGCGCCGAGGCCGCCGCGCTCTATTACGCCGAGCGGGTCGAGACCCTGTGCGGCCACTGGGACCGGTTTCCTGCCACCCGCAGGTTCGGCGTGACCTCCGAGGCGCTGCTGCGCGATCCCGATGCGACCGTCGCCCGGCTGGGCGACTGGCTCCGCCTTGATCCGCCGCTCACCAACAGCTATGTCAGCCACCGCGCCACGCAGAAGGGCGGCGGCGGCGACCCGATCCGAAGCGCCAGCCATACGCGAATCGAGCCGAGCGATCGCCCGGCCGAATCGGGGTCGGTGGCCGGGGTCTCGGCGGCGCTTGCCGCGCGTTGCGAAGCGGCGCATGGCGCGCTCGCCGCGCGGTTCGTGGCGAATTCGGGGCCATATCCGGACACCGATCCGCATCGCGATTTAAGCAATCCTCAATCTTAACCCGCCATAAACCGTGGGGACCCCTCCCGGGTCCGGTGCCGGCGCCGGCTGTCGGACCTCCGGGTCGGGCGGTGATCCGCAACATGTCCCGCCGCTCTGGCGCGGCGGGAGCGGTACGCATCTGATTGTAACAGCTGCTATTAATTGCAACCCAAGGTGGATCTTCGCCATGCCGGCGAACCGCCTCTTGCCGCCATGGGAAACCTTCGCCGCCGAGGGACCAGCGCCACGCCGCCCCTTCGACATCCAGCAACCGCGGCGCCATGTGGTCCGCGCAAACCGATCAAACGTGACCCTCGTTTCCCAATCCCGCCATCGCGGCTGCGCAGTTCGGCCGCCGGGATGCCTTGATGGGCGGGTCTTTTGGCGTGGTCGGGCAGAAGCCGGGCAAGTCGCGTCCGAATGAACGAGGCGCGACGACAATAAGAATGAGTACGAGGGTCAGATGTCTCAGTTCAGTTCGTCGATTTTGCCGCCGCCGCTCGCCCCGAATTCCTCCTTCAGTGATCCGAATACCGGGGCGCAGTACTACTTCGACCGCCCCTACCTGTCGAAGATGTCGATCGACGCCGAATCCGTCTGGGCGGACTACACCGGCGCGGGCATCACCGTCGGCGTGCTGGATTCGGTCATCAACTATGCACATGGCGATATCGACGACAATTACGACGCCGGCCGCGACATCGATCTCGGCACCGGCGGCACCACCCCGGTCTGGGACCGCAGCGCCTATCCGGACGCGCATGGCACCATGGTCGCGGGCGTCATCGCCGCCGAACGCGGCAACGGCCTCGGCACCGTCGGCGTCGCCCATGGGGCCAAGGTGGCGAGCTTCGCTCTCGACTACAACGCCGACAACGTCGTCGCGCAGGTCGAGGCCGGGGTCACCCATGGCCGGACCGTCGACGTGCTCAACAACAGCTGGAGCTACAGCCGCGCCTTCCAGGACAACCTGCAGCCCGGCACCAACGGCCACGAGGCGCTGGTCACGGCCGTGCAGGATGGCCGCGACGGGCTCGGAACCGTCGTCGTGTTCTCCGCCGGCAACGCGGCCTATTCGCAATCCTCGAACTACCACGGCTACCAGAACTCGCCCTTCACCATCGCCGTGGGTGCCACCGACAAGGAAGGCAACGCCGCCGCCTTCAGCTCGTTCGGCGCCAACCTCCTGATCACCGCCGCCGGCGTCGATATCATGACGAGCGAGCCCTATAGCGGCGGCGTGCGAATGATGTCCGGCACCTCGTTCTCGGCGCCGATCGTCTCGGCCGCCGCGGCCGTGATCCTCGAGGCCAACGACCAGCTCGGCTATCGGGACGTGATGGAGATCCTCGCCCTCTCCGCCCGGGCCGAGGATCTCGGCACGTCGTCTTCGGTGAGCTATGGCTGGGTCACCAATGCCGCGACGAATTTCAACGGCGGCGGCATGCATTTCTCCGACAGCTTCGGCTTCGGCTATCTGAACCTCCACGACGCGGTGCGGCTGGCCGAAACCTGGCAAGGCCAGCAGCGCTTCGACAACCTGCTGACCGAAACGGTCGAGACGCGCTACAGCGACCTCGTGCTGACGGCCGGGCAGAACGACCACATCCGGGCGGTGATCGAATTCACCGAGGACGTGACGATGGAAAGCGCGCAGCTCGAACTGAAGCTGCCCTGGAGCCACACCAACGATCTCGAGATCTTCCTGACCAGCCCGGACGGCACGATCAGCCAGCTGGTCTATGATTTCGAGGCCAAGGGCGGCGGCGGCAGCCTGTTCAACTTCCCCTTCACCACCAACGCCGTCTTCGGCGAAAGCTCCAAGGGCAGCTGGACCATCGACATCCACAACCGCAACCCCGACCTGCTTCACTACAATGGCAGCGGCCCGATGAGCGGCGCGCTGATCGGCGCGAAGCTGACCGTCAGGGGCAACGCACCGGAAACCGACGACGTCTATTTCTACAATGACGAGTTCGCCTCGGGCTTCTACGACGCGATCGAGCAACTGACCCGCGCCCGGCTCACCGATGAGGATGGCGGCACCGACACGATCAACGCCGCGATGCTCACCCATGCGATCGCGATCGATCTCTCGGGACAGACCGAGAGCCGGATCGGCGACTCCAAGCTGGACCTGCAGGCGAACGTGATCGAGAACGCGTTCGGCGGCGACGCGAACGACCTGCTGATCGGCTCGGCGGCGGACAACCACCTTGCCGGGGGGCGCGGCGACGACACGCTGCAGGCCAGCGGCGGCCGCGACCGCATCGATGGCGGCGCCGGGACGGACCGCCTGGTTTTCAACCTCGCCTCGTCGGCGCTGCTTTCGGCCGAGAGCCGCGAGGGGGGCGTCGATCTCTCCTTCAATCTCGGCGGCGCCACCGCGACCAGCATTGTCAGCAATGTCGAGGCGTTCGTCTTCAGCGATGCGAGCTTCGATCTCGACGGCATCCTGAACCGCGGCGCGACTCCGGCCGAGCCGCCCGCGCCCGCGCCGGTCACGCCGCCCCCCGCCGAGGAGGAGGCCTCGCCGCCTCCGCCCGTAGCATCGGAGCCGGAACCGGCGCCCCAACCGGAACCCGAGCCGGCACCGGCGCCCCAGCCGGAACCGACGCCGACGCCAGAGCCAGAGCCGGAACCGGAACCTGAGCCGGAGCCGGAGCCAGCGCCAACGCTTCCAGAGGCGCCCGCCTCCCCTGCGCCGCGATACGATTATCAGGCGCTCGGGACCGAGGGCGAGGATCGGCTGGTCGCGCGTGGCCTGCACAACCTACTGGATGGCAAGGGCGGCAACGACCTGCTGATCTCCAACAAGGGCGACGACGATCTGCACGGCGATCTGGGCGACGACCGGCTGTTTTGCGGCGCCGGCGATGACGATGCCTATGGCGGCGCCGGGGCCGACATGGTGATCGGCGCCGATGGCGACGATCTGCTCGATGGCGGCGCGGGGCAGGATCTGGTGAATGGCGGCGCCGGCAACGACCGGCTGTTCGGCGGCGACGGCCGGGACAAGCTCTTTGCCGGGGATGGCGACGACATGCTGTTCGGCGGGGCCGGCAACGACGTGCTGTTCGGCCAGGACGGGTCGAACAGAATGGATGGCGGCACCGGCAGCGACACGTTCTTCTGCGGCGCCGGGGTCGACACGATCATCTTCGCCGCCCGGTCCGACGATCTCGACCGGGTCTACAATTTCGGCGAGGACGACCGGGTCGTCGTGCAGGGCGGCACCGCCGGGGCGGACGGCCTGCGTTTCGAGGAGAAGGGCGGCGGCGTGTCGCTTTTCGTCGAAAGCGGCGGGACCCTGACCGAGATCGCCCACTTCTCCCGGGTCGAGCTCGCGGCGCTCGAAGGGCAGACGACGCTCGAATTCGCCTGACCCGTTCGGCGCAAGGATCGGCGCGGCGCATGGGCCGTGCCGATCCGGATCAACGCGGACGCGCCGCGAAGTCGAGAATGCGCTCGGGCGCGGCGCGGCCATGCAGCAGGTCGCCGAGCGCCATCCAGTTGCCACTGGCCCTGGCGCGGCGATCGACCCAAGGCTCGGGGCGCAGCATCTTCAGGTGGTTGGCCAGCATGTTGCGCACGATCAGCCGCAGGCCGAACCCCGCCGGGATCGAGCCCTTGCGCATCAGATAGGCGACATTCGCGACCTGGCTGTAGCCCAGCAGGTGCCCGTTGGTGTCGCGCCCCGATTTCACGCCGCAATGCACGCCGCGAAGCGCGTCCGTGCGGATCATCTCGCCCGGCACGCGGCTGGCGAAATCGACATCCTCCTGCCAGCCATAGAGCGGCAGGCGCTCGTCGAAGCGCAGCGCGCCGATCCGTGCGGCGCGATAGGCCATGTTGCAGCCATAGAGCCCGACGAGGTCGCGCTCCAGCGCGCGCGGCGTCGCATCCCGGCCGATCCGCTCGGCCTCGTCCGCCTCGATCATCGCGGCGGCCGAGACGAGATCGACACCGGCGCCGTGGATTCCATCGGCCAGCAACGCGCCGGTCAGACCCGAGATGTCGGGAAACGCCTTGAAGGCCCGATCGATGCCGATCAGCGCATCGCGCGCGGGCAGGTAGTCATCGTCGATGAAGAACACCACGTCGCAGCGATCCAGCACCGCGTCGAGCCCGCGATTGCGCTGCCGCGGCAGGCCCTTTTCCGAGATCAGCACCTGCGCCGCGGGCTGCGCCGCGGCGAGGATCGCCTCGTCCGGCAGGTCACCGGGTTTCGTCACCACGCAGAGGATCTCGCTCGCCCGCTTGGTCTGGCGCGTTAGCCATGGCAGCAGCTGCGCCAGCGCCTCGGGGCGGCCGACCGAGCAGATGACGACCGCGATCCGCAGGCCGTCATTCGCGTCGTCGGGGATGGTATCAGCGAAAAGTGTCATTCAGCAGCCGGTCCGGTTGAGCACCGCGCCCACGGTCTGGAACAGGATCTTCAGATCCAGCGGCATCGACAGCCGCTCCAGATACCGCGCGTCGAGCGCCACGCGTTCGTCATAGGCGATGTCGTTGCGGCCCGATACCTGCCACAGCCCGGTCACGCCCGGCCGCAGCGAAAGGTAGACCCAGCTCCGGTGCCCGTAACGCGACAGCTCGGCCGCGGTCACCGGGCGCGGCCCGATCAGGCTCATCTCGCCCTGGAGCACGTTCCAGATCTGCGGCAGCTCGTCGAGCGAGGTCTTGCGCAGCAGCGCCCCGAGCCGGGTGACGCGCGGGTCGTCGCGCAGCTTGTGATCGCGCTCCCATTCCGCGCGCGCCTCGGGATCGGAGGCGAGCAGCGCCGCGAGCCGCGCCTCGGCATCCGGCACCATGGTGCGGATCTTCCAGCACTTGAAGGTCACGCCGTTGCGGCCGACCCGCTCGTGGCCGAAGAAGCCGGGCCCGCCCTCGCGGCGGACCAGGAGATAGAGGGTGCCGATCACCGGCAGCAACGGGACCAGAAGGATCGCCACAAGGACCAGATCCAGCAACCGCTTGGCAAAGCGGTTGTATCCCATCGGCGCGTCGAAGGCCGCTTCCTGCAGCGCCAGTGTCTCGATCGAGGTGCTCGAAGATTGTGTCATCGCGACATCCTTGAAACCGTTTAAAATCGTCATCACTCGAAAATGCGCGCCCCTCGAAAGGGACGCCCGTCGCCACGCGGTGATCGGCGGCGCCGACCCAAGGAAACAACCTTTGGATGAGTCGGCCATGCCTTGGTTCTGCCTTGCACCGGGCCTGTTAACAAATCTGCCGAGATACCCAGCAGACCCGTCCAGAATACGACTCGTGCATATTTATGTTTTGTAACAAGTGGTTGTCTTTGCCCCTTGCGTCCGTTCGCTTTGTCCACTTGCTGGACTATTTTGCAGCGCACCACTACTACGCGTCTTCAGACATTAAAAGCACAATCTAAAGGCGATCTTTGGACACATTCGCTATGGTTGTTAGAGGGGGTTGAGCCGCGACGCGAAAACGGCCCGCCCCGGAGGGGACGAGCCGTCGCGCTTCGACGACATGCAAAGGGTCAGTGGTAGCCGTAGCTGCTGCTGTAGCCGTCGAGATCCTGCGCGGTGTCGACCATGGTCAGCACCGTTCCCAGCGGCGCCACGCCGATGTTCTTGAGCATCACCAGCCCCTGCGCCACGACCCGGCGCGGCGTGCGTTTCCAGCGCACCAGGTAGACCACGTGATCGACCGCCAGGGCGATGCTCAGGCTGTCGGACATCGCCAGAACCGGCGGCGCGTCGACGATCACCATGTCGTAGCGCTGCTTCAGCGCCTCGATCAGCTCGCCGATGCGACGGGCCTCGATGCCGTCCGACAGCAATGTGTCATGCTCGCCGACCCCGGAGATGTCGAATCGCAGGCTGTCCGACCGGGCGATGGCCGCATCAAGCGAGGCCTCGCCCATCAGGTGATCCGAGAGGCTGGCCTGCGACACCGCCCCCACCTCGTCGTGGAGCACCGGGCGCCGGGTATCGAGGTCGATCAGCACCGTCGAGACGCCGGAGCGGGCATAGGACTGCGCCAGCGCCAGCGCGGTGGTGGTCTTGCCCTCGTCCGGCACCGAGGAGAGCAGCATGACGCTGCGCGGCCCGGCATTGGCGGCGATGCGCGTCGCGATCACCGTGCGCAGTTGCCGCACCCGTTCGCCGAGGAAGGAATACGAGCCCTTGTCGAGATGCGCGAGCACGTGGCGCGGCTGGCGGATCCGGTCGGCGGGCAGCATCGACAGCACCTTGAGGCCGGTCGCCCGCTCCAGTTCGACGGCGCGGCGGAAGCCCGCGCTCATCAGCTCCATCAGGAGCGCCGCGATCAGGCTGAAGGTCAGGCCCAGCGTGCCGCCGAAGGCGGTCATCAGAACGGGGCGCGGCGCCGAGGGGCCGGTCGGGATCAGCGCCGGGTTCAGAAGCTTGGCCTCGGCGCGCTGGATCTCGGCCTGCGCCCGGATCTCGCCCAGACGTGTCAGCAGGTCCTCGAACCCGGTGCGCGCCGCCTCGGCCTCGCGTTCGAGCTGGCGCAGCTGCAGCGACGAGGCCGACATGTCCGAGAGCCGCTGTTCCAGCGCCTCGACGTCGCGGCCGAGCGAGGCCTCGCGCCCCTGCAGCACCTTGATCTCGTTGCGGTAGGACTGGGCGATATTGGCCACCTCGGCCGCGATCGCCGCCTCGATCCGGCCGATATCCGAGGCGATGTCGCGCCGGTCGGGATGGTTCTCGCCCAGCGTCGCCGAGAGCCGCGCATCCTCGCGCAGCATCTCGTCGCGCTGCTGGCGCAGCGACACGAGATAGTCGGAGGACTGGGTTTCGGCGGCGATGGTCGGGCCGCGTTCGGCGATCAGCGTGTCGATCTGCTGCAGCCGCGCCTCCTGGTTGGCGCGCTCCGAGCGCGCCATGGCCAGCTGCTGGTTCAGCTCGGCGAGCTGCTGCTGGACCACCTCGACCGAGGCGCCGGCGGTGTCGAGCTGCTCCCTCTTGTAGGTTTCGGCCGCGGCCTCGGCGGCCACCACCTCGCCGCGCCGGCGCTCGACCTGCTGCGACAACCATTGCGTGGCGTTCTCGGCCACCCTCTGGCGGTCGAGCAGCTGCTCGGCGATGTAGGTCTCGGCCAGACCGTTGACGACCAGTGCCGAAAGCTCGGGATCGCCGGTCTGCAACGCGATCTGGATCACGTAGGAATCGCCGACCCGGTTGATGAACATGCCCGTTTGCAGCGCCGTGACGATCCGGCTGAGGCGTCGCCGCTCTTCCGAGATCAGCGGCGCGGCATCGCCCTGCGCCGCGGGCGTCGCGGGCGCGACCAGCCCCCGCACCGCCTGCTTGGCGCCGCCGATGATCCGCGCCACGGGGCCCGGCGCGGCATTGGCCGGATCGATCCCGGCGAAGCGGTCGACGCCGATCTGCTCCACCACCCGTTCGAGCAGCGCCGACGAGCGCAGGCTGGCCACCTCGCTCTCGATGATCGCGGTGTTGAGCTGCAGGTCCGAGACCACCTCTTCGCGCGCCGAGACCACCTGCTGCTGGCGCGGGTCGAGCATCACCGTCGCCTGGGCGGTATAGCGCACCGGCTTGGTGATCGTCATCGCGAAGAACAGCGTCGCCGCAGCGAGGGTCCAGAACAGCACGAACCACTTGCGGCGCCACAGCGCGCCGATCAATTCGCGAAGATCTACGCTCTCCTCATGGGTGTGCGCCGCATCTTCCTGCCGTCGCGCGGAGGACAGGAAGGCCCCGTGATTGAATGCGCTGTTATCGGTCGCCATGCCTGACCCTCTCCGATCAAATACCGCTTACAAATTAGTCTCATCGCAAAAGCACGACCTGCCCCCGCCGAACCTCGTTGCACTCGGGCGGGGGAGACGGATAGAGCATGGACACCTCCCCGAACTGGATGTCCACATGTCAGTGAAGTTTATTTCGTATTCGCCGCATGGTTGCGGCACCCGGCCTCGCACATGAGCCGCGAAAGCCACTCGAACAGGCGCGGTGATGGCGGCGGCGCCGGCGCCGTCATCTCGATGCTGGGGCTGACCTCGCAGCAGATCGCCTCCTTCGTGATCACCCTGCTGGCGGCGGGCTTTCTCAGCGCGGCGGATTACGGGGTCTACACGCTGGCGATCGTCTTCGTCGAGTTCGTGGTGATGCTGACCTATACCGGCTATTTCCACTTCGTCGTGACCTCCGATTCCGAGGAGGAGGCGCTGCTCTCGACCATGTTCTGGATCATGACCAGCATCGGCGCCCTGGGCGGCCTGCTCCTCGTGATCTTCGCGGCGCCGCTCGCGGCGCTGTTCGACGCGCCGGAGCTGGCGCCGGTGCTGCGGCTGTTCGGGGTGATGCAGCCCTTCGCCTCGGCGATCGGCTGGGCCTCGGCCGCGCTCACCCGTGCCGGGTCGATGCGGCGCTACTTCCTGATCCTGATCGCCACCAATCTCGGCGGCCTCGCGGGCGGCTGTCTGGTGCTGGTGTTGTGGCAGTCGCTCTATGCGCTGGTCGCCTACCGCGCGATTCGCATCGTTCTCGGCGTGGCGATGTTCGGCATGGCGGTGCCACGGTTGCCGCGCTGGCGCTTCGACACGGCGCTGGCACGCGAGGCCACCAGCTATGCCGGCGGCCTCTACGGCTCGCGGCTCTTGGGCTTCTTCTCGACCTTCGGCGCGGACCTGATCCTCGCCTACCTGTTCAGCACCGCCGAGGCGGGGCTCTACCGTTTTGCCAACCGCCTCGCGATGGCCTCCGTCGACATCGTCGCGCAGCCGCTGCGCAGCTTCGCGCTCAAGCGGTTCGGCGAGGCGGCGCGCGGCGGCCGCCCCTTGGGCACGGAGGTGGCAGGGTTCCTGGGCGCGAACGTCTTCCTGATGGGCGGCGTGGCGATCACCATCGCGGTGCTGGGCGAAAGCCTCGTCGGCGCGCTGTTCCGCCCCGAATACCTCGCAGCGCTCGCAGCGCTGCAGGCGCTTGCGGTGCGCGCGGCGGGGCTGGCCGGAAACCATCTGATCGAGCCGGTCTTCGCGGCCCGGCACGCGAACCGGATCGGCATGTATTACAACATGGTCTGGACCGCGATCATGCTGGCGGCGATCCTCGTCTTCTCGGGACAGGGGCTGGTGGCGCTGGCCGGCGCGCAGGCGGCGGTGGCGGTGCTGTCCTCGGTCTCGGCGCTCTGGGTGATCGGCCGGCATGGCAAGGTGGCGCTGCGCCCGGCGCTGCGCAACGCCGCGATCGCACTGGTCCTGCTGGCGGTCTACGCGGTGGCGCTGGAAACCGGCTGGCTGGCGATCTCGATGCTGCTGAACGACGACACGCTGCGGCTGGCCGGTGGCATGGCGCTGGCGCTGGGGCTGGCGGGCGTCGCCTCGCTGGCCGCGACCCGCAGCCGGGTGTTCAGCTTCCGGCTCTTCGCGGGCTGAGGATCAGCCCGCAAACCAGCGGTCGAGATGCGCCAGCATCCGCGCCGCCGCTTCGTCCCAGGTGAAGGCGGCGGCGCGGGTCCGCCCGGCCCGCTCGAGCGTCTCGCGCCGCGCCGGATCGCGGGCCAGCGCCGCCAGCGCCGCGCTCCACGCGGCCGGGGCATTCGCCGGAAGGATCAGCCCGGCCTCGCCCACCACCTCCGGCAGGGCCCCGCGATCCGACACCACCGCCACGCAGCCGCAGGCCATGCCCTCGAGCGCCGGCAGGCCGAAACCCTCCTCAAACGACGGCATGCAGACCGCCAGCGCCGACCGGTACAGCGCTGCCAGCTCCGCGTCGCTGACGAAGCCGGCGAATAGGACGTTCGGCCCCGGCCGATGCCCGGCGGCGAGGAAATCCTCCCGGGTCGACTTGCCCACCAGCACCAGCCTTGTCCCGGCCAGCGCCGGATGCGCGAAGGCGCGCAGCAGCAGGTCGATGTTCTTGTGCGGCAGCAGGCTCGCCAGTGCCACGCAATAGCCCCGGGGCGCCAGCCCGAGCCGGTCGCGCAGCCCGGGATCGGGGGCGACCCGCCCGACCTCGCCCAGACCGCAATGCACCACGCCGATCCGATCGGGCGCGCCGAGACCGGTCTCCAGCAACTCCCTGCGCGAATGCTCCGACACGGTGAGCAGATGATTGCCCGGCGCCCCGGCGCGGCGCGACAGCAGCCGCCGCCAGGCGCCGGTGGCGCGCCCATAGGAGCGCGGCGTGGTGAAGACATGCGCGTCATGCAGCATCGTCACGTAGCCGGTGCCGCGCAGCGGTACGGTGTTGAAGAAACCCGCCACCACCCCTTCGCGCCGCAGCGCCGGAAGATCGCCCTGCTCCCAGCCGATGCCGCCGCCGCGACCGATGACGCGATGGGGCAGCCTGCGATCGCTTGCCGCCCCGGCCAGTCCCGGCGGCACCGCGACCTCGACCCGCCAGCGCTCCTCGTTGCGGGCCAGCGCGGCGGTCAGCTCTGCGGCCACGGCATTGACGGCCGTGACCGGCCCCGCGAGGAACCGGCCATTGACGAAGAGGCGGCGCGGCACGGCGTTCATCGCCAGCCCAGATAGGCTGCGACCCGGAGCCGGTCGGCCAGCATGGCCGCCACGAGCGGCGCGATCACCCCGATGATCGTGGCCAGCGCGATGATCAGCGAGGCGTTGGTCAGACCGATCTCCAGCATCACGATGCGGACCCCGGCGGTGAACAGGATATGGGTGACGAAGATCGGCATGGTGTTGCGCCCGACCAGCGCCAGCGCCGCGCCGAGCGCGCCGCCGCCCCGTGTCGCGCCGATCGCATAGGCCAGCCGCATCGCGACCACCGGCCCCGCCAGCAGCGCCGGGATATAGAGCGGCGCGAAGGCGGCATAGCCCGGGATCGGGTCGGCCGCGTCGACCCAGGCATAGGCGAGCGTCACGCCCATCACCCCGGTCGCGAGCGCGACCCAAACGGGCGCCAGCAGTCGCTCGAACCCGGCGCGGCCCACCATCGCGGCCACGAGATAGATCGCGATGAAGCGCAGCGAGGTGCGGATCCAGTCCATCTGCGGATCGAGATCCGGCAGCAGGTATCCCGACGCGAAGAGCACCGCCGCCAGCGCGACGGTCGCCGGGCGGGAAAAGGCCGAGGTCAGCTTCAGCAGGATCATCCCCAGCAGGAGCGCATAGAGAAACCACATCACCGAGGGCGGCTTCCACAGGATGTCGAGGACGGCATAGCCCTTGAGCGGCGTGTTCACGTAACCGCTCATGGCGAAATGGATCGTCTTGAGCAGCACCGACCACAGCAAGTAGGGCCAGATCACCCGCGTGAAGGCCATGCTCCAGAACTCGGACCAGCTGCGCTTGCGGATCGACCCGGCCAGCAGGCCGGCTAGGATGAAGAACAGCGCCATATGCGTGGTATAGATCGAGAGCAGCTCGAACCGGTGGATCTGCGTGTCGTGCCCGGCATTCATCACGCCGTAGAGCGCGTGCCCCCAGACCACGAGCACCATGCCGATGCCGCGTGCGATGTCGATGCGCGCGTCGCGCGCCGCAGCCTTCGACAGCCCCGCGCTTGCCGGGATCGAGGCGGCGTCCCTCGCCAGCGCCGTCATTGCGGCGCCCCCCGGCCATCGCGGATCAGCGCCGCCGGCAGGCCGCCGCTCGGAAAGCGTCGATGCGATTGCGGCTCCGGCCGCATGCCGGAGGTGCCGCCTGCAACGCTGCGGGTCACGGTCTGTCTCATTTCTCTACCCTCGAACACTCGTGAAAAAGACTGCTTGCGGCCCGCGGGCTCGACGCAAGGGAGCACGGCATGGTCCCCGGCCGGGGCCCGCTCAGGCGCCGATGGCCGCGAGGCTGCGCCGGATTCCCTGCTGGAAGGCCTCTTCGGTGAAATGCCCGGCGCGCGCGACGCAGGCCTCGGGCCCGGCATCGGCCAGCCCGGAGGCCTCGAACCGCTCGACCGCCTCGACCAGCGCCTCGACGCTCTGCTCGCGAAAGAACAGCCCGGTTTCGCCCTCGACCACCGAGTCGAGGATGCCGCCGCGGCCATAGGCGATCACCGGCCGGCCCGAGGCCATGGCCTCGATCGGCACGATGCCGAAATCCTCCTCGCCCGGAAAGATCAGCGCCCGGCAGCGCGCGAGGTGATCCTTCAGCACCTCGAACGGCGCCTTGCCCAGAAAATGCGTGCGCGGTCCGGCCATGGATCTGAGCCGCGCCACCGTGCCGTCGGGCCCGCCGATCACCACCAAGGGCTTGTCGAGCCGTCGGAACGCCTCGATCGCCAGATCGGGCCGCTTGTAGGGGGCCAGCTCACCCGCCCAGAGGTAGAAATCGCCCAGTTCGCCGGGCCGTGCGGGCGCGAAATCCTGCACCGCGACCGGCGGCGCCACCACCTCGGCCTCGCGCCGCCAATACTTGCGGATCCGGTCCGCCACGTGGTTCGAATTGGCCGCGAAGCCATCGACGCGCGCGGCGCTGGTGACGTCCCATTGCCGCAGCGACGGCGCCAGCAGCGGCATCATCGCCCGCGTCACCCGCCCGGCCCCGTCGCGATAGACGTGGTACTGGTCCCACAAGTAGCGCATCGGCGAATGGCAGTAGCACAGATGCGGCGCGTCGGGCGGCGCGATCACGCCCTTGGCCGGACCGGCCTCGGAGGAGATCACCAGATCGTAGCCCGACAGGTCGATCTCCTCGAGCGCGCGCGGCATCAGCGGCAGGTATTTCTGGTAGTGTCGACGCGCCATCGGCAGCCGGGCGATGCGGCTTTCGGTGATGCGGTGCCGCGTCAGCGTGGCGCTGAGCTTCGAGGGGTCGGCGACATGGGTGAAGATGTCGGCCCCGGGGAACATCCGGCACAGGGATTCGATCACCCTCTCGCCGCCGCGCATTCCCACGAGCCAGTAATGAATGATCGCGACCCGGCGCGTCTCGCTCATGCCGTCCGGCCCGTCGGTCGCCTGTGGATCATGCTCATCATCGTCACCCTTCAAACCGTCATCACTCGAAAACCACCGGCAGACTTGCCCGGCCCGACCGCGCCCCGCAACCCCGCCGCACCGCGGCAAGGCCGGTTTGTCGCCGGGCTTTTTCACCTGCCCGTTGCAGCGGCAACCGCCATTGGGGTGCGCAACTAAATGGGGATTTCATGATTTTCAAGACAACTCAGAGAATAACGCCCCCAGCTGGCCGATACCGGGCCAGAAGCGACGACCGCCCCCCTTCTTTCTCGGGATGTCCGCTCCCGGTCCATGCTTGGCAATGCATGCCGCCACGGCACGAATCGGCCGCACCTTCGCAGGGAATTCGAGCACGCGCATCGCGGGAGCACGATCCGACCTACCGGGACCTCGCGGCAAGGGCGCGCAGGCGGCCTTTCGCCCCCCGCGTGCCGGATTGATCTCCGGGGGCGGAGGCCCGATGATCGCCCCCCGGGGAGGATCGGCAGTTGGACAGGATCGCTGAGGACGATGCGGAGGCGGCACGCCTGACCGCGCGGCTGGCCGGCGCGCGGCTGCTCGTCGTCGATGACGAGCCGGGGATGCGCAATTTCCTCGTGAAGACGCTGGCGCCGCATTGCCGCGAGGTGGCCGAGGCCGACAGCGCCGAGGCGGCCGAGGCGCTCACCGCGCAGCAGCTTTTCGACGTGGTGATCCTCGACAACCGGATGCCGGGGCGTTCGGGGCTGGAATGGCTGGCGGAGCAGCGGCGGCGCGGCAGCCAGAGCGACACGATCATCATGACCGCCTTCGCCGATCTCGACACCGCGATCGAGGCGATGCGCGCGGGCGCGGTGGATTTCGTGCTCAAGCCGTTCCGGTCGAACCAGCTTCTGAACGCCGTGCGCCGCTGCGTCGAGCTGGCCGCGATGCGCCGCGAGAACGCGCTCTTGCGCCATGAGCTGGCCACCGGCGACCCGGGCCGGTCGCGCCGCACCCGTCTGATCGGCGCCTCGCCGCAGATCGATGAGGTGCGGCGGATGCTCGAACGCGTCGCCCGCGTCCCCTCGCCGGTGCTGCTCACCGGCGAGAGCGGCACCGGCAAGGAGGTGGCGGCGCGGCATCTGCACGGGCTGTCGGATCGCGCCGCGGGGCCCTTCGTGCCGGTCAACTGCGCCGCGATCCCGGCCGACATGCTGGAGATCGAGCTGTTCGGCCATACCCGCGGCGCTTTTCCCGGCGCCGACGCCCCGCGCGAGGGGCTGCTCGTCTCGGCGCAGGGCGGCACCGTCTTCCTCGACGAGATCGGCGAGCTTTCGGCTTCGGCGCAGACCGCGCTGCGGCGGGTTCTGGAGCACCGCACCGTGCGCCCCGTCGGCAGCGAGCGCGAGCGGCCGCTCGACATCCGCCTCGTCTTCGCCACCTCCAAGACCCTGCCCGAGGAGGTCGCGGCGGGCCGTTTCCGCGAGGATCTGTGGTTCCGGGTCAACGTGCTCGAGATCAACATGCCGCCGCTGCGGCGGCGCGGCGCCGACACGGTCGATCTCGCCCAGCTCTTCGTCGACGAGCTGTCGTCCCAGCTCGGCCTGCCCCGGGTCGAGATCGACGCGCCCGTCCGCGCCGCGATCCTGCGCCATGACTGGCCCGGCAATATCCGCGAGCTGCGCAATTTCGTCGAACGGGCGCTGATCTTCGGCCGTTTTCCGTTCGAGCAGCTCAGCCCGCCGCCCAGCAGCCCGATCGAGCCGCTCGACGACGTGGAACGCCGCGAGATCCTCTCGGCGCTGGAGGCCACGGGCGGCAACCGCGCCGAGGCGGCGCGGCGGCTCGGCGTCAGTCGCAAGACCATCGATCGCAAATGCGCCGCCTGGGGGCTGTGACGCTGCGCCCCTTCGCACTCTTCGCCCGGTCGGTGCGGGCGCGGCTGCTGGCGATCGCGCTTCTTCCGGTGCTGGTGCTGCTGCCACTCTTCATAGGAGTGATCGTGCTGCGCTGGTCGGACCGGCTCGACGAGCTTCTGATCGTCAAGGTGAACTCCGACCTGACCATCGCCGACCAGTATCTCGGACGGCTTCTTGAGAACGCGGCCGAGCGGCTCGACGCGCTCGGCGCCTCGACCGAGTTCGCGGCGGCGATCGCGCGCGACCCCTCGGCGCAGGGCTTCCTCGCCGAGCGCCGCGACGCACTCGGCTTCGATTTCCTGTTCCTCGCCCGGCCCGGCGGCATCTCGCGTTTCGACGCGATCCTGCCGGCCGAGGACTGGCCGGTGATCGCGTCGGCGCTGGAGGGACGGGCGATGAGCGCGGTCGACCTGTTCGCCCCGGCCACGCTCGCCGCGTTGTCGCCGGATCTGGCCGCGCGCGCGGCGATCCCGCTGGTGCCCACCGCCGCTGCGCGCCCGACCGAGCGCGACCGCGAGGATCGCGGCATGATGATCCACGCGGCGGCGCCGGTGACGCTGGCGGGGGGTGGCCGCGCGGCGCTGGTGGGGGGCGTGCTGCTCAACCGCAATCTCGGCTTCATCGACACGATCAACGACCTCGTCTACCGCGACCGCTCCCTGCCCGAGGGCAGCCGCGGCACCGCGACGCTGTTTCTGGGCGATGTGCGGGTCTCCACGAACGTGCGATTGTTCGAGAATGTCCGGGCGCTCGGCACGAGGGTCTCGGAGGCGGTCTCCGAGCGTGTACTGGAGCGCGGCGAGACATGGCTCGACCGCGCCTTCGTGGTCAATGACTGGTACGTTTCGGCCTATGAGCCGATCCGCGACAGCCACGGCGACGCGGTGGGCATGCTCTATGTCGGCTTTCTCGAAGCGCCCTTCTCGGCGGCGCGGGCCAACTCGCTGTTATGGGTGGCGCTGTCGCTGCTGGCGGTGCTGGCGATCACCGTGCCGCTGTTCCTGCGATGGGCGGGGCGGATCTTCCTGCCGCTGGAGCGGATGACCCAGACCATGGCCCGGGTCGAGGCGGGGGATCTGCGCGCGCGCATCCACCTGCAGGGGCCGGACGAGATCGGCCAGGTCGCGGGCCATCTCGACACGCTGCTCGACCAGGTGCAGGAGCGCGACGCGCGGCTGCGCGACTGGGCCGCCGAACTGGAGCGCGAGGTCGAGGCGCGCACCCGCGACCTGCGCGAGGCCAAGGACCGGCTCGAACAGGCGACGCGGCAGCTGGTGCTGTCGGAAAAGCTCGCCGCCGTGGGCGAGATCACCGCCAGCGTCGCGCATGAGATCAACAACCCCGTGGCGGTGATCCAGGGCAATCTCGACGTCGCGCGCGAGACGCTGCCGCCGGAGGCGGCGCGCGAGGTGAAGACCGAGTTCGACCTGATCGACGCGCAGGTGCACCGGATCTCGGCCATGGTGTCGAAGCTTCTGCAATTCGCGCGCCCCGGCGATTACGCGCCCTCAGGCGAGACGCTGGAGGCGGGCGAGGCGGTGCGCGACGCGCTGGCCCTCGCGCGGCACCAGCCGGGCGCGGGCCATCTCGAAATCGAGACCGACCTGTCGCCGGAGGCCCGCGTCGCCGTGGATCGCGGCGAGCTGACCCAGGTGCTGATCAACCTCGTGGTCAATGCCGCGCATGCCATGCCGGAAGGCGGGATGTTGCGGATTGCTAGCCGCGAGGCGCGGCGCGAGGGGCGCGACTGGGTCGAGATCGAGGTCGCCGATACCGGCCCCGGCATCGCGCCGGAGGTGCTGGCGCGCATCTTCGATCCGTTCTTCACCACCAAGCGCAGCCGCGGCACCGGGCTTGGCCTGTCGATCAGCCAGACCCTCGTGACCCAGGCCGGCGGCACCATCCTCGCCGAGAGCGAACCCGGCCGGGGCAGCCGCTTCACGATCCGCCTGCCGGCGGTCTGCCCCGCCATCGGGACCGGCTGACCGCGCCGCGGTCACGGGGCACGGGGACGGAGGACAAAATGTCCACTTCCTGACCCCCACAGGCGCCAGATACCGACAGAATGTCCATCTAAGTCATTGTTTCAAATATGTATTTTTCTTGACAGCTCAAGATGTGCGCCGCAAGCATCGCCGCCATGACGGCTCCGCCCGGCGGGCAGGCGCCGCGACTCTGGGAGGAGACATCATGAGCTTGAGTGACGCGAAGGGGCCGTTCGGCTTCCTTCACAAGGACAACATCGTGGCCAAGCCCGGTTTCAACCGCTGGCTGGTCCCCCCCGCCTCGATCGCGATCCACCTGTGCATCGGTTCGGTCTATGCCTGGTCGGTCTTCAACCCGCCGCTGACCCGCGAGCTGGGCGTCGTGGCGCCGGCGGGCGATGACTGGTCGCTCTCCTCGGTGGTCTGGATCTTCTCGGTCGCGATCGTGTTCCTCGGCCTCGCCGCCGCCTTCGGCGGCAAGTGGCTCGAGAAGGTCGGGCCGCGCATGGTCGGCGTGCTCTCCGCCTGCCTCTGGGGCGGCGGCTTCGTGATCGGCTCGCTCGGCATCGCCGCGCACCAGCTCTGGCTGGTCTATCTCGGCTATGGCGTGCTCGGCGGCTGCGGCCTGGGCCTGGGTTACGTCTCGCCGGTCTCGACCCTGATCCGCTGGTTCCCGGACCGGCGCGGCATGGCCACCGGCATGGCGATCATGGGCTTCGGCGGCGGCGCGATCATCGCCACCCCGCTCAAATCCTGGCTGCTGGGCCTCTATTCCGAGGCGCCGACCTTCCTCGGCATGACCGGAGAGGTCGCCACCAGCACCGAGAATGGCCGGCTCTTCGTCGAGCAGAACGGCCAGCTGATCGAGGCGGTCAGCGCCACCGCCGCGCAGGCCGGCCAGATCGACGGCGTCGTCGCCAACGGTCTCTACGCGGTGGGCACCGGCGATACCGGCGCCGCCGCGACATTCCTGACGCTCGGGATCGGCTATTTCGTGGTGATGATCATCGCCGCCTTCGGCTTCCGCGTGCCGGCCAAGGACTGGAAGCCCGAGGGCTGGCAGCCGAAGCCGGAATCGGCCTCGGCCGGGATGATCACCCGCTCGAACGTGCATATCGATCAGGCGATGAAAACGCCGCAGTTCTGGCAGCTCTGGCTGATGCTGTGCTTCAACGTCACCGCCGGCATCGGCGTGATCGGCGTGGCCAAGACGATGATGAGCGAGATCTACGGCACCTCGATGCCGCTGATCGTCACGGCGGCCTTCGCCTCGACCTACGTGCTGATGATCTCGGTCTTCAACATGGTGGGCCGCTTCTTCTGGGCCTCGACCTCGGACTATATCGGCCGCAAGACCACCTACACGATCTTCTTCGTGCTGGGCGCGGCGCTCTACATGTCGATCCCGTTCTTCGCCTCGGCCACGGCGTCCGATCCCTCGATCATCTGGCTGATCGGCTTCTACGTCGCGACCATGATCATCTTCACCATGTATGGCGGCGGCTTCGCGACGATCCCGGCCTATCTGGCGGACATGTTCGGCACCATGCATGTGGGCGGCATCCATGGGCGTCTGCTGACGGCATGGTCGACGGCGGGCGTGCTCGGACCGCTGCTGATCACCAGCCTGCGCGACATGTCGGTGAACTCGGCGATCACCGATCTTGCCGCCAAGGTCGATCCGGCCACCTTCGCCGAGAAGTTCGGCGCTGGTCTCGACCAGCTCGACCAGCTGGTCGCGGCCAAGACCGTCACCATCGCGCGGCTGATGGAGATCGCGCCCGCGGGCACGGTCGATCCGACCTCGAGCCTTTACAACACCACGATGTACGTGATGGCGGCGCTGCTGGTCGTGGCCTTCTTCGCCAACCTGATGATGCGCCCGGTACGCGAGAAGCATCACTACCGTGAGTCGGATGCGGGCATGAGCGCCGTGCCGGGTGAGTGACCCTAGGTAAGCCATTATTCCGGCGAAAAGTTTCGGGGCCGCGCCACTGGCGCGGCTCTTTGTTTTAAGATCTCCCTAGGGTTGTTGCGTTCCGGGATGCGTCGGGCATGTTTCCGCCGGTCTCCAAGCCCCGCGCTTGCAACGAAATGGCGAAAACCCGATCCAGAACTCCAGCCGGCCCGACATGCCGGCGGCCAAACATCACCGGCTTCGAGCCTAAAAAGATGATGTCGCGGCAGAGGGCAGGGAGAAGGACATGTCAGCTCAATCGGCGATCTGCTATTCGGCGAAGGACTCGGAGAGCGTCCATATCGAGGCCGTTGCCGCCGATCTGCTTTGCGCGCGCCGCTCAAAGCCCCGCCCCACGCCCCTCCCCGCCATGCCGAAGGTGGCGCTGGTGACCCCGAAGCCCGGCCGCAGGAAGAGCCTGTCCGTCGCGCGGGCCCGGCTGGCGAAACCCGTGCCGCTCCCCCAGGCAGCCCCCGTCGAGGTTGCCAACCGCCCCGAGGAACCGGCGGCACCGGTGGATTGCTTCCTGTTCCGCTAGGCCGGGCGCTATTGGCGCTATACAGCGCCGTATGATCCGTCTATGAGGCTTGGTCTGACACCGCGCGATCCGGCGCGGCTCCCGGCTATTGCCGATCTTGGACCAACGGACATTTCTTACCTATGATGCAGACCCTCAGGGACGCGCTCGATGCGCGCGGCTACGACACGCTCACTCCTGTGCAGGAGGCCGTGACCGCAGCGGAGCTTGCCGAGCGCGACCTGCTGGTCTCGGCGCAGACCGGCTCCGGCAAGACCGTGGGCTTCGGCCTCGCCATCGGCCCGACCATCCTCGACGAGAACGGCCAGCTCGGCCGCGCCGCCGCCCCCGTGGCGCTGGCCATCGCGCCGACCCGCGAACTGGCGAGCCAGGTGATGCGCGAGCTGGACTGGCTCTATCGCGGCGCCGGCGCCCGCCTCGCCACGGCGATCGGCGGCATGGAAATCCGCGACGAGCGCCGCGCGCTCGACCGGGGCGCGCATATCGTCGTCGCCACGCCGGGCCGTCTTGCCGACTACGTGCGCCGCGGCGCGATCGACCTGTCGGACATCCGCGCCGTGGTTCTCGACGAGGCCGACGAGATGCTCGATCTCGGCTTCCGCGAGGATCTCGAATTCATTCTCTCGGCCTGCCCCGAGGCGCGCCGGACGCTGCTCTTCTCGGCCACGGTGCCGCCGGCCATCGCCAAGCTGGCGCAGGATTTCCAGAACGACGCCGAGCGCGTCGTCGTCGCCACCAAGGGCGGCCAGCACGCCGACATCTCCTACAGGGCGCTGCAGGTGGCGCAGGGCGACGAGGAGGCGGCGATCATCAACACGCTGCGCCATCAGGACGCCACCAACGCGATCGTCTTCGCCAATACCCGCGCCACCGTGGCCCGCCTCACCGCGCGGCTGTCGAACCGTGGCTTCTCGGTGGTTTCGCTCTCGGGCGAGCTGACCCAGAACGAGCGCACCCATGCGCTCCAGGCGATGCGCGACGGCCGGGCCCGGATCTGCGTGGCGACCGACGTGGCGGCGCGCGGCATCGACCTGCCCGATCTCGAACTGGTCATCCATGCCGAGCTGCCCTCGAACGCCGAGACGCTGCTGCACCGTTCGGGCCGCACCGGCCGCGCCGGGCGCAAGGGCGTCAGCGCGCTGATCGTGCCGATGAAGCTGCGCAAGAAGGCCGAGCGCCTGCTCGGCACCGCCAAGCTCTCCGCCGACTGGACCGTGCCGCCCTCGGCCGAGGACATCCTTGCCGCCGACGAGGCGCGGCTGCTCGACGATCCGGTCTGGAACGCCGAAGTGACCGAGGATGCCAAGGTCTTCGCCGCCAAGCTGCTCGACCGGCACGCGCCCGAGACCATCGCGGCGGCCTATCTGGCGCTCTACCGCGCCCGCCGTTCGGCGCCCGAGGAGCTGCAGGCGCCCGATGCCAAGCCGCAGAAGCGCCCCGCCGAGAGCTTCGGCCCCGGCAAGTGGTTCTCGCTTTCCGTCGGCCGCAACGAGCGGGCCGAGGCGCGCTGGCTGCTGCCGCTGCTGTGCCGCGCCGGCGACATCTCCAAGGACGCGATCGGCGCGATCCGGATCCAGGAGACCGAGACCTTCGTGGAGATCGCCGAAGCCTCGGTGCCCGGCTTCCTGCGGGCGATCGGCCCGGACATGTCGCCCGAAGAGGGCCTGAAGATGACCGCGCTCGACGCGGCGCCGGACCTGTCGCGCGGCCCCCGGCCCGAGCGCGGGCAGCGACCCGAACGTGGCCCCCGCCCCGAGCGTAGTGACCGGCCCGATCGCGGGCCCCGTCCCGAGCATGCGCCGCGCCCCGCCCCCGAGGCCACGGCCCCCGCAGCCCCGGCCGCCCCCGCGCCGGAGGACAGCCGCCCGCCGCGCAAGCCGCGCGCGGACAAGCCTGCGGGCGACAAGCCGCGTGGCGACAAGTCCTGGAAGAAGCCCGAGGCCGGTGGCGGCAAACCCGAAGGCAAGCCGTGGAAGAAGCGCGACGGTGAGACCGGCGACAAGCCGTGGAAGAAGAAGGACGCCAAGCCGTTCGACCGCAGCCGCGATGGCGCGGTCTCCGAGCGCGGCGGCAAGCCCGGCGGCAAGCCCTTCAAACCCGGTGCCAAGCCCGGCCCCCGTCCCGGCAAGCCCGAGGGCCCGTCGAAGCCGCGCGGCGCCGCCGACACCTCGCGCCGCTTCACCCCGCCCACCGGCGCCAAGAACGGGACAAAGGCCGGCAAGCCCGCGGCCCGCAAGGGCGGCTTCGACGCGCCCAAGCGCCGCGACTGAACCGGGGTCTAAGACGAACGAAGGGGTTCCCGCTCGGGAACCCCTTCGCGTTTTCGGGGACCGGTCAGGCCTCGCGGATCTCCTGTGCGCGGTTGTGGCGGATCGAGGACCACAGGGCGACCCCGATCAATGCCGCGCCCAGAAGGCCGGTGATCGCCTCGGGCACATGCACCAGCGTCTGGGCGAACATCAGCACCGACAGCACGAGGATCGAGTAGAACGCCCCGTGTTCGAGGTAGCGGAACTCGGCCAGGGTGCGCTTCTCGACCAGCATGATCGTCATGGAGCGCACATACATCGCGCCGATCCCGAGACCGATGGCGATCAGGAACAGGTTCTTGGTCACCGCGAAGGCGCCGATCACCCCGTCGAAGGAAAAGCTCGCATCGAGCACCTCGAGATAGAGGAATGCGCCCAGGCCCCCGGCGCGGGCCGCCGCCCCCACCTCATCCTCGGCATCGAGCCAGTTGCCCAGCATGTCGAGCGCCAGAAAGCTCAGAAGCCCCAGAAGCGCCGAGAACAGGAAGGTGCCGGTATCGACCGGGTCGAGCACCGCCGCGAAGCTGACCAGCACCACGAGCACCAGCCCGACCTGCAGCCCCTGCACGCCGGCGGCGCGCCGCAACCGCCGTTCGAGACCGCCGAACCAGTCGACCTCCTTGCTTTCGTCGATGAAGAAGGAGAGCGCGACCATCATCAGGAAGGTGCCGCCGAAGGCGGTGATCGACAGATGCGCCTCTTCCATGATCCGCGCGTATTCGGCAGGCTCGGCGGCGGCGAGGCGCACCGCTTCCCATGGACCGACCCCGGCGGCGACCACCACCACCGCGAGCGGAAAGACGATGCGCATGCCGAACACCGCGATCAGGATGCCCCATGTGAGAAAGCGCCGGCGCCAGACCTCGGACATGGTGTCGAGCTTGTTGGCGTTGACGATGGCATTGTCGAAGGAGAGCGAGATTTCCAGCACCGCCAGCACGGTGGCGATGATCCCGAAGGACAGCGCACCGGCGGCGCCGCCCTGTCGCCAGCCCAGCCAGACCGCCAGCACGAGACCCAGTATCGTGACACCGAACGACCAAGCGAAGTACCGACCTATCGCCGCGCGCATTAACAACCCTCCCGTGATGCCCCGAAGTGATGCTGCGATGGCGCGATAATGTCCAGCGCCGCCCGGGATCGGTGCAGGATCGGCCCCTGCCCCGACCCGATGGGCGAAAAGCCGGCCAAGAGGTCTTTTCAGAGAGGACGGATTGACGGTAGGAGTTCGCCCAAGACGCCGATAAGGCGGCGTACGCCAATCGGGATTCTACCTGAAGGCGAAATTGCAGTGGACAGTAATTTATCATGGTAATCGATATGAGTGACATCACCCCGGTTCTTCTCTGCGGCGGCTCCGGCACGCGGCTCTGGCCGCTCTCGCGCAAGAGCTATCCCAAGCAGTTCGTGCCGCTGATGGGCGAAGAGACGCTGTTCCAGGCCTCGGCCCGGCGGCTGCACGGGCGCGGGCTCGGGCCGGATGAGGCCTTGGGCTTCGCGGCGCCGCTGGTGCTCACCAATTCCGATTTCCGCTTCATCGTGACCGAGCAGCTCGGCCTCGCCGGCATCGATCCCGGCGCGGTGCTGATCGAGCCCGAGGGACGCAACACCGCCCCCGCCATCCTCGCCGCGGCGCTGCATCTGGTGGCCGAGAACCCCGAGGCGGTGATGCTGGTCGCGCCCTCCGACCATGTCGTGCCCGACGCGCCCACCTTCCACGCCGCCGTCGCGCGTGGGCTCGGGCCGGTCTCCGAGGGACGGCTCGTCACCTTCGGCATCGCGCCGACCCATGCCGAGACCGGCTACGGTTACCTCGAACTCGATGGCCCGGTCGGCGACGGCGCGCCGCAGCCGCTCACCCGCTTCGTCGAAAAGCCCGATGCCGGTCGCGCCGAGGACATGCTGGCCTCGGGCAACTTCCTGTGGAACGCCGGTATCTTCATGGCCCGCGCCGCCGACATGGTCGCGGCGTTCCGCGAGCATGCGCCCGAGATCCTCGGGCCGGTCGAGGCGGCGCTGGCGCAGGCGAAAACCGATCTGGGCTTCCTGCGGCTGGACCCCACGGCGTGGGCCGGCGCGCCCGACATCTCGATCGACTACGCGGTGATGGAGAAGGCGTCGAACCTCTCGGTCGTGCCCTACCAGGCGGCCTGGTCCGACCTCGGCGGCTGGGACGCGGTCTGGCGCGAGAGCGGCCCCGACGAGAGCGGCGTCGTCACCTCCGAAGGTGCCACCGCGATCGACTGCCGCGACACGCTCTTGCGCTCTGAGAGCGACCGGCTGGAGATCGTCGGCATCGGGCTCGAGAACGTCATGGCGATCGCGATGAACGACGCGGTGCTGGTGGCCGACATGCGCCGCGCCCAGGACGTGAAGAAGGCGGTCGAGGCGCTGAAGGCCAAGCAGGCGATGCAGGCCACCGCCTTCCCCAAGGACCACCGCCCCTGGGGCTGGTTCGAGAGCCTCGTGGTCGGCGGCCGGTTCCAGGTGAAGCGGATCCTCGTCCATCCCGGCGCCTCGCTCAGCCTGCAAAGCCACCACCACCGCTCGGAGCACTGGATCGTGGTCGAGGGCACCGCGCGGGTGACCATCGACGACGAGGTGAAGCTCGTGACCGAGAACCAGTCGGTCTACATCCCGCTCGGCGCGGTCCACCGGATGGAGAACCCCGGCAAGGTGCCGATGGTGCTGATCGAGGTGCAGACCGGCGCCTATGTCGGCGAGGACGACATCGTCAGATACGAGGACATCTACGCCCGAGGCTGAGGCGGCAATCGGTTTCCGGAACCCTGATCGGCGCGGGCAGTTGCCCCCCTGACGGGGCCCGGATGGCCTGTGCCCCGAGCTTGAGCGAGGGGCACATGACCGAACGGCTGCAGGACAGGATCGCCATCGTCACCGGCGCTGAATCCGGAATCGGCCGGGCGACCGCCATCGCCTTCGCCCGCGAGGGCGCCGATCTGGTTCTGGCCTATCTCGAGGCCGCCGACGACGCCGAGGACACCGCCAATTCGGTGCGCGATGCGGGCCGCGCGGCGGTGACGGTACAATGCGACCACACCAGCCCCGAAGACGTGCAGCGGCTCTTTGCCGCCGCCTCGGACGCCTTCGGCGCGCCCGACATCCTCGTCAACTGCGCCGGGATGGACGCGCCCGGCGACGAGGTGGCCGAGATGTCGGACGAGAGCTGGGAGAAGATGCTCAAGACCGACCTGTTCGGCCCGTTCCTGTGCTGCCGCGCCTTCATCCATGCCCGACGCGCGGTGGGCGGCGGGGGCCGTATCGTCAACATTTCCTCGGTGCACGAGGAGATCCCCCGCATCGGCTCCGCCGCCTATGACGCCGCAAAGGGCGGGTTGCGCAACCTCACGCGCACGCTCTGCCTCGAACTCGCGCCCGACCGGATCGCGGTCAACAACATCGCGCCGGGGATGATCCTGACGGCGATGAACCAGGAGGCGATGGACGACCCCGAGCAGCTGCAAAGACAGGTGCGCAACATCCCATGGCGGCGCGCCGGCAAGCCCGAGGAGGTCGCGCATCTCGCGGTCTATCTCGCCTCACCCGAGGCCGACTATGTCACCGGCCAGACCTTCACCATCGACGGGGGGCTGTCGCTGCATGTCGGACAGGGGGCCTGAGCAGTTGAGCGAACCGCCCGCGGAGCTGGACAAGCCCTACCGCCTTGCCCACCCGGCGCTCGGGATGCTCGGCCTCGTGGCGCTGGTCCTCGTCGGCTGGGCGCTGCACGCGATGCAGCCCGTCTTCCTGCCCATCGCCTTCGCCTTCTTCCTCGCGCTGCTGCTGGCGCCGGTCGATGGCTGGGCGGCGCGGATCGCGGGGGGGCGGCGCTGGGTCGGTCATCTCGCGGCGATGACGCTGCTCGCCACGGCGATCGCGGTCTTCATCGGCGTGTTGTGGATGTCGGCGCAGCAATTCCTGACGCGGTTTCCAGCCGAGCAGGCGACCGAGGCGATGGAGCAGCTCTCGGGCGAGTCATCCGGAGAGACGCCAGATGCCGCCGGCGGCGATGACGCCGGGGACGAGTCCGGCGAAGCGGCCGGTGAGGCGGCGGCGGGCGCGACCGGGGCGGCGGTCGAAAGCGCGATCCAGGCGACACCGGGCGCCGGGCTCAACCCGACCGACAGGCCGGATCCGGCGCAGGGCGGCGGCGGCGCCGCCGACGGGCTGGTCGAGCAGATCGGCAGCCTCGCCGGTGGCGGCGGGCTCGGCGGCACCTTGATCGAGCGCGCCTCGGGGCTCGCCACCACCGTGGTCTCGACCATTTCCGGCATCGCGCTGGCGCTGGTGCTGATCTTCTTCCTGACGCTGCTGATGCTGATCGAGGCGCCGCGCTGGCACGCCAAGCTCGACGCCGCGACGCGCCCAGAAAAGCGCCGCGAGGTCGCGGGCGCGGTGGAACTGGTGGCGAAGAAGGTACGCCGCTACCTCGCGGTCCGCTTCGTTCTGGGCATCGTCACGGCGCTGCTCTACACGGGCTGGCTCTGGATCTTCGGGCTCGACCTGCTGATCGTCTGGGCCCTGCTGACCTTCGTTCTGAATTTCGTGCCCTCGATCGGCTCGCTGATCTCCGGCATCCTGCCGGTGGTCTATGCCTTCGCCACACGCGACCCCTGGACCGCGGTGATGATCGGCGCGGGGCTTCTGGTGATCGAGCAGGTGATGGGCAACTACGTCGATCCGCGCGTGCAGGGTCGGCACCTCTCGATCTCAGCGCTGGTCATCCTCTCGGCGCTCCTGTTCTGGGGCTGGGTCTGGGGCGTGGCGGGCGCGATCCTCGCGGTGCCGATCACCATGGTGGTGATGGTCGCCTGCGCCCATGTCCCGGCGCTGCGCTGGATCGCGCTCGGCCTCTCGGACGAGACCGATTACGACGGCGTCGATGCGCAGCTCGGCGCCCCGGGCGAAGCCGGGGCCGCCGACTGAGCGCTACTTGCCGAACACCACGGTGCGGCCGCCATTCACCAGCACCCGCCGGTCGAGATGCAGCGCCACGGCTCGCGCCAGCACCCGCCGCTCGATGTCGCGGCCCTTGGCGACGAGGTCGTCGGGCGTGTCGGCATGGGTCACGTGCTCCACGTCCTGGCTGATGATCGGCCCCTCGTCGAGATCCTCGGTCACGTAATGCGCCGTGGCGCCGATCATCTTCACCCCGCGCGCATGCGCCTGATGATAGGGCTTGGCGCCCTTGAAGCCGGGCAGGAAGGAATGGTGGATGTTGATGCAGCGCCCCGAGAGCCAGGCCGACATCTCGTCGCTGAGGATCTGCATGTAGCGCGCCAGCACCACCAGCTCGGCCCCCGTCTCCTCGACCAGCGCCCGGATCTCGGCTTCCTGCTGCGGCTTGGTCTCCTTGGTGATCGGCAGGTGGTGATAGGGCACCTCCTCGGGCAGCCGCACCGACAGCGCGCTCTGCGGATGGTTGCCCGCCACCGCGACGAGGTCCATCGGCATCTCGCCGATGCGCTGGCGGTAGAGCAGGTCCGCGAGGCAATGATCGAACTTGGAGACGAGGATCAGCACCTTCTGCCGATAATCCTGCGGGTTCAGCGTCCACTGCATGCCGAAGGCGGTGCCGATGCCGTCCATCTTGGCGCGGAAGGTGCCGTCGCCGCCGACCTCCTGCGGCAGCCGGAACGCCACGCGCATGAAGAAGGTGCCGGTGAGCGTGTCGTCGAACTGCCGCGCCTCGGTGATGTCGCCGCCGGTCTCGGCGAGCGCGGTGGCGACGGCGGCGACGATGCCGGGGCGATTGCGACAGGTGAGCGTCAGGATATGGGTGGTCATGGCATCTCTCGTCTTGGGCTGGCACCGCTTGTCGCGCGCTCCGCCCCCTGATGCCAGCACGCGCGCGCCGCTCCGGCGCGGTTTGGCGACATCGGAACGCGAAACCGCGGCTCCGCCGCCGCGTTGGGGAACGAAGGTTTCCGATAGGAGCACGAGATGAGCGACGCGAAGACCACCACCGACCATGACGAGATCCGCGAATGGTGCGAGGCCCGGGGCGGCCATCCCGCCCGGGTGTCGGATACCGCCGACAAGGGCGAGGGCGGCATTCTCAGGATCGATTTCGAACCCAGCGCCGAGGGGCTGGAGCGGATCGACTGGGACGACTGGTTCGCGATCTTCGAGGAAAGCAAACTGGCCTTCCTGCATCAGGATCGGGCCGCCGACGGCGCGGCGAGCCGCTTCAACAAGCTGGTGAGCCGCGACTGAGACGGGCCCCCCGCGCGGACCGACCCTGCGAAACCCGTTGCCACGCCTCGCGAAGCTCTCCTATAGGTTGCATATGGAGAGCTAGGATACGAGCGAGGCGATGTGGCGGATGGCATGGTTCTCGGACCTCGCGGAACAACGGCCCCTGATCGTCGAGCTCCTGCTCAGCTCGGCGGTCGCCGCCTTGATCGGTGCGTATTTGGCCGCGATGAGCGATCTGCCCGGATCGGTCGTGCTCTCGCGGATGAGCTTTACGTTCGCTTCGCTGCTAGTCGTCAGGGACCTCTCGCGCGGCGCCATCGCCGCTGACAGAGCCGGAGCCCCGAAGCCGCTGACCCGTTGGTGCATGGGGTTCGGGCAATGCGTTCAGTTCGCGCTCGTGCTCATGATCCTGGACGACAACACCCGGATCGGCCCGATCTGGCTGTCGGTCGTTATCCTGGTCGGCGCGCTCTCCGGCGCTTGGAACGCGGCCGATCGCGCCTTCTGGGAGGAACCGGCCACGGAGAGCGAGGTCGCCATCTTAGCTGGCGCGGGCCGCTGGGCAGTGGTGGCCATCACGATCCTCTGGGCGCCGCTCGTGATCGTATTGGCGGCGAATGGCGTAGGCATCACACCACTCGTCTTCCTGTCGCTTCTGGCGGTTGCCGCCGCCCACCCCCTGCCCCTGTCTCGTCGCGGCGGCTTTCGCGTGGGTCGCAGCCTGCTGCAACTGGCCTTGATCGCCGGCGGTCTGGTTCTGGGCTGAGTGACGGCGCGCGCCCGGCCAAGGTGTCTGGCCACGACGCCGGGCCTGTGGCGCATGGAGGTGCGGCGCGCTATCGAATGGGCATGAGCCTGTTGCCAGCCCTGACCGGACGCCGTTTCAAAGGCGGCCCCGTTGCCCCGACGACGACGGTCCATGCGATCGGCGACGTGCATGGCCGCCGCGACCTGCTGGCGCCGCTGCTGCGTCGCATCGCGCGGCGCGACGCCCTCGCGCCGATCGTGATTCTCGGCGACATGATCGATCGCGGCCCCGACAGCGCCGGGGTGCTGCGGCTGCTGCATCACTGGCGACATGACCGGGTGATCTGCCTGCGCGGCAATCACGAGCAGATGATGCTCGACTTTCTCGACGCGCCGCAGCGCAAGGCCGCGCCATGGCTGCACAATGGCGGCACCGCCACGCTGGCGAGCTTTGGCGTGGCGCCCCCCGATCTCGAACTGCCGGGCGAGGCCGCGCGCGCCGCCGCGGAACTCGCCGCAGCGCTGGGGCCGATGCTGGACTGGCTGCGCGCGGCGCCGCTGCTCTGGAGCAGCGGCAATCTCGTGGCGGCCCATGCCGGGCTCGACCCCGATCACCCGCCGGGTCGGCAGGCGGCGCAGACCCTGCTCTGGGGGCATCCCAAATTCGCCACCCTGCCCCGCCGCGACGGGCTCTGGGTGGTGCATGGCCACGTGGTCCAGGCGGCGCCGTTCGTGGAGGACGGACGGATCGCCATCGATACCGGCGCATGGGCGACGGGCCGCCTGACGGCGGCCCGGATCTCGGACGGCACGGTCTCCTTCACGACCGAGGGCTGAGCCCCGGCCGAAGTCAGGCCCTGATGCGGACCGGCACGCCCTTGTAGGCCGGGGTCTTCGACAGCTCGTCATGGTAGTCGAGCGGGACCAGCGGGTTGGTTTCGGGATAATAGGTCAGCACCGTGTCGTCGGGCAGGTCGTAGGCGATGACCCTGAGCCCGCCGACCTCGCGCGTCTCGCCATCCTCGATGGCGCAGGAGAGCGTCACCTCCTGCCCTTCCCTGAGACCCGCCCTGGCGATCATCTCGGGGTTCATCATCACCACGTGCCGGTCGGTCTTGAGCCCGCGCAGCCGGTCGTCGAAGCCGTAGATCGTGGTGTTGAACTGGTCGTTCGAGCGCACCGTGACGAGGGTGTAGCTGTCCGGTCCCGGCCCCTGCCCCAGCGCCGAGAGCGTCTCGGGTGCGGTGAAGATCGCCTTGCCGGTATCGGTCTTCCAGTGCCGCTCGCGCGCCGGGTTGCCCTTGTAGAAGCCGCCCGCCGTGAACAGCCTTTCGTTGAAATCGGTGAACTTGTCGGGATAGGTCTCCTCGATCAGGTCGCGCACGAGGGCGTAGTCGCCGACCCAGTCGTCCCATTTCACCTTGGGGTTCGGCGGCAATGTCGCCTTGGCGATCCCCGCGACGATGAAGGGCTCCGAGCGCAGCATCTTCGAGGCGGGCTCCCGCCTGCCCTGGCTGCCATGGATCATCGACAGGCTGTCCTCCATCGACACCGCCTGCGGCCCGGTCGCCTGCATGTCCATCTCAGAGCGCACGAGGCAGGGCAGCAGCCAGGCCTCCTTGCCGACCAGAGTGTGGCTGCGATTGAGCTTGGTCGCGATCTGGACGTTGATCTCCAGATCCTTCCATGCGGGGTCGGTGCGGCCCTGATCTGGGATCGCCCGGGCGAAGTTGCCCCCCAGCGACACGAAGCCCCTGACGGAGCCGTCGAGGATGCCCTGCACCGCCTCGACCGTGGTGGTGCCCTCGTCGCGCGGGCTCTTGAAGCCGAACAGCTCGTCGATCTTGTCGAGCGGCACCAGCTCGGGCTTTTCCGAGATGCCGACCGTGCGCTGGCCCTGCACGTTCGAATGGCCGCGCACCGGCGAGATCCCCGCCCCTTCGCGACCGATATTGCCGCGCATCAGCAGCAGGTTGACATACATCGCGATGTTGAGGCTGCCATGCACGTGCTGGGTCAGCCCCATGCCGTAGATGCCGATCACCTTCTCGGAGTTGCAGTACATCTCGCCGATCTCGGCCAGATCCTCGCGGCGCAGACCCGAGACGCGCTCGATATCGGCCCAGTCGATCTCGCGGATCTTCTTCTCGAAGTCGGGCCAGCCCGAGGTGTGCTGCGCGACGAAGGTGCGGTCGATGACGCCGCCGCCCTGCTCGTCATCGATCTCGAAGACGCGCTTGCACAGGCCCGCCAGCACCGCCACGTCGCCGCCGGGCTTGAGCTGCAGGTAGCGGTCCGAGATCACCGTCTCCTTGCCGGCCAGCATCTCGACCGGGTTCTGCGGGTCGCGGAAGGTGACGAGACCGGCCTCGCGCACCGGGTTGAAGGTGACGATCTTGCAGCCGCGTTTCTTGGCGGCGCGCAGGGGATGCAGGAAGCGCGGCGAGTTGGTGCCGGTGTTCTGCCCCATGAAGATGATCATGTCGCAATGATCGAAATCCGACAGCACGCAGGTGCCGACCGGGCTGCCGGTGACCTTCTTGAGACCGACGCTGGTGGTCTCGTGGCACATGTTGGAGCTGTCCGGCAGGTTGTTGTTGCCATAGAGCCGGGCGAGCAGCGCCCAGAGATAGGAGGTCTCGAGGCTGGCGCGGCCGGAGGCGTAGAAGACCACCGATTTCGGATCCTTCGCGCGGATCTCGGCCAGCTTCGCGCCGATCCCGGCAAAGGCCTCGTCCCACGTCGTCTCGACATACCTGTCGCTGGCCGGATCGTAGCGCATCGGATGCGTCAGCCTGCCCTGGATCTCGAGATCGTAATCTGACCATGTCCGCAGTTCGGACACGGTGTGGCGCGCGAAGAACTCGGGCGTGCAGCGGTCGCGCGTCAGGTCCCACAGCGTCGCCTTGGCGCCGTTCTCGCAGAACTCGGCGATATGCGGGTTCGGCGGCTTGGTCCAGGCGCAGGAGGTGCACATGTGGCCACCGGGCTTGTTCTGGCGGCGCAGCGTCTCGATCACGCCGGGATCGGGCCGCTCCTGACCCATGTGCTTGGCGACGCTCTGCAGCGAGCCCCAACCGCCCGAGGGATGCTCGTAATGCGGCAGCTCCTCGCGCTGCTGGGTTTCCTTGCGGTCGGTCATGTTCGGTCCTTCCCTCGCCGTTGCCCTGGCCATCGGCCCTTGCCTCGCCACCGGCACCCATCAGGCGATATTACAGCTCTCGGCGGACAACCGCTGTCGGATGGCGGGGTTCCGCCCGGCGCCCGGAGGGCGCGGAACCCCGCGCATCGAGCCAAGGTTTTTTCGTCACCATGCGAGACCGCTCTCTCCCCCGCCTCGTTTCGGTCGACAGCACCCTGTCGTTCCTGAGAGAGGGATATGATTTCGTGTCGCGGCGCTGCGACAGGCTCGGCACCGACGGGTTCCGGACCCGGATCATGCTGCGGCCGGTGACCTGCCTGCGCGGCCCGGCCGCGGCGCGGGCCTTCTACGTGCCGGGGCGACTTTCGCGGCGCGGCGCCATGCCGGGCGGCGTTCTGGCCCTGCTGCAGGAAAAGGGATCGGTCCAGACGCTGGACGGCGTGGCGCATCGCTGTCGCCGCCTGCTGTTCCTGTCACTGATGGCCGATGAGCGGCTGCGCATGGCACGGCGGATGCTGCGCGAGGAATGGCAGGCCGCCTCGTCCGGCTGGCACGCGCGCGAGATCGTGCTGGCCGACGAGGTCGGGCCGATCCTCACCCGCGTCGCGTTGCGCTGGTGCGGGATCGATCCGGCCGAGAACGCGCCGCAACGGCGCTGCGAGGAACTGACCGCGATGATTTCGGGCGCGGCACGTATCGGTCCCGGCCATCTGCGCGCCCGCGCGCTGCGACGCCGGGCCGAGGCCTGGGCCCGGGAGCAGATCCGCGCCGCGCGGTCCGGCGCACCGGACCCCGGAACGCCGCTCGACCGCGTGGCCCGGTATCGCGGGCCCGATGGCATCGCCCTGCCCCGCGAGGTGGCGGCGATCGAGCTCTTGAACCTGCTGCGACCGATCGTTGCAGTCGGGCGCTACGTCGTCTTCTCCGCCCATGCGATGGTGAGCCATCCCGAGGCCCGCGCCGCTCTCATACCCGACGAGATCGGGCTGCGCGCCTGGGGCGACGAGGTGCGCCGCCTCTACCCGTTCTTTCCCGTGATCGGCGGCCGGGTGATCGAGCCGTTCTCGCATGAGGGCCACCGCTTCGCGTCCGGCGACTGGCTGCTGCTCGATCTTTATGGCAGCAACCGCCACCCGGCGGCCTGGGCCCAGGCCGGACGGTTCGATCCGCGCCGGCATCTCGGCGCGCCCGCCACTTTGGGCGGCTTCGTGCCGCAGGGCGGCGGCTCAATGCGGGTCGGGCATCGCTGCCCCGGCGAGGCCCTGACCGCGGCGCTGCTGTCCGAGGCGACGGCGCTGCTGCTCGAGAGTGGGTTCGACGCGCCGCCGCAGGATCTGTCGATCCCGCGCACCGCCATACCGCCATGGCCCGCGAGCGGCCTGCGGCTCAGGCTCTGAGGAACCGCGCTGCCTCGCCTCCTGTTGAGCGGTGACATTTTCAAGGAGCCGCGACATGGCCGAGACACCGCATAGCACCGACCGTCTGCGCCACGACATCGACGAGGGCGAGGCCGGCGACAAGAAAGGTTTTCCCGATCCGGCGGCCTCGCCGCTCGGTACGGATGACGAGGCCTCGGGGTTTCCCAACACCGAAGCTCAGGTCAAGCGCGCCCAGGATGCCGAGACCGAGAACCCCGCGCGCGGTCAGGCACCCAAGGGGGCCGAGGCCCCGCGCCCGGTGAGCGCGACGTCGAAGCTGTCTGCGCGCGAGGCCAGCAACCGCACCATCCTGATCGCCGTGACAGTCGGAACGGCGGTGGTGCTGACGGTGATCGCGCTGATCATCTGAGGCTCAGCTCGCGGCGATCACCGCCACCTCGGTGATATCCTCGTCCACCGATCGACAGGCCGCGAGCAGCCGCGTCGCGAGATGCGTCTGCACATAGGCGGCGTGAAACCGGGACGGCGCGACGAGTGTCAGCCGCCCGCCCGATCTCCCGGCGCGCTCCAGCGCCCTGAGCCACGACGCGTAGGGTCCGGGGGCCTCGGCATGGAGCACCGCCTGGGCCAGGGCCCATTCGGTCCCGGCCGACAGGTCGGGCGGCGGGACCTCTCCCCTGATCGGCAGCGGCACCACCTTGCCGTCATCCTCGGAGCCTTCGAGCCGGTGCGCGAAGTCGGGGCCGACGCGGTCCCATTCGGGCCGCGTGTCGGCGAGCAGCCTCTCGATGCCGAGCCGGTATTCCGCGACGCGGCCGCGCGCGCCGGCACGGCTCAGCTCGAGCCATCCCCTGCCCCGCAGCTTGGCCATCTCGCGCTTGACGGTGCGCTCGTCCACGGACCAGAGCCGGGCGATCTCGCGCTGTCCGACGGCGAGCTCGTCGCGGCCCCAGTTGTAGCGCGCGGTGATCAGCGTCATCAGCCGCAGAGCAAGCACCTGCTCGGTCCGGCCGCCGGCGAGCGCATGCGCACCGAGGGCGGTGAGGATGTCGTATTTGCGAGCCGCCGCCCCCCGGCCCACGGCCTTTGTCGTCAACATGGCGCGCCCTGTCCTGCCGCCCCTCGAGGCGGTACCCTGAACGCCCCCGGCAGCTATGAACCGACGGCGTCTGCTCACCGGCTCGGACATCGCTCCCCAACGTCTTTCCCCGGCATGGCCTGATTTGCGTCCGGAAACACGATTCTGTCAAGCCGACTCCGGAATGGCCCTCTGCGCCAATCCAATTTCCGGATGGAAATCGGTATGTACTGGTATTGGGGGACATTCAAGGTGTCCCCTATTTGGCCGGAAATGTCCCCTAATCGGCTCAGTCTAGGGTAGGGACTGTCCCCCCTTCCCCGACCGCGTCCTCACGATCGCCCGGGCCTGGCGGCGAATCGAGAGCGCCTTGTGGCACAGGCGTTTCGGGATTCCGGCGTATTTCCGGTTTCGATCATAAATGGCTTTTCATGCGCCGCAAATCCAGCGTAGATCGTCACATCGCAAGAATTAGCGTTCCCAAGGGATCCGGTTTCGGTTCCCCGCGGGGAACCGGAGGGCAGAGACCGCATGTTCACACACACCGACCTGGCCCGGCTGCAGTCGCAGTCGCTCAAGATGCAGGGCTTCATCCGGCAGCAGACCTTCTCGCCGGAGAACGAGAAGAGCCTGCGCCGCTTCTCGAGCTGGGAGGTGGCGGAACTGATCCTCGGGCTGAACCCCTCGACATTCCGGGGCCGGCTTGCTGCTGATCCGTCGCTGCCGCAGGGGCTGGTCGAGGAGGATGGTCGCCAGCGCTGGTACTCGCTCGAAGAGATCGGCGAGCTGCGCCGGCGGCTGCGCCACAAGAACAAGCCGATGCTGCCGCCCCGTCCTGCCGGCAAGCGCGCGATCCGCGCCGCCGTCGCAAACTTCAAGGGCGGTGCCGGCAAGTCGACCGTGGCGCTGCACTTCGCGCATGCGGCAGCGCTCGACGGCTACCGAGTGCTCTGCGTCGACTTCGATCCGCAGGCGACGCTGTCGCATTCGATGGGGCTGTCGGACGTGGCCGAGGAATACACGGTCTGGGGCATCATGGCGCGCGACCTGATCCGCGAGACCGAGCGGATGAACGCCGCCGGGCGCGGTGCCGAGACCGGCACCGCCCTGCCCGAGCGCAAGCTGCCCGCCTCGGTCACCGGCATGGGGCTCAACGATCTGCGGGTCACCGACTTCATCAAGCCGACCTCATGGCCGACCATCGACCTCGTGCCCTCCTGTGCCAACGCCGCCTTCGTCGAGTTCGCCTCGGCGCAGTACCGGCATCTGAACCCGGAATGGTCGTTCTTCGCCGCCGTTGATCGTTACCTCGATCACCTGCCCGACGACGCCTACGACATCATCCTGTTCGATTGCCCGCCGGCGATCGGCTACCAGTCGATGAACGCGGTCTTCGCCGCGGACGTGCTCTATATCCCCTCGGGGCCCGGCTACTGGGAGTACGACTCCACCACCTCGTTCATCGGCCAGCTCGCCGAGGCGCTGGAGGATCTGGGCCGGTTCCGCGGTGCCGTGCCGCCGGGCACCGAGCCCGAGAAACACTTCTCCGACATCCGGTTCCTGCTGACCCGGTTCGAACCCAACAATGACCTGCACCGCGCGATGCAGCAGGCCTTTCACAAGGTGTTCGGTCCGCATGTCGCCGAGCATCCGATCGAGATGACCCGCGCGGTCGAACAGTCGGGCCGGTTCCTGAGCTCGGTCTACGAGATCGACTATCGCAACATGACCCGCGAGACTTGGCGGCGTGCCCGCGCCTCCTTTGACCGCGCCTATGACGAGTTCCGCGCCACGCTGGTGGCGGCATGGGACAAGCTGGAGGACTGAGATGGCCAAGAAACGCAGCGTCTTCGACATCGACTTCACGCCCGACGCGCCGGAGCCGGACCGGTTCCCCGCGGGGAACCCCACGCCGCAGCCGGAACCCGAGCCGCAACAGGCGGCGCCGCGGCGCGGGCCGATGGCCTCGGCGATCACCGAGACCGCCGAAGCGGCGCGTGGCCGAGCCGAAGCCGAGGCCGCGATCCGGGCCGAGAACGACCAGCTGGCGCATGAGCATGTGCGGCTCAAGAAGCTCGGCTTGATCACCGACCTGGTCGCGATTGACGCGGTCAGGACCTCGAAACTGGTGCGCGATCGCGCGAAGACCAAGGATCTCGAGATCGAGGAGCTGAAGCTCTCGATTCAGGATATCGGGCTGTCGAACCCGATCCGGGTCGAACAGGACGGGCAGGGCGGTTACGAGTTGATCCAGGGCTATCGCCGGCTCTCGGCGTTTCGGGAATTGCTGGAGCAGACCGGCGACCGGCGTTATGCGAAGATCCCGGCCGCGATGGTTCCCCGCGGGGAACCGGTGCGCGATCTCTACCGCAAGATGGTCGATGAGAATCTGGTGCGGAAGGACATCTCCTTCGGCGAGATGGCGCAGCTGGCGCTGAGCTATGCCGAGCAGACCGGGATCACGCCGCATGATGCGGTGTCGGAACTCTATGCCTCGGCCCTGAAGCAGAAGCGCAGCTATATCCGCAGCTTCACCCGGGTGCTCGAAGGTGCCAAGGGCAACATCCGCCATCCCGAGGCGATCCCGCGTGCGCTCGGTCTGGAGCTGTTCAAGATCGTCGATGCCGACCCGATGCTCGGTGACGAGATGATCGAGATGCTGGCGCGTGCGCCGGAACGCGACGCCGAGGCCGAGATCGCGGTGCTCAAGGATTTCGTGCACCGCGCCCCGAAGATCGTGAAGCCGCGCCCGAAATCGGTGTCGAAGACTATGCTACGGCTGCCGCGCCCCGAGGGCGAGGCGAAGATCGCGGCCTCCGACGGACGGGTCGAGCTGCGACTGGCGCGCGATTTCTCGGCGCTCGACCGGGCCCGGCTGCAACGCGCCTTCGAGGCCTTCTTCGACGCGCTGGACGCCAAATGAAAAAGGCCGGTTCCCCGCGGGGAACCGGCCTGTAATCGCAAATATCCCTTGGGATATAGGAGCTTAACCCTCGCCCTCCGGTTTCGCGCTCTTCCGGGCCCGTGGCTTTCGCGGGGTCGTCGCCTTGGGCGCGGTCTTGGTCGCCTTGGACGGGCTGGCATCAGCCGCCTTGCTCGTTGCCGGTTTGCGCGGGGCCCGGGTCTTCTTCGGTTTGGCGGGGGCCGCGTCGTCCCCGCCCGTCGCGTCGGATGGGCCGGTGCCGCCGGTCGCGCCGCTCGCCGACCCTTCGCTGCGCATCTCCGCGTCGATCTCGGCCTCGGCCTCTTGCCAATGCGCGTCGTGCTGTCCCTCGGGAAAGCCGTCGCGCTCCCACATCTCGTAGGCGCGCTTGCGGATCCGCTCTTCGCGATCGTCAGCCATGTCGTTACTCCCTTTCACAGAGCCGCCTGTTCCCACCCGGCCATGCGACCCGCCACGGGGGGGCCATATGTTCGGGCCTTATCTCTCTCGCGGGGGGCATGGGCCACCCCGGCGCGCTTCGGTGCCATGACGCCCATGTCATGCCGCAGTCGCAGAATAACCGTCGCGCGATGTTCCGAAGAATGCCAGAGGCGCCTTACGTTAGGTCAGTAATGTGCGCTAGCGTACGAAGGTGATCAGCCGCGACCGCGATAGCCCGGTACGCCCGCATCGGGGATCCAGACGCCCTTCGGCGGCTCCCCGGTCTGGTAGAAGACGTCGATCGGAATGCCGCCGCGCGGGTACCAGTAGCCGCCCAGACGCAGCCATTTCGGCGAAAGCGTGTCGACCAGCCGCCGGCCGATCGAGACGGTGCAGTCCTCGTGAAAGGCGCCGTGGTTGCGGAAGCTGGTGAGGAACAGCTTCAGCGACTTGCTCTCAACGAGCCAGTCGCCGGGCACGTAATCGATCACCAGATGCGCGAAATCGGGCTGGCCGGTCAGCGGGCAGAGCGAGGTGAACTCGGGCGCGGTGAAGCGCACCGCGTAATCGACGTCGGATTGCGGGTTCGGCACGCGTTCGAGCACCGCCTCCTCGGGGGATTGCGGCTGCGCGGTCTGGCCGCCGAGCATGGTCAGGCCGTCATAGATGGACTTGTCGGACATGGGGGAACTCCTGCTGTCTTGCCCGCACGATATGGGGGCAGGGGGGCGCTCCGCCTAATGCCGGGCCATGCGCGGCCCGGCAAGTCCCCCGGAGCCGAACTCAGGCGCGCGCGCCGAGCCTCTCGGCGAGGCGGTTCATGTGGGCCTCCAGAAGCGCCCGCGCCCGCTCGGCGCTGTCGGCCTCGGTATAGAGCCGGCATTCGGGCGCGTTGCCCGAGGGGCGCAGATGCACCACCTCGCCATTGGCGAAACCGATCCGCAGACCGTCGGTCTCGTCGATCCCGGCCTCGTCGCTGCCGGTATCGAAGAACGCGGCCCGCTCATCGGCGCTGGCCCGAAGTGCCTCGATCAGCGCCATGGACCGATCCGACGGGATCTCCTGCACCCGGTCGGCGGCGGTAAAGCGCGGCGGCAGCTGCGCCGCCAGCTCCTCGAGGCCGCACCGCTTGGCCCGCGTCGCGGCCAGAGGCGCCACGATCGGCAGCACCGCGTCGCGGGTCATCAGCGGCGCGATCGCGCCCTCGGGGCCCCGCGCCTCGAAGCCGAGCAGGAACCCGCCATTGGCTTCGTAGCCCACCACCTGCGCGGCGGAATCCTCCGCAAGGGCCTCCTCCATCCCGGCGATCACGAAGGGCGAGCCGATCCGGCTGCGTCGCACCTCGAAGCCCTCCATCGCCTCGACCAGCGTGTTCGACGAAACCGGCGACACGACGATCCGCGCGCCCAGAAGCTGCGCGGTGAGCGGCCCCAGCACGTCACCGGGCACCAGCGCACCGCGCGCGTCGGTGACCATCGGCCGGTCGGCATCGCCATCGGTCGAGACGATCGCGTCGAGCCGATGCTCGGCGGTCCAGTCCGCGAGCCTCTGGCGGGTCTCGGGGTCCACGGCCTCGGTATCGACTGGGATGAAGCTGTCGGATCGGGCGATCCGCACCACCTCGCCGCCGAGCGCGGCGACGATCTCGGCCAGGGTATCCCGCGCGACGCTGCTGTGCTCGTAGACGCCGATCCGCAGCCCGGACAGCGCCTGCGGGCCGAAACCGTCGCGGTAGCGCGCGACGTAGCGCGCGGCGCAATCGGCGTCCCGCTCGAGCGCGCCCTCGGTGGCGGCGTCGGGCGCGCCGCCCTCGTTCAGCGCGGCGAGGATCGCGGCCTCGTCGGTCTTGGCGATCTCGCCGGAGGGGAGGTAGAACTTCAACCCGTTGCGGTCGGCCGGAATGTGGCTCCCGGTGACCATCACCGCCGCATGGCCGCGCGCCATCGCCGACATCGCCAGCGCCGGGGTCGGCACCGCACCGCAATCGACCGCCAAGAGCCCCGCGCCGCGGATCGCCGCGCTCACCGTGGCGGCGCTCCGCGGCGAGCTGTCGCGCAGGTCGCGGCCGACATGCACCGCGCCGCCATGCGGGCAGGCCGCGAGGAAGGCCCGGACATGCGCATGGACGAGGTCATCGGTGAGATCGGTGACGAGGCCACGCAGGCCGCTGGTTCCGAATTTGGGAGGCATGTCCATCCTGCTCATGCTGCGAGAAATCGCGGCGACTATGTCAGCAGGGCGGGGGGCGGACAACCTCTGGCTGTGCGCGCCAGTCGCCGGGGAACGAGAGGCCGGGTCTGGCGATTGGTCCGCGAAGAGCCTTTCGAAGGAGCATGACGATGCACAAAGCGACCTTCCTCGCCCTCGGTCTCATGACGGCGATGCCGACCGTCATGGCCGCCCAACCATCCTTCGACTGCGACGACGCGCGCACCGCCACCGAGCGGACCATCTGCGCCTCACCCGGGCTGGCCGAGCTCGAACAGCGCATGGTCGGCGTCTATGGCCAGCTCGTCGACCGGATCGGCGAGACCGAGGCACGGCGCATCGCCGACATCCAGCTCGAACGGCGGCAGGCCTGCGAGGGCGACGCCGCCTGCATCGAACGCCAGCTCCTGACCTCGATCGGCATCTTCAGGGCCGAGGGCCAGGCCGCCATCGCCGCCGAAGGCGGAAACGACGAGGTGCTGAACGATTTGCGCGCCGCGCTGGGTCGCGAGGACGCCGCGCCAGCCGCGGCGCCGCCGGAGAACGGGCAGGACGAGGACGAGACCAGCCGCGCCGAGGAGCGGGCGCGTGGCATCGCCGAGGGTTTCGCCCGGCTGCCCGAATACCGCCGCCGCAACGTGCAGGGCCGGCTGCGCGACGCGGGGCTGCTCTCGGGGCCCGTCGACGGGGTCTGGGGACCCGGCAGCGCGGCCGCCGTCGAGGCGCTGCTTTCGACGGCGCGCGAGAGCGGGCGCAATTTCCCGGTCCAGCGACCGGAGGGCGCCGACGCGCTCTACCGCTTCATCGACAGCGACCCGTTCTATTACGAGTACATTCCCGCCGACGCGCGCTGACGCGGCGGTCCGCTGGCCTTCTTCGCCACAGCCGCTACATGGGGCCATCCGGCGGAACGAAAAGGGAATCGGCGGCGATGATGGGACGCACGCATCTGGCGCTCGGCGCGGTCGCGGGGGTGCATCTGGCCGCCGCGACGCCGCGCCTCGGCCTGCCGATCATGGCGGCGGCGCTGATCGGTGCGATCCTGCCGGATGTCGATACGCCCTACAGTAAGCTCGGTCGCAGGCTCTGGCCGCTGTCGCGGATCATCCTGATGACCTTCGGGCATCGGGGCGGCACCCATTCGGCGGTGTTCCTGATCCTCGCGACGGCCGCGATGTGGATCGTCTCGCCGCCGGTGGGGCTGGCATTCGGCGCGGGAATCGCGACCCATCTCGCGGCCGATGCGGTCAGCTTCGGACATGGCACCCGCTTCACCGTGCGCGGCGCCGGCGTGCCGCTGCTCTGGCCGCTCAGCGAGCGCAAGGCCGGTCTGCGATTGATCAAGGTCAACGGACCCTTGGAGAACCTCGTGATCCTGCCCTGGGTAACCCTCTATGCCGTGCAACTGGGCTGGGGTCTCGTCTGATGCGCGCGTGCGGTGTTTCCTTGGGCACCCTGCTGCGGTAGGTTGGCGCAAAACAAGGCAGGCAACGGATCATCGGCATGGCATCAGCGCGTCTCCCCGTCCTGTTCGGGCTCGTCCTTCTATTGGCGGCCTGCGGCTCCCTGCCGCGCGGCGCGGCGCTGCGCAGCGAGATCCTGCAGACCCAGACCCTCGGCGCGGAACAGGTGCGGGACTTCGAGGTCGCGCCGGTGACCCGGGCCTTGCTGCCGGTCTACGCGGCCTGGCCCGGCAATGGCGGCACCGGGCATTCCTGGATCGAGCGGGTCGACCAGCCGCAGACCCGGATCATCGCGCCCGGCGACAGCCTCAGCATCACCATCTGGAGCACCGAGGAGAACGGCCTGCTGACCGCCCCGGGGCAGCGCTTCGTGTCCCTGCCCGAGCAACGCGTCGGCGCCAACGGCACGGTGTTCCTGCCCTATGTCGGCACGATCAAGGTGTCCGGCATGAGCCCCGAGACCGCGCGCGACCGGGTCGAGGCGGAATATGCCGATGTCACGCCATCGGCGCAGGTGCAGCTCGGCTTCGCAGAAGGCCGACAGAACACGGTCAGCCTCGTCGCCGGCGTGGCGCAGCCCGGCAGCTACCCGTTGCCCGACAACGACTTCACGGTGATGGGGCTGATCGCCGAGGGCGGCGGCGTCGACAAGAGCCTGCGCAACCCGCAGATCCGGCTGACCCGCGACGGCCGCATCTACGGCACCTCGGTCGAGCGGCTGCTCGACAACCCGCGCCTCGACACCACGCTCAAGGGCGGCGACAAGATCCATGTCGAGGCGGACGACCGCAAGTTCCTGTCGCTCGGCGCGGCGGGCACCGAGTCCGTGCATTACTTCACCGAGGACCGGCTCGACGCGCTCGAGGCGATGGCGATCATCGGCGGCGTCTCCGACAGCCGCGCCGATCCGGGCGGCATCCTGGTGCTGCGCCGCTATCCGGCGCAGGCGGTGACGCCCGGCGCCGGGGGACCGGATCAGAGCCGGGTCGTCTTCACCATCGATCTGACCTCTGCCGACGGGCTGTTCAGCGCGGGCGAATTCGAGATTCTGCCCGGCGACCTCGTCTATGCGACCGAGAGCCCGGTGACCTCGGCGACGACGATCTTCGGCCTGCTCGGCACCAGCCTCGGGCTGGCGAGCCGGGTCGGCGTCAGCTTCTAACCGCCGGTCCAACGACCGATCGCCAGAAGCCGCAGCCCCGCCACCTGCGCCCCGGCCGCGAAGCCGGAGGCGCCCGCGACGCGGGGCAGTCGCAGCGCCGCCGAGGCGCTGCCGGTCTCCTGCATCAGCCCGCCGATATCGCCGGGGGCGAGCCCGGCATAGGCCGACTCGGCCCCGGGCAGCGTCGCGCTGACCTGCGGCATCGCGGCGAACGGAGCGGGAAAGCTCCAGACATGCTCCAGCCGCTCGGTCGAAACCCGGGCGAAGAGCGCCTCGTCGCACCAGGCGATCTGGGTCCCGTCGGCGAGGCGCAGATAGCTGCCGCCCGGCGTGGTCCCGGTCTCGAACACCGCGCCGCTCGGCAACCCGTCGCTCAGGCCCACCGGGCCCAGCAGGTCGGCCTGACCGATCTCCCGGCGCCAGCCCTGCCAGACCCCGCCCGCCCGGGCGCGGCGCCAGGCCCGCCCGGTGGCGGTTTCGCACAGGCGCTGCGCCACCTCCTGCGGCCCATGCGCCGAGACCGTGAGGATGGCCGGGCCGCTGCTGCCCGCCGGTGCGGCGGGCGCCGGCAGGTCCATCGCATAAAGCCCCGAGGCGAGGGCCGCATCGGCGTCGCCCACGCGTGGTGCCGCCGTCGCGCCGAGGCCGAAACCGCCCACCGCCACGAGCCGCCCCGGCGCCGCGTCGAGCGGGTCAGACTGCACCGCCGCGCCGGAGGCGCGCCCGTCGGCCGAGGAGAGCCGCAGCGCGGTGGTCCAGCCCGACCCGTCGCCGCTGGTCTTGATCGAGAAATCGGCCTCGCCGGCGAGCCCCATCTCGGCCCCGCCCGCAAAACCGGTCTGGAACAGCAGCGACGCGGTGTCCGACGCGCCGGCGCGATTGAGCTTCAGCCGGTGCCCCGCGCCATCGTGGTTGAGAAGCGTCGAGGGCGCCGAGACGCTGAGCCGATCATTCGCATCCGCCCCGGCGTTGAGGCCGAGGCGCGCCGCTTCGAACGGTCGCTCGGCCTGGCTCTCCCAGCCATCCGCGCCGAAGATCAACTCGGTCGCCTCGGCGAGGCAATGGACGCGCCAGCCGGGCAGGGGGGTCTCGAACAGCCAAGCGCGGCCATCCCAGATCGCGATGCGGCCCGATTGCCCGGCCCAGTCGCCGGTGGCGCCATCGGCCACGATGTGGCGCGCGCTCGTCTCGGGGGCGGATGGCGGCGCGCCGCGGTCGCGATCCGCCACGACCGGCTGCACCAGCGCGTCGAGGCGCTGGATCGCCTCGTTATGGGTGACGTGCTTCTGCGCCTGCCCGGGCTGGATGTAGGGCAGCGACAATATGGCCGAGATCTGGGGCATGGCGTCCTCTTTGCGCGGGGCGTGGCATCGGCGCGAGCATAGGGGCGGGGTCGCAACGCCCCGTGACCGGGGCGTGCGTTGCGCGGTCGCGCGCCGCCAAGGCGGAACGCCCGATTAGCGGGAACGGGCCGGGCGGCGCGGGATTGTCCGGTTTCGTTTGAAACTGCTCTGCCGCGCCATGGCTTGGCGTCGCGCGGCGCCTCTCGCTAGAGTGGCCCTCGCCATAACGAGAGGACGAGATGCACGATTTCGCAATCCTGTGGGACTGGGCCGGCTTCGCCGTGCGCTGGCTTCACGTCATCACTGCCATCGCCTGGATCGGCTCGTCCTTCTATTTCGTGGCGCTCGACCTCGGCCTGAGAAAGGCCCCCGACCTGCCGCCCGGCGCGCATGGCGAGGAATGGCAGGTGCATGGCGGCGGTTTCTACCACATCCGCAAATATCTCGTGGCGCCCGACGCGATGCCCGAGCATCTGACATGGTTCAAATGGGAGAGCTACGCGACCTGGCTCTCGGGCGCGGCGCTGTTGATGATCGTCTACTGGGTCGGCGCGGAGCTGTACCTGATCGACCCGTCCCGCGCCGATCTCGCGGTGTGGCAGGCGATCGCGCTCTCGGCGGGCTCGCTGACGATCGGCTGGCTGGTCTATGACCGGCTGTGCAAGTCGGGGCTGGGCGAGCGGCCGACGCTGCTGATGGTGCTGCTGTTCGCGCTGCTCGTCGCGATGAGCTGGGGCTACAACCAGGTCTTCACCGGCCGCGCGGCGCTTTTGCATCTCGGCGCCTTCACCGCGACGATCATGACCGCGAACGTGTTCCTGATCATCATGCCGAACCAGCGCATCGTGGTGGCCGACCTGAAGGCCGGGCGCAAGCCGGATCCGAAATACGGCAAGATCGCCAAGCTGCGCAGTACGCACAACAACTACCTGACCCTGCCGGTCGTGTTCCTGATGCTGTCGAACCACTACCCGCTGGCCTTCGCCACCGAGTATTCTTGGATCATCGCGTCGCTGGTGTTCCTGATGGGCGTCACGATCCGGCACTACTTCAACACCATGCACGCCACCGGCAAGGGGCCGCACTGGACTTGGGGCGTCACCGTCATCCTGTTCCTGATCCTCGCCTGGCTCTCGACCGCGCCGATGTGGGGCAGCTACGAGGAGGCCGAGGCCCGGCCCATGACCGCCTACGAGCAGCGCTTCGCGGAGGCAGAGGGCTTCCACGAGGCGGAGCAGATCGTGGTCGGGCGCTGCTCGATGTGCCACGCGCGCGAGCCGGTCTGGGACGGTATCCGCTGGGCCCCCAAGGGGGTGGTTCTGGAGACGCCGCAAGACATCGCCCAGAACGCCCGCGCCATCTACCTGCAGGCCGGGGTCAGCCACGCGATGCCGCCCGCCAACGTCACCGACATCTCCGAGGAGGATCGCCGCGCGCTGATACGCTGGTTCAAGGCGGGGCAGGGGGCTTGAACCACGCCGCACATACTCCTATCTAGACAGGTATCTAGACAGGAGTTGCGGTTATGTGGAGCCTCCAGGACGCGAAGAACCGGTTCAGCGCGGTGGTGGATGCGGCCCTCGCCGGCGCCCCGCAGGAGGTGACGCGGCGTGGCAAGCCCGCCGTGGTGGTGCTGTCGGCCGCCGAATATGCGCGTCTCGTCGCGGCGGCGGGCGCCGAGCGTGGCAGCTTCGCCGAGCACCTTCTCGATTTCCCCGGCATGGAGAACGGTACGGAGCGGCCGCAGGCGCGGCCACGCGACGTGGCGTTTTGATCTATCTTCTCGACACCAACGTGATCTCGGCGGTGCGGCGCTCGGGCCGCGCCCCCGCCGTCGCGGCGTGGCTTCGGGCGCAGCCGGAAGAGGCGCTGTTTCTCAGCGCCGTGACCTTGGGCGAGATCGAGCGCGGCATCGCCCGGCAGGAGGACCGCGACCCGGGCTTCGCCGCCGATCTGCGCGGCTGGCTCGACCGCACGACGCGGCTGTTCTCCGATCGCATCCTGCCCTTCGGGCCCGAAGAGGCGCGGATCTGGGGTCGGCTCTCGGCCGGGATCGGCCATGGCGGCGCCGACCTGATGATCGCCGCCACCGCGCTGGCGCACGGGGCGACGGTGGTCACCGGCAACGTCTCGGATTTCGAGCCGACCGGCGTGGCGATCCTCGACCCGTTCTGACGCCTCAACCCTTGGCGCGGCGCACCATGCCGTAGAGGTCGCGCGTGTCGTCGGGATCGGCGAGCAGGTCGAGCATCGTGTAATGCCCGGTCCGGTCGAGCTGATCGCGCACGTAGCGCAGCGCCGAGAAATCCTCGGTGGCGAAGCCGACGCTGTCGAACAGCGTGATTTGGTCGGGCGCGCGTCGGCCCTCGGCCTTGCCGGTGATGACCTGCCACAGCTCGGTCACCGGGTGATCGGGGTCGAGCTGCTGGATCTCGCCCTCGATCCTCGTCTGCTCGGGATACTCCACGAAGATGTCCGAGCGCAGCAGGATTTCGCGGTGCAGCTCGGTCTTGCCGGGGCAGTCGCCGCCGATGGCGTTGATGTGCACGCCGCGCCCGACCATGTTGTCGGTCAGGATCGTGGCATACTGCTTGTCGGCGGTGCAGGTGGTGATGATCTCGGCGCCCGCCACCGCCTCTTCGCCGCTGTCGCAGGCGGTGATGTCGAGCCCGCTATCGGCGAGGTTGGCAACCGCCTTCTTCGTCGCCGCCGGGTCGATGTCGTAGATCCTGACCTTCTCGATGCCGAGCATCTCCTGGAACGCCAATGCCTGGAACTCGCACTGCGCGCCGGCGCCGATCATGGCGAGGGTCTTCGCCCCCTTGGGCGCGAGGTGCCGCGCGGCCACGGCCGAGGTGGCGGCGGTCCTGAGCGCGGTCAGCACCGTCATCTCGGACAAAAGGATCGGGTAGCCATTGTCCACCCGCGCCAGCACGCCGAAGGCGGTGACGGTCTGGAACCCGCGCTTGAGGTTCGAGGGGTGGCCGTTGACGTATTTGAAGCCGTAGGTCTCGCCATCCGAGGTCGGCATCAACTCGATCACCCCTTCGGGCGAATGGCTGGCCACGCGCGGCGTCTTGTCGAACAGCTCCCAGCGGCGGAAATCCTCTTCGATGTAATCGGCCAGCTCGGCCATCATCCGGCGCGGCCCGATGCTGTTCACCATCTCCATCATTTGGGCCACCGAGACGAAGGGCACCATGGCGAGCTTGGACGGGGCGGGGGCGTCGGTCATCTGTCACTCCAATGCAGCGGTTATGCCCGATCCTGTAACATTCCTCGGGTGCTGGGGAGGGGGCGGATTGCGCATGACGCGCGGTTCTTCCTACAATCTGTCAAATCAACCGACGAAATGCGCATGACCCAACTCGACCCGACCGATCGCCGCCTGCTGGCGCTGCTGCAGCAGGACGCCCGCATGCCCGTGGTGGCGATGGCCACCGAGCTGGGCCTGTCGCGCGCCACGGTGAGCGCGCGGATCGAACGCCTGTGCCGTGACGGCGCGATCCGCCGCTTCACGGTCGAGTTGGGCGCCCCCGATGCCGACGACCTCGTGCGCGCGGTGATGCTGATCGAGCTTCAGGGCCCGCAGGCGCGTGGCGTCGCGGCACGGCTGCGGCGGATGCGGCAGGTGGCCGAGCTGCATTCGACCAACGGCGCCTGGGATCTCGTCGCGCGGATCGAGGCCGCCTCTCTGGCCGAGTTCGACCGGGTTCTCGGCGACATCCGCGAGATCCCCGGCGTGCTCAATTCCGAAACCTGCCTGCTGCTGAGCCGGGCCGGCGGCTGAACCAGAGGGCGCCGCGAGCCTCCCCGCCGGCGCCGCTCTCGCGATCGTGTCGCGCCCCTTGCCAATGCCGCCGCCCTGTCCGAGCATGGCGGCTGCCGCGGGAGGGCGGCGCAGATTCAAGGGAGGAGGCGTGATGGCCGAGGCGCAGATCGTGGGCTGGGCGCATAGCGTGTTCGGAAAGAGCGAGGCGCCGGACACCGCGGCGCTGATGGCCGAGGTGACGGCACCGGCGCTGGAGCATGCCGGGATCGGCGCCGAGGATGTCGACGGCGTCTTCGTCGGCGTCTTCAACAACGGCTTCTCGGACCAGGATTTCCAGGCCTCGCTGGTGGCGATGGGTCATGACGGGCTGCGATACACGCCGGCGACGCGCTACGAGAACGCCTGCGCCACCGGATCGGCGGCGATCAACGGCGCGATGGATTTCATCGCCTCGGGCCGGGGCCGGGTCGCCCTCGTCGTCGGGGCCGAGAAGATGACCGCGACGCCGGGGGCGCAGGTGGGCGACATCCTGCTCGGCTGTTCCTACCGCGCGGAAGAGGGCGACACGCCGGGCGGCTTCGCGGGGATCTTCGGGCGCATCGCCCAGAGCTATTTCCAGACCTATGGCGACCGCTCCGAGGCGCTGGCCCGGATCGCCGCCAAGAACCACGCCAACGGCGTCGAGAACCCCTATGCGCATCTGCGCAAGGATCTGGGTTTCGAGGCCTGCAACGCCGTCACCGACCGCAACCCCTATGTCGCGGCGCCGCTGCGGCGTACCGACTGCTCGCTGGTCTCCGACGGCGCGGCGGCGCTGGTGCTGGCGGATGCCGAGACCGCGAAGACGATGCGCCGCGCCATCGCCGTGCGGGCGCGGGCCCATGTGAACGACATCCTCGCGATGAGCCGCCGCGACGTGCTGGCCTTCGAGGGGCCGAAGCGGGCCTGGGCCCGCGCGCTGGAGCAGGGCGGCGTGACGCTGGACGACCTGTCGCTCGTCGAGACGCATGACTGCTTCACCATCGCCGAGCTTCTGGAATACGAGGCGATGGGTCTCGCAGCACCCGGACAGGGGCACCGGGTGATCGAGGAGGGCGTGACGTTGAAGGACGGCCGGTTGCCGGTGAACCCCTCGGGCGGGCTCAAATCCAAGGGCCATCCGATCGGCGCGACCGGCGTGTCGATGCATGTGATGGCCGCGATGCAGCTGATGGGCGAGGCGGGGGGCATGCAGGTGCCCGATGCCGAGCTCGCGGGGGTGTTCAACATGGGCGGCGCGGCGGTGACCAGCTACGTCTCGCTGCTCGAGCGGGTCGGTTGAGCGGCGCGGCCCGGGCCCCCGGGCCGCGCCTTTATCCGATGCCCGGTCTCAGACGGGCGTGGCGTGACGGACGGTTCCGGCCCGGCGCGCCATCTCGACCGTGTTGTCGATCATCTCGGTCTCGGCCTCGGTCGCTTCCCGCGCCAGATGGCTGGCGCAGTTGGTGCAGAGCGTCATCCAGTCCTGCACATCGGCGCGCAGCCTTTCGCCGGCGCCCTCGTGCCAGCGCGACATCGCGTCCGAGATCCGTGCACCGTCCGCGCCGGCATCCATGATCTCGGTGGCCAACTCGCCCATGGCCTGGGTCATCTTGTGGCGCCGGTCGAACCATGCGTCGAAGAAGGTTCGGGTTTCCTCCAGCATGCGCGTCTGCGCCACGCGGACATGTTGCATCTGCGGTGTCCCATAGGGTTCGAGCGCCTTTCGCGTCGTCGATGGGTTTGTGCCGCGCGCCTCCGCGGTCGCCGTTTTCAGGTGGGGTGTTCGGGTCATCTCCAGCCTCCCGTGCGAGATTGACACGTGCCGACTTTGGCAGGGCGCTCGAAGTTTATCCACAGCATTGGTGCCGGGGCGCCCACATGGCGGGGAATGGCCGATGCGATCCGCCCGCATCAGGGCGATTGCCCGAATTCGCGGCATTCCGGTCGAGGAACAGATGCGCCGCGACGAGCCTTGGCGCCGTCGTCTCGAATCGCCGGGACCAAGATGGATTGGGGGCAGCATGGGGTGCCAAACCCGAGGCCCCTGATCGCGCGTAGAAAAAGCTCACCGGTTGCAGAGCTTCGGCGAATCCTCGCCCGGTATCGACCCAACCGTGTTAGGATTTGCAGATGTTTCTCCAGGAGGTGCGAAATGGTTATGAAACGTCTTTTCACGGTCGCGGCCCTTGCCTGCATGGGAACGGCGGCCATGGCGCAGGATCAGGCGATGAGCTTCTTCGTGACCAGCGCCAATCCGGGGCAGGGGGCCGGGCTGGGCGGCCTCGAGGGCGCCGATGCGCATTGCGCCGAGCTTGCCGCCGCGGCCGGGGCCGAGGGTGACTGGAAGGCCTATCTCTCGACAGATCAGGAGAATGCGCGCGACCGGATCGGCTCGGGCCCCTGGTACAATGCCGACGGCGTCGAGATCGCCGCCGATGTCGAGGCGCTGCACGGCGATGGCAACGCGATCTCGAAGGAGACCGCGCTCGACGAGATGGGCAATGTCGTGAACGGTCGCGGCGACGACCCGAACCGCCACGACATCCTCACCGGCTCGATGCCGGACGGGACGGCGGCGGCCGAGACCTGCGAGAACTGGACCAGCAGCGGCGAGGGCTCGGCTATGGTCGGGCATCACGACCGGATGGGACTCGATGATTCGGATGCCGCGAAATCGTGGAATTCGTCCCACCCGTCGCGCGGCTGCAGCCTCGAAGCGCTCCAAGGTACCGGCGGTGACGGGCTGTTCTACTGCTTCGCCGCCAACTGATCGATTCCGTACGCGATCAGGTCGCGCGCGCCTCGCCGACAGCGCGCGCGGCACCCAAGCTCCCGTAACCTATGAGTGTTTTCGGAAGTAGGGGGTAGTGCTATCCTAAAGGCGAAGGCAGCGCACCCTTAGGTCATGGGACATGTGCTTTTGTATTGGCCAAATCCCGCGCCATTCTTGCCGCAATCGACGCCTCAAGTCGGGTCATACGCACCCTTAAGAGGTTCGACATGCCACTCACATTCAATGCCGGTTCCACCGGCTTCGACTGGAAAGCCGCCCTTGCCGCCCTGCTGGAAGCGCGCGCCGCCAAGTCCGAGACCACGGTCGAGCAGAAAGCTCCCGTCCCCGCCGAAGAGCCCAAGCTTCAAACCACCACCACCGAGCCGGCCATCCGCATCGACATTTCCGAAGCGGCGAAAACGGCCAGCGCACCCACTGCCACTGAGACGGCTGTCACAGCCGTTGCAGCCGTCGCAGAACCCGCCGCACCGACAGCCCCCGCCGCCGTGTCGCCGGTCGTCGAGAAGGCCGCCGAGGCTGCAACTCAGGTAGTCGCGCCTGTCGCGGATGCCGGGGAAGAGACCGCAAGCGAAGCCGTCGCCGTGACCGAGCAGGTCGTGTCCAAGGTCGCAAGCCTCGCGGGCCTCAACGGTGCGACGGCCGCCGAGAATATCGGTCTCGCCGCCGCGACCGAGCCCGCGGAGCCCGAGGTTTCGGACATCGCGGCCGCCCGCGCGGCGGCGATCCGGCTGCAGGAGCTGGACCGCATGCAAAACCTCGTCTCCTCGATCGGTGCGGCGCCCGAGAGCGACGCGGTCATCACGCCGATCAACCCGCAGAGTGCCGCGCGCGCCGGCGCGGCCTATGGCGCCAGCGCCGCATCGGCGGCTTCGGCCGGCGAGCGCACCGACATCGCCGCATGACGAAAACCGGGCCGGGGCGTGCCGCCCCGACCCGGTTCCCGATGACCCGCCGGTCAGGCCCGACCGGCGGGTTTTCTCATTCGGCCGCGAACTGGTTCATCGTGTTCGCATGGCCCCCGGCCTTGAGCGCCCGGTCGCCGCCGACCATGACCTTGAAGCTGTCGCCCAGATCCGACCCGACCTCGTGCTGGTGCTTGACCGCCGAGATGCCGCGCCGGATCTCCTCGCGCTGCACGGTGGCGACATAGGCCAGCATCCGGTCCTCGCCGAAATAGCCGCGCGACAGCTCGTCCACCGATTTCGCGGTCAGGTGGAAGGTGGGCAGGGTGATCAGGTTGTGGAACACGCCCGCCTTGGTCGAGATGTCGTACTGGAACCGCTTGAGCCTCGCGTCGGCCTCGCGGCCCAGCTCGGTATCGTCGAACTCGGCCTTCATCAGCGCGGTGCCGTCCGGGTAATCGGCCTCGGCGATCTTGCCCTCGGCGATCCAGTCGGCGCGGACCTGCTTGCGCAGGTTCAGGGTCCAGTTGAAGGAGGGCGAGTTGTTGTAGACCAGCTTGGCCTTCGGCGCCTTCTCGCGGATTTCGGCGACCATCGAGGCGATCTCGGCCACGTTGGGTGTGTCGGTCTCGATCCAGATCAGGTCGGCGCCGCCGTCGTTGAGCGAGGCCACGCAATCCTCGATGACCCGCGCGCGCCCGGTGCCCTCCTTGAAGCGCACGAGGCCGTTGGGCAGCCGCGCAGGCTTGGCCCAGCCGCCATCGCGCCACATCGCGATCTCGCCCTCGGTCGGCTCGCCGTCGATGCTCTCGGTCTCGACCCATTTGAGGTATTCGGCCGCGTGATCGCCGGGGGCCTGGCTCACGGGGAGCTTCTGGGTCAGCCCCGCGCCGAGGCTGTCGGTACGCGCGACGATCACGCCCTCGGTGACGCCCAGCTCCTCGAAGGCCATGCGGCAGGCGCGCAGCTTCTCGATGAAATCCTCGCGCGGGACCGTGACCTTGCCGTCCTGGTGGCCGCATTGCTTGGCGTCGGAGACCTGGTTCTCGATCTGCAGGCAGCAGGCGCCGGCCTTGATCAGCTCCTTGGCCAGAAGGTAGGTCGCGTGCTCGTTGCCGAAGCCCGCATCGATATCGGCGACGATCGGCACGACATGGCTCTCGAAGCCGTCGATCGCGGTGACGGCGTCGCGCTCGGCCTGGGCATCGCCGCTCTCGCGCGCCTTGTCGAGGGCGCGGAACAGGTCGTTGAGCTCGACCTCGTCGGCCTGGCGCAGCGAGACGTAGATCTCCTCGATCAGGTCGGCCACGGCGGTCTTCTCGTGCATCGACTGGTCGGGCAGGTGGCCCCAGCGGTTGCGCAGCCCCGCGACCATCCAGCCCGAGAGATAGACATAGGCGCCCTTGGTGGTGCCGCGCAGCCGCTTGACCGAACGGATCATCTGCTGGGCGTGGAAACCGGACCAGCAGCCGAGGCTTTGCGTGAAATGCTCGGGGTCGGCGTCATAGGCGGCCATGTCGGCGCGCATCACCTTCGCCATGTCGCGGGCGATGTCGAGATGGGTGTTGTAGGTGTTCTGCATCTGCAGCTGCAGGATGTCGTCGATGCCGATGCCGCCGGGGGCGGCGCCTTCGGGAAAGCGCGCCTGCAGCGCGGCACGGCGCTCGGCATAGGTCTTTCGGCTCGGGGGGGTCATATCGGTCATTTGGGTGGGTCCTTGGGTGTTGATGGGGTGGGGCGGGGGCCCGAAGCCAGTGCGAGGCCCCCGCGTGATCTCAGTCGAGCGTGTCGAGCAGCGGCGCCGCGAGGCGGGCGACGTGATCGGGTTGCGGGCTGGCGCAGGCGGCCTCCTGCACGATCCGGGCGGCCGAGGCGTAGCGGCCGCGATGGAAGCTGTGCGGTCCGAGCCACTCGACCAGCGCCACGATCTCCTCGTGGATCAGCTCGGCCAGCCAGTCGGCGGTCATGCGGCGCGTCTCGCCCGCCTCCATTTCGACGCTGGCGCCATGGGCCAGCCACTGGCCCAGCCTAGCCCGGGCGAGATCGGCCGAGGCGAGGCCATGCAGGCTTTCCTCGATCCGCACCGGGCCGCGCCCGGCGATCCAGGCGGCGAGCGCCGCGATGGCGACATGGATCGTGCCGCGCAGCCCGGCCTCGGTGACGGGACCGGCATGGGGCTTCAGCAGCATCTCGGGGCTGATCCGGAAATACTGGCGCGGGCGGCCGATCTGATGCGGCCCCGGCAGCGCCCGGGCGATCGCCTCGCGCGCCGCGTCGATCCGGTCCGGCGCGTCGAGCCTGAGCCCGTCGCAGCCCTCGTCGAGCGGGCGACGCAGCTGTGCCGGATTGCTCCCATCCGGCGCCTCGGCGATGGCATGGGTGCCGCGGCGATGCGCGACCTTGACCATGCGCGCGGCGCAGGTGCCAAGGAAAGCGGCTTCGGGGTCGAGCTTGACTGGCAGCAGCGCGTCGCCATGGGCGCGCATCAGCCGCAGATAGGAGGCGGTGAGCGGCGCGCGGCGCATCGTCAGGCCGAGCGCGCGGCTTCTCAGTTCCCACAGGATCTCGTCCATCTCGAAACCGGCATTGACGGTCTCGAGCGACACCTCGACGCGGATCGTGCCCGGCGCCAGCCCGGTGCGCTCCTCGGCGATGGCGATGATCTCGGACCAGAGCCGCGCCTCGCGGTGGCTGTCGATCGCGCCGATCTGCAGATAGGGCCCCATCTCGCGGGCCGAGAGGCTGGCCCCGAAATGGGTGAGGATCAGCGCCAGATCGAACAGACCGGCCGAGACCGGATGCCCGCCGATGAGCAGCGCCGCCTCGTCGCGATCGAGCGGCCGCGGGCGGAACAGCATCGGCGTGGGGTCGTCCGGGGTCTCGGCCAGCGCCGCGAAGCCCGCGATCAGGTTGGCGAAGCCGGGCGCGGTGGCCTCGTCGAGATCGACAAGGAGCGTCGTGGCCCCGGCGGCGCGGGCGACGGCGAGCCCGCCTGCCTCGGCGGCGGTGGCGAGGCAGAGCCTGCGGTCCCGCAGCGCCTCGGGGGCCGGGTCGCAGGCCCAGACACCCTTGCGGATGCCGGTGGTCTCCTCGAGGTAATCGGGCAGGCGGCCTTCATCGGCGCGCTCCTGCCGACGGTCGCGGGCGACCGAGAGCGCCTGCATCTTGGGATTGAAACGGGTCTGCAATTCGGCGGCAAGCGCCAGCGCGTCATCGGTCAGGACGCGGCCGGCACCCGGCACGTCGCGCAGCAGGACCGGCTTGGGCGCTGCGGGGGCGGGGACGAGATCGAGTGGCATCTGCATGACCTTCCTGTTGCCGGCGCCGAAGGGAGGATCGACGCCTTTCTGTCTGTAAGGTTAGTGTGGTCATCGCGCAGGTGCAGCATAATTTTGTTGCTAACGGGTAATGATGTAATTTATGTAAGCCGTAAGATTGAAACATTGTTAGTCATGAAATGAGCGATCGCAGCCAGAAACTCCTGATCGGCCCCCGGCTCAAGGCGCTGCGCGTCTCGTTGGGGCTGACGCAGTCGCAGATGGCGGGGCGGCTCGGCGTGTCGTCGAGCTACGTCACCCTGATGGAGGGCAACCAGCGCCCCGCCTCGGCCAAGCTCCTGATGCGGCTGGCCGAAGCCTTCGACATCAATGTGAGCGAACTGGCGCCCGAGACCGACGCGCAGCTCGCCGCCGATCTCGGCGCGGCGCTGAAGGACCCGGTGCTCGAAGCCGAGGTGGGCCGGGTCGAGATCGAGCAGGCGCTCTCGGCCGCGCCGAACGTCGCGGCGGCGCTGGTGCGGCTGCATGACCGCTACCGGCAGCTGGTGCTGTCGCGCCAGACCGACACCAACCCGCTGGCGGATCGCGACAAGGTCGAGGTGCTGGAGGAGGGCAGCCGCGCGGTGCAGGCGGTGCGGGCCTGGCTGTTCGAGCGGCGCAACCATGTCGACAGCCTCGACCGCGCCGCCGAGGCCATGGCCGAGGAGATGAAGCTGCACCGCAGCGAGCCGCACACCGCCCTGACCGAGCGGCTGCGCGCGCATGACGTGCGGGTCCGCATCCTGCCATCGGACGTCATGGCGGGACGGCTGCGCCAGCACGTGGCGCATCGCGGCGAGCTGCGCCTGTCGGAGCTTCTGGGCCAGCCGAGCCGACGGTTCCAGATGGCGGTGCTGCTGGCGCGGCTGGAGCGCGGCCAGGAGATCGCCGACGAGATCGCGGATTCGGGGCTGACCGACCCCTCGGCGCTGGCGCTGGCGCGGGTCAGCCTCGCCAACTACTTCGCCGCCGCGCTCCTGATGCCCTATGGCCGCTTTCTCTCGGCCTGCGAGAGCGCGGGCTACGACGTGGAACTGCTGTCGCACCGCTTCGGCACCAGCTACGAACAGGTGGCGCATCGGCTGACGACGCTGCAGCGCGAGGGCGCCCGCGGCATCCCGTTCTTCTTCGTGCGGGTCGATCAGGCGGGCAACATCTCCAAGCGCTTCAGCGCCGGGCGCTTTCCCTTCTCCTCCTTCGGCGGCACCTGCCCCTTGTGGAACATCCACGCCGCCTTCGAGGCGCCAGACCGGGTGCAGACGCAGGTCATCTCGATGCCCGACGGCGCGCGCTACTTCTCGATCGCGCGCAGCATCACCCGGCATGGCGGCACGCTGGGCCAGCCCGCGACCCGGCTGGCCATCGGTCTGGGCTGCGACGTCGCCTATGCGCCGCGCCTCGCCCATGCGCAGGGGCTCGATCTCGACCGGATCACGCCCACCGGCATCGGCATCAACTGCTATCTCTGCGAGCGGCCGAACTGCGCCAGCCGGGCCCATGCGCCGGTCAATCGCCGCCTCGAGATCGACGAGAGCGAGCGCGGCCTCGCGATCTACCGTTTCGAGGGCGAGCGCTGATCCCCTTCGCCTTTCTCCAAATGCGCCGGAGGCCCGCGCGGGCCGGTGGCGGAGCCCCCTCCCTTGCGTCAACCTGACCGCGCCGCTAACGTCCGCTCGAATCCGTTGGGGTGCCCCGCTGGGGGCTGAGAGGCGCGAGCCGACCCATCGAACCTGATCCGGTTAGCACCGGCGGAGGGAACGGAGACGCGACCCGAGGCTTGTCACGCCCGTGGTCCGTCCCGCGTCCCCCGTCCGGGGGAGCGAGACGATGCGCATCAAGACGGCCCTGACCATCGCGGGCTCGGATAGCGGTGGCGGCGCGGGCATCCAGGCCGATCTCAAGAGCTTTGCCGCCTTCGGCGTCTATGGCGCGTCGGCGATCACCGCGCTCACCGCGCAGAACACCCGCGGCGTGTCCGGGGTGATGCCGGTCCCGCCCGAGATGGTCGCGGCGCAGATCGCCGCCGTGCGCGACGACATCCCGCCCGACGCGATCAAGATCGGCATGCTCGGCCATGCCGGGATCATCGCGGCGGTGGCCGAGGCGCTCGTGGGATATGCCGGTCCGATGGTGCTCGACCCGGTGATGATCGCGAAATCGGGCGATACGCTGCTCGACGACGCGGCGGTCGCGGCGCTGATCGCGCGACTGCTGCCCCGCGCCACGATCCTGACGCCGAACCTTCCCGAGGCGGCCCGGCTGCTCGGCGCCCCCGTGGCGGCCCGGCCGGAGGAGATCGTGGCGCAGGGGCGCGCGCTGCTCGATCTCGGGCCCGAGGCGGTGCTGATGAAGGGTGGCCATGCCACGGGTCCCTGCTGCATCGATCGGCTGGTGACCCGGACCGGCCTGCACGAGGTCTCGGGCCCACGCATCGACACCCGCAACACCCATGGCACCGGATGCTCGCTCTCCGCCGCGCTGGCGGCGCTGCTGGCGCTCGGCCGCGCGCCCGAGGCGGCGCTGGAACGGGCGCAGGGCTGGCTCTCGGGCGCGATCCGCGCCGCCGACCGGCTCGGCATCGGGTCGGGCCACGGCCCGGTGGATCATTTCCACGAGGGTCGGCGATGACCCGCGAGATCATCGGCGGCGGGGTGATGGGCCTTGCCGTGGCGGCCGAACTCACGGCACGCGGCCGGCAGGTCAGGGTCATCGACCGGCAGGAGGGGGCCGGCCCGCATCATTGCTCTTGGTGGGCGGGCGGCATGCTCGCGCCCGATTGCGAGGGCGAGACGGCGGAGGAGCCGGTGGTGCGGCTCGGCCGCGAGGCCGCCGAATGGTGGCAGGCGCAAGGGGCGCAGGTGACCCGGCGCGGCACGCTGGTGGTGGCGCTGGGGCGCGACCGGGCCGAGCTGGATCGTTTCGCGCGCCGGGTGCCGGGCCGGTTGCTCGATGCCGAGGCGGTCGCGGCGCTGGAGCCGGATCTCGCCGGGCGTTTCGGGCGCGGCCTGCATGTCGAAACGGAGGCGCATCTCGACCCGCGCGCGACCCTGTCCGGGCTGCGGCAGAGGCTGGCCGAGCGTGGCGTCGCCTTCGAAACCGGGGAGATCCGCGCGACGGGGCCGGCGATCGATTGTCGCGGGTTGGCCGCGCGCGACGTGCTGGCGGATCTGCGCGGCGTGCGCGGCGAGATGCTGGTGCTGCGCGCGCCGGAACTGGCGCTGACGCGGCCCGTCCGGTTGCTGCATCCGCGCTACCCGCTTTACGTGGTGCCGCGTGGCGGCGGCATCTACATGCTCGGTGCTACGCAGATCGAAAGCGCGGGGCGCGGCCCGGCCACGGTGCGCGCCGCGCTGGAACTGCTCAGCGCCGTCTACGCGCTGCACCCCGCCTTCGCCGAAGCCGAGATACTCGAGATCGGCGCCGATGCGCGTCCCGCCTTTCCCGACAACCTGCCGCGCATCCGGCGACGCGGCGGGATCATCCATGTCAACGGTCTGTTCCGCCACGGCTTCCTACTCGCGCCCAGCATGGCGCGGATGGCGGCGGACTGGATCTGCGACGGCATCAAACCGGAGGTTTGCGATGAAGATCATGGTTAACGGCACGCCGCAGGAAGTGACGGCCACGACTCTGGCCGAGGCGCTGGCCGCGCTCGGGCGCGACGGCGAAACGGTGGCGACGGCGCTGAACGAGGAGTTCGTCCCGGCCGGCACCCGCGCCGCCACGCCGATCGCGCCCGGCGACCGGATCGAGATCGTCGCGCCACGGCAGGGAGGCTGAAATGCTCGGCTTCTACGGCACGCCGGTCGCCTCGCGGCTGATGCTCGGCACGGCGCAATACCCTTCCCCGAAGGTGCTGTCGGAGGCGTTCCGTCGCTCCGGTGCGGGCATCGCCACCGTGTCGGTGCGGCGCGAGGCGGCGGCGGGCGAGGGCGCGGATTTCTGGGCGCTGGTGCGCGAGCTGGGGGTGCGGCTCCTGCCCAACACCGCCGGTTGCCATTCGGCGCGCGAGGCGGTGACCACCGCGCGCATGGCGCGCGAGCTGTTCGGCACCGACTGGATCAAGCTCGAGGTGATCGGCCATGCCGACACGTTGCAGCCCGATCCCTGGGGCCTCGTCGAGGCGGCGGCGATCCTGAGCGCCGAGGGATTCAAGGTGTTCCCCTACACCACCGAGGACCTGGTGCTGGCGGAGAGGCTGCTCGACGCGGGCTGCGAGGTGCTGATGCCCTGGGGCGCGCCGATCGGCACCGGGCTGGGGCTCGCGAACCGCTACGGGCTGCGCGCCCTGCGGGCGCAGTTCCCCGACGTGCCGCTGGTGATCGATGCGGGCCTCGGTCGTCCGAGCCAGGCCGCCGAGGCGATGGAGATGGGCTATGACGCGGTGCTTCTGAACACCGCCGTCGCCAAGGCCGACGACCCGGCCGCGATGGCCGAGGGCTTCGCGCGCGCGGTCGAGGCCGGGCGGCTGGGATTCGAGGCAGGCGCGATGGAGCCGCGCGACATGGCCGCGCCCTCGACGCCGCTGATCGGCAAGGCCTTTCTCGCATGAGCCTCGACCGGTTCTACCCGATCTTCGACGACGTCTCGTGGCTGGAGCGGATGCTGCCCTTGGGCGTGAAGCTGGTGCAGCTGCGGCTGAAGGATCGCGCCGACACCGAGATCCGCGCGCAGCTGGCGCGCGGCCGCGACCTCTGCGCGGCGCATGGCGCGAGGCTGGTGGTCAATGATCACTGGCGCGCGGCGATCGATCTGGGCTGCGACTGGCTGCATCTCGGGCAGGAGGATCTCGACACCGCCGATCTGCCCGCGATCCGCCGCGCCGGGCTGCGGCTCGGGATCAGCACCCACGACCGGGCCGAGCTGGAGCGGGCGCTGGCGCTCGACCCCGACTACGTGGCTTTGGGGCCGGTCTGGCCGACGATCCTCAAGAAGATGAAATGGGAGCGGCAGGGGGTGGAGCGGCTCACCGAATGGAAGCGGCTCGTGGGCGACATCCCCCTCGTCGCGATTGGCGGGCTCTCGGTCGCGCGGGCACCCGAGGCCTTCGCCGCCGGGGCCGACATCGTCTCGGCGGTGACCGACATCACGCTGAACGCCGACCCGGAGGGCCGGGTGCGTGACTGGATCGGGGCGGTGCGATGAACCGCTACGCGCGACAGGTCGCGGTGCCCGGCTTCGGCGACGCGGCGCAGGCCCGGCTGCGCGAGGCGCATGCGCTGGTGATCGGCGCGGGCGGGCTGGCGGCGCCGGTGCTGCAATATCTGGTCGGGGCGGGTCTCGGCCATGTCCGGCTGGTCGATCCGGACCGGGTCGAGGCGAGCAACCTGCACCGGCAGACCCTGTTTCGCATGGTCGATATCGACCGGCCCAAGGTGGTGGTCGCGGCCCGGCGCATGGCCGCGCTCAACCCCGAGACGGTGGTGGAGCCGCTGGTCGAGCGCTTCGACCCCGGCAATGTCGCGGCGCTGTGCGAGGGCATCGATCTGGTGATCGACTGCGCCGACAGCTTTGCCGCGAGCTACGTCGCCTCGGATCACTGCCTCGCGGCGGGGCTGCCGCTGATCAGCGCCTCGGTCACCGGCCTGTCGGGCTATGCGGGCGGGTTCTGCGGCGGTGCGCCGAGCCTGCGGGCGGTATTCCCCGACCTGCCGGCGCGGATGGGCTCCTGCGCCGAGGAGGGGGTGCTCGGGCCGGTGGTGGGGGTCGTCGGCGCGCTGCAGGCGCAGATGGCTCTGGCGCAGCTCTCGGGCATGGCGCCGTCGCCGCTGGGACGGCTCGCGAGCTTCGACGCCGCGACATGGCGCTTTGGCGGCTTCGGCTTTTCGGCCGCTGCCGAGCCCGCGCGGGCGCCGCGCTTCATCGCGCCGGGGGACATCGCCGCCGATGATTTCGTCGTGGATCTGCGCGCCCCCGAGGAGGGTCCGCCGCCCTGCCGCCACGCGCGCCGCCATGCGGTGGCCGCGTTCGGTCCCGATGGCCCGCGCCCGCCCGTCGGCGCGCGCGCCGTGCTGTGCTGCCGGACCGGGCTTCGGGCGTGGCAGGCGGCCGAGCGGCTCGGCGCGGCATGGGATGGCGAGATCCGGCTGGTGGCGCTCGGCTGAGCACTGCCGTGGCGGCAGAGCTTGCAAGCCGCGCGGGCGGGCATAGAGTCGTGGCCTGCCCGTGCCCTTGAAAGGAGCCTCCATGAGCCGCTTTCTGCAAGACATCGAGACCCGCCTTTCGGAGATCCGCGAGGAGGGGCTGTGGAAGACCGAGCGCGAGATCACCTCGCCGCAGGGCGGGCGCGTGGACCTGAACGGCCGCGAGGTCATCAACCTGTGCGCCAACAACTATCTCGGTCTCGCCGATCACCCCGACCTGATCCATGCCGCCAAGGAGTCGCTCGACCGGCACGGCTATGGCATGGCTTCCGTGCGCTTCATCTGCGGCACGCAGGATCTGCACCGCAAGCTGGAGAAACGGCTGGCCTCCTATCTCGGCCATGACGACACGATCCTCTTCGCCGCCTGCTTCGACGCCAATGGCGCGCTGTTCGAGCCGCTCTTGGGCCCCGAGGACGCGGTGATCTCGGACGCGCTGAACCACGCCTCGATCATCGACGGCATCCGGCTCTGCAAGGCCAAGCGCTACCGCTTCGCCAATTCCGACATGGAGGACCTCGAGGCCAAGCTTCGGGAGGCCCGCGACGCCGGGGCGCGCCACGTGATGATCGCCACCGACGGCGTGTTCTCGATGGATGGCTACCTCGCGCGGCTCGACGAGATCCGGGCGCTCGCGGACCGCTACGACGCGCTGATGATGGTCGACGACTGCCACGCCACCGGCTTCATGGGGCCGAAGGGGGCCGGCACGCCCGCGCATTTCGGGGTCAAGGCCGACCTGCTGACCGGCACGCTGGGCAAGGCGCTTGGTGGCGCGATCGGCGGCTATATCGCCGGGCCGCAGCCGGTGATCGATCTCTTGCGCCAGCGGGCGCGGCCCTACCTCTTCTCGAACGCGCTGCCGCCGATGGTCTGCGCGGCGGGGCTGGAGGCGCTGCACCTGATCGAGCAGAGCGACGACCTGCGCGCCAAGCTGTTCGAGAACGCGGAATACTGGCGCAGGGGGCTGACCGATCTCGGTTTCGAGATCCTGCCCGGCGAGCACCCGATCATCCCGGTGATGCTGCACGACGCCAAGCTGGCGCAGAAGATGGCCGCGCGCCTCGACGAGCTGGGCGTCTATGTCTCGGCCTTCTTCTTCCCGGTCGTGCCCAAGGGCAAGGCCCGGATCCGCACCCAGATGAACGCCGCGCTCACCCGCGAGGATCTCGACGCGGCGCTCGCGGCCTTCGCGCAGGCGGGCCGCGAGCTGGGCGTGATCGGATGAGCCGCCCCAACGGCATGACCGCGCTGGTCAAGGCGAAGGCCGAGCCGGGGCTGTGGCGCCAGACTGTGCCGGTGCCCGAGATCGGTCCCGACGACGTGCTGATCCGGGTCAACAAGACCGGCATCTGCGGCACCGACGTGCATATCTGGAACTGGGACGAGTGGGCGCAGCACACCGTGCCGGTGCCGCTGGTGACCGGGCACGAATTCGCGGGCGAGATCGTCGAGCTGGGCCGCAACGTGACCGATCTGGAGATCGGCCAGCGCTGCTCGGGCGAGGGGCACCTGATCGGCAAGCATTCGCGCCAGAGCCGGTCCGGCAAGTTCCACCTCGACCCCGAAACCCGCGGCATCGGCGTCAACGAACAGGGCGCCTTCGCCGAATACCTGCGGCTGCCGGCCTTCAACGTGGTGCCGCTTCCCGATGCCATCGACGACGAGATCGGCGCCATCCTCGATCCCTTGGGCAACGCCGTGCACACCGCGCTCTCCTTCGACCTCGTGGGCGAGGACGTGCTGATCACCGGCGCCGGGCCGATCGGCATCATGGCGGCGGCGGTGGCGCGCCATGTCGGCGCGCGCCACGTGGTGATCACTGACATCAACCCCGAGCGCCTCGCGCTGGCCGCACAGGTGGCCGATGTGGTGCCGGTCAACGTGGCCGAGGAGGATCTGGCCGAAATCGTCCCGCGCCTCGGGATGAAGCAGGGCTTCGACATCGGGCTCGAGATGTCGGGCAACCAGCGCGCGCTCGACCAGATGGTCGAACGGCTGGTGATGGGCGGGCGCATCGCCATGCTCGGTATCCCGCCGGGCAAGAGCCCGGTCGACTGGTCGCGCATCGTGTTCAAGGCGATCACCATCAAGGGCGTCTATGGCCGCGAGATCTTCGAGACCTGGTACAAGATGATCGCGATGCTGGAGAACGGGCTCGACGTGCGCGGCGTCATCACCCACCGGATGGGGGTCGATGACTACGTCGCGGGCTTCGACGCGATGCGCTCGGGTTCCTCGGGCAAGGTGGTGCTGGACTGGACCGGCGGGCGCTGATCGGCGCATGCAGTGGCTGCATGGCGGGGTTACGGCGAAGCGGGGTGGTGCTCGGCCGTTATCGCTACCAATTAGGGGTCAACGAGGCGGCGATGGGCGCCGCATCGATCAGGCCCGAGACAAGGGCCACACGGACCCGAAGATCAAGGATACTGAGATGAGCTACGCCACCGTCGACCAGCGCACCACCTTCAACACCGAGACCAACGGCCTCACCGCGATCACCGCCCGCGTCAAGGCCGCCATCGAGCGCAACCGCGTCTACCGCCAGACCCAGCGCGAGCTGAGCCTGCTGACCGACCGCGACCTCGCCGATCTCGGCATCGCCCGCGGCATGATCAACCAGATCGCCCGCGACGCCGCCCGCGCCGCCTGATCGCGACCCACCCATCCGCCCCCCTGACAGCGGGCAGATCGAAACGGCGGTCCCCACGCGGGGGCCGCCGTTTCGCGTTAACGCCCCCGATGGGTCCTGTTCGTGATAGGCTGGGCCATGTTCCGCGCCCGCCGCGGGACCGCCTTGTTGGAGGATTCACGATGAAACGGCTTTTATCGATCATGGGTCTCGCGGCCCTCGTCACCGCATCCGGCGCGATGGCCGAGACGGTGATGGTCAAGGGCACCGGCATGGGCAGTTCGGACACCATGCAGATGCCGGTCAGCGACGGCCTCGTGGTGGTGCACAACCGGACCAGCTATGACGGCTTCGAGACGGAGGATCCCGAGAGCCCCTTCGCCAGCCTGTCCGGCTCCTGTTTCGGCGCCACACTGGTCGAAGCCGGCGCGGTGAGCGGCAGCGGCAATTGCCACTACACCGATGCGGATGGTGATCACGCCGTCATGGCGTGGACCGCCACGGGGATGAGCGAGGAGGGGCGCGTCTCGGGCGACTGGAGCGTCGTGGGCGGCACCGGCAAATGGGCCGAGGCCAGCGGCGGCGGCACCTTCGACGCGGGCGGCGAAGGCGCGGACTACACCAACATGGTCACGGGCGAAGTCGAGATGCCCTGACCCGGCGCGGGGCGTTCCGCATCAGTTGATGTCACGTGTTTTGGACATCGCGGCGGGACGCCCCATATCTGGTATGAGGGGGCGTTGGTCTCCGCAGCATCTCCCCCTCTTCCTCCGCACTGCGGAATTGGAGGTCTGGATGTTCAAACGGCTCGTGACCACCGCGCTCCTGTTCGGCATGGCAGCCACCGCGCCGCCCGCGGCGGCGATGGGCTGTGCCCCGCGCGATCACATCGTGGAACGGCTCAAGGATCGCTATTCCGAGACGCTCACCGCCGCCGGTCTCGAAACCACGAGCGAGACGCGGCAGCGGATGCTCGAGATCTGGTCGAACCCCGAAAACGGCAGCTACACCGTGCTTCTGACCGACCCGACGGGGGTCAGCTGCATCGTCGGCTACGGCTCCGAGTTCCACACCATCGCGGCGCCGCCCAAGGGCGAGCTGGGCTGAGCGCCGGTCCCTCGCGGGATCAGCCGGTCGGCATGATGAACATCTCGCGCAGATCGGCGGTCTCGGACTGCTCGAGCGCGAAGACCACCGCCCGGGCGATGTCCTCGGGGCGGATCTTGCCGGGCTTGGGCTCGGAGAAGAACGGCGTGTCGACCATGCCGGGCGCGATCACCGTGCAACGGCCGCCCCATTCGCGCATCTCCTCGCTCATGTTGCCCGCATATCCATGCACGAACCACTTGGTCGCGCCGTAGATCGAGCCCGCGATATGACGTTTGCCCGCCGCCGAGCCGGTCAGCACCAGATGTCCCTTGCGCCGCTTCAGCTCGGGCAGCGCCACCCGCGCGGTATAGAGCAGCGCCATGATGTTGAGATCGATCATCCGGCGCCATTCCTCGGGATCGCCCGCCTCGGTGCCGGGCGTGTCGAGGCCGGTGCCGGCATTGGCGAAGGCGGCGTCGAGCCCGCCCTTCGCGGCGACCAGCTTGGCCACCGCCGCCTCCTGCGCGCCCAGATCGGTGGCGTCGCCCGGAAGCGCGAGCGCGCGGTCGCCCAGCTCCTCGGCGAGGGCCGCGAGCTTGTCCTCCCTGCGCGCCATCAGCCCGACATGCCAGCCCGCCGCGACGGCGGCGCGGGCGGTGGCGGCCCCGATGCCGGAGGAGGCACCGGTGATGAATAGGATGCGATCGGCCATGTGGTTCTCCCCTGTTGCGTAGGCAGCAAAGGGTGTGGCCGGAGCGGCGCGAGGCAAGCGCCTTTCTGCGCGGGGGGAGCGCTCTGCCGGAGGCCGCACGGCGGCTCGGGTCGTAGCAGCCGCCATGCGGAGCTTCCCGGCTTCGAGCGGACCGGGACCAGCGCCCCGCATTGTCCATCCGCGCCCTCGGGGCTTTAGGGCCTCAATGTGCGTCAGTGCTGCGACGTGCCTCGATCAGCTCGCCTGGGCCCAGTCCAGCAGCATCGCGAGATCGTCGTCGAGATCGGGAGCGCTCAGATAGAGCTGCGCCACCTGCGCCTCGGCGGCGGCAGCGAAGCGTGCGCGGCGCGGTTGCGGCAGGCAGCGGATCAGATCGGCCGAAACCGCATCGCCGCGCTGATGGGCATGGCTCAGCAGATCGGCGACGGCGCGGAGCAGGTCGGCATCGCGGCATTCGGAGATGTCCGAATCACTCAGCGCGCCGATCAGAGCGCGGCGGCGCGCGATCCCGGCTTCGCCCACGGTCTGCATCTGCACAATTTCATACCATTCGGCGAGATCGCGGTGGCGAAAATAGACGAGCGATGTTTGCGGCTGGATCATGGTCTGCTCGTGTCCTCTTTGGATCCGCCGGAAGGGGAGGCACCTGCTCCGGGACCAATGTCCTCGGCTTGCGGCATCGCCCGACGGATCGCCTTATAATACCTGCCATATTTAGCTGTTCCTGCTACGGGCGAAACCTAACCGGTGTGATAGGTGTTGCTCCATTCGGTAGAGCTGACCGCCTCTCTTGAGCCTTCTTTGTTCTCCCTATGAGTGATTGCAATTGGGGAACACACGTAAAACGTGTATTTGGTTGTGTTAGGATCGTAACTTGCTACTTCGTTCGGCCTAGCCTTTGCTAGAACTCAACCGGAGAGTGTATGTCCGGTAGCGTACCGATTTTTCCCCTTCGGAGGGCTTTTTTGCCAATGACGATGCTGTTGCACAGTTATGCCCCGCACGACTTCTTCGAACTTGCCCAGCTGGCCCCGGCGGGGTTCTCGGCGGTGCTCCGGGTCAGCCGCGGCCGGGCCACCCATGTCGAGAACTGCCTGCGGCCGGAATGGCGCGATACCTACGAGCGCAAATCCTATTTCCTGCGCGATCCGGCGATCGGCTGGGCCCTCGGTCACGACGGGGTGGTGCACTGGGCCGATCTGGTGAGCCGCGACCACAGCGGCGTCATCGCGGATGCCCGGGCGCATGGCCTCGTGCATGGCATGACCGTGGCGACCGGAAACGCCGAGACGCGCTCGTTCTGCGGGCTGGCCCGGCACGACCGCCCCTTCACGGAGGATGAAGGACAGCGCGCGCTCGAGGTGATCATGCGGCTGCATGCCGGCCCCCCGGGTACGGTCAGCCTCACCGACGCGCAGCGCGAGGCGTTGCGGCTCATGGCCGAGGGCGAGCGTCACACGCGGGCGGCGGCGATCATCGGGATCAGCGAGAGCGCCTTGAAGGCGCGGCTGAAATCGGCCCGGCTGTCGCTGGGCGCGCGCACCACCGCCGAGGCGGTGCATGCGGCGCAGATGCGCGGGCTTATCTGAACGGGCCGGATGTCGCCCGGGAATCAGGCGGCGCCCGCGAGCGGATCGCGAGCGCCGGTATCGGGTCGGGCCGGGATGTCAGCGGCGCAGCGCGGCCGAGGTCAGGAGGCCCAAAGGCGAGGTCCGGGGCATGATCGGTTCGGCCGGGCGCGGCGTGAAGGGCGCCTCGAAACGGGCGATGCGGCGGATGTCGCGGATCTCCCGGCTCGAAATCCCGAGATGCGCGAGATCCTCGTCCGAGAGCAGCGCAAGGTCGCAGACCGTCTGCCTCCGGGCGAACCAGCCGCGCAGCGCGGTGCGCAGGCGCGCGACGAAACCGGCGGGCGCGGCAGTGAGAACGGGGGTGGCGGTGACGGTGGCGGACACGGGCGTGATCCTTTGCGAAATCAGGTGGCTGGAGCCGGGCACATAGTCCCGCGCGATCGCCCTGTCACGGGATTCGCCCTGCCGATTGAACAGGGCTGTCATGCAGCATGCTCATGCCCGCTCGGCCTCGATGCGGACGCCCCTCAGAACGTGTTCAGCGCCACGCCCACGAAGATCTCCCGCGCGTCGAAACCATAGCCCATCCGCAGCCGCCAGTCCGACCGACCGAGCCGCTTGCTCGCCACCAGGCTCTGTTCGGCATAGCCGGTGTCGTCGCCGGTCAGCACCAGCGCCAGGCCGAGGCCGCTGGTCTGGTGGGTGGCTTCGAGCATCGAGAAATAGGACCAGTCGATGCTGTTGATCTCGCCGATCGCGAAGACGCCGCCCCAGCCGGTGGAGGTGTAGCTTTCGGCCACCAGCTTGGCGCCGATCGAGGCACCGTCGTCGAAGCGCAGCGTCGGGCCGAGGCGCAGCGTCACCGGGCGGCCCCAAGGCGCCACCTGCCGCGATCCGGTGAGCGAGAAGGCCACCGCGCCCCCATCTGTATAGCGCGACCAGAGCGCTCCGGCGGAGACGCCGCTCCGCTCGAAGCTCACCACCGCTGTGCGGTCCTCGGGACCGAGATCGAATTGCAGGTATTCGCCGTCGGCATGGGCCGCGATGGGGGCGAGGCCGCAGCCGAGCAGCAGGGCGAGGGCGATACGGCGGAGGGTGCGATGCATGGGGTGTCCTTGGGTCTGGGGGAATGGCGGTCTGCGGAAGGGTCTAGTCCCGGCTGCTGAAGCTCAGCCGCCGCGCGATGTCGCCGAGGAGCTGGCCGAGCCTGACATCGACCACGCCCGGCGCGGCGCCCTCGGTGTAGAACCGGCGCAGCAGCGCGGCGTGCACCTCGTCCTCGGGCCACAGATGCAGCCTTGCGCCGTCGGGCGTGGCGGCGATCACCGTGGCGCGCATGTCGCCGACCCCGGGGATGCGCAGCACGCCGCGGGTGCCGGGCCTGTAGACGACCCCGCGGATCCGCGCCGTGTCGCGGGTGAGCGAGGCGAGCCAGAGCCGCTGCGGACGCTCGCCCGCCGCGAAGATCACCCGCTCGGGCCGGTCCGCGACATGGCGCTCGTGGCGCGGCAACTCGATGCAGGCGATCACCGTCAGCGCCAGCACGAAGATGTTGTAGATGGTCCAGAACAGCACCACCCGCATGCCGTCGCCGGCCTCGGCGCGGTGCAGCCCGTCGAAGGCGCTGCCGAGCATCAGCCCGACCAGCGTCAGCACCAGCAGCACGAGGAACGGCATCATCAGCCGCCATTGCACCACGATGCGGCTGCGGTCGCCGCCCTTGGCGGTGACCTTGAACTTGTGCCCCTTGGGGCGCAGCAGCCCGTGCAGCGCGGCGCGGGTGATCGGGATCGCGCCGACGATCTGGCTCACGTCGTGCAGCACCGGCACCACCGTCCCGCGCGACAGGATGTTCAGCACCCCGAGCGACCAGACGTAGTAGACCCCGAAATAGGACAGGACCTCGGCGACCTCCGCGTCGACGACGATCACGCCGAAATACCAGTAGAGCAGCGGAAAGCTGAGCCCGGCGAGGCGGAACGGAAAGCTGCCGATCCAATAGAGCATGGTGTCGATCACGCTCCAGCGGTCGCGCACCCGCAGCCCGTTGCGCGAAAAGGGCCCGAGCCGGCCGCGCGCGATCTGCATCAGCCCGAGGCACCAGCGGGCGCGCTGGGTGATGTATTCGCCCACCCCCTCCGGCGCGAGCCCCTCGGTCAGCGGCTCGTTCAGATAGACGGTGCGGATGCCGCGCTCCTGCAGCGTCAGGCTGAGCAGGTAGTCCTCGGTGACGCTGTCGGTCGGAAAGCCGCCGATGTCGCGCAGCGCGCTCCAGCGCATCACCGAGGAGGTGCCGCAGCAGATCGCGATGCCCCAGGCGTCGCGCGAGGATTGCACGTGATCGAAGAAGAAGCGCTGCTCGTCGGGATAGGAGCGCGCGAGGCCGAGATTGTGCTGGATCGGGTCGGCGTTGAAGAAGTGCTGCGGCGTCTGCACCAGCCCCACCGTGGGGTCGTGGAACAGCGCCACGGCGCGGCGCAGGAAGTCGCGATGCGGCACGAAATCGGCGTCGAGGATCGCCACGAAACCCGGCGGCCGGTCTTCCTGGGCGAGCAGCTCGAGCGCGTGGTTGATGTTGCCGGCCTTGGCGTGGGCATTGTCGGGGCGGGTGACGTGCCGCACCCCATGCATGGCGCAGAACGCCCGGAGCCAGTCGCGCTTTCCATCGTCGAGCACTAGGACCTCGACATCGGGCCAGTCGACCGAGAGCGCGCCGACGATCGAGCGTTCGAGGATCTCGCGATCCTCGTTGTAGGTGGCGATCATCAGCGCCACCTTGGGCGCGCGGCGGCCCCACCACGTGGCGTTGGCGGTGGCCTCGCGGTGCCGGTCGAGGCGCCGCGACAGCATCACGGCGGCGTTGACCGAGCCGAGCATGGCGATGACCTCGAGCAGGTAGAGCGTCAGGCTGGCCGCAAAATCGAGGTCGAGGCCGACCGGGGCCAGCGTCGCCGCGCCGCGCCACCAGATATAGCGCAGCGCCAGCGCGATCATGGCCCCGAGCATCAGCGACCGATGCCATGTGCGCTTCGGATCGACCCAGAAGGGCAGCAGCAGCACCATGCCGTAGCTCAGCAGCATCAGCGCCAGGCTCGACTGCGCCTCGCTCAGCCAGGCATGCGGCGCCATCACAGCAGGCCGCGCAGCCAGTCGAGCGGCCGGCTTTCGAAGAACAGCCGGCCGGTGCGGCCGACCGGGCAGGCGCCGCCGTCGAGATCGCGCAGCCCCGGCACGCTGACGGCCACGTCGTAGCGCTCCAGATGCTCGCGCCCCGCCGCCACCGCGAGCGTGTCGTAGAGCGAGGCCGCGCCGGCCCCCGCGAGCCGTTCGACCGTGCCCTCGAGCACCTCGCCCGAGCCCGAGAGCCGGAACTTCGCGCCATCGCCGGGCCGCAGCGCGTTGAACACGCTCTCGCTGACCGAGCCGGTGACGATCAGGCTTTCGCAGTCCAGCAGCCGCAGCACCGGCTCGCCGCGTTGCAGGTTCTCGCCGTCATGCGCCAGCACCTCCCACAGGCGGCCCTCGAAATCCGCGGCGAGGGGGGCCTCGCCGAGCCGGTTGACGCTGACCCGCTCCTCGGTGATGCGCGAGGCGAGCGCGCGCACCTGCCGGACTTGCGCGCGATAGTCCGCCTCGAAGCCGTCGTTCCGTGCCCGAAGCTCGGCCAGCCGCTGGCTCGCGAAGGGGCTGTCATTGACCCCGTCGACGAGGAACACGCCGTCGCGCGCCGCCGAAAGCGCCGATTGCAGCACGCCCACCTCCTCGCGCGCATGTTCGAGCGCGATGGCGAGATCGGTGGGCAGATCGGGCAGGAGGATCTCGGGCGCGGCGTCGGTGGCGGCCTGCGACCCTGTCCCCGTGTCTGGAACCGTGCCCGCGCCCTGCGGCTCCTGCGGCAGCTCGGGCTCCAGCGCGGCGACGCGCGCCGCCCCGTCATTCGCCTGGCGTTCGAGCAGGGCAAGGCGGGCGCGCGCATGGGCGAGGCGGATCTCGACCTCGCGGGTCTTGCCGCGGCCGAAGCGGGCGGCGCGTACCGAGAGCGTCTCGATCGCCCGCGCCGTCTCGTCGATCACCTCGCGCAGCCGGTCGCGCTCGGCCTGCGCGTATTGCCATTCCAGCACCAGGTCGTTGAGCCGGATCCGGTCGACATGCGGGTCGTTCACCGAGGCCAGCTCCTCGCCGGGCCGGATCGTCGCGCCGAGCGCGAGATCGGGCATCGCGACGGTGCCGGCGATCGGGCTGCGCAGCGTCGCCAGCCGGGCGTTGACCATGGCGTTGGCGCTGGTGCCGCCGAGCTGTTCCCCGAGGATCACCCAGATCGAGACGAGGATCAGGATCAGGCCCAGAACGAGGCGGGTGAAGCGCATGGGAGGCATCCTTGTCGATGGCGGTCCGGCCGGATCGGCGGTGATCCGGGCCAGTCGTGTTGCCGATATTTCGGAGGGGTCTTTCGAAGCCGGTGGCAGAGGACAATCGCGACGGTGCGTCGCCGCGCCGATCCACGGCGCGGCGTCACCCATTGGCGACGATCAGACCCTCTGAATCCGGACGATGGCGCTGGCGAGGGTTTCGGCCTCGCGGCTGCTGTGCTGCTCGGCCGGATAGGTGTCGCGGCCCTCGGCGATGGCCTGCGCCTCGCGCGAGAGCACCCGCAGCGGCCGCAGGAAATAGCGGCTGAACAGCGCCGTGCCCAGAAGCAGCGCCGTGCCGAAGCCCAGAAGCAGCCACAGGATATCGGCCGAGAGCACGAAGCTGCCGAGGCCGAAGCCCGCGATCCGGGTCGGCACCCGCGCCACCAGCCGCCAGTCGAGCGAGGCCATCTCGCCGGTCACCACCTTAGGCAGCAGCGCGAGGAAGGCGTCGTGATCCGCATCCTGCGCGACCCGGAAGGTGCCCTGCTGACCCGAGGCCACGACCTGCCGCGCCCGCGGCGACAGCGGCTGGTCGAATTCCTCGGTATGTTCGAACAGCACCCGCCCGCGCCCGTCGACCATGAACAGGTCGAGATCGAGCACTTCGGCGCTCTCGACGAGGTAGTTCTGGACCCAGGCCACGTTGAGCCTGTAGATCAGCACGCCCTCGGCACGCCCCTCGTCGTCGTGGATGGCGACGGAGAGGTCGAGATACTGCACCGGTCCATCCGTCTCGGCCGGGACCAGCCGCGCCAGCCGGTCGTCGGCTTCCGCCGCGCCGATGAAGTTGCCCCCGAGACCGCGCCGGAACCACAGCGATCCGGACACGTCCTGCCCCTCGAGAAGCGGCCGCGACGAGGCGACGAGCTTTCCGCTCGCATCCGCGATACCGGCCCAGGCGATCGAGTCGGAGATGCGCGAGATCGCGGTCAGTCGCGGTCGCGCCGCGTCGATCGAATGCATCCGCAGCGTTCCCGCCACGGCCTTGACCGAGTTCCATTCCCGGCCGAGCGCCTTGGCGAAGTTCATCCGCAGCGCCTCGCCCCGCAGATAGACGGATTCGGACTGCACCCCGCTTTCCACGGATTCGAGGCGGCGCTCCGCGAGCAGCGCCATGGCCGCGAATCCGACGAGGGCAAAGAAGGTGACGAAGGCGAAGAGGGCGGTGGACAGGCTGGGCAGTCGGAAGCCGGGGTTTCGATGCATTCTGCAAAGACCTTGTGGAGTTGGTTTCACCCTGGATCTAGAGACGCAGTGTGGCGGGTTGCGGACAACGGCATGGCGATGCCGTGGCTGGGCCGCAAGAGGGCCGCATTCCGGGGCGGCTCGTGATCCGGTTCCTGTGCGGAGGTCGGGATTGTGCGCGAAACCGAACCCTCAGGGGTGGCCGAAATCCGGCCGTTGCCGCCGGGCTGCCATAATGGTCGGGGAAGGCCGCCTCAGGACGTGGCGCTAGTCGACGCCGGGCGTGTCCGGTACCGCCTGCACCAGCAGCTCGGCCATGCGTTGCGCCGCGCGGGGCAGCGCTGTGCCGGCCCGGGTCATCAGCCCGTAGGGCAGCACCGAGATGCCGAGATCGATCGGCAGGATCGCGCAGGGCCCGCCCGCGAAACGCGACGCCACCGCCCGCGCCAGCGGCGCCACGGCGTTGCTGCGCTGCACCAGAGCCAGCGTCAGCAGAAACGAGGAGGTGGTGACGCCGACCCGCGGTGCGGACAGGCCGAGCCGCTCCAGCCGGTCCTGTACCGTGTCGTGCAGGATCGTGCCGCGCGCCGGCAGGATCCAGTCATAGTCGAGCAGGTCGGCGGGCGCGAGCTCCGGCATCGACAGCAGCCGGTGGCCGGGCCGTACCACCAGCGCGACCGGCTCGTCGCTCAGCGGCGTGACGTCGAACAGCGCGGCCGAGCGGTCGTCGGGCAGCCGGGCGAGGGCGAGGTCGAGCCTGTTATCGAGCAGCGCCTCGGCCAGCTCGCCGGAATTGCCCACCTCGACCTGGATCCGCAGCTTCGGCATCGACAGCCGCGCGTTGCGCAGCGCCGGCAGCACCCGGTCCATCGCAGGGCCGGTGACGGCGCCGATGCGCACCTCGCCCGAGAGACCGGCGGCGATCTCCGACAGCTCGCGCTCGGCGTCGTTGAGCTCGCCGATCACCCGCCCCGCGCGCCGGGCCAGCGCGACGCCCTCGGCGGTCAGCTGGATCCCGCGCCCGTCGCGCCGCCGCAGCGGGCAACCGGCGATGCGCTCGGCCTCCGACAGCAGCCGCGACGCGGCGGGCTGGGCGATGCCGAGCGTCTCCGCGGCCGTGCCGAGCTGACAGCCCCGCCCCAGCAGCGCCAGAAGCTGCAGATGCCCGAGCTTCAGCCCGCGCCGCAGCAGCCGGTCCGTCGATTCATCACGGTTTTGGTATGTTCCCATCAGGAAGCATTATTTGTTCGATATCACTCTCATTGGCAAGTTGGCCCCGAACCGGGAGGGGGTTGGCATGCTGCTGTCGCAGGTAAGGACGGATGAGGGAGTCGCGGTGGTGGCCCGCGAGGGCAGCGAGGCGGCGATCGTGCAAGGCGCGGCCTCGACCTACGCGCTGGCTTGGGAAGCGATCGAAACCGGGCGCGGCATCGCCGAGGTGATCGCCGCGCGGGGGCTGGGTCCGGCGGTCGATCTCGCCGGGCTCGCCGCCGAGGGCCGGCTCATGCTGCCGATCCGGCACCCCGATCCGGGCCATATGCATCTCACCGGCACCGGGCTCACGCACCTGGGCTCGGCGGCGACGCGCGACGCCATGCATGCCGAGACCGACCCCGAGACCATGACCGACAGCATGAAGATGTTCCGCATGGGGCTCGAAGGCGGCAAGCCCGCGGGCGGCGGCATCGGCGCGCAGCCGGAATGGTTCTACAAGGGCACCGGCCATTCCGCCGTGGCACCGGGCGCGCCGCTGGTCTCGCCCGGCTTCGCCGAGGATGGCGGCGAGGAGCCCGAGATCGCCGGCATCTACCTGATCGGCCCGGACGGCCAGCCGGCGCGGCTCGGCTGGGCGCTGGCCAACGAGTTCTCGGACCACGTGACCGAGCGCGTCAATTACCTGTGGCTGGCGCATTCGAAGCTGCGCCCGGCGAGCTTCGGCCCCGAGATCCTCGTCGGCGAACTGCCGCGCGACATCACCGGCAGCAGCCGGATCCGCCGCGACGGCGCGGTGATCTGGGAAAAGCCCTTCGTCTCGGGCGAGGCGAACATGTCGCACAGCTTCGCCAACCTCGAACACCACCATTTCAAATACGGCATCTTCCGCCAGCCCGGCGATCTGCACGTCCATATGTTCGGCACCGCGACGCTGAGTTTCGGCGACGGCATCCGCACGCAGGTTGGCGACGTGTTCGAGATTGAGGCCGCGCCATTCGGCCTGCCGCTCATCAATCCGCTCGCGCAGGCCCCCGATGCGGGCATGGCGCGTGTCACCCCGCTCTGAAAGGCCCCCCATGAGCTTCACCCCCGCCCCCTGGCCCCGCAAGCTGCGTTCGCAGGAATGGTTCGGCGGCTCGTCCAAGGACGCGATCTATCACCGCAGCTGGATGAAGAACCAAGGCCTGCCCGCCGACTTGTTCGACGGCCGCCCGGTGATCGGCATCTGCAACACCTGGTCGGAGCTGACGCCCTGCAACGCGCATCTGCGCGATCTCGCGGAGCGGGTGAAGTTCGGGGTCTACGAGGCGGGGGGACTGCCGGTCGAGTTCCCGGTGTTCTCGCCCTCCGAGTCCACCCTGCGCCCCACGGCGATGATGTATCGCAACCTGTGCGCCATGGATGTCGAGGAGGCGATCCGCGGCAAGTGCATGGACGGCGTGGTGTTGCTCGCGGGCTGCGACAAGACCACGCCTGCACTGCTGATGGGCGCGGCCTCGGTCGACCTTCCGGCGATCCTCGTCTCGGGCGGGCCGATGCTCAACGGGCATTTCAGGGGCGAGAAGGTCGGCTCCGGCACGCATCTGTGGCGGTTCTCCGAGGCGGTGAAGGCGGGCGAGATGACGGCGGAGGAGTTCGTCGAGGCCGAGGCCTCGATGTCGCGCTCGCCCGGCTCGTGCAACACCATGGGCACGGCCTCGACCATGGCGTCGATGGCCGAGGCCCTCGGCATGGCGCTGTCGGGCAACGCCGCGATCCCGGCGGTGGATGCGCGCCGTCGCGTCATGGCGCATCTGACGGGACGGCGCATCGTCGACATGGTCAAGGACGACCTGAAGCCCTCCGACATCATGACCAAGGATGCTTTCGAGAACGCGATCCGCACCAACGCCGCGATCGGCGGCTCTACCAACGCGGTGATTCACCTGCTCGCGGTGGCCGGGCGCGTCGGCATCGACCTGACCCTCGACGATTGGGACCGCTGCGGCCGCGACGTGCCGACGGTGGTGAACCTGATGCCCTCGGGCAAGCACCTGATGGAGGAGTTCTTCTACGCCGGCGGCCTGCCGGTCGTCATCAAGCGGCTCGGCGAGGCCGGGCTCTTGCACCGCGGGGCGCTGACCGTGTCGGGCGGCACGATCTGGGACGAGGTGCGCGAGGTGCGCAACTGGAACGAGGACGTGATCCTGCCGGTGGAGAAGGCGCTCGCGAAATCCGGGGGCATCGCGGTGCTGAAGGGCAACCTCGCGCCGTTGGGCGCGGTGCTGAAGCCCTCGGCCGCCACGCCGTCGCTGATGCGGCACCGGGGCAGGGCGGTCGTGTTCGAGGATATCGACGACTACAAGGCGCGGATCAACGACGAGGATCTCGACATCGACGAGAGCTGCGTGATGGTGCTCAAGAATTGCGGCCCGCGCGGCTATCCGGGCATGGCCGAGGTTGGCAACATGGGCCTGCCGCCGAAGATCCTGCGCAAGGGGATCACCGACATGGTGCGGATTTCCGACGCGCGCATGTCGGGCACGGCCTACGGGACGGTGGTGCTGCACACCTCGCCAGAGGCGGCGCGGGGCGGGCCGCTGGCGGTGGTGCGCTCGGGCGACATGATCGAGCTCGACGTGGCGGCGCGGCGGCTGCATCTCGACATCTCCGACGAGGAACTGGCGGCGCGGCTCGCGGATTGGACACCGCATACGAAAGCCCCGGCCTCGGGCTATGCCAGCCTCTACCACGAGCGGGTGATGGGGCCCGAGACCGGGGCGGATTTCGATTTCCTCGTCGGATGCCGCGGCAACGCCGTCGGCAGGGAGAGCCATTGATGAGCTACGCGAACCCGCCCCGCAAGATCGCCCTCGTCGGCATCGGCAAGATCGCCCGCGACCAGCACGTGCCGGCCCTGCAGTCCAGTCCCGACTGGGACCTCGCCGCGACGGTGAGCCGAAAGGGGAGCGTCGAGGGGGTCGAGGCGCATGATGATTTCGACGGCTTTCTCGCGGCCCGCCCCGATATCGAGGTGGTCTCGCTCTGCCTGCCGCCGCAGCCGCGCTTCGACTATGCCCGCAAGGCGCTGATGGCGCGGCGGCACGTGATGCTGGAAAAGCCGCCCGGTCAGACGCTGGCCGAGGTGCAGGCGCTGCAGCGGCTCGCCGAGAAACAGGGCGTCACGCTCTTTGCCAGCTGGCACAGCCGCATGGCGGCGGGCGTCGCGGCGGCGAAGTCGCGGCTCGTCGAGCGGGTGGTGCAGGGCGTGCGCATCACCTGGAAAGAGGATGTCCGCAAATGGCATCCGGGACAGGACTGGGTGTTCGAGCCCGGCGGCATGGGGGTGATGGATCCGGGCATCAACGCGCTGTCGATCCTGACCGAGATCCTGCCCGAACCGGTGCATCTCGTCGCCGCCGAGCTGGAGTTTCCCGAGAACCGCCATACGCCGATCGCGGCCCGGCTCGATTTCACCGGGGATGTCAGCGCCGTCTTCGACTGGCGGCAGGAAGGCCCGCAGACATGGGACATCGAGATCGAGACCAGCAAGGGATCGCTGGCGCTGCGCGACGGCGGCGCACGGCTCGAGGTCGATGGCGTGGCGGAAAACCTGGTTGACCATCCCGGCGAATACCCGTCGCTTTACGCTCGCATGGCGGATCTGGTCGCGCGCGGCCAAAGCGATGTCGACCTCGCGCCGATGATCCACGTGGCCGATGCCATGACGCTCGGGAGGCGGGTGACCACCGCCCCGTTCGAATTCGACAAGGAGAAGACATGACCGGAGCCCATCTCATCGCGGGTGACACCGTCACGGGCGGCGACAGCTTCGCCTCCGCCCCGGCCGAGGGCGCGTCGCGCGATTACCCCAAGGGGACGCCCGAGCTGATCGACCGCGCGGTGCGCGCGGCCGAGGATGCCTTTGCCGCCTTCGCCGCCACCACGCGCGAGGAGCGTGCCGCGCTTCTGGAGAAGATCGCCGAGGAGATCGAGGCGCGCGGGGCGGAAATCACCGCCATCGGCACCGCCGAGACCGGCCTGCCCGAGGCCCGGCTGACCGGCGAGCGCGGCCGCACCTGCGGCCAGCTGCGGCTGTTCGCGGAGCATATCCGCAAGGGCGATTACCTCGACCGCCGCCACGACACCGCGCTGCCCGACCGGGCGCCGCTGCCGCGTCCCGACCTGCGGATGATCCAGCGCCCCGTGGGCCCGGTGGCCGTGTTCGGCGCCTCGAACTTCCCGCTCGCATTTTCGGTGGCGGGGGGCGACACCGCCTCGGCGCTGGCCGCCGGCTGCCCGGTCGTGGTGAAGGGCCATCCCGGCCATCCCGGCACCTCGCAGATCGTGGCCGAGGCCATCGCCGCGGCCGTCGCGGCCTCCGGCCTACCGGGCGGCGTCTTCTCGATGGTGCATGATGGCGGGCTCGAGGTCGGGCGGGCGCTGGTCGAGCACCCGCTGATCAAGGCGGTGGGCTTCACCGGCTCGCTAAAGGGCGGGCGCGCGCTTTTCGATCGGTGCGCCGCGCGGCCCGAGCCGATCCCCTTCTTCGGCGAGCTGGGCTCGATCAACCCGGTCTTCTGCCTGCCCGCTGCGATGGAAACCCGCGCCGAGGCGATCGGCCGCGACTGGGCCGCATCTCTGACGATGGGCGCCGGGCAGTTCTGCACCAATCCCGGCGTCGTCTTCGTGGCCGAGGGCGATGCGGCCGAGGCGATGGTCGCAGCGGCCACCGAGGCGATGGGCGCGGGTGCGCCGCAGGTGATGCTGACCGACGGCATCGCGAAAGCCTTCCGCGAGGGGGCCGAGCGCATGGCCCGGCTGGCGAAGAAGAGCTTCGGTCAGGCCTGCGAGGGCCGCAACGCCACGCCGTGGCTGATCGAGACCGACCTCGCCGCCTGGGAGGCGAACGAGGATCTCGCCGACGAGGTGTTCGGGCCACTGGGCATCGTGGTGCGGGTGCCGGACGCCGCCGACATGACCCGTGCCGCCACCGGTCTGCACGGCCAGCTCACCGCGACGCTTCAGATGGAAGAGGCCGACACCGATCTGGCCCGGGCGCTGATGCCGGTGCTGGAGCGCAAGGCGGGCCGGATTCTCGTCAACGGCTATCCCACCGGGGTCGAGGTGGCCGATGCGATGGTGCATGGCGGGCCTTACCCGGCCTCGACCAATTTCGGCGCCACCTCGGTCGGCACGCTGGCGATCCGTCGCTGGCTGCGCCCGGTGAGCTACCAGAACATGCCCGAGGCCCTGCTGCCGAGCGACCTGAAGTAAGCGCGCAGGGCATCGCCGCGAGGCGGCGATGCCCTTGCCGAATGCCACGATCTTGGCGGGCCCCGGCCGTTTCGTCCGGGAGTTCATGCGATCGGCGGGGGATGAGGTTTCAGCCGGACAGGCTACATTCCGGGCGCCTTGCAGGGCCAATGCCGTCCTGAGTTATCGGCCGGAGCGCTCCGGTTCAGGGGCCGCCTTCAACCGACCCATGATATGCGAGTCGATCAGCATGCCGTCCCGCAACACGTCCTGCCTTTTCGTCCCCTCGACCTCGAAACCATGCCGCTGGTAGAGCCGCATCGCGGCGTGGTTGTCGATGTTCACGTCGAGCTCCAATCGGCGCAGCCCCAGCCAATTGTCCGCGAGATCGAGCAGCGCCCCGAACATGGCCGTGCCGTAGCCCTTACCGACATGGTCGTCATGCACGATCAAAAGCACCTCGCCGACATGGGCCCGGCGTCTCTTGCACGGCATGAGCCCCGCATGGGCGACGATCTCGTGGACGCCCCCCGCTTCGATAACCCCGACGAGGAAATGATCGCCGGAGTCGGCCGCAAGGCGACGCTCGATCCTGCTTTGCGGATCGAAGGGCAGGCGCAGGGTGCCATGCCTCACGCCGGACAGGTTCGCCATGGCCGTGAGGGCTTTGGCGTCACCCGGTTCGGCGGCACGGATATGCAGGTTCGGAGCATCCATCATGGCATCGGCCTAACCCAAACGGATGGGGGCGGCCATCGATTTGCGGATGAGGCCGATCCGCTCCGGGTCCCGCGGCAGCTCGCCGCCCGGTTATCGTCCCGCCTATGGTACTTCCGCTTGCGGGGCCTATCCTTGCAGAAATCGATTTGAACGACGCCCGAGCGGGCCGGGAGAGACCGAATGGCCGAGATCATCACGCCGTGGCGCAGCGTCGCCGCGGCATTCGCCCTGAACGGCGTGCTTCTGGGCTGCTGGGCCTCGCGGGTTCCGGCGGTCGCCTCGGGCTTCGGTCTGGGCGAGAGCGCGCTCGGGCTGCTTCTGCTGGTGATGGGGGTGGGGGCGCTGGTCTCCTTTCCGATCGCGGGCAAGCTGGCCGATCGCTTCGGCGCGGTGCGGGTGACACGCTGGATCGCGGCGGTCTATCTCGTCTCGATCGCTCTGGTCGGGCTCGCCCCGGTGGTACCGGCGCTCGGGCTGGCGCTGTTCCTCTTCGGCATGTGCCACGGCGCGATGGACGTGGCGATGAACTCCTGGGCCGCCGAGGTCGAGCGGCACATGGGGCGCTCGGTGATGTCGTCCTTTCATGCGATGTGGAGCCTCGGCGCCGGGCTGGGCGCCGCCGGCGGTTTCGCGGCCGCGAGCCTCGCCGCCCCCGTCTCGCTGCATTTCATGCTGGCGGCACTCCTTACGGCACTGCTGTTCGGCCCGTTCCTGCGGATCGACTGGACCTCGCGCGTCGCCAGCGGTGGCGCGGGCGACCCGGTCTTCGCCTTTCCGCGCGGCGCTCTGGTCCTCGTGGGCCTCATCGCGCTTGGCGCGGGTCTGGGCGAGGGCGCGGCGGTGGATTGGAGCGCGGTGTTTCTCGCCGATGTGCTGGGCACGGCCGAGTCGCATGCGACGCTGGGCTACGCGGTGTTCTCGGTTACCATGGTGGCGATGCGGCTTTGCGTCGATCGGCTGATCACCCGCCACGGGCCGCGCCGCGTGGCATTGGCAAGCGGGCTGCTGGCGGCCTCGGGCTACCTGACCTGCGCGCTCGCGGGCAGTCTCGCGGTGGCGCTCGCGGGCTTCGTGCTGATGGGGCTGGGCTACGCGGCGGTGATCCCGCTGGCCTTCAGCCGCGCCGCCGCCGACCCCGAGATCCCGGCCGGACAGGCGATCGCCTCGGTGGCGACGCTGGGCTATGGCGCGATGCTGATGGGTCCGCCAGCGATCGGCTTCGTCGCCGATATCAGCTCGCTTCGGGTCTCGTTCGCCCTGGTCGGTCTCTTCGCGCTCCTGATCGCGGCGCTGTCGCCAGTGCTGGGACGCGTGCGCCCGGCGCCGCAGGCGGCCTGACGCGGTCGTGAAGCCGATGCCGTCGCCGCGCCGTTGCGGGCCCGCGCGCCTGTCCAAGGCCCATGCTACGCTCGTCTATTCCCGCCCGGGCCCCGCCCGCCGCAGCCGCGCCGGACCGGCCCGTGGCGGGGAATGGCAGCGGTTTCACGGCTGTATCCCCCTTTCTTCATCCGCGGTGCCGCGATAGGCACTGCCTCCGAAACGGCGCCGTGCCACGGGTGCGCGCCGAGACATGATCCCGGGCGCCCCGTCGGGCGCTTCGACCGCAATGCCAGCCGCCCGGCCGCCAGACGGTGCTTGGGCCCGTCCGAACGACCAGGAGGAAGGCCGCCGATGCCGCGACCCTTTGCCCAACTGATACACGCGATGACCCTGATGCTGGGCCTGATCCTCGGCCTCGCCCTGCCGCATCAGGCCCTCGCCCAGATCCTGCCCGCCGTGGCCGCGGCTACCGAAGAAGCCGAGGCCGAGGCCGAAGCGGGCCCGCTCACCGGTCTTCTCGAGGTGCTGCGGGACGAGACCGCGCGCGATGCGCTGATCGCCGAGCTGGAGCGCGTGACCACAGAGGCCGAGCCGATCGAGGCGCTGGCCGCCACCGCCGAGGAGGTGCAGCAGATCGAGCCGCGCGTCTCGATCGGCTCGCGCATCGCTCAGGTCACGCAGGACATCGCCGAGGGGCTGGCCGTGCAGGCCGACCAGATCGTCCGCAGCTTCTCGGGCAACGGCAATCTTCTGGGCGGTCTTTCGAGCCTCGACCTGCCGGTGCTGTGGGAAACCTTCCAGAGCCTGATCCTTGTCATCGTCATCACCGTGGCGGTCTGGATGGGCCTGCGCGCGCTGACGAAACCGGTCTATCGCCGCATGGGCGAACGCGCGCTGCATGCGAATTTCCTGCGCACGATCTTCATCTTCATCGGCTCGACCCTGCTCGACGCCGCGGTGGTGGTCGCGGCCTGGGCGCTGGGTTACGCGATTTCGCTGATGGCGCTGGGGGAATATGCCGAGGTCGGGTTCCGGCAGGCGCTTTATCTCAACGCCTTCCTGCTGGTCGAGCTGGTCAAGGTGGCCATTCGCGCCATCGTTTCGCCCACCACTGGCGGGCTGCGGCTGGTCAACCTGTCGAACAGCGCCGCGCTGCGACTGAACCGTCACGTGAACGTGGTGGTGAGCGTGCTGGGCTACGGCCAGCTTCTGGTGCTGCCGCTGGTCAACCGCAACGTCTCCTTCGCCGCCGGTCTCGGCGTCTCGGCGCTGCTGTCGGTCTTCGTTCTTGTCTATCTGGTGGTGCTGGTGATCCGGCATCGCGACGACGTCGCGAACTGGATCGCTCGCCGCCTGATGGCCGAGAAGGTCGAGGACGAGCAGGACCTCCCCGAAGACCATGCGGACGTGGTCGTCCGCGAAACCACCCCCGGGGCGCCGGTCGGCGCGGGTCCGGCGGCCACGCCACCGGCGCGCAAGCAGCTCGGCGGCACGCTGGGCACGCTGACCCGGACCTGGCACTGGTTCGCGCTGGCCTATCTGGGCTTCATGTTCGTGGTGGTGATCTCGCGCTCGGCCGATGTGGTGGCGGGCTATCTTCTCGCCTCGGGCAAGGTGCTGGCCGCGGCGCTGATCGGCTCGCTGATCATCGGCGCGATCGGGCGCGCGCTGCGCCATGGCGTGGTGCTGCCCGCCGAGATGCGGACCAAGCTGCCGCTGCTCGAGCCGCGCCTCAACGCGATCGTGCCCAAGGTGCTGATCGCGCTGCGCCTCGTCGTCACGCTGGCGGTGGTGATCTACACGCTCGACGTGATCGGGCTTTACGATCTCGGCGGCTGGTTCGCCTCGCCGGTCGGTCTCGAGGCCACGGGCCGCATCGTCTCGCTGGCGCTGATCCTGCTGGTGGCGGCGATGATCTGGCTCGCCGTGAACAGCTGGATCGACTATCGGCTCAACCCCGAGGTCGGCAAGATCCCGACCTCGCGCGAGACCACGCTGCTGACGCTGCTGCGCAACGCCTTCGCGATCGCGCTGCTGATCTTCACGCTGATGTTCGCCCTGGCTGAGATTGGCCTCGACATCGGGCCGCTGCTGGCCTCGGCGGGTGTGCTGGGCCTCGCCATCGGCTTCGGTGCGCAGAAGCTGGTGCAGGACATCATCACCGGCGTCTTCATCCAGTTCGAGAACGCGATGAATGTGGGCGACGTCGTCACCGTCGGCGGCACCACCGGCGTGGTCGAGAAGCTGACCGTGCGCTCGGTGTCGCTGCGCGACGTGCAGGGCACCTTCCACATCATTCCGTTCTCCAGCGTCGACATGGTGTCGAACTTCATGCGCGATTTCTCGTATTTTGTCTGCGACATGGGGATCGCCTATCGCGAGGATGTCGACGAGGCGAAGCAGGCGATGTTCGACGCCTTCGAAGAGCTCAAGCAGGACCCAGATCAGCGCGTCAACATCATCGGCGACATGGAGTGGTTCGGCGTCAACAGCTTCGCCGACAGCGCCGTGGTGGTGCGGGCGCGGATCAAGACCGTGCCGGGCACGCAATGGGGGCTGGGCCGGGCCTATAACGGCATCCTCAAGCGGATCTTCGACGCGCGCGGGATCGAGATTCCCTTCCCGCACCAGACGATCTTCTTCGGCGAGGCCAAGGATGGCCGGACCCAGGCGCTGCGGCTCAAGCAGGTCGGCGACGCGCCGGCCGAAGGCTGAGACGGCCTTCGCGGGGGTCGGGGATAGGCGCCGCCTATCCCCGATGGGACAGCGGCGCGGGTCGATCCAAGTTCGATCTCGGCCCGCGACTGCAATGCGTCGAAAGCCCCCACCCGAGTGTTGGCCGGGAATGATTCGCCCTTGCGCGGTCGGGGCTGGCGGCCCGTGCGAAACGGGCAGTTCCGTCGAAATCGCCGCCTGCCGGGGACTTCGCGCGGCGAATGATCGCCCCGCAGACAGATCTGACGCTGCCTGCCCGATCGGCCGGCAGGAGGAAAACGCAGCCCGGTCAAACCAATGATGCTGCATTGCAGCAATTGCATGGCAGGGTACAGCCCGACGGCACTGGTACATGCTGCGTCGAGACGCCAGTCTTCGATCAAGCGGCGCGGGAGCGCCCGTTCAGATCATGTCAGGAGATACCGTCATGAGACTCGCAGTACCGTCCCAGGCCCGTACCGATGTCGCGGGATACCTTGCCTCGGCCACGACGCGGTGGCGCGTCTACCGCCGCACCGTGTCCGAGCTGTCGCGGCTGAGCGACCGCGATCTAGCCGATCTCGGCTTCGCGCGCTCGCAGATCCGCGAGATCGCCCGCGACGCCGCCGCGCGCGCGGTCGCGCGCTGATCCACCGGGCCACGGGGCGTCAGGCGGCGCCCTGCGGTACGAGGCCGCCCATCTCGCGTAGATGCGCCAGCACCTCGTCGACACCGCGCCCGTGGCGGAGCGCGCAGAACACGAAGGGCCGCGATCCCCGCATCCGCGCCGCGTCGCGCTGCATCACCTCGAGCGAGGCGCCGACATGCGGCGCCAGATCGGTCTTGTTGATCACCAGAAGGTCCGAGCGGGTGATCGCCGGGCCGCCCTTGCGCGGGATTTCCTCGCCGGCCGCCACGTCGATGACGTAGACGGTCAGATCGGCGAGCTCGGGCGAGAAGGTGGCCGAGAGATTGTCGCCGCCGCTCTCGATCAGCACCACTTCGATGCCGGGATGCCGCCGCTCCAGTTCCGCCACGGCGGCGAGGTTGAGGCTCGCATCCTCGCGGATCGCGGTATGCGGGCAACCCCCGGTTTCCACGCCGATCACCCGGTCGCCGGGCAGGATCTGCATCCGCATCAGCGCCTCGGCATCCTCCTGCGTGTAGATGTCGTTGGTGATGACGCCGATCGAATGGCCGGGCGCAAGCGCGCGGGCGAGCTGGGCGGTGAGCGTCGTCTTGCCGGCGCCGACGGGGCCGCCGATGCCGATGCGGAGGGGCCCGTTCATCGTTCTGATGCTCATGTGGCGAAGATCCTCGGTTGCTGGGTTTCGTGGCGCATCGACGCGATGTCGCCTATGAAGGTGGTGGAGGAGAGATCGTCGAGCGTGCCGTGCTCGACCTCCTCGGCGATGCGCGCGCAAAGCGGCGCGAGCGCGGATTGCAGCCGCTGCCCCTCGGTCTGGCCCAGCGGCATCAGCCGCTGCGCCGCCGAAACGAGATTGGCCGCGAAGGCCTGCAGGTAGAGCGCGCAAGTGGATCGGGGCGGCAGACCGTGCCGCGCCGCCGCCGCGCCGATGGCGACGGGATAGGCGAGGGGGGCCGCCGTGACGCCCGAGACCCGGGCCTCGGTCCGCGCGAAGGCCGTGCCCTGCCGCTCCGTCTCGATCAGCCGCTCGCGGCTGGCGGCCAGGGCGCGGGCGGTGGCGTCGATGCCGGCCAGGTCGTCCCCATCCGCGTGCCATGCGGCGACGAGCAGCAGCGCGTCGTTGCGACCCGCGCCGAACTCCAGCGTATCGCGCAGCCAGTCATCGAGCGTCGCGCGGTCGAAAACCCGGCCATCCGCGATCGCCCGTTCCAGCCCGTGCGAATAGGCGAAGGCCCCGACCGGGTAGCCGGGCGAGAGCCATCGCGCCAGCGTCAGGGCCTGCAACTCAGTGAGCATGTGCCGTCGCGACATGTTCATGCGCATGGGTGCGGCCGTGACCATAGGCGCCGCCTTCGGGGGTGAATGGCCCGGTCACGTCGCGCAGCTCGGCGCCCAGATGCGCCAGCATATGCGCGATCACGTGGTCGCGGCGGATCACCAGCCGGTCGGGTCTGATCTCGCAGGGCGTGTGCCGGTTGCCGACATGCCAAGCGAGGCGGACGAGGTCGCCGCGCGCCTCGGTCAGCGGCTCGGGCGCGGCCTCGATCGCCACGAGAGAACCATCCGACAGCTCCAGCGCGTCGCCCGCTTCCAGCGAAGTCGTCTGCGGCAGATCGACGAGGAACGGGCGACCCGAGGCGGTCACGAGCCGCTTGCGGCGCAGGAAGCGGCCCTCGTAGTCGAGCGCGCAAGCCTCGTGCGGGCCTGACCAGTGGCCCTTGCGGTGCAGTTGCCGGGCGGTGGGAAGATCACTCATCGCATTACCTCAGAACAGGAAATAGCGCTGCGCCATCGGCAGCACCTCGGCGGGCTCGCAGGTCAGCAGCACGCCGTCGGCACGCACCTCGTAGGTCTCGGGGTCGACCTCGACATGCGGGAGGGCGTCGTTGAGCTTCAGATCGCGCTTGGTGACGTGCCGCGTGTCGCCGATGGCCACCGTCTGCTTGGCGAGGCCGAGCCTCTCGCGGATACCGTCCTGCTGCGCGGCCTCGGACACGAAGGTCACGCCCGCATGTTCGACCGCACGGCCATAGGCGCCGAACATCGGCCGCAGATGCACCGGCTGCGGGGTGGGGATCGAGGCGTTGGGATCGCCCATCTGCGCCATCACGATCTGCCCGCCCAAGAGCACCATCTCGGGCTTCACCCCGAAGAAGGCCGGATGCCAGAGCACCAGATCGGCGCGCTTGCCCGGCTCGATCGAGCCGATCTCATGCGCGAGGCCATGCGCCAGCGCCGGATTGATCGTGTATTTCGCGACATAGCGGCGGGCACGGAAATTATCGTTCTCACCGGCCTCCTCGGCCAGACGCCCGCGCTGGCGCTTCATCTTGTCGGCGGTCTGCCAGGTGCGGATCAGCACCTCGCCGACGCGGCCCATCGCCTGGCTGTCCGAGGCGATGATCGAGAAGGCGCCCATGTCGTGCAGGATGTCCTCGGCGGCGATGGTCTCGCGCCGGATCCGGCTCTCGGCGAAGGCGATGTCCTCGGGCACGCGCTTGTCGAGGTGGTGGCAGACCATCAGCATGTCGAGGTGCTCCTCGACCGTGTTGACGGTGAAGGGCCGCGTCGGGTTGGTCGAGGCGGGCAGCACCGACATTTCGCCGCAGATCTTGATGATGTCGGGGGCATGGCCGCCGCCCGCGCCCTCGGTATGGAAGGCATGGATGGTGCGGCCCGCGATGGCCTTGACGGTGTTCTCGACGAAGCCCGCCTCGTTGAGAGTGTCGGTGTGGATCATCACCTGCACGCCGGTCTCGTCGGCGACCCGCAGGCAGCAGTCGATGGCGGCAGGCGTCGTGCCCCAATCCTCGTGCAGTTTCAGCGCGCTGGCGCCGGCGAGCACCTGCTCGTGCAGCGCGCCGGGCAGCGAGGCGTTGCCCTTGCCCGCGAAGGCGAGGTTCATCGGGAAGGCATCGGCCGATTGCAGCATCCGGGCGAGATGCCACGGCCCCGGCGTGCAGGTGGTGGCGAGCGTGCCATGCGCCGGACCGGTGCCGCCGCCGAGCATGGTGGTGACGCCCGAGGCCAGCGCCTCCTCGATCTGCTGCGGACAGATGTAGTGGATGTGGCTGTCCATGCCGCCGGCGGTGAGGATGCGCCCCTCGCCGGCGATCACCTCGGTTCCGGGGCCCACGACGATGTCGACGTTCGGCTGGGTATCGGGGTTGCCCGCCTTGCCGATGGCGGCGATGCGCCCGTTGCGCAGCCCGACATTCGCCTTGAAGATGCCGGTATGGTCGAGGATCAGCGCGTTGGTTACAGCCGTGTCGACCGCGCCCTCGGCGCGCGAGCGCTGGCTCTGGCCCATGCCGTCGCGGATCGTCTTGCCGCCGCCGAACTTCACCTCCTCGCCATAGGTGGTGAGATCGCGCTCGACCTCGATCACGAGGTCGGTATCGGCGAGCCGGACCCGGTCGCCGGTGGTGGGGCCGTACATGGCGGCGTAGTCGCCGCGCGGAATGGTCACGGGCATCGGATGGCCTCCATGAGTTGGGTCGCAGGGCTCATGGAGGCGCGGCTCAGCGCAGCGCGCGCAGCTCCGCGTTGCGGCGCAGCGTCAGCTCCTCCATGCATCTCCAGTAGAACATCGGCGCGGCGCTGCCGCCGCCCTGCTGCTCCGGCTCGCAGGTCGCGTCGCGCCGCGCGAGCCAGGCGCGCTGCTCGTTCAGAAGCGCCTGACCGGTCCCCCGGGCATCGGCGCGCGGTTTCACCACGCCCCACAGGCGGTTCAGCTCGGCATCGGCGGCCATCCACTCCTCGTGGGCGCAGAAGTTGAGGCCCATCTGCGTGGACGGGTCGCAGCGGTGATAGTCGTTCCGCGCCAAGGCGGGCAGGGAATGCAGGAGAAGGAGCGGGAACAGGAAAACGAAACGCATGGCAAACCTCCGGTCCGGTCCGCCGCCAGCCTAGCATACGAAGCCGATTCCCCCCATGCGCGACCATCACAGCTCTCCCATCACGTCGCCCTGGAAGCCGAAGACGCGCCGGTCGCCGCCGATCTCGATCAGCCGCACCTCGCGGCGCTGGCCCGGCTCGAAGCGCACCGCCGTGCCCGAGGCGATGTCGAGCCGCCGTCCGCGCGCCGCCGAACGGTCGAAGTCGAGGCCGGGATTGGCCTCGGCAAAGTGGAAATGGCTGCCGACCTGCACCGGACGGTCGCCGGTATTGGCGACCATCAGCGTGATCGCCTCCGACCCCGCGTTCAGTTCGATCTCGCCGCTCTTTGGCATCACCTCGCCGGGGATCATGCGCGCAGCCCCCGGATCAGCGCCACGGCAACGAGCGCGAGGCCGAGGAGGGGCCCGGCCCAACCGGCATGGAGATGCGCCGCGCCCGCATGGGCGAGCGCCGGGGCGGGAAGGACGAGCGGGGTGGCAAGCAGGATGCGGGTCATCATCGGTCCTTTCGACGACTGGGGCTCAACGGATCGGGTCGTGCACGGTGACGAGCTTGGTGCCGTCGGGGAACGTCGCCTCGACCTGCACCTCGGGGATCATCTCGGGCACGCCCGCCATGCATTGCGCTCGGGTGATCACCTCGGCGCCCCTCTGCATCATCTCGGCCACGCTGCGGCCGTCGCGCGCGCCCTCGACCACCGCGTCGGTGATCAGCGCGATCGCCTCGGGGTGGTTGAGCTTGACGCCCCGGGCGAGGCGGCGGCGCGCCACCTCGGCGGCCATGGCGACCAAGAGCTTGTCCTTTTCGCGGGGGGTGAGGTTCATCCTATAGTCTCCATGAGGCGGGCAGGGTGCCGCCGGTCAGCAGGTCGAGCATCGGCAGAAGCGTCTGGCGCAGCGCGAAGCCGTCCTCGGCCAGAAGCCGCAGCACCAGAAGGTCGGGGGCGACGAGCGTCGCGCCCCCCGTTGCGGGCAGCAGCGCGCGGATCGGCGCGAGATGCGCCTCGGCCTCGGCGGCGGCGAGGATCACGCTGGCCATCGCGCCGGCGCCGTTCGCCACGGCGGGGCGCGCGAGATGCGCGGCGACGTCTCCTTCGAGCCGCATCGCGTCGAGATAGAGCGGCGCGCCGTCGCGGCGGATCTCGATGCGGTCGCGGAACCGCGCCTCGCCCAGCACCTCGCCCATCAGCGCCCGGCCGAAGATCACCGGCTCGACCAGAAGCGCCCGGGCGCCGGGAGCGAGATCGAGCGTGAGCGCCCGGTCGAGATCGCAGCCGCGATAGAGGATCGTCTCCTGCGGCAGCCAGTCGAGCCGCGCGCCGGTCTCGGCCGCGAGCCGGTTGCGGATGCGCGCCGCCGGGCCGCCGGAACTGCGATAGGCCCGCTCGGCGGCCTGCGTGGTGAGCCGCAGATGCCCGCCCGGGGTCGCCCGCGCCTCGATCTCGAGCCGGTCGCCCCCGGTGGCGCCGCCGGAGGTGTTGAGGATCACCGCCTCGACATGCGGCTTGCGCGGGAACAGCGCCCGCAGCGCCCCTTCCTGGCGCAGCAGCGACAGCCCGCCCGCCCCGGCCTCGATCCGCAGGGCGCCCTTCGCGCGAGGCGGGGCGGCATATGGCAGCTGGTGCAGGATGGCGGTTCTCCCCGAGGCATCTCCTGCCGCTTTCCTGCGCCGTCCGGATACGAAGATGCCAGACCGGGCGCCGGGATCGCCGGGCCCGCCGCGCCATAGCGATCAGGATTACGGCATGGTCCCGGGCATTTGCACAAAATGTCGGCAATGGCCGCAATCCCGCTGCGCCGCGGCGCCCGGAAGTTTGCCACTTCGGCCGCGCTGCTCAAACGATGAGCGCATCCGCCACCGGGCCGATCGGCACCGGGCAGGGGCGGGAGATGGGGACGGCCGCAGGAATTGCAGCTCTCGACGGCCGCCCCCGGGTGCAACGATGTTGCGGGACGAGATCTAGAACCGGCGGGCCCAGCGGGCAACGTCGACGCCGCGTCCCGCGGGAGACAGTGACATGAAAACGCGTATTTCCACCCTCGCCCTGACCGCGGCGCTCGGCCTCTCGGCCGCCCCCGCCATGGCGCAGGACACCGCCTGCCCGATCAAGGTCGGCGTGCTCCATTCGCTCTCGGGCACCATGGCGATCTCCGAGACGACGCTGAAGGACACGGTGCTGATGCTGGTCGAGGACCAGAACGAGAAGGGCGGCCTCTTAGGCTGCGATCTCGAGGCGGTGGTGGTCGACCCGGCCTCCGACTGGCCGCTCTTCGCCGAGAAGGCGCGCGAGCTGCTGACCGTGCACGAGGTCGACGTGATCTTCGGCAACTGGACCAGCGTGTCGCGCAAGTCGGTGCTGCCGGTGATCGAGGAGCTGAACGGGCTGCTGTTCTATCCGGTGCAGTACGAGGGAGAGGAATCCTCGAAAAACGTGTTCTACACCGGCGCCGCGCCGAACCAGCAGGCGATCCCCGCCACCGACTACATGATCGAGGAGATGGGCGTCGAGAAATTCGCGCTGCTGGGCACCGACTACGTTTATCCGCGCACCACCAACAACATCCTCGAGGCCTATCTTAAGGATCAGGGCGTCGCCGATGCCGACATCTTCGTCAACTACACCCCCTTCGGCCATTCCGACTGGTCCAAGATCGTCTCGGACGTCGTGGCGCTCGGCGCCGACGGCAAGAAGGTCGGCGTGATCTCGACCATCAACGGCGATGCCAATATCGGCTTCTACAAGGAGCTGGCGGCGCAGGGCGTCTCGGCCGAGGACATCCCGGTCATCGCCTTCTCGGTGGGCGAGGAGGAGCTGTCGGGTCTCGACACCTCGAACCTCGTCGGCCACCTCGCGGCGTGGAACTACTTCCAGTCGGCCGAGGGCGAGGCCAACGAGGCCTTCGTTGCCAAGTGGAAGGAGAAGATGGGCGAGGAGCGGGTCACCAACGACCCGATGGAGGCGCATTACATCGGCTTCAACATGTGGGCGCAGGCGGTCGAGGATGCCGGCACCACCGATGTCGATGCGGTGCGCGCGGCGATGTATGGCCAGACCTTCGACAACCTGACCGGCTCCACCGCCGAGATGCTGCCCAACCATCACCTGACCAAGCCGGTGCTGATCGGCGAGATCACCGAGGACGGGCAGTTCGACATCCTGAGCGAGACCGATCCCGTGCCGGGCGACGCCTGGACCGACTACCTGCCCGAGAGCGCGGTGCTGACCTCGGATTGGCAGGAACTCGATTGCGGCATGTACAACACGCAGACCGAGACCTGCGTGCAAACCAAATCGAACTACTGAGCATGGTCGGACCGGGGGCCGTGCCCCCGGTCCCCCTCGGGGGCGGGATGATGAGACGGACAATCAAGACGGCGCTGGCGGCGCTCTGGCTGGGCCTTGGCGCGGGCATGGCGCAGGCCGGGCCGGTGCAGGACCTGCTGCAGGCGCAGGGCGCGCTGATCGAGGAAAGCTCGCGGCGCACCATCGGCCCGGCGATCGAGGCGATCGTCGCAAGCGGACTGCCACGGGTGCAGCCGGTGCTGCAGGCCTGGCAGGACAAGGCGCTCTGGATCGACGCGGAGGGCCGTTTCTGGCGGGTCATCGAAAAGGACGGGGAAGAGATCCTCGTCGATGTCGATACCGGCGACGAGGCGGGCCCGGCCGAGACGGATGCGATGGAGCAGATCAAGCCCAACAGCGGCATCCGCGCGCTGATCGGCACCGCGCTGGTGCAGTTCCAGCTCACCGATCCCGAGCCGCGCCGCAGGCGGGCCGCGCTGGAATCCATCACCCGCGATCCCGAGCCCGAATTGCTGGCGCCGCTGCGCGCCTCGATCGAGACCGAGGAGGACGCGGATCTCCTGGCCCGCAAGATCCGGCTGGAGCGGCTGCTGACCGCGCGCTTCGGCACCGACGAGGCCGAGCGCGTCGCCGCCATCGAGGCGCTGTCCACCGACACCGCCGTCGAGACCCGCGCCGCCATCAACCCGCTGCTGGCCAGCCGCATGGTGGCGCTGCCCGAGGGCGAGACGCCCGAGGGCAACGTCGCGCGAGAGCTGTCGCCCGGCGGCGAAAGCCTGTCGCGCGCCGCCGCCTATGGCGCGCTGGTCGATGCCGGGCTGGCGCCGTCGCGCCCCAGCGCCGACGAGATCCGCGCCGCGCTCGAGGTCAACCGCGCCGACGGCATGGTCGGCGGCGTGCCGGTCGAGACGCTGGGCGACCCGGAGGCCCGCGCCCGCGCCTATGACGCGCTCGCCGCCGAGGGCCTCGTGGCCCCCCGCGTCGAGGAGGCCGATGTCGACGCGGCGCTGGCCGCCCACGCCTTCTTCGACATCTATACCGAACCCTCGGAGGCCGTGACCGATGCCGCCCGCGCGGCGCTTACCTCGATCGGCATCAGGGTCGGCGCGATGAAGGGGGTCGATATCGGCCTCGACGCGCTCTCGCTCGCCTCGATCTACTTCCTCGCCGCGATCGGCCTCGCCGTCACCTTCGGGGTGATGGGGGTGATCAACATGGCGCATGGCGAATTCATCATGATGGGCGCCTATACCGCTTATCTGGTGCAGCAGATCGTGCCCGACCGGACGCTGTCGCTGATCGCGGCGCTGCCGGCGGCCTTCGTGGTCACCTTCGCGGCCGGCGTCGCGATGGAGCGGCTGGTGATCCGGCATCTCTACAAGCGCCCGCTGGAGACGCTGCTCGCCACCTTCGGCATCTCGATCGCGCTGCAGCAGCTCGCCAAGATCATCTTCGGCACGCAGGCCCGGCCGCTCACCGCGCCGGACTGGCTCGGCGGCGCCTGGATCGTCAACGACGTGGTCGGCATCAGCCATATCCGCATCGCAATCTTCGTGCTGGCGCTGATGTTCCTCGGCTTCTTCCTATTCCTGATGAAGCGCACCCGGCTCGGACTCGAGACCCGCTCGGTGACCCAGAACCCCGGCATGGCGGCCTCGGTCGGCATCGATCCTGGTCGGGTCAACATGCTGACCTTCGGGCTTGGCTCGGGCATCGCGGGCATCGCCGGTGTCGCCATCGGCCTCTACGCCAAGGTCACTTCCGAGATGGGTGCCGACTACATCGTGCAGAGCTTCATGACCGTTGTGGTCGGCGGCGTCGGCAACATCTGGGGCACTCTGGCGGGCGCCGCGATGATCGGCGGTCTGCAGAAGGGCATCGAGGTTCTGAACCCCTCGAACACGCTGGCGGCGCAGACATGGATGATCGTCGCCGTCATCATCTTCATCCAGTTCCGGCCGCGCGGCATCACCGCGCTCCGGGGCCGCGCCGCGGGGGACTGACCGTGATCCGCATCGCCATTCAAAGATCGGAGGCCGCATGACCGGCTCGTTTCTCAAGCGCAACCCGTCGGTGCCGGTGGTACTGGGGCTGCTGCTGATCGGCACGCTCGCCATCACCGCGATGGCGGCCTCGGGCGGGCTCTCGACCAGCTTCGTCAAGACGCTGGGGATGACGCTCTGCCTCGCGCTGGCCGCGCTCGCCATGGACCTGGTCTGGGGCTATGCCGGCATTCTGTCTCTGGGCAACATCGCCTTCTTCGCGCTTGGCGGCTACATGATCGGCATGTGGCTGATGACCGCGCGGACCGAAGGGATCGTCGCCGAGAGCCTCGCCGGTCAGGCGATCCCGCCGACGCCGCAGGAGATCCGCGACGCGGTGGGGGGGCAGATCTTCGGCGTGGTCGGCTCCTCGGACTTCCCGGCGATCTGGGCCTTCTCGGGCTCGCTGCCGGCGCAGCTCGCGCTCGTCGTGCTCGTGCCCTCGGCGCTGGCGCTGGTCTTCGGCTGGCTCGCCTTTCGCAGCCGCGTCACCGGTGTCTACCTGTCGATCCTGACCCAGGCGATGACGCTGGCGCTGGCGCTCTACCTGTTCCAGAACGACGCCGGTTTGCGCGGCAATAACGGCCTCTCGGGGCTGCAGAACCTGCCGGGGCTCTCGGGCGTGCCGCAATCCACCGTCTCGCTGTGGTTCCTGTGGGGATCGGCGCTGGCACTGGGACTGGGCTACTTGCTCTGCGCCTTCGTGGTATCGGGCAAGTTCGGGGCGATCCTGCGCGGCATCCGCGACAACGAGGCGCGGGTGCGGTTCCTCGGCTACCCGGTCGAGGGCTACAAGCTCGCCGTCTTCACCCTGTCGGCGGCGATCACCGGCATCGCGGGTGCGCTCTACTACCCGCAGGCGGGGATCGTGAACCCGGCCGAGATGATGCCGATCGCCTCGATCTACCTCGCGGTCTGGGTGGCGATCGGCGGGCGCGGACGGCTCTATGGCGCGGTGATCGGCGCCATCGCGGTCAGCCTGATCTCCTCCTTCTTCACCTCGGGCAAGCTGCCCGACCTCGATCTCGGGCCGCTGCGGCTCGTCTGGGTCGACTGGTGGCTGGTGATGCTGGGCTTCAGCTTCGTGCTGGTCACGCTGCTGGCTCCCAAGGGGCTGGGCGGGCTGGTGGATCTGTGGACCCAGCGCCGCCGCCCGGCGCGGCACGGCGCCGATCTCGGCCCCGATCAGGGCAGCTTCCGCGAAGAGGAGGCCAAGGCATGAGCACGCTTCTCGAAGTCTCGGGCGTCTCGGTCAGCTTCGACGGCTTCCGCGCCATCAACAACCTGTCCTTCCACATGGGCGCTTCTGAGCTGCGCGCGGTGATCGGGCCCAACGGCGCGGGCAAGACCACCTTCATGGACATCGTCACCGGCAAGACCCGGCCCGACAAGGGCACGATCCGCTGGGGCGAAAAGGGGATCTCGCTGCTGGGCCTGTCCGAGGCGCGGATCGCCCGCGAAGGGGTAGGGCGCAAGTTCCAGAAGCCCACCGTGTTCGAGGACCAGACCGTGCGCGCCAACCTGCTGGTGGCGCTGAAAAACAAGCGCGGCCCTTTCGCGGCGCTGTTCTGGCGGCCCGGCCCCGCCGATCTGGAGCGGGTCGACGCGCTGTCCGAAACCATCGGCCTCGCCGCGCATCTCGACCGCAAGTCGGGCGAACTCAGCCATGGCCAGAAGCAGTGGCTGGAAATCGGCATGCTGCTGGCGCAGGAGCCGCGGCTGCTGCTCGTGGACGAGCCCGCCGCCGGGATGACCGTGGCCGAGCGCGAGAAGACCACCGAGATCCTCGTCGAGGCGGCGAAGACCCGCGCCGTGGTGGTGGTCGAGCACGACATGGAGTTCGTGCGGCGGCTGAACTGCCGGGTGACCGTGCTGCACGAGGGGTCGGTGCTGGCCGAAGGCAGCCTCGACCACGTGACCTCCAACCCCGACGTCATCGACGTCTATCTGGGACGATAACCATGCTCCAAGTGGACAGGCTCGACCTGCATTACGGCCACAGCCAGATCCTCGACGGCGTCTCGCTCGAGGCCTGCCCCGGCGAGGTGACCTGCGTGATGGGCACCAACGGCGTCGGCAAGACCAGCCTGCTGAAGGCGCTTGCCGGGCGGCACCCGACCAGCCGGGGCGAAATCCGGCTCGATGGCGACGCGGTCACCGGGCTCTCGGCCCATGCCAAGGCGCGGCGCGGCATCGGCTACGTGCCGCAGGGGCGCGAGGTGTTCCCGCTCCTGACCGTGCGCGAGAACCTCGAAACCGCCTTTGCCGGGCTGCCGCGCGCCGAGCGCAAGGTGCCGGACGAGATCTACGAGCTGTTCCCGGTGCTGCACGAGATGCGGCACCGGCGCGGCGGCGATCTGTCGGGCGGCCAGCAGCAGCAGCTCTCCATCGCCCGCGCGCTGGTGCTCAGGCCGCGCGTGCTGCTGCTCGACGAGCCGACGGAAGGGATTCAGCCCAACATCATCGCCCAGATCGGCCGGGTGATCGCCAAGCTGCGCGACCGGGGTGACATGGCGATCGTGCTGGTCGAGCAGTATTTCGACTTTGCCTATGATCTCGCCGATCGCTTCGTGGTGATGCGGCGCGGCGCGGTGACGCTTTCGGGCGCGCGCGACGACGTGCCGCGCGAGCGGCTGCTCTCGGAGGTCTCGGTCTGACCGCTCAGCGGTAGCTGCGCCGCAGATCCTCGAAGGCGCCATGCGCGTGGTCGCGGCGAAAGCTCTCGTGGTCGCGGCGCAGCCGGGCCAGCGCCTCCTCGGCGAAATCGAGGATGTCGGCCACGAAGAGCTTGCGCGGCCCGATCGCCTCGAGGATGCGCGGCTCCACGTCGTAATCGATCTGCCCGACCTCGTCGGAGCGGGCATGCGCCTGCGCCAGTGCCCGACCGCAGACCCGCGCATAGGCCTTCCAGGTCTTCTTCGACAGCTCGTCGAGATCGATGTCCTCTCGGAACGGCGCGCGTTCGCGTGACATGAAGCTCTCGCCCTCGATCTCGACCTCGCCGTAGAACACGTCGCCATGGGCGAGATGCACCGACTGCCCATGCGCGATCCGGGCGCCCAACTCGCCCGAGTCGAAGCCGGTCTCGGGCACAAGCCCGCTCAGCGCCGAGCGGCGGGCGCGCTTGAACTCGATGATCAGGTCGTCGGTGGCGTCGCCCGATGGGCCTTCGAGCAGCACGTAGTAGCGCGGCAGGCCGAGCGAGGCGGTACCCTGCCCATGCCGGATCGCCACGTCCTTGACCATGAGACCCTCGATCCGGCGCGAACGCCCGACCTTGTCGCCCGCGGCGAGCCTGTCGATCTGCTTCTGGAACTCCTCGACCCGGCGCGATACCGGGGTGAACTCATCGTTGGCGCGAAAGCCGCGTCCGGTCTCGTCGAGATAGCGGTCGCGCAACCAGTCGGCCCGCGAGGTCCGCGCCTCCTCGAACAGCCGCCGGATCACCTTGGGGCTGTTGTCGGGGCGCAGTTCCTCGCCGGACTCGGTGCCGCTCCTGGCATAGAACTCCATGCCGTCGAGATAGCCGTCGATGAAGGCCCGGGCGATCTTGCGCTGCGCCTTGGCGCCGTAGCCGCACTTTTCCCCGGCGCCGAGCATGAAGCCTGTCGCGCCGCGCTTCAGGTCCCAGGTGAAGGGGCCGTAGCAGACATCGTCGAAATCGTTGACTCCGAAGATCGGCACGTTGTCGGCATTGGGCATCACCCCGAAATTGCCCGGATGCACGTCCCCCAGCAGCAGCACCGTCGGCATCCGCGAATCCTCGCCCGCCATGTCGCGGTGAAACAGCAGCGAGGTACCCCGGAAGAAGGCGAAGAGCGAGCTTGAGAGCTTGTCGAACTTGCGCTGCGCGCCGACCGCCTTCTGGTCGATCCGCGTCGCGTGGTCCTCGATGATCGTGTCGCGCACATGCATGCGCCGGTCGTGGCCGGTGAGCTGGCCGGGCCGCATCGCGCAGCCATCCGCGGCATAGCGTTGCGCCAAGGCCCGGAACGCCTCGACGCGCGGCTCCAGCGGCGCTTCGACCGGCGTGGCCTTCTTGTTCGATGTCCTGCCCTTGGCCATGACGCTCCCCGTGCCCGGCGCATCCGCCGGGGATGCCTCTCGACAACGCGGCATCGGGGACTTGGTTGCGGCGCGGCCTCAGCCGGGCAGGGGCTTTTCCATGTAGACCCGGTTGCCGGAGCGCCCGGTCTCGCGCCACCCGAGGTGATCGTAGAAGCGCCGCGTCTCCGCCATCGCCGCATGGGTGGTCAGCGTCACCGCCTGCGCCCCCCAGGCGCGGGCCTCGGCCTCGATGAGCCGCAGGAGCGCCCGTCCGATGCCGTTGCGGGCGGCAGCCGGATCGACGCAGATATTCGACAGCTTGGCGCTGCCCGGGCCGATGACCAGCACCGCGCCGCCGAGCACATCGTCACCGCGCTCGGCCAGCCAGACATAGTGGTTGGCGATGTCGTCGCCGATGCCGCGCGTGACCGGCGGCAGGTCGGGCAGATGCGCATGCGGCGCATAGGCCCGCGCGAAGCAGGCGGTCAGCGCGGCCGCGTCCTCGGGCACGGCCCGGCGTATGGTCCAATCATCCATGCGGCGAGGCTCGCAGGCACCGCACCGAGAGGCAAGCCCCCTGGGCACCGTCCTGCGTGCAAGACGGCCGCGCCGGTCGCCATGCCCACGATTCAGACACCGTGATAGTCGCGGTACCACTCTACGAAGCGCGCCACGCCGAGCGCGACGGGGGTCGAGGGGGCATAGCCGGTCAGCTCGCCGATAAGCCGCGTATCGGCCCATGTGGCGGGCACGTCCCCCGGCTGCATGTCGAGAAAGCGCTTGATCGCCGTCCGTCCCAGCGCCGCCTCGATCGCCTCGACGAACTCCATCAGCGGCACCGGCGCGCCGTTGCCGATATTCACCACCCGGAATGGGGCGACCGCGGAGAGGCTGTCGCCCTCCCGTGGGCCCTCGGGTCCGGGCCGGGCCGGGATCGCATCGGCGAGACGGCGGATCCCCTCGACCAGATCGTCGATATAGGTGAAGTCGCGCTTCATGTCGCCGTGGTTGTAGATGTCGATGGGCGTGTCCTCGAGGATCGCCCGGGTGAACTTGAACAGCGCCATGTCCGGCCGGCCCCAGGGCCCGTAGACGGTGAAGAAGCGGAACATGGTGATCGGCAGGTCGTAGAGATGCGCGTAGGAATGCGCCATCGCCTCGCCCGCCTTCTTGGTGGCGGCGTAGAAGGACATCTGCGTGTCGGCCTTGGCCGTCTCGCGATAGGGCATCTCGGTATTGGCCCCGTAGACCGAGCTGGTCGAGGCGAACAGCATATGCGCGGGCGGGTGCGCCCGCGCCGCCTCCAGAAGCTCGAAGCTGCCCTGCAGGTTCGCCTCCAGATAGGCGCGCGGCTGCTCGATCGAGTAGCGCACCCCCGCCTGCGCCGCGAGATGGACCACGAGGCTGGGGCGGTTTTCCTCGAACAGCCGCATCAGCCGGCCGGGATCCTCGATCTTGCCGATCTCGGCGCTGAACGCGTTGTGCCGCGCCAGCCGGTCGTGGCGCGCCTGCTTGAGCGCGACGCTGTAATAGTCGTTCAGGGAGTCGAGCCCGACCACCCTGTACCCATCCGCGATCAGCCGCTCGCAGACATGCATGCCGATGAACCCGGCCGAGCCGGTGACGAGTGCGACGGGAAGCTCGGTCTCGGTCATGTCAGGCCCGGATCTGTTGCGTAAAGGTGCAGAGGCCGAGGCAAAGTGGACGCGAGCGCCCCGATTGGCAAGCCGCAGGTTGCCGGAGAGTGGGTTCCCGGGTCCCGGTAGGGGTCGATGACCGGCCCGGGGGCAGTCGGATAGGCGTCGGATGATTCGTTCATCCGTCGGTCAATTCGCAGGCGCGAGAGAGTTCGCAGACCGGATTCGGGCGATCCGGGAACAATCTCACCGTGCAAATCACATTTCGCGTCCCCGATCATTTAAATTTCCTGAAGCGACTCGAGCCGAAGATTGGAGGTTCGAGATGTATCGGGGCCATCCATTCAGGTGGTTCGCCAATCAGCATTTTCCACCACAGGAAGAACATGCGACGACAACCTGAGGCATAATTTTCGAAGACCCACCGCCCCTCAAGGGTTAGTTATAAAGTTACCATGCTGGTAGTACTTTTGTAATAAACCTCAAGTTTCGGGCCGAGTGCGGTTCTGTGGCGAAAATATGTTTGTGCCGTGGCCGCGGATTGTTAACGTTGGGACAGAGGTATGAGGAGCAGCCGATCTCCGGGCGCGTTTGCCGGGGGGGATCGGGGGGAAGGACCGGGGCACCGCCCGTTTTCAGCGACGCCCGTCTTGTGCCCCAGACCGCTCCTCAGGACGAGATTGATTGCCGGGGCGCGTGTTCTTGCGTTTCGCCACATTTTTTAACGAGTGTTTCGAAGGGTAATGGTCGTGGCTGTTTCCAACAATTTTTCTGCCAGCTCGCTTGATTTCAACGG
>NZ_JAPWGO010000069.1 GCF_027213785.1 Limimaricola sp. G21655-S1 | reverse complement strand
AGTGAGATCCAGCCGCTCGGCGGCGCGGGTAAAACTGCCGGTTTCATGCACCACCATCAGGGTGTGGAGCCAGAGTGGATTAACCATAAATTTAATTTATGCCTTCCATTAGGGACTGTCGTCATAAGATCGAGGCCCACAAGTATGTGCAGCGGATCTGCACCGCTGCCACAAACGAGCCCGTGTTTTTGGCATATCTTGTCGCAATTCCTCGCCATTGCTTCAAATGAAGGAAGGCGTTTTCCACCAGATGCCTTGCCTTGTATAGCACCCGGTCATGCTCTCGCTGCTCCTTGCGGTTACGTTTAGAAGGGATGACTGGCGCCATTCCCTTGGCGCGGGCAACCTCCATTAATGCATTGGTATCATATCCCCTGTCTGCCAATAGATACGCAGCATCCAGGCCATCAATCAAGGCCGCGGCTTGCGTACAATCAGCAGTCGTTCCGGATGTAATGATGCATTTTATTGGCATTCCATGTCCGTCAACGGCCAAATGGATCTTGCTGTTTAGCCCCCCTTGGTGACCCCCATATCCTGGTTACCACCTCGAGCGCCACTGGCATGGTGGTGGACCTTGATATGACTGGCATCGATCATCAACCACTCACAATCAGGTTCTTTTATCAGACGTTCTTGAAGGCGAGCCCAAATGCCCTTGTCGCGCCAACGACAAAAGCGACGGTGAGTGTTTTTCCAGCCTCCGTAATCAGCGGGCAAGTCTCGCCAGGGAGCACCGGTGCGCAAAATCCAGAAAACAGCATTGATAAACAATCGGTTATCGCGAGCGACACGCCCCCATTGACCTTTTTGGCCCGGAAGATGCGGTTCGAGTAAGGACCATACACGGTCGGATATATCATGGCGGCGGTATGCAGGTGTTGACATGATGCGATGATTTTTACGTTAACAGGGCTGGCATTGTACTGGATTTAATCAGCTCAAGACGACAGCCCCTAGAAGGAGCAGTGGAGAATATTGCCCTTTTCCGTCGCTTTGTGAACAACATGCTTAAGCAGTGTCACTGCGGAGC
>NZ_JAPWGO010000068.1 GCF_027213785.1 Limimaricola sp. G21655-S1 | reverse complement strand
CTACGCGAAACATGTTCCTATCCTGTTCCTGCCCGACCTCCAAAGCAAGAGTTTGGTGCATCTGCTACCTAAGACCGAGCTGCTCGATGGGGAAATCTTCTACACGCTGCGCGAGGCGCAGATCCTGATCGAGCGATGGCGAAAGCACTACAACACCGTCCGGCCTCACAGCTCATTGGGCTACCGCCCGCCAGCACCAGAAAGCATCGTGCCCGTCGACCGGAGGCCAACCATGCATTAACAATCAACTTGGAGCACTCAGTTGGGGCAGCTCAAGTAACGCGGTACTTCCGGGCACTGCGGAGAGGCAAATATTGTAACGTCAATCGCGTTACTCGACGGTGACGGATTTGGCGAGGTTGCGGGGCTGGTCGACATCGGTGCCCTTGGCCACGGCGGTGTGGTAGGCGAGGAGCTGCGCTGGCAGGGCGTAGAGGATCGGCGCCCAGAGCGGGTCGATCTCGGGCAGGGTGATCACCTCCCAGGTGCCCTCGCCGGCGATCCGCGCGCCGGTGGCGTCGGTGACCAGCAGCACCTTGCCACCGCGCGCCATCACCTCCTGCATGTTCGACACGGTCTTGTCGAACAGCTCGTCATGCGGCGCCATGACGATCACCGGCACATGCTCGTCCACCAGCGCGATGGGTCCATGCTTGAGCTCGCCCGACGCGTAAGCTTCGGCGTGGATATAGCTGATTTCCTTGAGCTTCAGCGCACCTTCCAGCGCCAGCGGATACATCCGGCCCCGGCCGAGGAACAGGATGTCGCGGGCCTCCGACAGCCCGCGCGCGACGCGCTGGCATTCGGCCTCGATGGTCAGCCCCTGATGGATCAGCCCGGGCAACTCGCGCAGGCCGCGCAGATGCGCGGCGAGTTCGGCCGCGTCGAGCGTGCCGCGCTGCCGCGCCGCCTCGAGCGCCAGGGCCCCCAGCACCAGGAGCTGGCAGGTGAAGGCCTTGGTCGAGGCGACACCGATCTCGGCGCCGGCGAGGATCGGCAGCGCGAGGTCGCTGTCGCGCGCGATCGAGCTCTCGGTGACGTTGACCAC
>NZ_JAPWGO010000067.1 GCF_027213785.1 Limimaricola sp. G21655-S1 | reverse complement strand
GAGGGACGTGAATATCAAAGCGTGTTTGCATGAGGCGCTGGGGCACCCCATGCAACACGTAATTGGGACATAGCCTTTTTTATGGCGCTGTCCCAATTACGTGTTGAAAGGCTAAGCTTGAAGTAGGCCATCACCTTGAGGTCTACCATCATGGATACCCCAGCCTTTCAACACCTGTTGTCACTATTTCCCCAGTTAACCCTGCGCCAGCGCCGTGTTGCTCAGCAGGAGCTCACTGCACCCCATACCATTACCTCGCTCAATACCCAGTTACCGGCATGCATTGGCTGCCCACATTGTCAGGCCGATGTCACCCAGCTGGCGCCTTGGGGATGGAGTCGGGGACTACGCCGCTACCGTTGCAAACAGTGTCTGCGCACCAGCTCCATCCTCACCAAGACGCCCTTAGCCAGATTGCGTAAAGCACAGTGCTGGGAAGACTACGCGCAAGCCCTCATCGAAGGACTGACCGTCCGCCAGGCAGCGCGGCGCTGTGGGGTCAGCAAAAACACCGCGTTCCTCTGGCGTCACCGCTTCTTGCGCGCGATGGCAGCTCATCAAGCCACACGGGAAGAGGGTATCGTTGAGGTTGATGAGACCTTCTTCCTTGAATCGTTCAAGGGACAACGGGGACTGCCACGTCCGCCAAGGCATCGTGGTGGCAAGGGGCGAACTCGTGGAACCGGGCCCGATTACATCCCGGTGATGGTGGTACAAGACCGTGCAGGCCACCATGCAGATTTTCAGCTGGAGCAGATGAATGCCGAGACGGTCATCGCGGTGTTGAAGCCGCTGGTGTCACCGGATGCGGTACTGTGTAGCGATGGTGCGGGTGTGTATGCGAGTTTTAGCAAAGAGCAGGGCGTAACCCATCAGGTAGTGCACAATCGCCAAGGCGAACGGGTGGTCGGTGCGTATCACATCCAGCACGTGAACGGGTATCACCATCGGTTGAAAGAGTGGATGGAGCGTTTCCATGGCGTGGCGACCCACTATCTGAAGAACTACCTGGGTTGGCGCAGGATGCTGGAGCGTTACGGGAGGGACGTGAATATCAAAGCGTGTTTGCATGAGGCGCTGGGGCACCCCATGCAACACGTAATTGGGACATAGCCTT
>NZ_JAPWGO010000066.1 GCF_027213785.1 Limimaricola sp. G21655-S1 | reverse complement strand
GCCAATTCCACGGCGGTGGGCCGGATCTCGGAGAACATCGCCAACGCCAACACCGACGGCTACCGGCGCAGCTTCGTGCAGATGGTCACCACCAGCACGCTGAGCGACAATGCCGGCATCGCGCCCTCGGGCGTAAGAGCGGTTCAGGGTTCGGATGTCAGCACGGGAGGCGCCGTGCGAACGACGGCCAGCGCCACCGATCTGGCGATCGGCGGGCGGGGGTTCTTCGTGGTCTCGAAGCAGCCGGGCGAGACCAACGAGGCGAACTTCATGCTGACCCGCGCCGGCTCGTTCCTGCCCGACGAGAACGGCGACCTGCGCAACGCCGCCGGCTACTACCTCGCGGGCTTTCCCTACGACCAGACCGCCTCGATCGGCAATGTCGACCGCAACCAGTTCGGCGACCTGAGGACCGTCAATCTCGGCAGCCTGTCGCAGACCGGCTCGCCCACCGGCGAGATGACGGTGAGCGGCAACATCCCGGCCCAGCAGACCGGGCTGGCCACCCCGGGCGAGCCGTTCCTCAGCTCGGCCGAGTATTACAGCCCGCTGGGCGAGGCCGAGCGGATGCAGTTCTCCTGGCAGCCCAGCGCCACCGCCAGCCAGTGGACGCTGAGCATCTCCGGCGCCGACGGCGCGCAATACGGCGAGGTCACCGTCGACTTCCACGACAGCGGCCCGCTCGCCGGGGCGCCGCGGCTCTATTCGAACGCCACCTCCAACGCCGTGGCGCCGGCGGGCTTCGCCTTCGACGCCGCCACCGGCATCGCGACGCTGACCGTCGACAACGGCGCCGTGCCGCAGACCATCGAGGTCTCGATCGGCGCGCCCGACAGCCACACCGGCATGACCCAGTTCGCCGGCGACTACTCGGCGCTCAAGATCGGCGCCGACGGCGCCGAGAGCGGCGTGCTGGTGCGTACCGAGATCGACGAGCGCGGCGACGTCTACGGCGTGTTCAACAACGGCAGCCGCAAGCCGCTCTACAACATCCCGCTGGCCGAGGTCGCCAACCCCGACGGGCTCCTGGCCGCCGACGGCAACGCCTACGTGCTGTCGCGCAACTCCGGCAAGTTCAGCCTGAACCAGGCCGGCGAGGGCTCGGCCGGCGGGCTGACCGCCGGGGCGCTGGAGAGCTCCAACGTCGAGGTGGCGCAGGAACTGACCGACCTGATCAGCACCCAGCGCGCCTATTCCTCCAACGCCAAGATCGTCACCACCGTCGACGAAATGCTGCAGGAAACCACCAACCTCAAGCGCTGA
>NZ_JAPWGO010000065.1 GCF_027213785.1 Limimaricola sp. G21655-S1 | reverse complement strand
TGGTCTTGGCGGCCTTCGCGGCGCGCAGCTTCTCGAAGAACCGGGTCGCGAAGCCCGGCTTGTTGTCCTGGCGCGCCCGGCCCACGGCCATGTCGCCCGCCGGCACGTTGTGGGTCACCACCGTGCCGGTGGCGGTCATCGCGCCGTCGCCCAGCGTCACCGGCGCCACCAGCATGGTGTTGGAGCCGATGAAGGCGTCGCGGCCCACCGTGGTGCGGTGCTTGAACACCCCGTCATAGTTGCAGGTGATCGTGCCCGCGCCGATATTGGTGCCGGCGCCGATATCGGCATCGCCCAGATAGGTCAGGTGGTTGATCTTGGCGCCGGTGCCGATCTGCGCGTTCTTGATCTCGACGAAGTTGCCGACATGCACCTCCTCGGCCAGCTCGGCGCCGGGGCGCAGCCGGGCGAAGGGGCCGACGGTCGCGCCGCGCGAGACGTGGCAGCCCTCGAGATGCGAAAAGGCGCGGATCCGCGCGCCGCTCTCCACCGTCACGCCGGGGCCGAACACCACGTTGGGCTCGATCACCGTGTCGCGGCCCACCACCGTGTCGCGCGCGAAGCTCACCGTCTCCGGCGCCACCAGCGTCACCCCGTCCTCCATCGCCCCGGCCCGGGCCCGGGACTGGAACGCGGCCTCGGCAGCGGCCAGCTCGGCGCGGGTGTTGATGCCCAGCGTCTCGGCCTCGTCGCATCGCACCACCTCGGCCCCGAGCCTGGCCTCGCGCGCGAGGCCCACGATGTCGGTCAGGTAGTACTCGCCCGCGGCGTTGTCGTTGGTCACCCGGTCGAGCAGCTCGAACAGCGTCTCGCGATCCGCGGCGATCACGCCGGAATTGCACAGGGTGATGGCGCGGGTGGCCGCGTCGGCATCCTTGAACTCGACGATCCGCTCGAGGCTGTCGCCCGACGTCACCAGCCGCCCGTAGCGGCCCGGATCGGCGGCCTCGAAGCCCAGCACCACGACGTCGGCGCGGGTCCGGGCCCGGCGCATCGCCTCCAGCGTCTCGGGCCGGATGAAGGGCGTGTCGCCGTAGAGCACGATCACGTCGCCCGAAAAGCCCTCGAGCGCGGCGCGGGCCTGGCGCACCGCGTGGCCGGTGCCGTCCTGGCTTTCCTGGCGCACCGTGACGACGCCCGCGTCGAAGCCGGTCGCGGCGCGCTCCACGGCTTCGGCGCCATGCCCCGCGACGACGATCATCCGCGACGGCTCCAGCGCCATGCCGGCCGCCATCGCGTGATGCAGCAGCGGCGCGCCCCCGATCTCGTGCAGGACCTTCGGCAGGTCCGAATTCATCCGCGTGCCC
>NZ_JAPWGO010000064.1 GCF_027213785.1 Limimaricola sp. G21655-S1 | reverse complement strand
TATTCCGTTGAAAAACTCGATCTTGATCGGGGTGCCCGTGGCTGATTCAATTCCCATAGGGGATGGGAGGATCGGCGATGATGGGACCGCGGCAGGAGGCGCAGCCAGCGCTGTTCTACGAGTTCTCGCTTGAGGACCATGTCCCGCAGGACCATCTTCTTCGCTCCATCGACCGGTTTGTGGATCTGTCCGGCATCCGCACCTTCCTTTCCGATTTCTACAGCCATACGGGCCGCCCGTCCGTCGATCCCGAACTCCTGATCCGCATGCTGCTGGTTGGCTATTGCTTCGGTATCCGGTCGGAACGGCGGCTATGTGAGGAGGTGCATCTGAACCTCGCATACCGGTGGTTCTGCCGGCTTGATCTGAGTGACCGGGTCCCGGATCACTCGACCTTCTCGAAGAACCGCCACGGTCGGTTCCGCGACAGCGAACTGCTGCGGCATCTGTTCGAGACGACCGTAGCGCGCTGCATCGCAGAGGGCCTTGTCAGCGGGCAGCGCATGGCCGTCGATGCCAGCCTGATCGAGGCTGATGCCAACAAGCAGAACTCGACGCCCAAGGAGGAATGGGACACCAGGAAGATCGACCCCGCTGACGCGCCGCGGGCGGTTCGTGAGTATCTCGATACCTTGGATGAGGCAGCGTTCGGCGCGGCCAGCGAGGTCCAACCCAAGTTCACGTCGCATTCCGACCCCGCCAGCCAATGGACGGCGGCCCGCAAAGGCCCGGCCTTCTTCAGCTATTCGGATAATTACCTGATCGATACGGACCACGGCGTCATCGTGGATGTGGAGGCGACGCGTTCCATCCGTCAGGCGGAGGTTGGATCGGCCAAGACCATGCTGGATCGGGTCAAGGCTCGGTTCGACCTCCACCCCGAGCGCCTGATCGCAGACACGGCCTACGGCACCGCACCGATGTTGGGCTGGCTGGTCGATCGCAAGATCGCGCCACACATCCCGGTCTTCGACAAATCGGGGCGCAGCGACGGGACCTGGACCCGCGCTGAGTTCGAGTGGGATGCCGAGAACAACCAATACATCTGCCCGGAGGGCCACGAGCTGAAGCAGTTCCGCCGGAAATATTCCGATCCGAACCGCGGGCCGACCGGGAAGGGCGTCGCCAAATACAGGTGCCTGAAGCATACCTGCCAGGTCTGTCCCTCGAAGTCACGTTGCTGCCCCAACATGGACTTCCGGTCGATCACCCGCGAGGAGCATGAAGACGCACGACAGGTCGCCCGCGACATCGCGAAGACCGAGCAATACGTCATCTCGATGAAGCTGAGGAAGAAGGTCGAAATGCTCTTCGCTCACCTGAAGCGCATCCTTGGCCTCAACAGGCTCCGATTGCGTGGTCCATGCGGCGCGAAAGACGAATTCCTCCTCGCCGCCACTGCCCAGAACCTCCGCAAACTGGCCAAGATCCTTCCTGCACCGCAGAAAGCTCGGGACGCCTGACGGGACAGGCGTTCGCGCTCTTTCCAATGGCCGTTATTCTGCGCTCGCGAACGGGAGTTTTTCCACGGAATCGGC
>NZ_JAPWGO010000063.1 GCF_027213785.1 Limimaricola sp. G21655-S1 | reverse complement strand
CGGTCTTAGGTAGCAGATGCACCAAACTCTTGCTTTGGAGGTCGGGCAGGAACAGGATAGGAACATGTTTCGCGTAGCGAGGCGCTCATGTCCCAGCATTTCCTGCTTTCCGCTGCTGCCCGGACCCTGTCTCTCAGGACGATCTACGAGGAAGGGGAGAACGCCGCATATCGGCGCTTCTGTCGGCTGCGATGGCCCGAGACGGAGGGCGCTCCGGTCTGCCCGCTCTGCGGCTGCCTCGACATCTACGATCTGAACACCCGACGCCGGTTCAAGTGCGCCGCCTGCCACCGGCAGTTCAGCGTCACCTCCGGCACCGTCTTCGCCTCGCGCAAGCTGGCCTTCGTCGATCTGCTCGGGGCGATCTGCCTGTTCGTCAACGCCGCCAAGGGTCTGTCGGCGGTCCAGCTTTCGCGGGATCTGGACGTGCAGCACAAGACGGCCTTCGTGCTGATGCACAAGCTGCGGGAGACGATGACGCTCGAGACCCGGGAGACCCGGCTCGAGGGGGAGGTCGAAGTGGACGGGGCCGTGTTCGGTGGCCAGGTCCGGCCCGCCAACGCACGCGACGACCGGGTCGATCGCCGCCTGCTCGCCAACCGCAGCGGCAAGCGCAGAGTGGTTGTTGTTCTGCGCCAGCGCGGCGGTCGGACGCTGCCCCGAACCTTCCTGCGCGAAGCTCAGGCTGTCGACTTCGCCCGGGAACGGATTGCCTCAGGCAGCGTCATCTCGGCCGACGAGGTTGCGCACTGGGACGTCCTCGAGCCCGACTTCGAGATGAAACGCGTCAATCATTCCGAGGCCTACAGCCGCGAGGGCGTTCATACCAACCTGGCCGAGAGCTACTTCTCGCGGCTGCGGCGCATGATCGGCGGCCAGCACATTCGGGTGGAGGGTCGATACCTCGATGCCTACGCGGCGCACGCCGCCTGGCTCGAGGATCACCGCTTCGACAGCAACGGCGGCCTCGCGGACCGTCTCATCGGCGGCGCGCTGGCGGCGCCGGTCAGCCGGGCGTGGAAGGGGTATTGGCAACGACGCGCAGCGTGACGGCGTCTCCGGCGCTCCAGACGCACATGCCCTTGCGCTTTTCCACCAGCCGGACGAGCCGCCGGTGCCTGGCGTGCCGCAGCGCCTGGACGACCTTGAACACGACCGAGTTCCGCAGCGCCGTGTCCGACACCTCGAGGCCGCGCTCGATCATCACCCGCTCCGCCAGCTCCCGGGTGGTCAACTCGACGTCCACCCCCAGGTGCTGCACGCAGATGTCAGCGATCTCGCCTTTCTTGAAAAAGCCATGGCTCACGATGTAGCGCGCCCGTCGGCGTTCGGGCGCCGCGAACAGCTCGATTGTCGCGTTCACATGGGCAAGGTCGTGCTTCGCATGCGCGATCTGCGTCTCGTAGGCCTTGATCTGCCCGAGAATCTCGGCGCGTTTCTGCGTCAGCGTCTGGATGATCAGGGGCTCGGCCATGCCACCATTGCAGCGAACTTCGTTATCTCGGTCCATCCGGCAATTTGGTGCATCTGCTACCTAAGACCG
>NZ_JAPWGO010000062.1 GCF_027213785.1 Limimaricola sp. G21655-S1 | reverse complement strand
CCTGTCGAGCAGCGCGCCGGTCAGGCGTTCGGTGCCGAAGGTTTCGGTCCACTCATCGAATGGCAGGTTGCTGGTGATCATCGTCGAGCCACGCTCATAGCGCTGCGAGATCACCTCGAACAGGAGTTCGGCGCCGGTCTTCGACAAGGGCACGAAGCCCAGCTCGTCGATGATGAGCAGCTTGACGGCGGCCAGCTGCTTTTGCAGGCGAAGCAGCCGGCGCTCGTCGCGGGCCTCCATCAACTCGCTGACCAACGCGGCGGCCGTGATGAAGCTCACCGACAGCCCTTTCTGGCAGGCGGCCAGCCCCAGCCCGAGGGCGACATGCGTCTTGCCGGTTCCACTGGGCCCCAAGGCAATGACATTCTCGCGCCGGTCGATCCATTCGCCCCGGGCGAGCTCCAGCACCTGCATCTTGTTCAGCTTGGGGATCGCCTTGAAATCGAAGCTGTCGAGGCTCTTGGCCGCCGGGAACTTCGCGGCCTTGATGCGGCGCTCGACCATCCTGCGCTCGCGGTCGATCAGCTCCAGCTCGACCAGGCGGGCCAAGAACTGGACATGGTCCAGCCCCTCGATGGCGCACTGGCGGCCGAGCTTCTCATGTTCCCGCAGGAAGGTGGGCAGCTTCAGCGTCTTCAGATGATCCGCGAGCAGGATCTTCGGGGTGTCGATCATGCCGCATCCCCCGACAGGAGCGCCATGTAGCTGGCGGCCTTCGTGGTCCCGACAGTCGCGCGCGGCAGATAGGGGTAGACGTCGAGGTCCAGCTTCGGCGGCCGTTTTTCGACCTGGCAGAGAACGAGATGCTTTACGGCATCGAAGCCGACCGCGCCCAAGTGCAGCGCCTTCCTCACGGCGGCGTGGAGATCGTCGATGTCGAAGGTCTCCAGCAGGCGCAGGACCTGCACATACTCCCGCCGTCCTGCCTTGGTCATTCGCGCTTCCATCAGGCGGCGCAGGGTCGCGAACTCCGACGGCAGGTCCCATTCGGCCAAGGGGGCTGCTTGGTCCAAGGCGTTGATCTTGCGCTCGATCAGCGGGAGGTAATGGACCGGGTCGAAGACCATGTCCTCGCGGTCGTAGCAGCGGGGGTGGCGCGCGATGACTTGGCCGCCGCAGCCGATCACGACCGCGTCGACATACCCCCTGATCCAGACGTCGCGGTGGCCATAAGCGACCGGCACCGAGTAATCGTTGGTCCTGTAGCGCACCAGGGCTTGGGAGCTGACCCGCCCGGTGGCCTGATCGCAGGCATCGAACGGCGCGGTCGGCAGGCCGGCCATCGCTGCCAGATCCCGCGCCAGCCGCTCTCCAATGGTCTCTGATTGGCCGCGTAGGACATCAGCCTGGCGCTTGCGGCATTGCCCCGCCATGTAGGCATTGAACGCGTCCCAGCTCGCGAACCGCGGGAGCGGCACCATGAAGTTGCGGCGGGAGTAGCCGACCAGGCCCTCTGCGTTGCCCTTATCGTTTCCCTTGCCTGGACGGCCGTAGCGGTCGCGAAGCAGGTAGTGCGACAGAAACCCGCTGAAGAGCGTGGCACGCTTGCGCGTTCCGTCCGGCAGGATCTTCGCAACCAGGCAGCGGTCGTTGTCGTAGAGGACCGAGGCGGGCACCTTGCCGAAGAATGCAAAGGCATGGACGTGGCCGTCGACCCAGGCTTCCGCTGTCGCCGCCGGGTAAGCCCGCACGAAACAGGCATCGCTGTGCGGCAAGTCCATGACGAAGAAATGCGCCTTCTGTTCGATCCCGCCGATGACGACCACCGCCTCGCCGAAGTCGGCCTGGGC
>NZ_JAPWGO010000061.1 GCF_027213785.1 Limimaricola sp. G21655-S1 | reverse complement strand
CTGCGATGCTCGGCCACGAACGCGTATCTCACTTTGCATCCCTGGCGAAATACGCGTCGCCATTGTCGCTCGGACCATTTATGGATGGCTCCCGCGTGGCAAGGGCTTTCATGGCCTTTCGGCGACTGGTCGGTTGCGGCCATTTATTCGGCGTCGAGATTGCAGCTCGAAGGCTGCGCGCCCTGATGAAACTCCGCGTCTCGCCTTGGATCCCGATCAATGGCACGCGCTCGATGGCGCTTCGGTCCGAACTGGGTGTCTCGGCGATATGTCCCTCAGTTGGCCATCGTGCCACCTTGCACCTCACCATTTCGTCCAAGGCAAAAGGCCTCGTAGCTCTCAGGCTGCGCGCATGGCCTCGTATTCCGTCCCGTTTCTCAAGAGCGCCCAGACGATCCGGGCCATGCGGTTGGCCAAGGCAATGGCGGCCTGCTTCGCAGTCTTCCGTTGCAAGATCCGCCACAGCCAATCCTCGCCGGGCTGCTCGCGTCGGCGGGACGCAATGACACCCATGGCGCCGAGATACAGCAGGCGGCGCAGGTAGCGGTTGCCCATCTTCGAAATGCGTCCCAACCGTTCCTTGCCGCCGCTCGAATGCGGCTTTGGCGTCAAACCGAGCCAGGCAGACAGATCGCGCGAGGTCCGGAAGCCCGTGACGTCCGGCAGGGTCGCCACCAGTGCGGTTGCGGTGATCGGGCCGACGCCGGGGACGGTCTGTAGCCTCTTGGCCGGCGCGCTGGCCTCGGCTTCTCGGCGGATCTCCCGGGTCAGCTCGCCGATCTTCTCCTGGGTTTGGAAAAACTGATCGGCCAGCAGGCGGAGTGGCCGCCGCGCAGTAGCCGGGGGATGGGCGCGTTCTCCGGCCTCCAGCAGCCGGCCGATGTTGTGAACGCCCTTGGCCGCGACGATGCCGAACTCGCCCAGATGGGCTCGGATGGCATTGGTGACCTGCGTGAGCTGACGGACCAGGAACTCGTGAGCCTTGTGGCAGAGCAGCAGCGCCTGCGTCTTCTCGCTTTTCACCGGAACGAAGCGCATCGAGGGCCGTGTGACCGCCTCGCAGATCGCGGCCGCGTCGGCTCGGTCCGTCTTGCCGCGCCGGACATACGGCTTGACCTGGGACGGTGGCATCAGGCGAACATCATGGCCGAACCGGCCAAGGGCGCGGGCCCAGTGATGGGACCCGGCGCAGGCTTCCATGCCGACGAGGCAGGGGGGCAGGTTCTGAAAGAACGGGAGCATCTGGCTGCGCCGCAACTGTCGCCTGAGAACGACCGCGCCCTCGGCATCGACGCCGTGAAGCTGGAAGACCGATTTGGCGAGATCGACGCCGATCGTGATAGGCTGTTCCATGGATGGCTCCCTTCATGGGTTCAGCATGACAGCACCCAATGTGGCACATTGCGATGCCGGGAACGGGAGCCATCCACTCCATCAATGGCGCCCCAATGGCGACCCTTTTTTAGAATGTCACGCTCCTCCGACACCCTCGCCAGCTCCTTCTTCAGGCGCCGGATCTCGGTGTCCTTCTCCGCCTCTCCAGATGACGCCTTCGCGAACTTCTTCTTCCAGGCGTAGAGCGAATACGGGCTGACCCCGAGCCGCTCCGACACTTCCCTGACCGGGTAGCCTCGCTCGGTGATCTGCGCGACCGCGTCCCGCTTGAACTCATCGCTGAACTTGCTGCTGCTCATCATGGCCTCCTTGCCTCAAAATTAGCGAAGAAGGCGTCCACAAGACACGGGGCTATTCAAACACTACCCTTGTGTCCCTTGCAAAGCGGTGCCTGCTACTGCCTGCCAGACATCGGGGATTGGCTCTCGGAGCAATTAATTGGAATAAGCCCGCCGGCCATCGAGCAGTGGCGGCGGGCTTCTGACAGCTGGGCAGGCGCCGAGTTCTTGGGTGCGCCCAACCTACCTAAACGAGATCAGAGTTCGACCCACTCGCCCCCCTGACGGGCAAAGGTAGTGTGGTCACCGAACACCAGCTGCTCCATACCAATCAGCACGTCGCGATCGTCCTCGAAGGTCACGACCACCTTCTTGCCGAAGCTCACGTCGTAGTCGCCGAAAGCGCCGTCGAACTCGACCGTGTCGCGCCCACCGCCGCCGACGAGCTTGTCGTTGCCGAGATCAAAGATGAAGGTGTCAGCACCGCCGCCGCCTTTCATCTTGTCGTTGCCGGCGCCACCATCGAGCCGGTCCTTGCCGCCGCCGCCGATGAGCCT
>NZ_JAPWGO010000060.1 GCF_027213785.1 Limimaricola sp. G21655-S1 | reverse complement strand
TGTCAGGCGACACGACAAACTGGCCCTGTGGCGACACGAGGAACTGGCCCCCTCGATAAGCCATGAGGGGATACTGGATGAGCATTCCAGCGACTGAGAAGCTCCTGCGGACCGAGGGTCTGCGGAGGGACGTCATGAAAGAGCCGGACGATGTGTCGGCGATGCTGCGCTTGAAGTCGCTCGGGTGGGGCGCCCGTCGGATTGCGGCGGAGCTTGGATGCTCTCGAACGACGGCGCGGCGCTGGTTGAAGGAGGGGGCATGGCACAAGCCCTCACCCCCTGCGCGCTCGAAAGCGCTGGACGGCTTGGAGGCGTGGCTTGAGGAACGGTTTCGCCGCCATGCCGGCAATGCCGATGTGGTCCGTCAGGAGCTCTGGGCCGAGAAGGGCATCAGGGTGAGCCTGCGCACGGTCGAGCGCGCGGTGGCGCATCTACGTCAGGAGCTGCGCGCGGAGGCTCGGGCAACGGTGCGTTTCGAGACGCAGCCGGGCCAGCAGCTTCAAATCGACTTTGGCCAGCGGCGTGTGGAAATTGATGGCCTGCCGCAGCTGGTCTCGTTCTTCGTGGCTACGCTTGGCTATTCCCGCCGTATCCACGTGCGGGCCTTTGCCGGCGAGCGCCAAGAGCATTGGTTCGAGGGGATGGAAAGCGCCTTCGCAGCGTTCGACGGGGTGCCCGAGGAGGTGTTGCTCGACAATGCCCGCGCACTGATCCTGAGCCATGACGTCGCCAGCCGGGAGATCGTGGTGAACCCCAAGCTCCACGCCTTCGCCCGACATTGGGGCTTTCAGGTGAAGGCCTGCGCACCTTACCGGCCGCGCACGAAGGGCAAGGACGAGCGGGGTGTCGGCTACGTGAAGAGCAATGCGATCGCTGGACGCGCCTTCGACAGCTTTGAGGCCATGGAGGCGCATCTGGAGCACTGGACCCGCGAAGTTGCCGACCAACGGGTTCATGGCACCACCGGCGAGGCGCCGATGCTGCGCTTTGCGCGTGATGAAGCTGGCAAGCTGAAGCCACGTCCCCAATGCGGGCCGTTCCTGGCGATGCGGGATGTGAGCCGACGCGTCGGGTCTGACTGCGCGGTGGAATTCGATACCAACAGCTACTCGGTCCCATGGCGGCTGATCGGCGAGCGAGTTCGCGTGCTTGTCACCGGCGAGACGGTGCGCGTCACCCATGTCGGTGTGGAGGTGGCTTGCCACCGACGCAGTGCCGGTCGGCGCGGCCGTATTATCGATCATGCCCACTTCGCGGGGGTTGCAGGCGCCGCCGGTCGGGTGATCCGGAGGTCTGAACCGGTTGCGGCACATTCGGAGGACTTGATCCCGGAGGCGGCCCTGCTGCGGCCTCTCACAGAATACGAGGCGGTCGCCGGAGGGGCATGGTGATGGGCGCGGTTACGACAGAGGAGCTGGACCGGATGCTGACCCGGCTGAAGCTGACCGCAATCCGTGATCAACTTGACTCGCTGCTCGACGAAGCAGTGCGGGGAGAAATGACCCTACGCGATGCCCTGGCGTTTCTTTGCCAACGCGAGATCGCCCGCAAGGACCAGCGCCGCATCGACATGAGCTTCGGATTGGCGAAGTTTCCCTTCGTGCGCGACCTTGGCGGCTTCGATTTCACCGCACAGCCCTCGCTCGATCGCGGCCAAATCCGCGACCTCGCCACCGGGCGCTTCATTGCCAACGGCGACGCGCTCCTGCTGCTCGGCCCCCCGGGGGTGGGGAAAAGCCATCTGGCCGTTGCCCTTGGCCGTGAGGCGATCGTCGCCGGATACACCGTGCTCTTCACTGGAGCCATGGAGTTGGTGGCGAACCTGGCCAAGGCGCAGGCCGATGGACGCCTCGAAGAACGGCTGACGCACTATACCAAGCCGAAGCTGCTGATCGTTGATGAACTCGGCTACCTGCCCCTCGAACCCGATGCCGCGCATCTGTTCTTCCAACTGGTGAGCCGGCGCTATGGGCGGGGCGCCATGCTCGTCACCTCGAACCGCGCCGTCGGTGAATGGGGCAGCGTCTTCGGCGACGCGGTGGTCGCGACCGCGATCCTCGACCGTTTGCTACACCACAGCCACGTCATCACCATCCGAGGCGACAGCTACCGGCTTCGCCCCCCCCCCCCCCCCCCCCCCCCCCCCCCCCCCCCCCCCCCCCCCCCCCCCCCCCCCCCGCGGTCTCCCCCCCCCCCCCCCCCCCCCCCCCCACGAAACCACAACCGTATCGATATGAGGGTGGGCCAGTTCTTCGTGTCGCCCCCGGGCCAGTTCCGAATGTCGCTGGACA
>NZ_JAPWGO010000005.1:179428-200412 GCF_027213785.1 Limimaricola sp. G21655-S1 | reverse complement strand
CCTTCATCGGCCTGCAGGCGCTCGCGGTCGCGGTGCTGATCCTGTTCCCGGCGATCGCCATCTACTGAGACGCGCCCGTCGCCCATGACCGGCCCGCCCCCCCCCCCGTATCACGAGGGGGGCGGGCCTTTTTCGTGGGGCAGGGGGGTCTTGGCCGCGCCCGGATTCGCGCCGGGATCAGCGCGGATCGCTCGAGGTCTCGCGGATGATCAGAGCGGGCGGGATCTCGATGCGCCGGGGCGGCGCGCTCCGGTCGCCGTTCAGGAGCGTGCCGACCAGCTGCGCCGCCTCGGCGCCGATCCGCTCGGCATGGGCGTCGACCGTCGTCAGACGCGGCGCGCAGACCGCGCCGATCTCGTAATTGCCGAAGCCCGCGAGCGCCAGCGCGCCCGGCACCGCGATCCGCCGCCGCTGGCACTCGGCCAGCGCGCCGAAGGCCACGAGGTCGGAGACGCCGATCACTGCGTCGGTGTCGGGATACCGCGCGAGCAGCGCGTCGAGCGCCGTCGCGCCGGCGGCCATGCTGATCGGCGGCTCACCGAGCGGGGCCAGCCGGCAGGTTTCGAGACCGTGCCGCGCCATCGCCGCGACGAAGCCGGCCCGGCGCTGCCGGCCCCGCGGATCGCGATCGGAATCGCCGCCCAGAAAGCCGATGCACCGACGGCCCCGCGACACGAGGTGATCGACGAGCAGGCCGATCGAGGCGGCGTTGGAAAACCCCACGACGTGATCCAGCGGATCGTCCGGCAGGTCCCAGAGCTGCACGATCGGCAGCTTCGAGACGCGCAGCAATTGCCGGGTGCGGGGCGTGTGCTGCCCGCCGGTCAGCACCACCGCCTCGGGCTTGCGGCGCAACAGCTGTGCGATGACTGCCTCTTCCTGCGCGGGATCGTACTCGGTGTTGGCGAGCAGGATCTGCAGACCTTCCCGCGCCAGCCCCTGGGTCAGCGCCCGCACCGTCTGGGCGAAATTCGCGCTGTCGATGGTGGGCACGGTGACGGCGACGAAGCCGGTCCGGTTCTGGCGCAAATTCGCCGCCGTGGCGTCGAAGACGTAGCCCAGCTCCTCCGCCTTTCGCAGGATCTTGTCGCGGGTCTCGGGCCTGACGCTGTCGTCGCCCTTGAAGGCGCGCGAGACGGTCATCGCCGAGACGCCCACGGCCCGGGCGACATCGGACATCCGGATCGCCGCGCCGCGCGCAGCCGGGCTCATGCGCCGCCCCTCGGTCAGGCCGAGACGCCGCGGGGGCAAAGACCCGCGCGCGGCATCGATGCGGGATCAGAGCGAGACACTGATCGCACCGTCGACATAGAGGACGTGGCCGTTGACGAAGCTTGACGCTTCGGACGAGAGGAAGACGCAGGCACCGACCAGCTCATCGACCTTGCCCCAGCGCCCCGCCGGGGTGCGCTTTTCGAGCCAGGCCGAGAACTCCGGGTCGGCAACCAGCGCGGCGTTGAGCGGCGTGTCGAAATAGCCGGGCGCGATGGCGTTGCATTGCAGCCCGTGCCGGGCCCAGTCGGTCGCCATGCCCTTGGTCAGGTTGCCGACCGCGCCCTTGGTGGCGGTGTAGGGGGCGATACCGGGGCGGGCGAGGGCGGTCTGCACCGAGCAGATGTTGATGATCTTGCCGTGGCCGCGCGCGATCATGTGCCGCGCCGCCGCCTGGCCGACATGGAACACCGATGCGATGTTGGTCTGCAGCAGCGCCTCGAAGCGGTCGGCGGGAAAATCCTCGAGCGGCGTGCGGTGCTGCATCCCGGCGTTGTTCACGAGGATGTCGATGGCGCCCGTCTGCGCCTCGAAGCCGTCGATCGCGGCGCGCACCTCGTCATGACGGGTCGCGTCGAAGGCGAGGGTGGCGATCTCGGCCTCCGGCAGCTCGGCGGCGAGCGTCTCGCGCGCCTGCTCCAAGCGGGCCGGGTCGCGGCCGTTGAGCACGAGATGGGCCCCGGCCTGCGCCAGACCGCGAGCCAGAGCGAGGCCGATCCCCTGCGAGGAGCCGGTGATCAGGGCACGTCGTCCGGACAGGCCGAACATGGTTTCCAGATACGCGTTGCCTAGGGTCATCCAGCTCTCCCGACGGTGTAGACATGTCCTCGTCCGCCTTCTATGTTATCGATAACAAGACGAGTCAAGCAGGGTCTGGCGCGGCTGCGGCGTTTCGACCCGAGGGAGAGGGAACATGGGCCAGCCACTCGATCATCAGTCGGCTCTCGGGCAGGGCGCATGCGCGCGCTTCGCCCATGGGGCTTGCGCCCGATGAAGGCCGTCGTCATCCATGCCGCCCATGATTTGCGGGTCGAGGAGCGCCCCTCCGAGGCGGTCGGGCCGGGGCAGCTGCGCGTCGCGATCGAGCGGGGCGGAATCTGCGGCTCGGACCTGCACTACTATTCGCATGGCGGTTTCGGCGCGGTGCGGCTGCGCGAGCCGATGATCCTCGGCCACGAGGTGTCGGGCCGGGTCGTCGAATGCGGCCCCGGCGTGACCGGGCTCGAGGCCGGCGATCTCGTCGCCGTCTCGCCCTCGCGGCCCTGCGGCGGCTGCCCACAATGCCATGCCGGGCGACCGAACCATTGCGAGAACATGCGTTTCTACGGCTCGGCCATGCCGTTCCCGCATATCCAGGGGGCGTTCCGGCAGGAGCTGGTGGCCGATGCGGCGCAATGCGCTCTGGCCAACGGGCTGAGCCCGGGCGAGGCGGCGATGGCCGAGCCGCTGGCAGTGACGCTGCACGCGGCCCGCCGGGCGGGCGAGCTTCTGGGCAAGCGGGTGCTGGTGACCGGCTGTGGTCCGATCGGCCTGCTCTCGATCATCGCCGCGCGCCATGCGGGCGCGGCCGAGATCGTGGCCACCGACCTGACCGATTTCACGCTCGGCGTGGCACGGCAGGTCGGGGCCGACGTCACGATCAACACCGGGCGGGATGCCGGAACGCTCGCGGGCTACGCGGCGGGCAAGGGCAGCTTCGACGTACTGTTCGAATGCACCGGCGTGGCGGCCGCGATCGCGCCGGCGCTGGCGGCGATGCGCCCGCGCGGCGTGGTGGTGCAGCTGGGGCTGGGCGGCGACATGTCGCTGCCGATGATACTGGTCACCGCCAAGGAACTGGACCTGCGCGGGTCGTTCCGGTTCCACGAGGAGTTCGCCCAAGGGGTCGCCGCGATGCGCGCGGGCCGGATCGACGTCAAGCCGCTGCTCACCCATGCGGTCGGCCTCGACGAGGCGGAGCAGGGCTTCCGGCTGGCCAGCGACCGCAACAGCGCGATCAAGGTGCAGATCCGGTTCGACGCGTGACAGGCGCACCGGCCCCGGGACAGCGACGGGCTGTCCCGGGGCCGGGGGCTTGCGAATGAGGGGGGGCGACGCCTTGCCGGGACGCAGTCGGGCGTCCATCCCGCATCGGTGACTTTGCGCAGGGCGCGAACGGGCGTATCCTGCGCCGGTCAGAGGAGATCTATCGACATGGACCATGTGCGCGCCGCCTTCCGCCCTTCGGTATCGCCGCGAGAAGCCATGTCCCATGTCCAGCTCCGTCACCCTTTCCCATCTTTCATGGTCCGCCCCTGACGGCACCCCCGTCCTGTCCGATCTCGACGCCGTCTTCGGCGCCGAGCGCAGCGGCCTCGTCGGTCGCAACGGCAGCGGCAAGACCACGCTGCTGCGGCTGATCGTCGGGGAACTGCGACCGCGTTCGGGGCAGGTCGGCTGCGACGGGCGCGTGGCGATGCTGCGTCAGGACGTCCGGTTCGGGCAGGGCGAGACCATCGCGGCGCTGTTCGGGGCGCGCGAGGCGCTGGCGCTGCTCGACCGGGCCGAGGCAGGGCTGGCCGGGATCGACGAGCTGGCCGAGGCCGACTGGACGCTGCCCGCGCGCATGGCGGCGGCGCTGGACCGCTGCGGCCTCGCCCTCGACCCGAAGGCGCCGCTCTCCGGCCTTTCGGGCGGAGAGCGGACGCGGGCCGGTCTCGCGGCGCTGCTCTTCGCCGAACCGGACCTGCTGCTGCTCGACGAGCCGACCAACAATCTCGACCGGGCGGGGCGGGCCTTGGTGGCGGCGGTGCTGCGCGACTGGCGGCGCGCGGCCATCGTGGTCAGCCATGACCGCGACCTGCTCGAGGAGATGGATGCCATCGTCGAGTTGTCGGAGCTGGGGGCGCGGCGCTATGGCGGCGGCTACAGCGCCTACCGCGCGTGGAAGACGCGCGAGATCGAGGCGGCGCGGCATGATCTGGCCGATGCCGAGAGGGCCCGCGCCGCGCAGAAGCGTCGGGCGCAGCAGGCGGCCGAGCGCAAGGCGCGCAAGGATGGCCGCGGCCGCAAGGGGCGGGCGAAGGGCGGCCAGGCGAAGGTTCTTCTGGATGCGGCGAAGGAGCGTGCCGAGGGCTCCGGGGGTGCCGGGGCGCGGCTGCGCGAGGACCGGCGCGCCGCCACGGAGGCGCGGGTCGCGGCGGCGCGCGAGGCGATCGAGATCGTCGCGCCTCTGGCGATGGAGATCGCGCCCACCGGCCTCGCGCGGTCGCGGCTGGTGCTGCGGCTCGACCGGGTCAGCGCCGGTCCCGACCCGGACCGCCCGGTCATTCGCGACCTGTCGCTGGTGATGACCGGGCCCGAGCGCATCGCGGTCACCGGCCCGAACGGCAGCGGCAAGACCACGCTTCTCGACCTCGTGGCCGGGCGGCGCGCGCCCTGCGCCGGGACGGCGCGGCTGGAGGTCGCCTGCGCCTATCTCGATCAGCATGTCGGCCTGCTGGCGCCGGGGATGTCCTTGCGCGATGCCTACAAGCGGCTGAACCCGGCGGCGCCGGAGATGGAATGCCGCGCGGCACTGGCGCGGTTCCGGTTTCGCGCCGAGGACGGCTTGCGGCAGACCGGATCGCTCAGCGGCGGCGAGCGGCTGCGGGCGGGGCTCGCCTGCACCATCGGCCGCCCGATGCCACCGGCCCTGCTGATCCTCGACGAGCCGACGAACCATCTCGATCTCGACGGGATCGAGGCGCTGGAGGCGGCGCTCGTCGGCTATGACGGCGCGCTGCTGGTGGTGAGCCACGACGAGTCTTTCCTGGACCGGCTGCGGCTGGATCGGCGGGTGGAGCTGGGCGGGGGCCCTGTCGGGTTCGGCCTTCGGTGAAATGGTCCCACATCGGTTCACCGGAGAGGCTGTCCGACGCGGGCGGGGCAGGGGCCCAAGGCTTTGGCGGCCCGCTGCGGAAGCGTCGAATTGCTTCGGTACGTGCGTCGGGCGTTCTCCAGACCTGCGAGCATCCGACACGTCCCCGCCGGGTCGTCGGGCCAGTTCGAACGCCCGCGGCGCTGCCTCACAAGGCGTCGTAGCAGATACTCGCCGGTCATTCCGAACCCCACGAGAACCCCCAACGCAGGAATCCGGTATTTTGGCATGCCAAAACTTTGACATGTCAAATTCGACGGTCTAACGATTGGGGGGCACCCGGCGTGGTGCAGTGGGAATCAGGGGGGAGACTTGAACATGCTGATGAAAACCGCGGCGATCCTGGCCGCCATCACGACCCCCGTCGCAGCGCTTGCGCAGGAGGCCTTTCCGGACGGCACCATCGAGGTGGTCACCCATTCGGGCGCCGGTGGCGGCACCGACACGACCGCCCGCATGATGATCGCCTCGGTGGCGCCGGTGCTGGACACTGACATGGTCATCGCCAGCCGGCAGGGCGGCTCGGGCGCGGTGTCGATGGAGTATCTCGACCGCCAGCCCGCCGATGGTCACACCATCCTCGTCTGGACCACCGGCCATGCCGTGACGCAGGCCAAGAACGGCGCCAGCGGTGCCGAGGGTCTGATCCCGATCGCGCGCGGCACCAACGACCCGCAGGTGCTGATGGCCAAATGCGGCGTCCACGCGGACACCCAGGCCTTCATCGACGCCCAGAAGCAGGAGTCGATGTCCTACGGCGTCACCCATGTCGCCAATATCGACGACGTCTCGGCCTTCATGTTCGCCAAGGCGGCGGGTCTGGCGCAGCCCGACATCATTCCCTTCGAGGGCGGCGGCGACCTGCTGACCAACCTCGTCGGCGGCAATGTCGACGTGGGCGTGCTGAACTACGGCGAGGCGGTGGCGCAGATCGAGGCGGGCGAGATCTGCCCGATGGTCGTGATGGGCACGGAGCGCCTCGCCACCGCGCCCGACACCCCGACCACCGCCGATCTCGGCATCGACGCCGATTTCGCCACCGTGCGCGGCTTCGCCGTCAAGGAGGGCACGCCCGAGGCCGTGGTCGAGCAGATCCGCGCGGCGATGATGGAGGGCATGAAGTCGCCCGAATATCTCGAATTCCTCGAAAGCCAGGGTCTCGACGAAAGCTCGGTCGCGGATGCCGAGGTCTGGGGCGCGCAGATGAACAACTCGGTCGCCCGGATGCGCGAGGCGCTGGTCGAACTCGGCTATATCGGCGGCTGAGCCGGCCCGACGGACGGCCGCCCGGGAGGGGCGGCCGTCGCGCTTTGTTCACCCCCGGGGAGGAGGACCCGCATGAGGGCCCGAAATTCGTCGTTCCTGCCGCTGATCGCCTGCGCGCTGATCGCCGGTTTCGCCTATGGCTGGTCCTACACCTTCAAGGACGTGCCGCCGATGCTGATCCGCGGCTTTCAGCCGGGCGCGTTTCCGCGGCTGGTGGCCGGCATCATCATCGCGCTGTCGCTGATTGGCCTGTGGCAGACGCGCCAGGCCGGGGAAGAACGCCCCGGCGCGCTACCGCGCGAGTTCCATCTCTCGGTGCTGATGCTCGGCCTGTTCGGCGGGCTGGCGCTGATCGGCGATTTCCTGTTCGCGCTGATGATCGGCTGCGCCGGCCTCGCCTGGTGCTGGGGCGAAAGGCGGCCGCTGGTGCTGATCGGTCTCGGCCTCGTGGCGCCGGTCGCGGTGGTGCTGTTCTTCGACGCCGCCTTCCAGGTCCGCTTCCCGCGCGGCTTTCTCATCAACCTCTATTACGGGTAGGCGCGACATGGGCGATATCCTCTCGGGGCTTCTGGCCCTCGGCGACCCGCAGCTGTTGCTGCTCATCGTCGCCACGACGCTGGCGGGCACGGTGATCGGGGTTCTGCCGGGGCTCAACGCCACCACCGGCGCGGCGCTGATGCTGCCCTTCACCCTGACCATGGACCCGATCTCGGCCACGGTGGTGCTGGCGACTATCTACGGATCGGCCACCTTCGCGGGATCGATCACCGCGATCCTGATCAACACGCCGGGCACCTCGGCCTCGGCCACCACCTGCCTCGACGGCTACCCGCTGGCGCTGCGCGGCGAAGCCGGGCGCGCGCTCGGCGTCGCGACCATCGCCTCGACCTTCGGCGGGCTGGTCTCGATCGTGTTCCTGTTCGTGGCGGCGCCGCTGATGGCGCGGCTGGCCTATGATTTCGGGCCGCCGGAGTACTTCGCGCTGACGCTGTTCGGCCTGTCGATGCTGGCCACGATCGGCGGCGGTTCGGCGGTGAAGAACCTGATCGCGGGCGCCTTCGGCGTGCTGCTCGCCACCATCGGCGTCGACCTGCTCACGGGCGTGGAGCGCTATACCTTCGGCACCCACGCGCTCTATGACGGGATCGGCTTCGTGCCGGTGATGATCGGCATCTTCGGCATCGCCGAACTCTTGCGCCAGTCGACCCGGCTCGACACCGAGCGGCACCTCATCGCGATGCGCGCGGTCAAGCTGCCCGGCTGGGCCGACATCCGGCGCATCCGCACCACGGTGCTGCGCTCCACCGGCATCGGCACCTTCATCGGCGTGCTGCCGGCCGAGGGCGCGACCATCGCCTCGATGATCTCCTACAACGAGGCGCGGCGCTGGTCGCCCAATCGCGACAATTTCGGCAATGGCGAGATCGAGGGCATCGCCGCCTCTGAGGCGGCCAACAACTCGGCCATCGGCGGCTCGCTGGTGCCGACGCTGGCGCTCGGCATTCCCGGCAGCCCGACCGCGGCGATCATCCTCGCGGGGCTTTTGACCCAAGGGCTCCAGCCCGGGCCGATGCTGTTCGCCGAGCAGGGCGAGTTCCTGGGCGTGATCTTTGCGGCGCTGCTCGTGGCCAACTTGCTGTTCATCGCCGTGGGGCTTGGCGGCGCGCCGATCTTCGCGCGGATCACCACGATCCCGGTGCGCATCCTGTGGCCGCTGGTGTTCCTGTTCTCGATCGTTGGCGCCTATGCGATCCGGCAATCGCAGGTCGACGTGATCATCGCGCTGGCCTTTGGGGTGATCGGCCACCTGATGATCCGCCGCGGCTTCTCGGTGGTCTCGCTCGCCATCGGGCTGGTGCTGGGCGCCATGGTCGAGCAGCGGCTCGGCCAGTCGGTCGCGATGTTCCGGGGCGAATGGTGGATGCTCTTCACCCGGCCGATCGCGCTGACCTTCTTCGCGCTGACCCTGCTCGCGCTCTTCGGGGCGCCGACCACCAACCTCATTCGCAAAATCACACGAAAGGAGATCGCGTCGTGACCAAGATCACCTCGATCCGCACCCGCGTCTGGCACTGGACCGGCCCGACCGTTCCGCCGCAGGGCAATTTCTGCACCAATGCCTCGGACGCGCTCTACGAGAAGGGCGACGCGATGTCCTCCTTCCGGTTCCACCAGTGGCTCACCGTCGAGGTGGAATGCGACGACGGCACCATCGGCATCGGCAACGCCGCGCTGGCGCCCAGCGTGGTCAAGCGGGCGATCGACGACTGGTACGCGCCCTTGGTGATCGGCGAGGACCCGTTCGACTACGCCTATATCTGGGAGAAGATGTATCGCCGCACCCATGCCTGGGGCCGCAAGGGCATCGGCATGACCGCGATCTCGGCGATCGACATCGCGATCTGGGACGCGATGGGCAAGCTCGTCGGCAAGCCGGTCTTCAAGCTCTTGGGCGGCCGCACCAAGGAGAAGATCCCGGTCTACTACTCCAAGCTCTATGCCCGCGACATCCGCGAGATGCAGGCCGAGGCCGAAGAGGCCATGGCGAACGGCTATACCGCCTACAAGTCGCGCTTCGGCTACGGCCCCAAGGACGGCATGCCGGGCATGCGCGAGAACCTCAAGCGGGTCGAGGCGCTGCGCGAGGTGATCGGCTACGACAACGATCTCATGCTCGAATGCTACATGGGCTGGAACCTCGACTACGCCAAGCGGATGCTGCCCAAGCTTGTCAAATACGAGCCGCGCTGGCTCGAGGAGCCGGTGATCGCCGACGACGTGGCGGGCTATGCCGAGCTGAACGCCATGAACATCGTGCCGATCTCGGGAGGCGAGCACGAGTTCTCGGTGATCGGCTGCGCCGACCTGCTGCGCCGCGGCGCGGTCAGCGTGCTGCAATACGACACCAACCGGGTCGGCGGCATCACCGCCGCGCAGAAGATCAACGCCATCGCCGAGGCGTTCCAGGTGCCGGTGATCCCGCATGCCGGACAGATGCACAACTACCACCTGACCATGGCCAACGCGAACTGCCCCATCGCCGAATACTTCCCGGTCTTCGACGTCGAGGTCGGCAACGAGCTGTTCTACTACATCTTCGAGGGCGATCCGGAGGCGCAGGGCGGCTTCCTACAGCTCGACGACGAGACGCCGGGCTTGGGCATCTCGATCAGCGACCGGCATCTCGACAACTTCCGGATCGAGGAATGACCACCATGAGGCCCGAGACCCTGACCGGCGCGTGGCCGGTCGCGCCGACCCCCTTCCACGCGGACGGCTCGCTCGACCTGCCGGGCATGACGCGGGTGCTCGACTGCATCATGGAGCAGGGCGCCGACGGCGTCTGCATCCTCGCCAACTTCTCCGAGCAGTTCCTGATCTCGGACGCGGAGCGCGAGACGCTGACCCGGCACTGCCTCGACCACCTCGCGGGCCGAATGCCGGTGATCGTCACGATCTCGCATTACGCGACCCCGATCGTGGTCGAGCGGGCGCGGCTGGCGCGCGATCTGGGCGCGGTCGCGGTGATGATGATGCCGCCCTATCACGGGGCGCTGCTCAAGGGCACGGCCGAGCAGTGCTACGAGCAGTTCGCCCGGGTGGGCGAGGTCGGCATCCCGATCATGGCGCAGGACGCGCCGCTCTCGGGGGTCGAGCTGCCGGTGCCGCTGCTGGTGCGGATGGCGCGCGAGATCGAAATGGTGCAGCATTTCAAGATCGAATGCGCCGGTGCCGCGGCCAAGCTGCGGGCGTTGATCGCCGAGGGCGGCGAGGCCGTCCTCAGCCCGCTCGACGGCGAGGAGGGGATCACCATGCTCGCCGATCTCGACGCGGGCGCCACCGGCACCATGTGTTCGGCGATGATCCCGGAGCTGATCCGCGAGGTGGTGACGGCGCATCACGCGGGCGACCGCGCGCGGGCGGTCGCGGGCTATACGAGGATCCTGCCCGCGATCAACCACGAGAACCGGCAATGCGGCTTTCGCGCCGCCAAGGCGGCGATGGTCGAGGGCGGCGTGATCCGCTCCGACTTCTGTCGCCACCCGGTGCCGCCGTTGCCGCCCGAGACGCGCGCCGAGTTGATCGGGCTGCTGCGGCCCCTCGACCCCATCGTGCTGCGCTGGGGGCGCTGAAAGGAAACACGACCATGACCGACGAGTCCAACCTGTCGAAAAGCCTCGCCGAGATGGCGCCGATCTCGGGGCGCAAGACGCTGTGCGACGAGGTGGCCGAACGGCTGCGCGAGCTGATCCTGCTGGCCAAGCTCGCCCCCGGCGCGCCGATCCGCGAGCGCGACCTCGCCGAGGCGATGGGGATCAGCCGCACGCCGCTGCGCGAGGCGCTGCGCATCCTCGAAGCCGAGGAGCTGGTGGTCTATTCGCCGACCCGCCGGCCCTTCGTGGCCGATCCGGATCTGGAGACGCTGGAGCAGAACCTCTCGGTGCTCGGCGCGATCGAGGCGCTGGCCGGCGAGCAGGCCTGCCACAACGCCACCGACGGGGAGATCGCCGAGATCGAGCGGATCTGCCGGGAGATGGTCGAGGGCTCCGAGACCGACGAGCCGCTGACCTTCTTTCGCCGCGACATGGCCTTTCACGAGGCGATCGTCACCGCCAGCCGCAACCGGCCGCTGGCGCAGACCCAGCGGCAGTACAACGCGCGGCTATGGCGCGCGCGCTTCATCTCCTCGCAGCGCAAGCCGGACCGCCCGCGCACGTTGCGCCAGCACGAGGAGGTGGTCCGCGCCCTCAAGGCGCGCGACGCGGTCGCCACGGCGGCGGCGCTGCGCCAGCATCTCGAAACCGCGGTGGAGAACATCGCCAAGACCCGATCCGAACAGGCCGAGGAGGGCCGCAAGACATGACACCCCGTATCGGCATCATCCCCGGCGATCCCAGCGGCATCGGCCCCGAGCTGACCGCGAAGCTGATGGCGGCGGAGGGTATCCGCGAGGCCGCCGAGATCCTGCTGATCGGCGATCGCTACGTGCTCGAGCAGGGCATGCGCCAGGCGGGCGTGGATCATGCCCTCGTGCCGGTCGATCCCGGGGATTGGCACGCGCCCTCGGACGGCATCGCATGGCACGAGACCGAGACCATCGCCGCCTCGGAGATCGAGGTGGCGGTCGAGAGCGCGGCCTCGGGGCGCTCGGTGCTCGCGACCATGGACCGGGCGCTGGAGCTTTTGCAGGCCGGGCATATCGACGGCCTGGTCTTCGCGCCCTTCAACAAGGCGGCGATGCACATGGCGGGTCTCGCCCATGCCGACGAGCTGCACCACATGGGCGAGTGGCTCGGGGTGACGGGGTATCTGTCCGAGCTCAACGTGCTCGACGGCATGTGGACCTCGCGCACCACCAGCCATATCGCGCTGCGCGACGTGGCCGATGCGATCACGCCCGAGCGGCTGGAGGAGGCGGTCGACCTGATCGACCGGACGCTGCGGCGCTCCGGCATCGCGCGGCCGCGGATCTCGGTCGCGGCGCTGAACCCGCATGCGGGGGATGGCGGCAATTTCGGCCGCGAGGAGATCGAGGTGCTGCGCCCGGCGATCGAGGCGATGCAGAAGCGGCAGATGCCGGTGGACGGGCCGTGGCCCTCGGACACGGTGTTCCTCAAGCTGCGGGATCGCGAGATCGACGCGGTGGTGACGATGTATCACGACCAGGGCCAGATCGCGCTCAAGCTCATGGGCTTCGAGCGCGGCGTCACGGTGCAGGGCGGGCTGCCCTACCCGGTGACGACGCCGGCGCATGGCACCGCCTTCGACATCGCGGGGCAGGGCCGGGCGCGGGTCGACGCGATGCGGCAGGCCTTCGACATCGCCTGCGACATGGTTGCCAACTGGCAATGACCCGGCGCGGCGCGCTTTCCCCTCCGGTGGGTCCGGAGGGGAGGGAGGCTTCGCGCCACCAGTGCCGGTGGTTCGGGTCGATGCCGGTGGGCTTGGACGGCGGCGGCAAATCGGGAGACCCGGTCGCGGGGACGACCGGCGAAACGGGAAAGGCGAGCGCGGGTCGTGGAGACCCGGCGCTGGCCCCTCCCCGGCGCTCGGTCACGAGCCGGCGTCGGCCCCGGCGCGCAGCGATTTCGCATACTCCTCGAGCTGTGTGGCCACGGTGCCCCAGCCGTCGTGGAAGCCCATCTCCTCGTGCCGCTGCCGGGCCTCGGCCGAGCGGTGCCGCGCGATCGCGGTATAGCGCGTGCCGCCGTCGGGGTGATCCTCGAACTCGATGATCGCGGTCATGAAGGGGTCGGGGTTGGGCTTCCAGCCCTCTGTATAGGCGTCGGTGAAGACGAGGCGGCGGCCTTCGACCACCTCGAGGCAGACGCCGTCATTGCGCATCTCGTGGCCTTCGACGTCGAAGGTGGTGTTGAAGCGGCCGCCCGGGCGCAGGTCGATCTCGCAATCCGTGACCCGATGCGGTTTCGGCACGAAGAACTGCTTTATGTGCTCGGGCGTGGTCCAGCATTCCCACAGCAGCGCGCGCGGCGCTTCGATCCTGCGGGTGAAGCTGAGATCGGTCGATGGGTCGAGGGTCATCTCTCGCGGTCCTTCATCAGGTTGGCGACGTAATCGTCGAAACGGTCGAGCCTGCCGTTCCAGAGCGCGCGCTGCTCGCCGAGCCAGTCCTGCACCGGCGCGAAGGCGTCCGGCGCGAGCTGGCAGTGGCGCACCCGGCCTTCCTTGGCCGTGGTGATCAGCCCCGCATCCTCAAGCTTCTTCAGATGCCCCATGAAGGACGGCAGGGCCATATCATGGGGCGCGGCCAGTTCGCTGACGCTCGCCGGGCCCCGCGCGAGGCGGGACAGGATGGCGCGCCGGGTCGGATCGCCGAGCGCGGCGAAGTGCAGGTCGAGACGTGCATCAAGCTTAGCCATGTGACTAACTAAGCACCGGCGTGGATTCGTGGCAAGAGAAAGTTAGGCGTATGCATAAGTTTTGTGATTGCCGGTGGTAGTCCGGCTCGGGTCTCTCGAACGCTCAAGGCGGTTTCGGGTAGGCTTGGTTCGAAAATCTTCGCGGGAGGGATGGGGGAGGGGACGCGCCGATTCCGGATCGGGCTCGAAGCAAGATCCGGGGACTGCGGGACAGGGGCCGTCACTGGTCTCGCTGCCTCATGGCCCATGAGGGAGGGGCCGCAGAACGGCCACATCGCGCCGCGATCACGATTGCGCTGCCTGCGGAAACGGATACCCGTCCCGATTGTTTGTCCCCCGAGCAGCCAGATGCCGGGCCGGCATCGCGGGCTGCGATCCGAAATCTACAGGAGCGCGACGTGAGCGAGCATGAAGACAAGGCCAAGGGCGCGATGAACAAGGCCGCCGGCGCCGCGAAGGATGCCGTCGGCGACGCGACCGGCGACAAGGATCTGCAAAACGAGGGCAAGGCCCAGAAGCTCAAGGGTCACGGCCAAGACATCAAGGGCGAGGCCAAGGGCGCGCTCAAGGACAAGGGCTGAACCGACCCGGAACGAAGGCCGCCCGCTCGGGCGGCCTTCGCATGTGGCGCCGGGCAGGTCCCGGCAGGCTTTGGCCATCGGCTCAGGGCCGGACCGCCACCACCTCGATCTCCACTAGCCAGGCCGGGTTCGCCAGCCCCGCAACCTCGACCACCGAGCGGGTTGGAAGATTGGGCTGATCCTCGGTGCCGAAGAACTGCGTGTAGCCCGCCATGAAGCCCGCGAAATCCATCGCGCCGCCATCCTCGGCCGCGGTCAGGAACACGGTCATCTTCACCACGTCCGACATGGCGAGGTCGAGCCGTTCGAGATTGGCCTCGATGGTCTGCAGCACCGAGACGGTCTGCGCCTCGGTGTCGCCATAGGAGGCGCGGCTGCCCTGTTCGGCATCCGGATCGGTGACGCTCGGCACCGTGCCGCTGAGATAGACCAGCTGCGCGTCGGCGGGCAGTTCGACCGCCATAGAGATCGGAAAGTCGCTGTCGGGCAGCGGGTGCCGGGTCAGCTCCTGCGCCGTGACCGGCCAGGCGCAGATCAGCGCCAGCCCCGACGCGGCGGCGATGCGGCGCGCGGTCATGGCCGCACCCCCGCGACGTCCTCGGGCGTGGCCGCGATGCCTTCCTCGCCCTCGACGTAATCATTGCCGAAATTCGAGCGGATGTAGTTGGTGACCTCGGCGACCTGCTGGTCGTCGAGAATGCCGCCGAGCGGCGGCATCGCCTTTTGCCCGTGGACGATGACGTAGATCGGGTATTCGGGGAATTCGAGCATCTCGTTGTCGGCCAGCGCCGGATACATGCCCGCGCCCACCGCGCCTTCGCCCTCGGGCATGTGGCAGCCCGAGCAGACGGCGCGATAGATCGCCTCGCCGCCCTGCTGCGTCAGCTTCGCGGCCTCGGCGAAATAGGCCTGCTCCTGCTCGGAGGGCTCGAAGGTGCGGAACGCCTCGCGCTGGCCGGATTCCGCGATTTCGCCGGTCTCGGCCCCGGCATCGGGCTGGTCCTGGGTCTGCGAGAGGACCGGCAGCGACGCGCCGAGCGCGAGACCCGAGAGGATCAGCGTAAGGGGAAGCGGTTTCATTGCGTCTCTCCCGCGTTGGAATTGGTCACGTGGTCATGCAGCCTCCGGATCGCGTCGAGCGCCGACAGGATCGCGCCCTCCTGCCAGCCGGGCAGGTAGGAGATGTGCTCGCCGGCCAGAACGATGCGGTTGTCGCGCGTCGCGGCGATCTCGTAATCGGCCTCGCGGTCCTTCCAGATGCCGTAGCAGCCGAGCACCCATGGCACCTTGTGCCATGTCACCGAGACGCCGTTGTCGAACTCCTCGGTGTATTGCGGATGGATCCGGCTGCCATATTCGACCGCCCATTTGGTCCGCTCCTCCGGCTGCATGGCGTTGAACTGGTAGGCGGTCGCGCCCCAGGCATAGCCGCCCAGAAGCACCCCGGGCCCGTCGGTCAGATAATCATGCGAGGGGTAGGAGATCAGCGCGATCGGCAGGTCGGTATAGCTGATGCCGCCATAGATATGCTCGTCCTGCTCCCAGAAGCGGCGCTTGAATTCGAGGCCGAATTTCACCGATCCCGCGTAATACATGGAATCGATGACCGCGGTCTTGTCGCCCGAGAGATTGTGCTCGATCTGGCCGAGGATCGAGAAGGGGATGGTGCAGACGCAGTAATCGCCGGTCCGGGTCATCATTCCGCCGCCATTCGCGAGATCCTCGTATTCCACCGTGACGCCATTCTCGTCCTGGATCATCGAGACGACCTTGGCATTGTAGGTGATCAGCTCGCCCACCTCGCGCTCGAACCCTCGGGCGATCATGTCCATGCCGCCGACCGGCTGGAACATGGTCGACTGGTGATGCGTGGTCTCGGCCTCGACCAGCCAGGTCCAGAGCTCCGATTGCAGGATCCGGTCGAGCGAGATCGGCTCGGAGGGTTCGGGCGCGGCGTTGAGACCGCCGCCGGGCCATTTCTCAAAGCCGCGATATTCCGAGGTGTGGTCCGATTTCACGTAGCGGTAATTCTCGTCGAGCATCCCGTATTCGACGAGGCTGTCGAGCAGCTTCTGCTTGTCCTCCTCGGTCACCTCCTCGTCGAGCGCGCCCTGGTTGGTCACCTTGGCCAGAAGCTCGGAGATCTGGCCGCGGTAATCGGTGGCGATCTCGCGGAAGCGTTGCGGCTTGCCGTCGAAGGCTTCCGCGCGATGCAGGTAGGCGTTGTGGTTCTTCTGGATGAAGGGTTCGAGCTTCACGCCGAGCCGCTTGCAGTAGTCGAGCACCGCGTGGTGGTGATGCGGGATGCGCCACGGGCCGGGGTTAAGGTAGTTGCCCTCGGCGAAGCGCACCTCCTGCGTGGCGCCGCCCAGCTCGGTATAGCTATCGCCGCCGCGCAGGGTCCAGCAGCGGCCGCCGGCCTTCTCGCGGTATTCGATGATCTCGACCTCGTAGCCCGCGGCGCGCATCTCGAGCGCGGCGGTCATGCCGGCGAGGCCGGCGCCGAGGATCAGCACCTTGGCCCCCTGCGGATCGCCCTCGAGCCGGATCGGGCCCGCATAGCTCGATTCCTGCGCGAAACCGAGCGTGGTCATCGCCTGATACATGGCGGTGGTCCCGGCGGCGAGGCCGACCATCTGCAGCAAGCTGCGACGTGACATGCTCATCTCTGTCCCTCCGTATGACGCTGGCGCGCAATAACCGCGCCTCCGGGATCGAGTATTGCGCCGCGACCGGAGGGCGTCACCCGTTGGGAAAAAATAAAAAGAAAATCGGGAATTGAGTTTGATACGAAATGCATTCGGTCTATTTGGAAATTGGTGCGCATATCGCGGCGCTAATCGAATTTCATTTCCGGTCCGTTTTTGAACGCCGAGTCTTGCCTGCCCGATCTCGCGCGGCCGGGGGGGTGCGACGGTCGCTTCGCCGAAGCGCGCGGCGGGCTCGTCGGCGTCGAGGCATGGATGGCGCGGTCGCGAATGGTCGCTCCTTGGTTCACCCGGCGAGACCGGGAGGCGTCGTGCCAACCGCAGCGGACGGATCGCAGGTGGTGAAACAGCGGGCATGAGCGCCTGATTTTCATGCAGGCGGTGGAGATGGCGCCAGCGTGTGCGGTACCGGGCTCTCGTCGAAATTCCAATAATAACAGAGATGTGAGCGGTCCCCTCGGCGCTTCGGTTCCGCGACGGCACATGCCTTGGGAAAGTTTTTCGAAAGTGGGTTGCCAGGTCGCGGCAGGTCTGCCACCAATTCGGCATTGGTTTTGAAATAGGTTGAAGCCGCGGTGGCCCCGAGGTCACCGGAACGCGGGAGGCGCGCCATGAACCAGCCGCTCTTGGAGGTCGAGAACCTGCGCTTCCGCTTTCGCGGGCAGGCGCAGGACGTGGTGCAGGACGTGTCGTTCCGGCTCGGCCGCAACGAGACGCTCTGCATCGTCGGCGAGTCCGGCTGCGGCAAGAGCGTGACCGCGCTGGCGCTGATGGGGCTGCTGCCGCAGGACTCGGTGCGGTTCGGCGCCGGGCGGATCCGCTTCGACGGCGAGAGCTTCGCGCCGGGCGATCACGACCGCATCGCCAGGATGCGCGGCGACCGGATGGCGATGATCTTCCAGGAGCCGATGACCTCGCTCAACCCGGCCTTCCGGATCGGCGACCAGATCGCCGAGGCCGTCGAGCGGCATCGGAACTGCGGTCATGCGGCGGCTCGGGCCCGGGCGCTGGAGATGCTCGGCAAGGTCGGCATCCCGGCGCCGGAGCAGCGGCTCGACGCCTATCCGCACCAGCTGTCGGGCGGCATGCGGCAGCGGGTGATGATCGCCATGGCGCTGGCCAACGATCCCGAGCTGCTGATCGCGGACGAGCCGACCACCGCGCTCGACGTCACCGTGCAGGCGCAGATCCTGGAGCTGATCGCGGAATTGCAGGCCGAGACCGGCATGGGCACGATCATGATCACCCATGATCTCGGCGTCGTGGCCGAGATCGCGACCAACGTCGCCGTCATGTATGCGGGGCAGGTGGTCGAATACGGCTCGGCCCGGTCAATCTTCGAGAACCCGCAGCACCCCTATACCATTGGGCTGATGGCCTCGGTCCCGTCGCTGACCGGCCCGCGCCGCAGGCTCTCGACCGTGCCCGGCGTGGTCCCGGCGATCGGCCAGATGCCGGAGGGCTGCCGCTTTTCCTCGCGCTGTCCCTTCGCGGCGCCGGTCTGCGCGGGCCGGCCCGATCTCGCGGAGCAGGATCCCGGCCACCGCGTCGCCTGCCACTTCGCCCCCCTCGAACGGACGCTGGAGCGCAGCGCATGACCGACCTGATCCTCAAGGCGGACGGCCTCAAGAAGCATTTCCAGGTCGGCGGCGGCTTCATGGCCGAGACCAAGACGGTGCGCGCCGTGGACGGCGTCTCGATCGAGGTGCGTCGCGGCGAAACCTTCGCCATCGTCGGCGAAAGCGGCTGCGGCAAGTCGACGCTGGCGCGGCTGCTGATGCGGCTGCTGGAGCCGACCGAGGGCGCGATCGAGTTCGACGGGCGCGACATCGCGGGCATCCGCGGCCGCGACCTGCGCGAGCTGCGCCGCGACATGCAGTTCGTGTTCCAGGACCCGTTCTCCTCGCTCAATCCGCGCATGAGCGTGGGCAAGCTGGTGGGCGAGCCGATCGAGACGCACCGCCCCGAACTCAGCCGCGCGCAGCGTCGGCAGGAGGTGGCGCGGCTGCTGCGGACCGTGGGGCTGCGTCCCGAGCATGCAGACCGCTACCCGCACGAGTTCTCGGGCGGCCAGCGCCAGCGCATCGGCATCGCCCGCGCGCTCGCCTCGAACCCGCGTCTGGTGATCGGCGACGAGCCGGTCTCGGCGCTCGACGTCTCGGTGCAGGCGCAGGTGGTCAACCTGCTGCACGATCTGAAGTCGAAGCTCGACATGACGCTGGTGATCATCGCCCACGATCTCGCGGTGATCCGCCACATGAGCGACCGCGTCGCCGTCATGTATCTCGGCCAGGTGGTCGAGAGCGGGCCGACCGACGAGATCTTCGCGCGCCCCCGGCATCCCTACACGCTGGCGCTCCTGTCGGCGATCCCCGAGCCGGTGCACGGCCGCGAACGGACCCGCATCGCGCTCAGCGGCGAGACGCCGAGCCCGGCCAGCCCGCCATCGGGCTGCCGCTTTCACACCCGCTGCCCCTTCGCGCGTGAGGATTGCGCGACCCGCGTGCCCGAGCTGCGCGTGGCGGCGAACGAGACCCGCGTCGCCTGCCATTACTGGGAGGAGATCGCGGCCACGCGGCCTAAGGCGGGCCTCACCCCCGCCGCCGCGCGCAGCGAAGGCGCGCAACGACGCTTCGCCCTCTACGAGGCGGCCACGCTGCGACAGACAGACCGACCCGAAACGGCGAGCAACGCCGGGGCAACCACCTGACCGACAGACAGAGGTAAACGCATGACCTTCCGCAAGACCACGCTGCTCGCGGCGCTTCTGAGCGCCACCGCGCTCTCGGCGCAGGCGGCCGATTTCCGCTTCGCGCTCGAAAGCGATCCGGACATCCTCGACCCCGACCAGTCGCGCACCTTCGTGGGCCGCATCGTCTATACCGCGCTGTGCGACAAGCTCGTCGACATCACGCCCGAGCTGGAGATCGTGCCGCAGCTCGCGACCGAGTGGAGCTGGAACGAGGACGGCACCGCGCTCACCATGACGCTGCGCGAGGGCGTGACCTTCCATGACGGCACCCCCTTCGACGCCGAGGCCGTGGCCGCCAATATCGAGCGGTCGCAGACCATGGAGGAGAGCCGCCGCAAGTCCGAGATCGCCTCGATCACCGGCACCGAGGTGCTGGGTCCGCACCAGATCCGCATCGATCTCGCCCAGCCCGACGCGACGCTGCTGGCGCAGCTCGCCGACCGCGCGGGCATGATGGTCTCGCCCACCGCCGCGGCCGAGGCGGGCGCCGATTTCGGTCTCGCCCCGGTCTGCTCGGGCCCCTACAAGTTCGAGGAGCGGGTCGCGCAGGACAAGATCGTGCTGTCGAAATTCGCCGAGTATTGGAACGCCGGGGAGTTCCACTTCGACACCGTGACCTACCTGCCGATCCCCGACAGCACCGTGCGACTGGCCAACCTGCAATCGGGCGACGTGGACGCGATCAACCGGCTCGCCGCCACCGACGTGGCGCAGGTCCGCAACGATCCCTCGCTCAAGGTCGAGGAGGCGGTGTCGCTGGGCTACCAGGGCATCACCTTCAACATCGACAACGGCGAGCGCGGCGACAACCCGTGGGGCAACGACGCGCGGCTGCGCAAGGCGCTGGAGCTGGCGATCGACCGCAACGCCATCAACCAGGTCGTGTTCGAGGGCACCGCGCCCGCCGGCAACCAGGCCTTCCCGCCGAACTCGCCCTGGTACGACGCCAGCCTGCCGGTGCCCGAGCGCGACGTCGAGGCCGCCCGCGCGCTGCTGGCCGAGGCGGGCTACGAGAACGGCATCGATCTGGAGGTGCAGGCGCCCAACACGCCGGTCAACCTGCAGCTCATGCAGGTGATCCAGTCGATGGCCGCCGAGGCGGGGATCAACATCTCGATCACCTCCAAGGAATTCGCCACCATGCTGTCGGACCAGACCGCTGGCGACTTCACCGCGAGCCAGGTCGGCTGGTCGGGCCGGGTCGATCCCGATGGCAACATCCACCAGTTCATGACCACCGATGCGGGCCTCAACGACGCCAAGTACTCGAACGAGGAGGTCGACCGCCTGCTCGACGAGGCGCGGGTGACCACCGACATGGCGGCGCGCAAGGAGAGCTACGATGCCGCGGCCAAGATCCTCAACGAGGACAAGCCGATCATCTATCTCTACCACGAGACCTGGATCTGGGCGCTGGACGACGCCATCGAGGGCTTCGTCCCCTATCCCGACGGCATGTTCCGCCTCGCCGGCGTGACCAAGTCCGAGTGACCTGACCGGCCGCGCCGCCGGGGGGGGCGGGGGGGGGCCCCCCCCCCCCCGGGGGGCGGGGGGGGGGGGGGGGGGCGCGCCCCGGGGGGGGGGGGGGGGCCCCCCGGCGGGGGGGGGGGGCGGGTGGGGTGGGGG
>NZ_JAPWGO010000005.1:0-179418 GCF_027213785.1 Limimaricola sp. G21655-S1 | reverse complement strand
CCCCCGGCCAGCTCCCTCCCCCCCGGCCCGGGGTCTCCATGGCAGCCCACCCCCTCCCGCCCGCGGGGGGGGGGGGGGGGGGGCGGCCCCGAACCCACCGGGTGCCCCTGATGCTCAGCTTCGTCGCGCGCCGGATCGTCATCGCGATCCCGACCGTCATCCTGATCTCGATCTTCGTCTTCGGCCTGCAGAAACTGCTGCCGGGCGATCCGATCCTCGCCATGGCGGGCGAGGACCGCGATCCCGAGACCATCGCCTTCCTGCGCGAGAAATACCGCATGAACGACCCGGTCTGGGTGCAGTACGCGACCTGGATCAAGGGCGTGGTCACCGGCGATCTCGGCATCTCGCTCAGGACCAACCAGCCGGTGACCGAGCTGATCGCGCAGAAGCTGCCCGTGACGATCCAGCTGGCGCTGATGGCGCTGGTCTTCGCGCTGGTGATCGGCATCCCGGCCGGCATCCTCTCGGCGGTGAAGAAGGGCACGATCACCGACTACGTCGCCAACGTCGTGGCGCTGTCGGGCCTGTCGATCCCGAACTTCTGGCTCGGCATCATGCTGATCCTCCTCGTCGCGGTGAAATGGCAGGCGCTGCCCGCCTCGGGCTACGTGCCGCCCGGCGAGGATCTGTGGCTGTCGCTCAAGACCATGCTGATGCCCGCCTTCGTTCTGGGCACCGCGCTCGCGGCGACGCTGATGCGCCATACCCGCTCCGCCATGCTCGGCGTGCTGAAATCCGACTACGTGCGCACCGCGCGGGCCAAGGGGCTGGCCGAGCGCCGGGTGATCCTGCGCCACGCCTTCCGCAACGCGCTCACCCCGATCGTCACGCTCACCGCGCTGCTGTTCGGGGAGCTGATCGCGGGCGCGGTGCTGACCGAGCAGATCTTCACCATTCCCGGCTTCGGCAAGCTGGTGGTCGATGCCGTGTTCAACCGGGACTACGCGGTGGTCCAGGGCATCGTGCTGGTCACGGCGATGGGCTTCATCGTCATGAACATCGCAGCCGACGCCGCCTATTTCGTCCTGAACCCGCGCCTGAGGAAGCAATGATGGCCCAGCCCGCGACCCCCGCCACGCTCAAGCCGCAGCTCATGACCGACCCGGTGCTGCAAAAGCGCCCCGAGAACCGCGTCTGGAAGAAGTTCCGGAGCCACCGATCGGCGATGCTGGGCGGCCTGCTGGTGGGGCTGTTCGTCCTCATGGCGGTCTTCGCGCCGATCCTGCCGATCCCCGACCCGACCGCCACCGACTGGGGCGCGGTGCGGCAGGCGCCGTCGGCGGCGCATTGGCTCGGCACCGACGAGATCGGCCGCGACGTGCTCTCGCGCCTCGTCTGGGGCGCGCAGGCCTCGCTGCTGGCGGGCGTGATCTCGGTCGGCATCGCGGTCGCCTTCGGGGTGCCGCTGGGCATCCTCGCGGGCTATTTCGGCGGCTGGACGGATGGCATCATCTCGCGCTGCACCGAGGCGCTGCTCGCTGTCCCCTTCCTGATCCTCGCCATCGCGCTCGCGGCGTTTCTCGGGCCGTCGCTCACCAACGCGATGATCGCGATCGGCCTCTCGGCCACGCCGGTCTTCGTGCGGCTGACGCGGGGCCAGGTGATCTCGGTCAAGGCCGAGGATTTCGTCGAGGGCGCGCATGCGATCGGCCTGTCGACGCCGAAGATTTTGAGCCGCTACATCTTTCCCAACATCCTGCCCCCGGTGCTGGTGCAGGCGACGCTGACCATCGCCACCGCGATCATCGCCGAGGCGTCGCTGTCGTTCCTCGGCCTCGGCCAGCAGCCGCCGGCGCCAAGCTGGGGCTCGATGCTCAACACCGCCAAGAACTTCCTGAGCCAGGCGCCCTGGATGGCGATGTGGCCGGGCATCGCGATCTTCCTCGTGGTGCTGGGCTTCAACCTGCTGGGCGACGGGCTGCGCGACGCGCTCGACCCGCGCGAACACTGAATACCAAGAAAAGAGTTACCAAATGACCGGTTTCACCACCCGCCCCGAGATCCGCGGCACCTTCGGCGCCGTCGCCTCGACCCACTGGATCGCCACCGCCGTCGGCATGGGCATCCTCGAGCGCGGCGGCAACGCCTTCGACGCCGCCGTCGCCACCGGCCTCGTGCTGCAGGTGGTCGAGCCGCATCTCAACGGCCCGGCGGGCGACCTGCCGGTGATCTTCCGCCCGGCCGCGACCGGCAAGGTGGAGGTGATCTGCGGGCAGGGCCCGGCGCCGGCGGGCGCGACGATCGAGCATTACAAGGCGCAGGGCCTCGACCTGATCCCGGGCACCGGGCTTCTGGCGACGGTCATCCCGGGCGCCTTCGATGGCTGGATGCTGATGCTGCGCGATCACGGCAGCATGGAGATCGCCGACATCATGGCCCCGGCCATCGGCTATGCCCGCGACGGCCACCCGGTGCTGCCGCGCGTGGCGGCGACGATGCAGGGGCTGGTGGAGTATTTCGAGGCCGAGTGGCCGACATCCGCCGCGGTCTGGGCCCCGGGCGGCCGCGCGCCGCAGGCGCATGAGCTGTTCCGCAACCCCGACCTCGCCGCCACCTACGAGCGGCTGAGCCGAGCCGAGGGCGCGACCCGCGAGGCGCGGATCGACGCCGCGCGCGAGCTGTGGGCCGAGGGCTTCGTGGCCGAGGCGATCGCCGATTACCTCGAGGACGCCGAGGTGCACGACGTCTCGGAGCGCCGCAATCGCGGCGTGCTGAGCCGGGACGACATGGCGGGCTGGCGCGCCAGCTACGAGGCGCCGGTCTCGATCGACTACCACGGCTGGACCGTGCACAAGACCGGCCCATGGGGGCAGGGGCCGGTGCTGCTGCAGGCGCTGTCGATCCTGAAGAATTTCGACCTCGCCGCGATGGACCCGAACGGGCCTGACTTCGTGCACACCGTGATCGAGGCGATGAAGCTCGCCTATGCCGATCGCGAGGCCTATTACGGCGACCCCAAGCACAGCGACATCCCGCTCGCGACGCTGCTTTCGGACCAATACGGCGCCGAGCGCGCCAAGCTGATCTCGCACAGCGCCTCGACCGAGCAGCGGCCGGGCCGGGTGCCGGGCTTCGAGCATCTCGCCGATGCCGCGATCGAGCGCGCGGGCCGCGACTTCGACCGCAACCCCGACGCCGCGCCGCAGGAGCCGACCATGGCGCACCTGTCGGAAAAGCGCGGCGACACGGTGCATCTCGACGTGATCGACCGCTGGGGCAACATGGTGGCCGCGACCCCCTCGGGCGGCTGGCTGCAAAGTTCGCCCGTGATCCCCGGCCTTGGCTTTCCGCTCAATTCCCGGGCCCAGATGTTCTGGCTCGACGAGGGGCTGCCCACCTCGCTCGCCCCGGGCCGCCGGCCGCGCACCACGCTGACGCCGACGCTCGCCGAGAAGGACGGGCGCGGCCTCGTCTTCGGCACGCCCGGCGGCGATCAGCAGGACCAGTGGCAGCTGGTGTGGTTCCTGCGCTTCGTGCATCACGGTCTCGACCTGCAGGCGGGCATGGACGCGGCCCTGTTCCACTCGATGCATTTCCAGGGCTCGTTCTACCCGCGCGAATGCAAGCCCGGCGAGATGATGATCGAGCCCTCGGTCGGGGAGGACACCATCGCGGAACTGCGCGCGCGCGGCCACGAGGTGACGGTGGCCGAGCCTTGGAGCGTCGGGCGTCTGACGGCGGCGCTGCGCGAGCCCGACGGGTTGCTGCGCGCCGCCGCCACGCCGCGCCTGATGCAGGCCTATGCGGTGGGGCGCTGAGCATGACCTATTCGATCATCGCGCATGACCCACGGACCGGCGAAATCGGCGTCGCGGTCGCCTCGCGCTTCTTCGCCTGCGGCGCCGCCGTGCCCTATCTCGGCGCGCGCTGCGCCGTCGCCACGCAGGCCTTCGTCAACCCGATCTGGGGCGTCGAGGGACGCGCGCGGCTCGCGGGCGGCGAGAGCGCCGAGACGGTGCTCGCGGATCTGGTGGCGCGCGACGAGGGCCGCGCGATCCGCCAGTGCCACATGATGGATGCGCAGGGCCGCTTCGCCGCCCATACCGGGGCGGATTGCGTCGACTGGGCCGGGCATCTGGTCGGGGCGCGGCATTCGGTGGCGGGCAACATGCTGGTCTCGGGCGAGGTGATCGAGGCCTGCTTCTCGGCCTATCTGCGCGCCGATGGCAACATGGCCGAGCGGCTTTTGGCGGCGATGGAGGCGGGCGAGGCGGCGGGCGGCGACAAGAGGGGCCGGCAGGCGGCCGGGCTCACGGTGCATCGCGGCCAGGACTACCCCTATCTCTCGCTCAGGGTCGATGACGACGCGGACCCGCTCTCCGAGCTGCGCCGCCTGCTCGACGTGGCGGGCGAGCGTTATCTGCACGTGGCCGAGGCGATGCCGACCGCCGAGAACTTCTCGGGCATCCCGGATCGCGCCCCGATCGACCGCGCCATCACCGAGGCCGAGGCGCGCCGCGCCGCCGAGGGCCGCGCCTCGCGGTCCCGCGCGACCGAAACGGGCGCCTGACATGGATCTCGGGACCATCCTCACGCTTCTGGGCGTCGCGGTGGCGGCGGGGGTCGCCGGCGGCATTCTCGCCGGTCTTCTGGGCGTCGGCGGCGGCATCGTCATCGTGCCCGCGCTCTATTTCGCGCTGTCGCTGACCGGCATGGAGCCCGGGCTGACCATGCAGCTGGCCGTCGGCACCTCGCTCGCCACCATCGTCTTCACCTCGGTCTCCTCGGCCTGGGGGCATCACAAGAAGGGCGCGATCGACGGCGCGCTTCTCAAACTCTGGGCCCCGTCGATCCTGGTCGGCGTGGTGCTGGGCAGCTTCACCGGCGGGCTGATCGACGGCCGCATCATGATCGCCGTCTTCGCGCTGGTGGCGGCGGCGGTGGCCGCCGACATGGTGCTGCGCGGCCGCAATGGCGAGATCACCCCCAAGGGGTTCTCGAAGCCGGCATGGGCGGGCTTCGGGGTCTTCGCCGGAACCGTGTCCTCGATGATGGGGATCGGCGGCGGCACGGTCTGCGTGCCGCTGCTTAATTTCCTCGGCTACGACATCCGCCGGGCGGTCGGGACCTCGGCCGCGATCGGCTTCGTGATCGGCCTGCCGGGGGCGGTCATCTACATGCTCACCGGGCTCGGCACCGAGGGGCTGCCGCCCTTCTCGGTGGGCTACGTCAACCTCGTCGCGGTGGCGGTGATTATCCCGCTGACCACCAGCTTCGCGGGGGTGGGCGTCCGGCTCGCGCATGCGATCCCGCAGCGCGCTTTGCGGCTCAGCTTCGGCCTGTTCCTGGCCTTGACCTCGGGGCGCATGCTTTGGGATCTTGCGGGGGCGATGGGGGTGGCGTGATGGACCGTAGCGACGAAGACATTCTCGAACGGCTGCGCGCCGGGCTCAGCGACGAGAGCCTGCTCTCGAACGGTCGGGTGCTGCCGGAGCGGCAGCTCGCCGAGGAGCTGGGGCTGGGGCGGGCGCGCCTGCGTCGGCTGCTCGACGTGTTGGAAGCCGAGGGCACGATCTTCCGGCGGCAGGGGCAGGGCACCTTCGCCGCGCCGCCGCCGGCGGGGGCGAGCCTCGACATGCTGGTCCGGCAGGTGACGCCGCACAACCTCATGGAGGTCCGGCTCGAGATCGAGCCCGCCCTCGCGGCGCTGGCCGCGCAACGCGCCACCGCCGACGAGCTGGTGGTGCTGGAGCGGCTGATGCGCGCGACGCTGTCGCCCGACGATGCGCGCGGCTACGAGACCGCCGACGACATCTTTCACTTCAAGATCGCCGAGCTGGCGCACAACCCGCTGATCCTCGCGATCCACCAGACGATCCGCTCGGTGCGGCGGCATGCCCAGTGGACCGAGCGCCGCCGCGAGGCGCTGTCGCCCGACCGCATCCTGTTGCTCGGCCAGCAGCATGAGGCGCTGTTCGAACACATCGCCGCGCGCCGCCCCGCCGAAGCGGCCGCCGAGATGGAGCGCCACCTCGTCACGGTGTCGAGCGCCATGCTGCGGCAGCGCCGCCACGAGGCCGAGCTCAAGGTCGGTTGAGCCGCCGGTCATCGTTGTCGCCGGGGCCGGGGCAACTGCCCGTCCATCCCGGCTTGGACGGTTTGTGTATGCGAGGAAAGGGGCGGCTGCCGCCTTCCTTCCGCTTCGTATAACCAGCCTCGCGATAGGAGAGCCGAACGGATCGTCGAGCCGCGATCCGGCAAGCAACGCATGGTATCGATGCGGCTGTCTTTGGGTCGTGGCACTTCCTGATCATCAGCGTTGTTGACCACCCGTAGGAGCCGTCGTGCGCGTGCCCGGCAATCGTGCCAATATTCGCACGCGCACGCGCTCTCGCCAGCGTCACGGGACTGGGCGCGTGGCTGAGCGGGTCGGTCGAGATTGCCGCGTCCGTGATCCGAGTGACGCCAGCGATGTCCTGCTCGACGTAGATCGCGCGGACGATCCCGCAGGGGTGGCCTCACCCCAACCGACTGAGATCAAGAGAAAAAGCGTAAGGGAGATCGATCAAGGCGATATCGCCTTGATTTGGCCGAGGGCGCATTCCATTTGCCGAAAAATGTCAGCAAGCCGCCCGGTTCCCTCTTCAGATTGCCGCATTTCGTCGGCACGTAGACCCGGTATTCCGAGGTATACGCAAGTGTCAGTAGATTTTTACGATTATGTCGGCATCGGCGTCTTGGCTTTCCTGTCGATCCCGATCCTCTGGTTGGGGCTGACCCGGGTATGGGACAGGCTCTGGGCCGATCGCGATGCGGGGGCCAATCTCATGGTGCTCGGACTGGCGATCATCTGCGCGCTGGCTCTGAGCCATTGTTTGTGATCTCCGGCCGATGAACTGATCGGCCCGCCCCGCCTTGGTCCAGCCCTCCCCGGGCCGATGGCCGGGCCCGTCACCGAGCATCTTGGCCATGTCGGGGCAGTCCTCCGTGCCGGACCGGCGCTTTCCGGTGTGGCGCAATTCGGCGCCTGCGGTCCGTGGGCTCTTCGCCGGAGAGGGAATGACCGATATGGCGTGCATGGCATTTGCGGGCTCGGTCGCGCATGGCGGAAGCGACGAACTCGGCCGCTGAAAGCCGATGGACGACGGGCGGCTCATTGCTCAAGAGGCGCGCCATTACGGGCCATGGGCGATGATCGGGACGCCCAGCCATATTGCCTTGGCAATGATGTCGATTGGTTCGGTGCATATTCATGCGCATTTCATCGGCAGGTCATGAAACGCTTTGCGTTTATTGCGTGAGCCGCCGAGGCGCTTGCCGTCAGGAAATGTCAGGCGCCGCCTCTCGATCCGCATCGCCACCGATAATCATGAGCCGTACGAAAAGGCGTGCTCGAAATTGACGTCTCCGCAGGCATTACGTGGCTTGCTCATATCGAAATCCCTGTCCCGGCCATCCGAAAGGGCCTGAAGATCTCCGGCCCGGGCTGTACTTCCGCCGGTACTCGCTCCTGAGATAGAAATGAAAGATCCTGCCAACTTGAAGTTGAATATATCGGTCATGGCCTCATCCTTGCGTATCTCGAACGTGTGATAATTGGCATAACACTGAGAAAATCTATGGTCCGGATTCGATTTTGGATGGATAATACCTCAGTCGAAGGCTAACGCCGGAGCAGCATTGCCATGTTTGGAAGACATAAAATGAACGACTTCGACCTGAGCGATCTTGATCTCGACGAGCTGAAGAAGCTTCACAAGGAGACCGCCGCGGCGATTCAGAATTACGAGACCCGCCGTCGGCAGGAAGCGCTCGCGGCCGCGGAAGCCGCGGCCAAATCCGCGGGATATTCGCTGAAGGATCTCGTCGGAATGTCGGCCGGGAAATCCGCCAAGTCGATCAATCCGCCGAAATACCGCAACCCCGATGATCAAGACCAGACCTGGAGCGGGCGTGGACGCCAGCCGCAGTGGGTCAAGGATGCGTTGGCGGCGAACAAGTCTCTCGATGACCTTTTGATCGCTCGGTAAGATATGATCCCGGCGGTGCGCCATGCGCGTCGCCGGATCGCAACGACCCCGGTGATCGGGGCCGCCCGATCCAATGCCGTCTTGGCCGCCGGGTGTTCGACTGAAATTGCGGAGGTTTTTTTCCCGCGGGCGTCTGATGCTATTCGCGGCGGAGCTGCCCGATCGTCGTTTCGGGGCCCATGACCCCGATCCTGCCTGCCGTCATCGGCTGGCCATGGACCGGCGCATATTTTCACGCCTCTGCCATTTCGCCCGATATCGCTACGATCCCGCGTTGCAGAAATTCATGCAGGTCAGTGGCTGCCTCGAAGCGGCACTTCTTTTGTCCGTGACGCGCCGGTCAGGCTTTACCTTCGGGGAAGCCAGATGCGACGACATTGCGATGAAAGAGGCCGGCATGATGCTTGACCGGAAAGCGACGAGCGTTCCAACAGCAGGTCCCTTCCGGCTTTAGTTGGCGGCATTCCGAAGTCAATGGCGCATTGCAACTGGTCCGGCGGCGACCGAGAAACCTCGTGCTACCGGACGATAAATTCCTGCGCTCGCCGTCGAGAAGCATGGATCGAACGCAGGTAGGTCTCGAAACGCTGCATCACTTGTGAGCCCCTAGCTTGGGGCATTTTCGCCTCTCAAAGGGAGGCGGTGCCCGCTCAAGCCAATCGGCGGCGCTTCCGAAGATGCGCCGCCGGAATGGTCATTCGGTCCGATGTCAGCTCAGGCTTTCGTTCGGTGCGAGAGCATCCTTGCGGACCATGACCGAGACGGTTTCTCCGTCGATCTCCACCGTGGTCCATTTGAACGAGGACTCCTCGGCCGAGGCCCGGGCCTCTGCCTTGGTCATGTCGATCAGAGAGACGACGGCCATCATCGCGCCAGCGAAGGCGAGAACGGCGATGGCGGGTTTGGAGAAGCTAGAATTCTTCATAGCGGTGGACCGTTTGTTGCAAGTTGGATGCCTCCAACTCCGATCCGTTTGTGGCGGGAATGGGGCAATTCGGGCTGACCTATTCTCATGCAATGCGCCCTACCTACCCGTATATGGCTTTGTCCGGATGGGGCGTCCCGCGACGCCCGGAATGAGGGCAGGTCGGGACCGTCTGCCCATTCGGGCCGCCACGAAACGCTCGCCCCCGACTGGACGAACGGCTCTCAGGCGCATGTCGATCGGCCTATGCGGCTTTCAGAACCGGTCCGTCGAGAAGCCGCATCAGCCGTCCGAAATAGCCGTCGGACCGGGCCGGAAGGGTCGGGTCCGACGTGATCGCCACGGCCAGGTCCCGGCTCGGGTGGGCCGCGATGATCTGGCCCCCGTAGCCGCGCCCGAGCACGTAGCCCGATGGCGAGAGGAACCAGCCATAGCCATAGGACAGCCCCGACCAGGGCGAGCGGGCGCGCGGCTTGGTCGAGGCCGCGATCCAGCCCTCCGGGATGACCCGTCTGCCGTCATGGCGCCCTTCGTCACGCAGGAGCATCGCGATCTTCAACATGTCCCGCGGACGCAGCGCCATCTCGTTTCCGCCCAGATAGAAGCCTTGCGGATCGCGGGTCCATGGCGGGATCTCGATGCCGAGGGGCGCTCCGATCCGGTCGCGCGCCGGTTGGAGAAGGGACCGACCGGTCGCCTCGGCGAGGGCGGCGCCGAGGATATGCGTCGACCCGGTGGAATACAGCATCCGGGTTCCCGGTCGGGCGACCATCGGACGGGTCATCGCGTCCGCGAGCCAGTTTCCGGAATTGATCCACTCGCCGTAATTCGCGCCCGAGGTGCGCTCCAGCCCGGCGCGCAGCGTCACGAGGTCCTCCATCGTGATATCGGCCACCCCCTCGGTCGCGTCCGGCGGCACGATGCCGGGCGCCACCTGATCGAGCGTCGCGGTCACCGACGGCACCTCGCCGCGATCGATCGCCACGCCGAGCAGCAGGGCGACGATGCTCTTCGAGCAGGACTTGATGTTCGCGAAGGCGTCGAGACCGCCGCCCCTCGGGGCCTCGGCAAAGACGACATCGGCGCCGCGCGCGATCTGCAGCGAGTGGAGCTGTGGCATGCCCCGGATGAGGGATCGCAGTTCGCCCGGTTGCGCGCGAACGAGCCCCGGCGCGGCCAGTACCGCGCCGCCGGCGAGGAGGAATGTGCGGCGTGTCGTCATGCGTTGAATCATCGGCCGCCCGGCGTGGCTGTCCAGCGCCGCTGGCTCACAACACCGTGGGACGGCTCTGGAGTAAGCGGGCATGACCCTCGCCGGGAGGCTGGGGTTTTGCGCGGTACCGTCCCGACGCGGAACCGCGTTCCCGCTCTGCGGTTCGGCTCGCAGGCCCATGGCGAAGGAGGAGAACCGGTCATGACCTGCAATCGTCCCGATGAAGCGCGCACCATGCCCCGTCCGGGTCGTGTGCCCCGTTGCGCGAACCGGCGGTGCCGACAGGGTGGCCCTTGCCGCAACACGCGCAAGGCCGCGCCAATGCCCGGCCGGGGGATGGCATGAAACGGACGGGGCGTTTCGCGGTCGTCACCGGTGCCTCGTCCGGGATCGGCTTCGAACTGGCGCGGCTGGCGGCGGAGGATGGGCACGACGTGCTGATCGTGGCCGATGAGGCCGGGATCGAGGCCGCGGGGGCAAGGCTCTCGACCGGGGCCCCGGTCGAGGCGCTGCGCGCCGATCTCGCGACCGCGCAGGGGGTGGCGGAGCTGTTCGAGCGGATCGGCACGCGCCGGGTCGACTATTTCATGGCCAATGCCGGTGTCGGTCTCGGTCACGCCTTTCTCGATCAGGAATGGGACGAGATCGCGCGGGTGATCGACCTGAACGTCAAGGGCACCACCGCGACGCTGCACCGGGTGCTGCGGGACATGGTGGCGCGGGGCGAGGGACGGGTGCTGGTCACCGGCTCGATCGCCGGGATGATCCCGGGCAGCTACCAGGCCGTCTACAACGCCACCAAGGCCTATCTCGACAACCTGTCGCTGGGGCTGGGATCGGAGATCGAGGATAGCGGCGTCACGATCACCTGCCTGCGCCCCGGCCCCGTCGACACGCGTTTTTTCGAGCGCGCCCATATGGAGGACACACCGGTCGGGCAGGACGAGAACAAGGCCGATCCGGCCAAGGTCGCGCGCGATGGCTACGAGGCGATGATGAAGGGGGAGTCCGGCCTGACCTCGGGCTTCATGAACAAGGTGCAGGCGGCGCTGACCGGCGTGCTGCCCGAAGCGGTGCTGGCGCAGCTGCACCGCCGCATGGCCAAGCCCGAGGGAGAGAAATGATGACGGGCAAGGGACTCGCGGTCATCACCGGCGGCTCTTCGGGGATCGGCTACCAGCTCGCCCGGATCGCGGTCGAGGAGGGCCATGCCCTCGTCATCTGCGCCCATGGCGAGGCATTGGAGCAGGCCGCCGAGCAGCTGCGCCGTCTTGGCGGCGAGGTCGAGGCGGTGCGCGCCGATCTCTCGACGCGCCAAGGGGTGGAGGCGCTTTGGTCGCGCTTGGAGGGGCGGGAGATCGAGCTGTTCTTCGCCAATGCCGGGCTGGCGCTCGGCGATCCCTTCGTCGAGCAGAAATGGGAGGACATCGCCGAGCGCATCGACCTCAACGTCAAGCAGACCACCTTGATGATCCACAGGGTCGGGCGCGTGATGCGGGCGCAGGGCAGGGGGCGGATCCTCGTCACCGGCTCGATCGCTGGGCAGGTGCCGGGGCCGTACAACGCCGTCTACAACGCGACCAAGGCCTATGTGAACGGGCTCGCCTGGGCGCTCTCGGACGAGTTCAGGGAGACCGGGGTGACGATCACCTGCCTGATGCCGGGGCCGGTCGACACGCCGATCTACGACAAGGGGCTGAAGGGCACGCTGCTGCACGACATGCCCAAACGGGACGCGGCCATGGTGGCGCGCAAGGGCTGGGACGCGATGATGGCGGGCAAGGTGGACGTGGTGCCCGGCCCGGAGAGCAAGCTGGTCAGCCTGTTCTCGGGCGTGACCCCCAAGGCGATCACGACCCGGCTGCACGAGCTGGGTGCGAAGCGTCGGGAGTGATGGGCCAGATGGCGCGACCGGGCGCCGTCATTCCTCGGCCCTGAGCAGGAAGAAATACGGGGGCGCCATGCGCGTCTGCATCAGGCCGAGGACGCGGGTCGCGTCGATCCGGCGGAAATGGTCGGTGATCGGCTGGCGGTCATAGATCATCGCCGCGCTGGTGCAGCCGCGAAACCGGATCGGGGCGAGATGCGCCGCCGGGCCATGCGCGCGCAGCGCCGGGCGCAGCAGAACGAAGCCCGCGCGGCTCAGGCGGCTCTGCGCGAGCCGGGGCCAGCGCAGCGCCGTCTTCATCGGCAGGCGCGCGGGGTCGAGCCTCACCCCGGGCTCGAAGATCAGCGGATCGACGCGGTCCTCGCTTTCGAAGCGCTTGCCGCGCCAGCCGAGGCGTTCGAGCAGGCCGTCGAGCGGGTGGCCGGTCGGCAGTCCCGCGCCCCGCCAGCTGCCGATGAGGTCGCCCGTGTCGATGCAGGGCAGCCCGTCGAAACGGACGAGCGCGGCCTCGGTCGAAAGACCGCTTCGCAGCCACCGCCGGACCCAGTTCGGCTCTCCGTTCGCGACGGTTGCGGGCGGGTCGTCGGCGCCGGCCGCCGCATCGGGATCGGCCGCGGCGGCGAGTTCGGCGGCGAGCAGCCCCGCGTCTTCGCTGTAGCGGGCCGAGTGGTGAAAGCCGGACACCCGGCGGGCCCCGGCGGCGCGGGCCAGCTCTCCGGCACTACGGGCGGTCAGATGCGCCGTGGCCGTGGCGAGGTCGCGGTCGGCTTCGAGAAAAGCGGCTTCGATGAAGAGCTGGTCGGCATCGCGGGCCAGCGCCACGATCCGGTCGCGGTTCGCGGCGGTGTCGGCGGCGTCGGTGACATAGGCCACCCGTTGCCCGGCCCCGACCTGCAGGACGCTGCCGCGCAGATCGCCGAGCCGCATGGCCCCGTGGCCGGGGATCTCGATGCACCGCTCATCGGGCGCACCCGAGCGGATGGCGGTCTTGGCCGCGTCGATCCACGGGCCCACCGGCAGGCCGCGCGCGTCGAGCGCGCTGCGCCAGACATTGACGCGCAGCCGCTCCTGCAGGGCGAAGCCGAGCGAGGGCACCTTGTGGTCGAGCGCCGTGGCCTCGACGGTGAAATCGGTCTCGGCAAGGACGAGACCGGGATCGAGGGCGGGCGGGGCGAGGTCGCGGCGGCGAAACGCCTCCCGGGCGCGGAATTCCGCCGCGGCCGAGATCTGGCTGCCGTCGAATTCCTGCACCGTGAGGCGGAAATCGACGGAGCTTTCGTCGAGCAGGTTCCAGGTGAAGGCGCCCAAGCGGTTCCCGGTCTGCCGCAGGAACCCTTCGGGGCCGATGATGGTGAGCGGGCGCGGCCGATGCAGCCGCAGCCGCAACAGGCGGTCGAAGCCCGCGACATGATCCATATGGGCATGCGAGACGAAGGCGTGGCTGACGCGCAGCAGCTCGCGCGGCGTAAGCGGCGCGAGATCGCCGAGGTCGAACAGCAGGGCGCGGCGGCCGAAGCGGAAATCGAGATAGAGGCCGGGATCGCCCTCGGGCGGGTTCACGAGACGAGGCTGAACGAGCTGGGTCATCGCATCACCGCCTTCAGGGAAGCTTCAACTTCCGCGGTTCGATACCGCGCCGTCAAGGCGACACACGCTTCCGCTCTTGATCTCTCGGCCCTAAGACAGAAGGATGCCAATCCATATCGGGCGGCCGGTCGTTGCCGGTTCACGAGCCGGATTGCATGTGCCCCGTGTCACGGGCGTTGGGTTCTTTCCTGGAGGGGAACGAGATCGCATGGCGTCCGCTACCGACACGTCGAACGGCCACGGGGGCCACGGGCATCGCGGTGTATTGCTGCGCATGAGGTCGAGCCTGTTCTCCGGCAGCCCCGGCGGCGCGAAACTTGTCCTTTTCTACATCACCTACATGCTCTCGGTCGGCTTCGGCCGCTGGATGGTGGTCATCCCGGACATGCCGATCACCCTCTGGCCGCCCAACGGCGTCGTTCTCGCGATGCTGCTGACGCAGCCGCGACGGAGCTGGGGCTGGTGGATCGGGATCGGCGCCTTGGGCGAGCTGACCGGCAACGCGCTTTGGTATCACAACCCGCTGATCTGGGCGTTGGGATATATCGTGGCGAACGCGGCGGCGGTCGTCACGGCCGCGCTTTTGCTCGCGCCGGACCTGAAGGCGCCGATCCGCCGCTTTGCCACGCTGCGCCAGGTGCTGGCCTTCCTTGCCATCGGCGTGCTGGCGGCACCGGTCGTCAGCGCGACGCTGGGCAGCGCGGTCGAGGCCGCCGCGGGGACCAACCCGTTCACCACGACCTGGCCGGCCTGGTGGCTCGGGGACGCGACCGGCATCCTGATCGCGACCCCGTTGGTCATCTCGGCCGCCAATGCCTGGCGCGAAAAGGCGTGGCCAAGTGCGAGGCAGGCCGCCGAGGCCGTCGCCATCGGGGTCGTCCTGTCGGGGCTGAGCCTGTGGGTGCTGTCGAACGGCGCCGAATTCGCCTTTCTCCTGCCGGTCCCGATCCTCTGGGCGGCGCTGCGGTTCGAGTTTCGCGGCGTCGCGCTCGCCGTGCTGCTGCTGACGCTGGCCATCGGCATGTATGCGCAGAACCTCCAGAACGCGCCGCTTTCGGCCGCGGGCATCGCCATGCTGCACGCCAAGCTGCAGGCGCTCATTCTCGTGGCCGCCTCGACCGGGCTCATCGTGGCGGCGATCATCCGGCAGCAGCGGCAGGCGCTGCGCGAGCTGGCCCGCGTCAATGACGAGCTCGAAGCCCGCGTGGTCGAGCGGACCCGCGCCATCGAGGCGGCCGAGCGCCGCTTCAAGGCGACGTTCCAGAACGCGGGCGTCGGCATCAGCATCGTCGGCGGGGACGGGACGCTGGTGCGGGTCAATGACAGCCTGGCGCGGATGCTCGGCCACGAGGTCGGGGAGATGGAGGGGCACCCGCTCGACGAGTTCACCCACCCGGCCGATCGGGCCATGGGCGAGGCGGCCCGGGGCCAGCTCGCGGCCGGAAAGGCCGAGGAATACGAGCTGGAGAAGCGGTATCTCCACAAGGACGGCCAGCCCGTCTGGGGCCACACCACGGTCAGCTGCGTGCGCGATGCCGAGGGTCGGATCGATTACCTGATCAAGGTCATCCAGGACATCACCGAGCGCAAGCGTTCCGAGGCGCTGCGGCACATGCTCATGCGCGAGGTGAACCACCGCAGCAAGAACCTGCTCTCGATCGTGCAGGTGATCGCGCGGCAGACCGCGACGCGCTCGCCTCGGGATTTCGTCGAGACCTTCCGCGAGCGCCTGCAGGCGCTCGCCGCGAACCAGGATCTCCTTGTGAACAACGAGTGGCGACGCGTCAGCCTCGCCGATCTGGTGCAGGGGCAGGTGGGGCATTTCGGCGCGCTCGGGCAACGCGTCGTGCTGTCCGGCCCCCCCGTCACGGTGCCGCCCGCCGTGGCGCAGGCGCTCGGGATGGCCCTGCACGAGCTGGCCACGAATGCCGCCAAATACGGAAGCCTGAGCAACGAGGCTGGCCGCGTCGAGATCTCGTGGGACATCGAGGGGGACGGCTTCCGCATGGGCTGGCGGGAAATCGGCGGGCCCCCGGTGGCCGCGCCCGAAAGGGTGGGCTTCGGCACCACCGTGCTAGACCAGCTGACCGCATCGTCGATGTCGGGAGAGGTCAGCATCGACTACGACCGCGATGGGCTCGTCTGGCAATTGCGCTGCCCGCTCTCGGCGGTGCAGGACGGCCCCTGCGACGAGGCCTGCGACTGAGGGCTCTTCCGGTCGCCGGGGTCTCGGGCAAGCCATGGCACGGGGGGCGGTGCGCATGAACGCCTCTCGCGCTTGCTCAGGGTGGAGAGTGTGGCCCGTGTCTCCGGGCGGCTCCTTCTGGGGCTGGCGCGGTAACCCACCCCATTTCCGGGGCGAGCCCCGCTGGGGCGGACCGGGGCCATCAGGCCCATGGGGCAGGCGAGCGCGTGAGCCCCAGAGCGTGACCATGAGCTGATCGAGACCGCCCTCCTGGCCTGGGCGGACGCCTGACGGCCCCTGTTTCTGGCCTCGGCCAGTGACCCACTGGCCCTGCCGGGCGAGCGCGGTCGACGACAAGCGCCTTGACCGGTGCGGCGGAACCGATAGCGTTCGTATCCGGCGACCTCCGTGCTCTGGATTGCCACATGGCAAGCATACCGAGTTCGTCTCATGCGCTGTGAGGGAGGCAGTTCTCATGAAGACAACGATCATTCTCACCTTGCTGGCCATGGCCGCTGGAGGCGCCGCTTTCGCGCTCGACACCGAGACCGACACCGGCACCGAGATCGAAGCCGAAGCCGAAGCCGAAGCCGAAGCCGAAGCCGAAGCCGAAGCCGAAGCCGAAGCCGAAGCCGAAGCCGAAGCCGATATCGAGATCGAGGCCGATGTCGTGGCGGGCGAGCAGGCCTATCAGGGCGTCTGCCGGAACTGCCATGGACCCAAGGCGCAGGGTGTGGCGAGCTATCCCATGCTTTCCGACAAGGAGGTGGAATACCTCGTCGAGCGTCTCGAGCGTTATCGCGAGGGGGAAAAGATCGGTCCGAACTCGATGCTGATGATCCCGCACGCGACCGAACTGTCGGATCAGGACATCCTCGACATCTCGCACTACATCGTGGCGGAGTTCGGGGAAGCGCCGCCGGAATAGAAACCGGCCGTCCTGACCCGGGGGCGATCCCGTCGCCCGGGGCCGTCCATCCTGACCGCAAGTCTCGTAACTGCCGAAAGAAGTTGCCGTTCGGAGCGAGGGCTCCTAGGCTCTGACGCGCCGGCTTGACGTTGAGTCAGGAGGAGTTCGTCGCGTCGTGGTCGGTTCAGCAAGCTCTTGGGAGGAGACTATGCTTTATCCAACGCACGGAACTCTGTCGGCTGCCCTGCTGCCGATCGCCGCCGCCGCCATGATGGTCCCGATCCCGGCCCTTGGCCAGTCGGGCATGAACACCACCAGCCTGCAACACGAGATGGTGCTCGACGGGCTCGAGAACCCTTGGGACATGGCGCTGCTCGATGACGGCACGATGTTCTTCACCGAGAAATGCAAGGGCCTGTCGGTGCGGATGCCCGACGGCACCGTCAACCCGCTGCTCGGCATGACCGGCAGCGAGGGCTATCCGGAAACCGCGGACGACCTGTTCTGCGAGGGCCAGGCCGGCATGCAGGGTGTCGCCGTCGATCCGGACTTCGCGAACAACCGCCGCATCTATGTCTATTCGACCTCGAACATGTCGGAGCCGCATACGAACCGGCTGATGCGCCTCGCGGTGAACGAGGATTTCACCGGCGTGTCGGATCGGACCGACATCGTCGACGACGTGCCCTACAAGATGGAGGCCTCGGATCACCCGTTCGGCGGGCCGGGCGCGCATAATGGCGGCCGGGTGCGCTTTGGTCCCGACGGCGCGCTCTGGCTGACCACCGGCGACAACCACAACGAGGAGGTCCCGCAAAGCCCGACGATGATGGGGTCGAAGGTGCTGCGCATCGACACGGATGGCAACGCGCATCCCGAGAACAGCCCGCCCGAGGGCTTCGACCCGCGCACCTATACCTACGGCCACCGCAACGTTCAGGGCATCGCCTTCCACCCCGGGTCCGGCGCGGCGATCACCGCCGAGCACGGGCCGTGGCACTCCGACGAGATCACGGTGCTGACGAATGGTGGCAATGCCGGCTGGGACCCGCGTCCGAACATGGCCGGTCGCGGCGACTGCCCGGACGATTATTGCGGCTACATGCCGAACCAGAACGAGGGGATGAACCGCTACGAGCGGGCGGCCTTCATGCCGATGACCGATTTCGACACCTATCCCGACGCGATGCCGCCGGTCTGGACCAACAATGGCTGGTCGCAGGGTACCTCCTCCGCCGTCTTCCTCGAGGGCGAGCAGTGGGGCGACTGGAACGGCGCCATGGTGGTCGGCGTCATGGGGATCGGCTTCGGCGGCACGCCGATCGGCCAGCGGATCGACGTGGTCGAGTTCAACGAGGATGGCACCGAGGTCGTGGACGTCACCGAGATGACGCTGCCGATGGAGGCGGGCCGCTTCCGCTCGGTCGTGCTCGGCCCGGATGGCAGCCTCTATACCGCGGTGGACGAGGGCATGATCCACAAGCTCACGCCGGGCAGCTGATCGCGGCGCATCGCGCCGTCTTCGGGCGGCGCGGGGCCTGCGGCAAGCGCCCCGTCGCGCCATTCATGCGTTAGCGGGCGACGATCATCGCGTCGGGTATCTCGAAGCGCTGATCGTCGACGCGGATGAAATGCATGCCGCCCTCCAGCCGCCACGCCGTGTCCGTCCCGACGCCCGACATCGTGGCATCGCCGCGCAGGAACATCCCGTGCCCGAAATGGAGCCTGCGCCGGAAACCGTTCGGGAATGTCGCCACGACCGTGGCATCTCCGCCGCCGCTTCGCGCCACATTGGCCATGCAGCTGGCCATGGGCAGATGCCGGTCCTGCGCGCAGGCGATCTCTCCCGATACGTCGAAATCGCCCCGCCGCGCGCGCCGGGGCGTGTCGTCGATTCCGCGGGCGACGATGCCGTCGGGACCTGCCACGGGCGCGAGATGCTCGGCGGGAACAAAGCCGCGCGGGCCGTCGGCGATGCTCTGGACCTCGCACCATGTCCCTGCCTCGACCCGCAGGCAGCCATGGCCGGTCAGGATCTCGCCGCTTTCAAGGGTGGCCAAGGGAGGCGCCTTCGAACCGGGGTCATTCCGGAGAGCCACCGGAGTGCCCGCCGAAATACGCCAGCGCCGCAAGCCGCCATTCTCAGGGGAGGTCAAGGCGTCGTCGGCCACGATTTCGCCGTCCGGCGGCAGGGCGACCTGCGCGCCGCCTTGCGTATGCATGACGAGCAGGAACAGGGCTGCCATCGCGCCAACTGCGCGATGGCAGGAACCGGGGCGGGAACGTGCCGACAGCTCGTCGGTCCATCCACACGATGCAGCCGGATAGCGGGACATGCGACCCCCAAGTACCAACGGGAGCATGCTCGCACATTCCTCGCGCCGTGACAGGTGGTCATGTCCACGACCCGGTCGAAATTGCCATCTGGCAATTGCGGTCTCAGGCCGAAGAACGGACTGCGGGGACGCTATCGCGTGCCCGTTCGGACACCGAGAGGAGCTGTTGGAGGGGTAGGGTCGAGCGCCGCCGTCCCGCCAGGGCTTGCCGCCAAATCCCCGCAGGAGATCGAATTTCGACTGGTGTGGGCGCAGACGGGCCGGTGTCTCGCCTGACAGGCCAGCCCCCTGCTGGCACTTGATCAGCAGTGAGGAAGGTTCGGACTGCCCGGCCAACCCCGCAAAATTTTCAGGCGAGTTCTACGCGCCTTCATCCGCTCTGGCCGGATATCGCGGCATGTCGCCGTATCGCGCAAGGGCCGCAGGCCCGCATCGTATCGGTGAATTCGTGGTGGCGGTCGGGGACGTCGTGCCGTCCCCGACCGCGCGTGGTTCAGCCGAGCACCGTCCGGCGGCGTTCGAAGTAGTCGTTGGTCACCCGCACCACGACCGGCGACAGCAGCAGCAGCGAGACGAGGTTCGGGAACGCCATGAAGGCGTTGAGCGTGTCGGCCACCAGCCAGACGAAGTCGAGCTGCGTCACCGCGCCGATCAGGACGAAGCCGGTCCAGAGCATCCGGTAGGGGATCTGCACCTTGGTCCCGGCGAGATACTCCCAGCACTTCTCACCGAAATAGGCCCAGCCCAGGATCGTCGTGAAGGCGAAGACGGCCAGGGCGATCGCGAGGAAGTACTGGCCGAAACCCGGCAGCGCCGCGTCGAAGGCCAGAGAGGTCAGCGCGGCACCGGAATCGCCGCTGTTCCACAGGCCGGTCACGATGATGATCAGGCCGGTCATGGTGCAGACGACCAGCGTGTCGATGAAGGTGCCCATCATGCCGATCAGGCCGGCCTGCGCCGCGTCCTTCGACTGCCCTGCCGCCTGCGCGATGCCGGCGGTGCCGAGGCCCGCCTCGTTCGAGAAGATGCCGCGCGCCACGCCGTAGCGCATCGCCAGCATGATCGTCGCGCCGGCAAAGCCGCCCGAGGCCGCGACCGGGTTGAAGGCGTGGTCGATGATCAGCGCGAAGGCCGCGGGAACATCGCTCGCGTGGATCACCAGAACGATCGCCGCGACCGCCATGTAGGCGATGCACATGGTCGGCACGAGCTTCTGTGCCACCGCGCCGATCCGCCGGATGCCGCCCAGCAGCACGAGGCCGGTCAGCAGGGCGAGGATCACGCCCGACACCCAGGCCGGGACGCCGAAGCTTTCGGTCATCACCTGCGAGATGCTGTTGGACTGGACCATGTTGCCGATGCCGAAGCCCGCGAGCCCGCCGAACAGCGCGAAGGCCGCGCCGAGCCAGCGCCAGCGCGGGCCGAGCCCGTTCTTGATCGCGAACATCGGGCCGCCGACATGCTCGCCCTTGTCGTCGACCTCGCGGAAATGCACCGAGAGCAGCACCTCGGCGTATTTGGTGGCCATGCCGACCAGCGCCGTCATCCACATCCAGAACAGGGCGCCCGGCCCGCCAAGCGCGATGGCGGTGGCGACGCCGGCGATGTTGCCGGTGCCCACCGTGGCGGCAAGCGCGGTCATCAACGCGGCATAGGGGCTGATCTCGCCCTCGGCATCCGCGTCGGGCTTGCGGCCGGCCCAGACCATGCGGAAGCCGGTCGGCACCCGCCTGATCGGCATCAGCTTCAGGCGGATTTGCAAGAAGAGACCGGTGCCGAGGATCAGCACCAGCATCGGCGGTCCCCAGACGAACCCGTTCACGGCGGACAGAAACGCCGTCAGCATTTCCATGTTGTATTCCTCCCAGAATGATCGCGGCGTCGCCGCCGCCTTGTCCTCCTCGCCGGCCTCTCCCAAGACCGGCATTCCGGCGAGCGCGCCACGCGCACCCGACCAGCCGGCCCATTAAGGCGGCGAAAAGCCGGGGTCCAGCGGTCGATCGGGTGGCTCGGAGCGCTGGATCCGGGGGCTCCGCGTGCCTGCGACGGCCGGTGGCAATCTTGATGTGTGGCGAAATGCGGCGGCGCCCGTGCCGCTGCGCGGTCGCGCATGCGCGCGCAATTTTCGGAAAGCTCCGCGACCCGAAAGATTTTTGGCAATTTTCGGCTCAGATCGACATGGAGCGACCTGTACGCCCTGTCGGGGTGCGAAACGGCGTGTCCCTGAACGAGCAGGGCGGAGCGCAAGCCTGCGCTCGGTCCAGCTTGGCCAAGGGGGCCGGTTGCGGCGACGTACCCCTGGGATATGACCATCCTCGAGTCGCGCAGTCTCCCAAAGATCCGATCACCGGGGATCCTGTCGTCGCCTGAGCAGTGTCCTGCACGGGCAGCCCGTCTAGGGCTCGGTCCCTCAGACGAGGGCTTCGACGAGCCGTTCATGGCGGCGCATCTCGTCGATCAGCGCCCCGAGGGTGGTGAGGCCGCGCCCCTCGCAGATGGCGAGCAGGCGGACCAGCACCTCGGCCGTCGCGCGCGCATCGCCGAGCGCGGTGTGGCGCTCGGCCTCGGGCAGCGCGACGCCGAGCCTGTCGACGAGCGCGTCGAGCGTATGCGTCTCGTGGCCGCCATAGACGACGGCCGAGATCAGCACCGTGTCGAGGACGGGCGGCGCGGGCGCGGCACCGGCGCGACGCAGCATGGCCATGTCGAAAGGCGCGTTGTGCGCCACCGGGATCGAGCCTTGGGCGAAGCGGCGGAAGGCCTCGGCCGCATTGGCCGGGCCGGGCGCGCCCGCGACCGCCTCGGTGGTGATGCGATGGACCCGGGCGGCGGCGGCGGGGATCGGCCGGCCGGGATCGACCAGCGTCTCGAACACCTCGCCCGGGACGATCCGACCGCCCAGGACGCGCACGGCGCCGATCTGCACGATCGCGTCCGAGGCCGGGTCGAGGCCGGTCGTCTCGGTGTCGAAGACCACGAAGCTCAGCTCGCGCAGCGGGGTGTCGCGGGCGGCGGCGGCCCGGCCCGCCAGCAGGGCGAAGTCGTATGTGAGGGGGCGCTCGGCCTCGGGGTCCAGCGGCTCGAGCATGAGCATGTAGCCCGCCTCCTCGCCCATCAGCCGGATATGGCCGGTGCAGACGCGACCCGACAGCGTTTCGGCCACGAGGGGGGCGCGACGGGCGCCCCGGCGGTGCAGTTCGTCGAGCGCAACTTCGATCGGGCCGGGGCGCAGATATTCGAAGATCGAGGCGTTGAGCCGCACCGGCCCCTCCTGTCCGAGGAGATCGGCGGACTGCCCGTCATAGAGGACGAGCTTGTGGCCGGGGCCGATGATGCTGACGGCGACCGGCATGCCGGTGAGCACGGCGGCGAGACGGTCCTTCTCGGCGGCGAGCTCGGCGGTGCGCTCGGCCAGCGCCTCGGCGGCGTCGAGGGTGGAGCGGCCGAGCTTGTCGGCGACGGCGGCGGCGGCGGGGACGAGGTCGTCGAGCCAGCGGGCGCTTTCGAGGTCGAGCGACATCTCGGCGCCGCCATGGGCATGGGCCCGCAGCCGGGCGGCGAGCGCGATGACCGGCTTGGCCACGTTCTCGTCGAACAGCAGCCAGATCCCGGCGGCGATCGCGACGAGGCCGAACCCGGCCACCACCCCGGCGGTGACGAATGGCGCGATCTCGGTCGGCGCGGCCTGCCGGAAGCCGAGGGCGAGGCCCGCGACGATCGCGGCGAGCCCCCCCGCGGCGACCAGCGCGAAGAAGAACGCGACGCGCTGGCGCAGGCCCCGCCGCTTCATCTCAGGTCCCGGCGCAGGCGGCGGCGAGCAGCGGGTCGCCGGGCGAGGCCTGCATCCAGTCGGCGCCCTCGATGCGGCCGTCGGCGGCGATGCCGGCCCCCTCGACCAGCGCGGCGCGGCGGCCCTGCGCGCAGTCGAAGGCGACCGGCAGCTGCCGCAGCGGCGCCCACCTGCCGAAGAAGTAGATATTGGCGATGCGTTCGCCGGGGCGGTCTGGATTGGTTTGAAGGCTCGTGCGGTCGATGGCGACGAAGCGGTCGGTGTAGGGCACCAGATAGGTCCAGGGGCGGTAGAGCGCGCGCTCCTCGACCGTGTCCGCGACGACGAGACCCTCGGGAAGCGCGGCGGCGGTGCGATCGTACCAGCTGTATTCGAGGCTGATCGTGGCGCCGATCATCGCCAGCCCCGCCACGGCGGGCATCAGCCAGCGCGGCAGCCGCCCGCCGGTCGCGCGGTTCGCGGCGTAGACGACGAGGGCGCCCGTGACGCCCGCGAAGATCACGCCGAGAAGTTCCAGAAACATCGCATTCCTCCCTTGTCCGCGCCCGGTGGCGCGGGGCTATCCCAATAGACGCCGTCCCTGCATCATCGCGGCCTGCATCGTCTTCACGACCACGAAGGCATCGCGCAGGTGGGAGCGTTCGAAATCCGAAAGCTCCCTCGGCTGCATGAAGTTGTCCGGCGCCTCGTTGCGCCGGATCTGGCGGGTCTGATGCTCGATCCGGGTCTGGGCGATCACGTCGTAGGCGTTGAGCAGATCGCGCGCGCCATGAAGGCTGATGACGCCGGCCTCGCCCGCCGCCTCGATCCGGGCGCGGGTGTTCGCGGGCAGCAGCCGCCCCTCGAGGGCGTACATCCGGGCGAGGTCCACGACCGGCACGACGCCGTTCAGCTTGAGGTCGATATGGTTGCGGTGCTCCCCCGAGCGCAGCGTCGCGAAGCCGCGCAGCAGGCCCAGCGGCGGCACGTGGCCGAGGGCGTTCGAGGCCATGTGGGCGGTGAAGATCGAGTTTCCGCTCGCCGCGCGCAGCGTGTCATGGTGGAGCGGTGCGAAGAGACCCTCTTCGCCCGCGATCACCCGCAGGTCGAAAATGACCGAGGCGAGCATCTGCGCCTCTTTCGATGGCCGGGCGATCCAGTCGCGGAAATAGCCCGCCCAGACCGAGGCGCGCTGCCGCCAGCGCGGATTGGTCGCCATCATGTCGCCGGGGCAGAAGAAATAGCCGGCGGCGTCGAGCCCGTCCGAGACGAAGCGGGCGAGGCCGGCGAACCATTCCATGTCCTCCTCCGTCGCCGCGTCGGAGATGATCAGCGCGTTGTCCTGATCCGAGATGCCGGTCTGCTCCTGCCGCCCCTGGCTGCCGCAGGCGACCCAGGCGAAGGGGACGGGCGCCGCGCCTTGCGCCTTCTCGTAGAGGCGGATCAGGCGCCGCGTCGCGCCGTCGGCCATGTCGGTGACGAGCCGGGTGACGACCTCGTGGCGGTTGCCGGCGGCGGTGAGCTGGACCAGCAGTTCGGGGATCCGGGCGGTGACGCGGGCCAGTTCTTCCGGCGAGCCGGCCCGGGCCATGTCGCCCACGAGGCCGGCGGAGGTCGAGGCGAGGAACCGGGTGAGGTCGGTCTGGGTGACCATGCCCACCAGCCGCCCGTCATCGACGATCGGCAGGTGGCCGAGATGGCGCTCCATCATCCGGTGCAGCACGTCGGAGCCGATGGCCGCCGAGGGCAAGGTGATCGGCGCCTCGGTCATCACCCGCGCCACCGGGGTGTCGGGCGGCAGCGGCGCGGCCATCGCCTTGTTCACCATGTCGCGCAGTGTGAGAATGCCACGCAGGCGGCCATCCTCGGTCACGCAGAGAGAGGAAATGCGGTGATCGCGCATCAGGCGGGCGGCATCGAGCAGGCTCGCGCCGGGGGCGCAAGTCACCGGATCGGTCGCCATGAGGTCGGCGACGCGGGTGGAGGTGAGCTCCTCGGCGCGGGTGCGGGGGCGATCGCCGAGCGGGTTGGAGCGGTCGAAGAAGCGGCGCACGAGGTCGTGCTCGCGCATCAATTCGGCGAAGAGGTCGGGGGACAGCAGCAGCAGCTCGCTGACGGTATCGGCGCGGGCGGTGACCAGCGCGGTGCCGCCGCGCTGCAGCGCGCGTTCGCCGAAGCTGTTGCCGGGGCCGAGACGCGAGACGACGGCGCCGCGCGCATCGGTCGTGGTGACGGCGCCGGCGCGGATCACGAAGAGGCCGGGCTGCGGCGTGCCGACCTGCGTGAGGATCTCGCCCTCGGCGGCCTCGATCGGTCGGGCGGCGCCGGCGATCCGGCGGCGCGTCGCGTCGGGCAGCCGGTCCCAAGGGGGCTGGCGCGCGAAGAAATCGTCGAGGGGCTGGGACATCGGAAGCTCCGATCGGTGTCGTCCCGCGCCATGGTGGGCGCGGGACGCTGGGGTCGCAAGGGGCGGCGGATGGCGCCGCCTCTCGCCGAGGCTCAGTGGGCAGTGGCCGCCCCGGCGCCGCGCGGAATGCGGACGCTTTCGACGAGCTCCTGGATCTCCTGCGGCGGTTCCTGCGTCGCCCGGCTGACCAGAATTGCCGTGGCGAAGTTCAGCGCCGCGCCGACCGCGCCGAAGGAGGTCGACTTCACGGTGAACAGGAGCGGGTCCGCATCGTCGAAGGAGTTGGTGCCCGGCACGAAGAACCAGCCCTTGTGCAGGAAGATGTAGACCACCGTCACGCAGAGGCCCACCAGCATCCCCGCCACGGCGCCGGTGTTGTTCACCCGCTTGGAGAAGATGCCCATCATCAGCGCCGGGAAGATCGACGCGGCGGCGAGGCCGAAGGCGAGCGCCACGGTCTGCGCGGCGAAGCCCGGCGGGTTGATCCCGAGATAGGTCGCCACGGCGATGGCGGCGGCCATCGCGACCCGCGCCGACAGAAGCTCGCCCTTCTCGGAGATGTTGGGCGCGATGCGGCCCTTCACGAGGTCGTGGCTCACCGCCGAGGAGATGGCGAGCAGCAGGCCGGCGGCGGTCGACAGCGCGGCGGCGAGACCGCCGGCGGCGACGAGGCCGATCACCCAGCCCGGCAGGTTGGCGATCTCGGGGTTGGCGAGAACGAGGATGTCGTTGTTGAAGTTGACGAGCTCGTTGCCTTCCCAGCCGGCAGCGGCGGCGCGGTCCTGCATCTCGGGCGCGGCGTCGTTGTAGTACTGGATCCTTCCGTCGCCATTCTTGTCCTCCCAGCCCAGAAGGCCGGTCTGCTGCCAGGTCGCCATCCAGTCGTAGGCCGGGTCGCTCTCGATCGTCTCGACCGAGACCGCCTCGGCGTCGGTGCCCTGCGGCCAGAACTGCTGGGTGATGTTGAGCCGCGCCATCGCGCCCACGGCGGGGGCCGTCAGGTAGAGCAGCGCGATGAACACCAGCGTCCAGCCCGCCGACCAGCGCGCGTCGGACACCTTGGGCACGGTGAAGAAGCGCATGATCACATGCGGCAGGCCGGCGGTGCCGATCATCAGGCTGAGCGTGAAGAGCAGCATGTTGAAGGTGTCGCCGTGATGCTCGGTATAGGCCTTGAAGCCGAGATCGGTGACGATCTGGTCGAGGGTCTGCAGCAGCGGCTCGCCGGAGCCGGTTTCGGCGAAGAGGCCGAGCGCCGGGATCGGGTTGCCGGTGAGCTGCAGCGAGATGAAGACCGCCGGGATCGTGTAGGCGGCGATCAGCACGCAGTACTGCGCGACCTGGGTGTAGGTGACGCCCTTCATGCCGCCGAACACCGCATAGGCGAAGACGACGACGGCGCCGATCAGCAGGCCGGTGGTGTTGTCGACCTCGAGGAAGCGGCCGAAGGCCACGCCGACGCCGGTCATCTGGCCGATCACGTAGGTGAGCGAGGCCACCAGCAGGCTGATCACCGCCACGAGCCGCGCGGTCGGGCTGTAGAACCGGTCACCGATGAATTCGGGCACGGTGAACTTGCCGAACTTGCGCAGATAGGGCGCGAGCAGCAGCGCCAGCAGCACGTAGCCGCCGGTCCAGCCCATCAGATAGGTGGAGTTGTCGTAGCCGGTGAAGGCGATCAGACCGGCCATCGAGATGAAGGAGGCCGCCGACATCCAGTCGGCCGCGGTGGCCATGCCGTTGGTCACGGGATGGACGCCACGCCCGGCGGCGTAGAACTCGGAGGTCGAGCCGGCGCGGGCCCAGATCGCGATGCCGATATAGAGCGCGAAGGAGGCGCCGACGAAGATCAGGTTGAGGGTGAACTGGTCCATGGCGCTTATTCCTCCTCGACGCCGTATTGCCGGTCGAGCCGGTTCATCCGCCAGGCATAGAAGAAGATCAGCGCCAGGAAGACGAGGATCGACCCCTGCTGCGCGAACCAGAAGCCCAGATCGGTGCCGCCGACGCCGATCCAGCTGATCAGCGGCCGCAGGATGATGCCGAAGCCGAATGAAACGGTGGCCCAGATGACGAGGCAGATGGTGATGATCCGCACATTCGCGGACCAGTAGGCCTTGTCATCCTTGGTCATCGTCGTTGGTGGATGATGTGTCGTGTGATCCGACATGCGGGCTCCTCCCGTCGTTGCGTGGATGGCGGCCCTCACGCGTTCCTCCGGCCGCCGGTCTTGGTCGTCGCTCAGGCCGTCTCGTGTCGCCGGACGATCTCCGACAGGGCCTGGGCGACGTCGTCGATCGCGCCCATCGCGGGCACGCGCTCCAGCGTGCCGCGGGCGCGGTAATGGTCGATCAGCGGCGCGGTCTCGGCGTGGTAGGCGGCGAGCCGCGAGGCCACCGTTTCGGCGGTGTCGTCGGCGCGCCGCTTGAAGGCGGTGCCGCCGCAGGCGTCGCAGACACCGGGGGTGGCCGGGCGCTTGAAGCTGTCGTGCCAGCCTTCGCCGCAGGTGGCGCAGGTGTAGCGGCCCGAGATCCGCTCGACCATCGCCGCGTCATCGACCTCGAGGCTGATCACCGCCGAGACCGACTGCCCCCGGCGGGCCAGCAGCCCGTCGAGCGCCTCGGCCTGCGCCGTGGTGCGCGGAAAGCCGTCGAGGATGACGCCCTGGGCGGTATCGGGCCGGTCGAGGCGGTCGTCGAGGATGGCGATGACGATCTCGTCGGAGACGAGCCCGCCCGCTTCCATCACCTCTTTCGCCCGGGCCCCGGCCTCGCTGCCCTCGGCCACGGCGGCGCGCAGCAGGTCGCCGGTGGACAGCTGGACGAGGCCGAAGCGCTCTTCGAGCCTGCGCGCCTGCGTGCCCTTCCCGGCCCCCGGGGGGCCGAGGAGGATGAAGGCGGGCGCTTGCGCCGGGGTGTTCCTGCCGTCCATCGGCCTCACCCCCGGTTCATGCGGTTGTCGATCAACTCGTCCACCACGGAGGGGTCGGCGAGCGTCGATGTGTCGCCGAGGCTGCCGTAATCGTTCTCGGCGATCTTGCGCAGGATGCGGCGCATGATCTTGCCCGAGCGGGTCTTGGGCAGGCCCGGCGCCCACTGGATCAGGTCGGGGCTGGCGATCGGGCCGATTTCTTGCCGGACCCACTGGCGCAGCTCGCGGCGGAGCTCCTCCGACGGCTCGACCCCGTTCATCAGCGTGACGTAGCAGTAGATGCCTTGCCCCTTGATCTCGTGCGGGTAGCCGACGACCGCCGCCTCGGCGACCTTGGCATGGGCCACCAGCGCGCTTTCGACCTCGGCGGTGCCCATGCGGTGACCCGAGACGTTGATCACGTCGTCGACGCGGCCGGTGATCCAGTAGTCGCCATCGGCGTCGCGGCGGCAGCCGTCGCCGGAGAAGTAGTAGCCCGGATATTGCGAGAAATAGGTCTGCTCGAACCGGTCGTGATCGCCCCAGATGGTGCGCATCTGCCCGGGCCAGCTGTCGGCGATGGCGAGCACGCCCTCGGCCTCGGTCTCGTCGATCACGGCGCCCGATTGCGGGTCGAGCACCACCGGCTGCACGCCGAAGAACGGCTTGGTGGCCGAGCCGGGTTTCAGCGCGGTCGCGCCGGGCAGCGGCGTGATGAGATGGCCGCCGGTCTCGGTCTGCCACCAGGTGTCGACGATCGGGCAGCGGCCTTTGCCGACCACCTCGTTGTACCAGTTCCAGGCCTCGGGGTTGATCGGCTCGCCCACCGTGCCCAGCAGGCGCAGCGCGCTCAGGTCATGCTTTTCGACCGGTGCCGCGCCGTGCCCCATCAGGGCCCGGATCGCGGTGGGGGCGGTGTAGAACTGGTTCACCTTGTGCTTCTCGCAGACCTCCCAGAAGCGCGAGGCATCCGGCCAGGTCGGCACGCCCTCGAACATCAGCGTGGTCGCGCCGTTCGCGAGCGGCCCGTAGACGATGTAGCTGTGCCCGGTGACCCAGCCGACATCGGCGCTGCACCAGAATACGTCGCCGTCATGGTAGTCGAAGGTGATCTGGTGGGTCATCGCCGCGTAGACGAGGTAGCCGCCGGAGCTGTGCACCACCCCCTTGGGCTGGCCGGTGGAGCCCGAGGTGTAGAGGATGAAGAGCGGGTCCTCCGCGTTCATCTCGGCGGGCTCGGAATGCTCCTCGGCCTCGGCCATCAGCGCGCCGTAGTCGAAGTCGCGGCCCTCGACCCAAGCGGTCTGGGCGCCGGTGCGACGCACCATCAGGCACTTCACGCCCTCGTTGCAGTGCAGCAGCGCCTGATCGGTGTTGGTCTTGAGCGCCGTCTTGCGGCCGCCGCGCGGCGCCTCGTCGGCGGTGATCACGAGCTTGGCGTCGCAACCGTTGATCCGCGCCCCCAGCGCATCGGGGGAGAAGCCCGCGAAGACGACGGAGTGTATCGCGCCGATCCGGGCGCAGGCCAGCATTGCATAGGCGGCCTCGGGGATCATCGGCAGATAGATGACAACCCGGTCGCCCCTGGCCACGCCGAGGCTTTCGAGCACGTTGGCGAGGCGGCTGACCTCGCGGTGCAGATCGCGGTAGGTGATGTGCTTGGCCGGATCGGCCGGATCGTCGGGCTCCCAGATGATCGCGGTCTGGTCGGCGCGGGTCGCGAGGTGCCGATCGATGCAGTTCTGCGCGACGTTCAGGGTCCCGTCCCGGAACCACTCGATCGAGACCTTGCCGAGGGTGAAATCCGTGTTCTTGACCGCTTCATAGGGCTTGATCCAGTCAAGGCGCTTGCCCTGCTCGCCCCAGAAACCATCGATATCCGTGATGCTTTCGCGATACATCCGCTCATAGGTCTCGGCGTCGATATGCGCGCGGGCCGCCATGTCTTGCGCGGGCGCATGCGCCGCGGTGCCGGGCTTGGCTTCGATATTCATCACGAGCTTTTTCCTCCGGTTCGGGTGCGCTGCGGGTCTCCTCCAAGACCGGCTGGCCGATTGGCCAAAACGTCCCAGCGCACATCTCCTCGATCTCTGGATTACGGATTTCCCGTTAGAAGTCACACAACCTGGAGAGAAGTCGCGGGATTTAGTCAAAGATTTTACATACCCCTTCGAGCATAGTAAATTTCGTTGACAACGAAGGATGACATGATCGGGCAAACGGCCGGTCGGGCTGATATTTCGCGGCTCAGTTGAATGGGGTCACGCTGTCGGGGCCCCTGCTTCGGAGCCTTCAAGGCCGGTGGATAGCGCCGTCACGATCGGTTTCCCCGGCGCCGGGCCCGCAAAAAAAATCGCCGATCGGACGGGCCACCCGCTCGAACGACGAAATGTCCGGGCGATGTCCCGCCCCGGTGACGCGGCCGCCGCTGCGATCCGGCATCGTCTCGGCCCGACTTCCCCAAATCGGTCTTGCTCGGCGTCATGGCCTGTCGCATGCTTCGCATATGGGAGGCGCTCTCGACAGCGTCGCCTTCGAGACCCCGGGAAACGGGGCCGAGCAGTGATGAGGAACCATGCACACAGTAAGCCCGCCCGCGGGCCGCGTCACACGGCGCAAGCTTGTCTGCGCTCTTGGGGCGGGCCTTGCCACGCCGCTCCTGTCAGGCTGTGCCGCCCGCGGCTACGAGAAGCTCCCCCCGCCCACGCGTTCCGGCTCCCGGCTGGATTTCGTGTTTCCCAAGGGGGACAGTTACCTCGACATCACGAATGCGCATACCGGGGAGCGGACGGCCCTGCGGTTCATGAAGAACGGCCGCACCGATCGGCGCGCCCTGCGCCGGCTGGACTGGCTGTTCCGGGACTGGCGCGACGGGGAGGCCCCGAGCATCGACCCGAGGATCTACTGGGGCCTGGCGGCGCTCTCGGATGCGGTGCGGCGGCAGGGGCATTCGGGCCAGATCACCCTGCTCTCGGGTTTCCGCACGCCGCAGACCACGCGGCTCCTGCAAAGCCGGGGGGGCGGCGCCTCCTCCAACAGCTATCACATGAAGCGGCGGGCCGCGGACATCCAGTTCGCGGGCATTCCGACGGAAGAGGTGGCGAACATCGCCGAATGGCTGCAGGTCGGTGGCGTGGGGCGCTACCACGGCTCGGACTTCACCCATATCGACTCGGGGCCGATCCGGACTTGGCGCGGCTGAATTCGCGGTCGTTCCGCGCTACTGTATGCGAAAATAGGAGTTAAAACGGCCGCAGCCTCGATGTCGATGCGGGCCGTGGCTAAGAGGCATTCCGAAAGCTGAACGGGTGTTTTTCGTATCCGGCCCTTGAGCGTGAGGAATTGCCGTCGCCACCGCCTCCTTCAGCGCCGAGGCCTCGGGCCGCAGCTCCCTGACCTTGGGGCTGGTGGCCTGGCGGGCCGTGTCGCCCGCGAGCCGCTTCTTGCCGGCCTCGAGGAACTCCTTCGACCAGCTGTAATAGAGGCTCGTGGCGATCCCCTCGCGCCGGCAGAGCTCGGCAATACTGTCCTCGCCACGCAGCCCATCCAGGACGATGCGGATCTTCTCCTCGGCTGAATGGTGCTTCCGCGTGCGCCGACGGATGCCCTTCACCAGCGAGTCCGCCCTCGGTCTGGCTGTTCCGGGTTTCTGTCTCATCTCCACTCCTCGGTGGTTACGATGAGCCAGAAACCCTCCGTTACAAAATCAGCCTAGATGTCCCAGAGGCGCTGACGGGGGGCAAAAGTGGCCTCAGACCAAACGGCCATCTCCTATGGACGGTGCACTCCACGACGCAACACCAACACGGCCGTTTGTGGAGGAGTGGCATTGCTTGAAGGTCGGCAGGAGCGGCGCCCTCCAGTAACCCCATTCAGAACTATGGAAGTTATTGAAGGTTTCTGGAGACAGGGCGCCTAAAGGCATCTGGATCCTATAAACCCGCAGCCTTAGTGAGGTTCACCCGGAACCGATCCCGATTCCGCTGATATCGACGGGTCATTTCGGCCGAGGCATGGCCGAGCTGCTTCTGGACGTGGCGCTCATCGATCTCGGCCGATGTCGCGAGGCCTGCGCGTAGCGAATGCCCCGCGAACAACGCCCGGCGCTCGGCCTCCGGCAACTCGGGCCGCAGCCCGGTCGCGAGGGCCGTGCGCTGCACCAGCCGGGCGACGTGGCGGTCGTTCAGGCGACGGTCCAGCGCGCGGCTCCCGTCCCGGCTGACGGCCGTGAACAGCGGGCCGAAGTCGATCTTCGCGAAGGCCAGCCAGCGCTCCAGCGCCTGCACCGGGCAGGTCGCGGCGCTGGAGCCCCGTGCGATCTCGATCACGCGCCAGCCGGTCTTGCCGCGCAGCGTGACCAGCACACCGGCCTCGAGGATCTCGACCCAGCCGCTGCCGTCGATGGTGTCGTCCTTGGCCCGATCGAGCCCGACCAGCTCCGAGCGGCGCAGCGCCCCGGCGAAGCCGACCAGCAGCATCGCCCGGTCGCGCAGGCCGCGCAGGTCGTGGCCGAGGGTGGCGAGCATGGCGCGCAGATCGTCGGGCCCGATCGCGGCCTTCTGCACTGGCGGCCGGGCATGACGGCGTCGAATGCCGGCGAGGACGGAGGCGATATGCCGGTCCCGGCGGTCGAGCTGCATCCCGCGCTGCCCGTAGCCCCAGGACAGCCCGGTCAGCCGCCGCTCGATCGAGGCGACTGACAGCGCGCGGGCCTTGCTCGCGTGAGCTGCCCCAACTGAGTGCTCCAAGTTAATTGTTAGTGCATGGTCGGCCTCCGGTCGACGGGCACAATGCTTTCCGGCGCTGGAGGGCGATAGCCCAATGAGCTGTGAGGCCGAACCGTGTTGTAGTGCTTTCGCCATTGCTCGATCAGGATCTGCGCCTCGCGCAGCGTGTAGAAGATTTCCCCGTCGAGCAGCTCGTTGCGGAAGCGGGCATTGAAACTCTCGCAGTAGCCGTTCTCCCAGGGCGATCCCGGTTCGATGAAGGCGGTCTTGGCGCCGACAGTTTCGATCCAGTCGCGGACCTTCGTGGCCACGAATTCGGGGCCATAGCACCTATGGAAGGGAGGCCATGGGCGCCTGCGAAGCCCTCATGTCGCGCAGCAGGTGGCCATGGCCGGGTCTCAGGTCTCTTACGGTGGTGTTGCACACCACCCACCGAAGAGGAGGCCGACCATGACCACGCTCCAGTCTATGCCAACCGACGCCGTCCTTGTCGCCATCGACATCTCGAAGCACCGCCATGAGGTCCTGATCGAAGTGCCCGGTCGGACGCGGCGGCGGCGCCTAACGGTTCTCAATACGCGCCCGGAGCATGACCGGCTGGTTGCTGTTCTGGCCGCCTTCGAGGCCCCGATCGTGGTCGGGTTCGAAGCGACGGGCAATTACCACCGTGCCCTTGCACACCGGCTCCTGGCGGAAGGGTTCGACCTGCGCCTCATCTCCTCGATGTCGCTGGCTCGGACCCGCGAAGCGCTCAACAACGGCTGGGACAAGAATGACCCGCGCGATGCGCAGGTGATCCTGCACATGCTGCGGATCGGGGCCTGCCAGATCTTCCACGATCCGCTCGCTCACGGCATCAACGACATCCAGGAACTGTCGAAGACCCACGACATGGTCTCCCGCGCGAAGACCGAGCTGTGGCATCGGTTGCTGACCCATTACCTGCCGCTCTACTTTCCCGAGGCCGAGCGGTTTCGCGGGAATGCCCGCAGCGACTGGTTTCTCGCCTTTCTCGAAGCCTTCCCGACGCCCTCCACGATCCAACGCCTGACGAAGGAAGAGTTCATCGCGGCCGCCTGGGATGTCATCGGCCGGAAGATCTCGAAGCAGCGTTTGCTCTCAGATGTTTACGAGACAGCCCACAGCTCTGTGGGCCTGCCGGTCGACCCCAGCTCCGACGCCGTGGCCATGTTCCGAATGGTGCTGGCAGAAGGCCGCAGCCTGATCCGCCAGCGCGACCGGATCGAACGGCTCGCCGTCGAGCGGCTGTCCGGGCATGCCGACTACCAACGGCTCATGACCATTCCCGGCATCGGCCCGATCAACGCGCTGACCGTGCTGGCCGAGGCCGGCGATCTGCGCCGCTTCCGACATCATCGCCAGTTCCTGAAGTTCTGCGGCCTGGATCTGTCCACCCATCAGTCCGGCACCTTTCGAGGCCGCACCAAGCTCTCCAAGTTCGGCAACGCCCGGCTGCGCCGGACCTTCTGGATGGCCGGCCAGATCGCAATCCGGCAGCGGGACAACAGCTTCCGGGACAAGTTCGAGCGCTATGTCGAGGCCGATCGGTCCAGCCCGGATCGACGTCGCAAGGCGCTCACAGCCATAGCTGCGAAGATGGCACGCACCGCGCATGCCATCGTCAAACGCGGCTCAGACTACCGCCCCTTCTTCGAGGGGGCGGTCCCAGGCGGAAGGACCCCTCTCTGTCAGGGCCGTGGAGGCGCAACAGCGACCTCGTAGATAATGTTCGGGTCTTCCGCCTGGGTTTGGGATCTCGTCTTCAGGACGGTGAGGGCCAACGACTGGACCCTGTGTTTGCTATGGCAGAGACCTCTGCCTTGACGGTGGAAGCCGCCTGGCTCAGCATTCATCCATCATCGGCACGCGCCGGTGACCAACAATTGCGGCCTGAAACCCGCACAGCCTCCCTTCATAGGACGTTGTCGGAACGGATGAACTCAGGCGGCCCGCGCAGGATGAACAGGTCCGTCAAAGCGTCCACCACGTCGGTGGAGTTGAGCTTCCGATCGACACGGATCATTAGCGCCTCCTTCGTGAACTCATCGATGATATTGAGGATGCGGTAAGCTCGGCCGTCATGCGTCCGGTCCTGGACGAAGTCGTAGGACCACACATGGTTCGGCCGCTCCGGTCGCAGGCGCACGCATGAGCCGTCGTTCAGCCAGAGCCGGCTTCGTTTCTTCTGCTTCTGGGGGACTTTCAGCCCCTCGCGTTTCCAGATGCGCTCGACCCGCTTGAGGTTCACCTGCCAGCCGGACTGCTTCAGCAGCGCCGTGATGGGACGGTATCCGTAGCGGCCATACTGGCGCGCCAACTCGATGATGTCCGCCGTCAGGCGCGCTTCGTCCGGTCGGCCGCGTGGCACCTTTCTCTGCGTGGAGCGGTGCTGGCCCAGCGTGCGGCAGGCGCGGCGCTCGGACACGCCAAGCGCCTGCCGCACATGGTCGATGCACTGGCGTCGGCGCGAGGGGCTCAGAAGTTTCCCCGCGCCGCCTCGGCCAGGATGAGCTTGTCGAGTGTCAGATCGGAGACCGCCCGCCGCAGCCGCTGGTTCTCCTTCTCGAGCTCCTTCAGCCGCTTCAGCTGGCTCCGGCTCATGCCGCCGTATTGCCGGCGCCATCTGTAGTAGCTCTGCTGCGTGATGCCGACTTGGCGCACCGCATCGGCGACCGGCATGCCTTGCCCGTGCAGCACCTCGATCTGCCGCAGCTTCAGCACGACGTCCTCGGGCTTTTCGCGCTTTCCACCCATCGCTTCGTCCTCCTCCTAACGAGATAAATCTATCTCAGTGGGCGGAGCACTCCATTGGGGGCAGAACACGCGGGCTCAGGACCGTGCCGCATCTGTGGTCGATCTGCGAGGACATGCTTGAAGTCTGCCCGCAGGCGATCATGCTGCAATACGTCAACCCGATGGCGATCAATACCTGGGCGATCGGCGCGAAGTATCCGCAACTCCGGCAGGTGGGCCTGTGCCACTCGGTGCAGGGCACCGCGAAGGAGCTGGCCAAGGATCTCGACATCCCTGTTGACGAGATCCGCTACCGTTCGGCCGGCATCAACCACATGGCCTATTTCCTGAACTTCGAGCATCGCCAGCCCGATGGCAGCTTCCGCGACCTCTACCCGGCGCTGAAGCAGGGCTATGCCGAGGGCCGCTTCCCGCACTTCTCGCATTCGCCGCGTTGTCCCAACAAGGTGCGCTACGAGATGATGTCGCGTTTGGGCTACTTCGTCACCGAAAGCTCGGAGCACCACGCCGAATACCTGCCCTACTTCATCAAGCGCGACCGTCCCGACCTGATCGAAAAGTTCGGCATTCCGCTCGACGAATACCCCAAGCGCTGCGTCGAGCAGGTCGAGGCCTGGGAGCGGCAGGCGGCGAAATACCGCGAGGCCGAAAGCATCACGGTGAAGCCGAGCCATGAATACGCCAGCGAGATCATCAACTCGGTGGTCATGGGCCAGCCCAGCGTGATCTACGGCAACATCCGCAATCAGGGCTTCATCCCGCAGCTGCCCGAGGGCTGCGCCGTCGAGGTGCCGGTGCTGGTCGACGCCAACGGGCTTCAGCCCACGGTGGTCACCGACATCCCGCCGCAGCTGATCGCCCTGATGCGCACCAATATCAACGTGCAGGAGCTGACCGTCGCGGCGCTGATGGAGCAGAGCCCTGAGCACATCTACCACGCCGCCATGCTCGACCCGCATACCGCGGCCGAGCTCGATCTCGACCAGATCTGGGCGGTGACCGATGCGCTTCTCGAAGCGCATGGCGACTGGCTGCCCGAGTTCGCGCGGGTCGAGCGGCGCAAGGCGTCGTGACATGAGCCTCCTGTCCGGTCGGATCGTCATCGTCGGCGGCGGCACCGCGGGCTGGCTCGCGGCGCTGATCCTGCGCGATGCGCAACTGCGGGCCGGGCAGGGGGGCGGCGGACAGGTGGGAACGGTCACCGTGGTGGAGACGTCGAAGATCCCGACGATCGGGGTCGGCGAGGGCACCACTGCGGTGTTCCGGCAAATGCTCAAGCATCTCGGCCTCGACGAGGCCGAGTTCATGGCGGCCACCGGGGCCACGGTGAAATACGGCATCCGCCATCGCGACTGGCGGCGGATCGGCCATCACTATGACGGTCCGATCGACGATCCGCACCTCGTGGCCCCGGGCGTGCCGCTGGCGCAGTATGCGTTGGCGTCGGGGCGCCCCCTGACAGAGGCGCACCTGTTTCAGGCGCTGATGGATGCAGGGCGTGCCCCGGTGGCAAGGATCGGAGACCGGCTGGTGCCCGCCGGACCGTTTCACCATGCCTATCACTTTGACCAGGCCCGTGCGGGGATGTGGCTACGCAGCAAGGCGCGCGGCGTCACGCGGATCAATGCGCAGGTCACAGGGGTCCAGACCGGCCCGGCTGGCATCACCATGCTGGCGCTCGAGGATGGACGACGCATCGAGGCCGACCTGTTTCTCGACTGCACCGGGTTCCGCCGGACACTGATCGGGTCGCTCGGAGCCCAGTGGATGGATTACGGCGACGTGCTGCCGGTCAACCGCGCAATGCCGTTCTGGCTCAATCATGACCCAGACACCGAGATCGCGCCATTCACTCTGGCATGGGCGCAAGGCGCAGGCTGGATGTGGCAAATCCCCACCCGTGACCGAATGGGGTGCGGCTATGTCTATTCCGACCTCCATACAACGCCAGATCAGGCACAAGCCGAGATCGAAGCCGCGCTCGGTCATCCGATCGAACCGCGCGCCGACATCCCGATCCGGGCCGGGCGACTGCGGGCACCCTGGCTCGGCAACACCGTCGCACTCGGGCTCGCCTCGTCCTTTCTCGAGCCGCTCGAGGCGACCTCGATCCATGGCACCATCGTCCAGCTGTTGCTGCTCGCGGGTTGGCTCGACGATCCGGAAGGCCGCGCGCGCTACAACGCCGCGCATGCGCGGCAGGTTGACGATTTTCGAGATTTCATCCGCGCGCATTACCTCTCGGAGCGACGTGACACCGGCTTCTGGCGCGACGTGGCCGGCAGCCACCCTGCGGCCCTGACCGATCGCCTTGCCGATTGGGCAAACCGGATGCCCGAGAGATCGGATTTTGCACCTTTCCCGATGCGGTTGCCCCATGTCGAGGAGCAGCTCTGGCGACCGGTGCTGGCGGGTCTCGGGCTTCTCGACCGCGGGGCCGAGAAGCAGGCGCTCGGCTTACGACCCGCAGAGCGACGGGCTACAGCGACACTGCATGGGGAACTCATCGACGAATACCGCAAAGCCTCCCAACGCTGTCTGGGGCATCGGGAATGGCTGGATCTTCTGGAACCGCTCGGTTCAAAGGCCGATGCGGAGCAACTGCAACACTGAGACATCGTCGCGGCCCGGCCGACAGCGGCCGGCAATCCGTGCGCGGCGATCAAGGATCATGCGATGACGACACCCGACTGGATTGCCCTCGACTGGGGCACGACGCATTTGCGAGGCTGGGCGATGAGCGGCTCGGGCGCGGTGCTGGAAGAGCGCGGCTCGGCCAAGGGCATGGGCACGCTGTCGCCCGACCAGTTCGAACCGGCGCTGCGCGAGATGTGCGGCGACTGGCTGGACCGTGGCCCGGTGCCGATGATTGCCTGCGGCATGGTCGGCGCGCGGCAGGGCTGGGTCGAGGCGGCCTATTCGGCGGTCCCGTGCGCGCCGCTTGCGCCGCAGCTGACCCAAGTGCCGGGCGAATTCGATGTGTCGATCATCCCGGGCCTGTCGCAGGCCGAACCAGCCGACGTGATGCGCGGCGAAGAGACCCAGATCGCCGGCTTCCTTGCGCTGAATCCGAACTGGAGCGGCGTGCTCTGCCTGCCTGGCAGTCATTCGAAATGGGCCCAGGTCAGCGCCGGCGAAGTGGTCAGCTTCCGCAGCTTCATGACCGGTGAGCTGTTCGCCGCGCTCTCAGCCCACACCGTCTTGCGGCACTCGTTTCAGGGGACGGCCTGGGACGAGGAGGCGTTCGCCGGCGCGGTGAGCGAGACGCTCTCGCGCCCCGAACGACTGGCGGCTTCCCTGTTCTCGATCCGCGCCGCCGACCTGCTGCACGGGCAAGGGTCAGGCATCGCCCGTGCCCGGCTTTCGGGGCTGCTGATCGGGGCGGAACTCGCTGCCGCCAAGCCCTACTGGCTGGGTCAGCAGATCGGCGTGATCGGCGCCGGTGACCTGGCCGAGCTCTATATTCGCGCGCTTGCGGCCCAGGCCGCTCCCGCCACGCAGGCCGACGCCACCGCGGTCACCCTCGCCGGCCTTACCGCTGCTTGGAAACAAGGGATTACCTCATGACACGCACCCTGATTGCGATCCTGCGCGGCGTGACCCCGGACGAAGCGGTCCCGGTCGCCGAGACGCTGATCGCCGCCGGGATCACGGAGATCGAGGTGCCGCTGAATTCGCCGCGCCCGTTCGACAGCATCCGTACCATGGTTGAGGCCTGTGGCGACCGCGCGATGATCGGTGCCGGCACTGTGCTGACGACCGCGCAAGTGGCCGAGGTCCGCGCGGCCGGCGGCACGCTGATCGTCTCGCCGAACATGGACCCGGAGGTGATCCGCGCTACGGTGAAGCGCGACATGCAAAGCTGGCCGGGGGTGATGACTCCGACCGAGGGCTTCGCCGCGCTGGCCGCCGGGGCCACCGGATTGAAGCTGTTTCCCGCCAGCCTGATCGGTCCCGATGGGCTGAAGGCAATGCGCGCGGTCTATCCGAAGGAGGCGCGGATCTACGCCGTGGGCGGTGCCGGGCCGTCGAACTTCGCCGAATGGCGCCAAGCTGGAGCCCATGGCTTCGGCATCGGCACCGCGCTCTACACGCCCGGTGTTCCGATCGAGGACCTTGCCACCCGCGCCCACGACATCGTCGCCGCCTATGACGAGGCTTACGCTTCATGACTTGCCGAGCCTGCCAATTGACCAGTGACGTGTTCGAGATCGAGGCCGCGCCATTCGGCCTGCCGCTCATCAATCCGCTCGCGCAGGCCCCCGATGCGGGCATGGCGCGCGTCACCCCGCTCTGAAAGGCCCCCCATGAGCTTCACCCCCGCCCCCTGGCCCCGGAAACTGCGTTCGCAGGAATGGTTCGGCGGCTCGTCCAAGGACGCGATCTATCACCGTAGCTGGATGAAGAACCAGGGCCTGCCCGCCGACCTGTTCGACGGCCGCCCGGTGATCGGCATCTGCAACACCTGGTCGGAGCTGACACCCTGCAACGCGCATCTGCGCGATCTCGCGGAGCGGGTGAAGTTCGGCGTCTACGAGGCGGGGGGACTGCCGGTCGAGTTCCCGGTGTTCAGCCCGTCCGAGTCCACCCTGCGCCCTACGGCGATGATGTATCGCAACCTCTGCGCCATGGATGTCGAGGAGGCGATCCGCGGCAAATGCATGGACGGCGTGGTGCTTCTCGCGGGTTGCGACAAGACCACGCCGGCGCTGCTGATGGGCGCGGCCTCGGTCGACCTTCCGGCGATCCTCGTCTCGGGCGGGCCGATGCTCAACGGCCATTTCCGGGGCGAGAAGGTCGGCTCGGGCACGCATCTGTGGCGGTTCTCCGAGGCGGTGCGCGCCGGCGAGATGACCGAGGCCGAGTTCGTCGAGGCCGAGGCCTCGATGAGCCGCTCGCCCGGCTCGTGCAACACCATGGGCACGGCCTCGACCATGGCCTCGATGGCCGAGGCGCTCGGCATGGCGCTGTCGGGCAACGCCGCGATCCCGGCGGTGGATGCGCGCCGTCGCGTCATGGCGCATCTGACGGGGCGGCGCATCGTCGACATGGTCAAGGACGACCTCAAGCCCTCCGACATCATGACCAAGCGGGCCTTCGAGAACGCGATCCGCACCAACGCGGCGATCGGCGGCTCGACCAACGCGGTGATCCACCTGCTCGCCATCGCCGGGCGGGTCGGGATCGACCTGACGCTCGAGGATTGGGACCGTTGCGGCCGCGACGTGCCGACGGTGGTGAACCTGATGCCCTCGGGCAAGCACTTGATGGAGGAGTTCTTCTACGCCGGCGGCCTGCCGGTGGTGATCAAGCGTCTGGGCGAGGCGGGGCTTCTGCATCGCGACGCGCTGACCGTGTCGGGCGGCACGATCTGGGACGAGGTGCGCGAGGTGCGCAACTGGAACGAGGACGTGATCCTGCCGGTGGAGAAGGCGCTCGCGAAATCCGGGGGCATCGCGGTGCTGAAGGGCAACCTCGCGCCGTTGGGCGCGGTGCTGAAGCCCTCGGCCGCCACGCCGTCGCTGATGCGGCACCGGGGCAGGGCGGTCGTGTTCGAGGATATCGACGACTACAAGGCGCGGATCAACGACGAGGATCTCGACATCGACGAGAGCTGCGTGATGGTGCTCAAGAATTGCGGCCCGCGCGGCTATCCGGGCATGGCCGAGGTCGGAAACATGGGGCTGCCGCCCAAGGTGCTGCGCAAGGGCATTACCGACATGGTGCGGATCTCGGACGCGCGGATGTCCGGCACCGCCTATGGCACGGTGGTGCTGCACACCTCGCCCGAAGCGGCGCGCGGCGGACCGCTGGCGGTGGTGCGCTCGGGCGACATGATCGAGCTCGACGTCGCCGCGCGGCGCATCCATCTCGACATCTCGGACGAGGAGCTGGCGGCGCGTCTCGCCGCATGGACGCCGCAGGTGAAGGCCCCCGCCTCGGGCTATGCCAGCCTCTACCACGAGCGGGTGATGGGGCCGGAAACCGGCGCCGATTTCGACTTCCTGGTCGGCTGTCGCGGCAACGCGGTCGGCAAGGAGAGCCATTGATGGCCCACGGCACCAGCCCCCGCAAGATCGCCCTCGTCGGCATCGGCAAGATCGCCCGCGACCAGCACGTGCTGGCCCTGCAGGCAAGCCCCGACTGGGAGCTCGCCGCGACGGTGAGCCGGTCCGGCACGGTCGAAGGGGTCGAGGCGCATCGCGACTTCGACGCCTTCCTCGCGGCGCGTCCCGAGATCGAGGTGATCTCGCTCTGCCTGCCGCCGCAGCCGCGCTTCAACTATGCCAAGAAGGCGCTGCTGGCACGGCGGCACGTGATGCTCGAAAAGCCGCCCGGCCAGACGCTGGCCGAGGTGCTGGCGCTGCAGCGCCTCGCCGCGACACAGGGCGTCACGCTCTATGCCAGCTGGCACAGCCGCATGGCGGCGGGCGTCGCGGCGGCGAAATCGCGGCTGGTCGAGCGGGTGGTGCAGCGCGTGCGCATCACCTGGAAGGAGGATGTCCGCAAATGGCATCCGGGCCAGGACTGGGTATTCGAGCCCGGCGGCATGGGGGTGATGGATCCGGGCATCAACGCGCTGTCGATCCTGACCGAGATCCTGCCCGAAGCGGTGCATCTCGTCGCCGCCGAGCTGGAGCTCCCCGAGAACCGCCACACGCCGATCGCGGCCCGGCTCGATTTCACCGGGGATGTCAGCGCCGTCTTCGACTGGCGGCAGGAAGGCCCGCAGAGCTGGGACATCGAGATCGAGACCAACCAGGGCGCGATCGCCCTGCGCGACGGCGGGGCGCGGCTCGAGATCGACGGGACACCGGCGCCATTGCCGGAACATCCCGGCGAATACCCCGCGCTCTATGCCCGGATGGCCGAGCTGGTGGCGAAGGGCGAGAGCGATGTCGATCTCGCGCCGATGATCCATGTCGCCGATGCCATGACGCTCGGGCGGCGGGTGACCGTCGCGCCGTTCAATTTCTGAATAGGATCAAGAGTAAGTGCGCGTGACCGGGGGAACGGACAGCCGATTCCACTCCCTTCAAACGCCATAAAACAGCAAAGCTTCGCGCACCTTTCACGGCCGGGCCAACGCACGATTTCAACGGGGAACAACACATGCCGCTTTCGCTCGACGACAAATGGATCTGGGACAGCTGGTACGCCCATGACGGGCAGCGCTGGCACGGCTACTTCCTGCAAGCCGACAAGTCGCTGGGCGACCCGGATCTGCGCCACTTCAACGTGAGCCAGGGCCACGCCGTCTCCGACGATCTGGTGAACTGGGAGCACAAGGGCACCTGCCTGAGGCCCGCGCCGAAGCCCGCCTGGGACGACACCACGACTTGGACCGGATCGGTGATCGAGGGCCCCGACGGGGTCTGGCACCTGTTCTACACCGGTGGCGGCTCCGCTGAGAGCGGGCTCTACCAGCGTATCGGCCACGCCACCTCGACCGACATGCATTCGTGGGAGCGCGTCGGCTCGGGGCTGTGCCTCGATCTGAAGGGGCCGAACGCCGTCCATTACGAGGCCGAGATGCAGGTGGGCTTCTGGCCCGACCGGGCGATGCGCGATCCCTTCGTGATGAAGGACCCCGATGGCGACGGCTACCTCATGTATTTCACCGCCCGCGCGCCGGGCATCGCGGAGGCCAATGCCGGCGGCGCCATCGGTTTCGCGACCTCGTCCGATCTCTATGAGTGGACCCTCCAGCCCCCGGTCTTCGTCGGCGATTACGGCCAACTCGAAGTGCCGCAGGCCTTCGAGATCAAGGGGCGCTGGTACTGCCTGTTCTGCACCGCCGACATCCACTGGTCCGAGGAGCGCAAGGCCAAGGCAGGCGTGCCGCCGGTCACCGGCAACCACTACCTCGTCGGCGACGGCCCGCGCGGGCCATGGCGGGTGGCGCCGGGCTTTCTCGACGGCGATCTGCCCTGCTATCGCTACGCGGCCAGGGTGCTGATGACCGAAACGGGCCCCGTGCTGATGGGCTTCCGAGACGGCGGCAAGGAGGCTTTCGGCGGCTACGTGATGGACCCCGTGCCGCTCGAGATCGATGGCGACGGGCAGCTTCGTATCGGCAAAGCCGGGTAAAGCGAACTACAAATGCCAAGCCGACGCGAGATAATTTGGGAGTAGATCCAGCGCGGCACAGTCATGTCCGATAAGACGGGTTATCAGATAGGAACTGAAGCGGACAGAGCCATGCTGTGCGGATCATGCCCAGCATGGCCAAGGTTGAGGTAGTCGAGCCTCGATGCCGCCCTTGCTCGGGGCGGCGCCGCTTCTTCATGCTGCGACGTCCGCTCCCCGAGTGGCGTCTTCCTTCCTCACCGGGATCGATCCGGCATCCGCACCAGTTCGCGCCCGCCCATATGGCTCAGGACGGTATAAGCGAGGGTGCTGGCCGCGTCGTAGGTCGAGGTCGACGCCAGCGAGCGCGGCAGGTAGACGACCTGATTTTCGCGGCAGGCATGCAGCGCGTCGCACCAGGAGGGCAGGACGCTGTCCAGGGCGGCCTTGGCATCGGCCGCCGTTTCGCCGCGGTCGGCGCGATAGGTGACGAAGGTCATGTCCGCGTCGAAGCGCGGCAGCATCTCGGCCGAGAACGTTTGACGCTCGTTGCCCTCGATAGCATCGACGATCTCTGGAAACGAGAAGCCCGCATCGCGCAGTACCTTGCCGAGCGTGCCATAGGTGTTCCACACCAGCAGCTCGCCGTCATGCCCTTGAATGACCGAGACGCGCAGCTTCTCCGTGTCGACTTGGCTGCGGATCAGATCGAGCTGCGCCTCATAGCGTGCTTCGAGCGCGGCAAGGCGGTCGCCGCGCCCGGTGATCTCCGCCAGCTCGGCGTAGACGTCGAAATCACTCGTCGTCGCGATGTCGAAGACATAGGTCGGCGCGATCCGGCGCAGCTTGTCCGGATCGGCCGTCTGCCAGTTCGTCGTCACGATCAGATCGGGGTCGACCGCGGCGACGCGCTCCACATCGGCTGGCAAGTTGCCCATGAACGCGATGTCGGAATTGGCGAAATCCATCCCCGTGGCCGTGGCGGAGGAGCGGATATAGGGCGTGCCGTCCGCCCGGGTCCGTCCGTGCGAGCCAATCGGCTCGATCCCCAGTTCGAGAAGCGCGACCGTCAGCGAGGTGTCATGCAGCGAGACGATCCGCTGCGGGTTGGCGGGCAGGGTGACCTCGACCCCGGTGCCGTCGACGACAGTGCGGACCTCCTGCCCGGCCGCGGGCGCGGCGACCGCGATCAGGGCCATGGTGGCGAGATGCTTCATGAGACCTCTCCTCCTCTCTCGCTCAGTTCGCATCAGCGGTCGTCGCGGGATCGCCGTCGAGAGCGGTCTCGATCAACGGGACGAGGCGCTCCACCGCATAGGGGATCGACAGGAGAGAGGCATGCGAGAACGCGCCGACCAGCTCCTCGTCGAGAAAGATCTCGCTCCCTTCCTGGGCGACATCGAGGAACTTGCGTGCGGGCAGGTCGAGGATCGGCTGTCTGTTCTCTTCCTCCGGGAGCCAGACGAGAAGATCTGTATCGATCGGCGAGAGATCCTCGGGCGAGAAGTTGACCGCGAATTCATTGCCGACGATCAGATCGTCGATCGCTTGCGGCGTCTTGAAGCCCAGCTCTGTAAGCAGCTGCGGGCGGACATCGTTCGACGTGTAGGCGCCCAGGTCGCCGTTCCACATATAGGCAACGGCGGCGGTCTTGCCGGTCCAGTCCGGATGGGCATCGGCCGCTGACTGAAGCTCGGCCTCGACCGCTTCTATCCGCTCTTCGGCTTCCGCCTCGCGTCCGACGGCCCGGCCGGTCAGGCGCGCGCGCTCGTCCCAGGGCAGGGCGTAGTCACCGACGCCCTCGGGGACCGCCACCACCGGCGCGATCAAGCTCAGGCGTTCGTATTCTTCGGCGGTGATGCCGGACCACAGGGCGACGATCACCTCTGGCTCAGCGGCGGCAACCGCCTCGAAATCGATCTGGCCGCGCAGGATCGTCGGGGTTCCCTCGAGCAGGGGCTCGGCCCAGGGCCAGACCGAGCGGGGGTAATCGCCATACCAGTGACGGATGGTCACGGGCTGCACGTCGAGGGCGAGCAGATCGTCGGCTCCGGCATAGTCGAGCGAGGCAACGCGCTCGGGCGCCTCTTCAATCACCGTGGTCCCGAACTTGTGCTCGAAGGTCACGGGGTAGTCCTGTGCGAATGCAGGCCCCGTGAGGCCGATGATGATGGTCGAGATGGCCGTGGTCAGGCGCAGCATGGTCTTCTCCGGTTTTGCGAAATGGGATGTCGCAGCCCGCGGGGGCGGCTGCGATGGCAGGTGCGGGCGGGTGAGCGGACCGCGAGGGCCACGCGCTCGGTCGGGGAGGGGACTCGTCACGCCTCCTCCAGCCCATGCTTGCGGCGCAGATGGGCGCGCAGCAGCACCCCGCGGCTCTCGGGGTCGCGCAGGACGCAGGTCGAACAATATGCGCCACCCTCGGTCGTGTAGTAGCGGCAGCAGCCGCCCCGCGCACGGAACCATTCGGCGATGTCCGGCCGCTCGGGCAGATCGATCCGGAAAAAGCCGGTCTGGCGGGAATGGAGTGGGCTCTCGCGATCGCGCAGAACCGCGTAGGCCATTTCCATGGCCTCCTCCTCTCGACCCACATGCTTGCCCTGCATCAGGAGCGCGCCTGACAGGGCATCGCCGACGAGCCGCCACAGCGCGCCCTTTGACAGGCCCGAGCGATCAACGAGAGAGCTGACGAGCGGCGCGAACAGCTCGGGTAGCGCGGCGCCTAGCATTGCGGCGGGCGCGCTGCACGGCATGAGGTCCGCTTCAGAAAGCACGACGTCATAGGCGCGGCCCTCGCCACTTTCCCCGTCGAGGTGCCATAGGGCGCGGCGTGCGGTCAGCGCGACGGTATTTGGGGCGAGACGCGCGGGTCGCAGCCCCTTCAGCGCCAAGGCCGCGAGCACCTCGCTGACGGCGAAGGCGGTCCGGCCCAGCAGGTAGGCGGCGGCGAGCTTGTCGTCGGCGCCCGGCTGCGCCTGTGCCTCTGCGCCAAGCCATGCTTCGAGCAGCTCGGCCCCTGGCGTATCGAGGCGAAGCACCTCTTCGGGGGCAGGACCCGCGTGCAGCCGCGCCGAGAAGGCGTCGCGCAGCCGAGGCAGTTGCGCGGCGGCCGCCGCGAAATCGGCACCGACGGCATCATTCCGTAACGCGGCGCCGTCGGTCGGGAACGGTGCCCGGCTTTGTCGTATCATCCTCGTCACAGGCTGGCCCTCGCCTGAGTGCGAAGAAGGAGCCATACGAAGAGCGGCGCGCCGATAAGTGCCGTCACCAGCCCCGCCGGGATCTGGACCGGTGCGAAGGCAAGGCGGCCGGCCAGATCCGCCGCGCCCACGAGAAGCGCGCCGGTCGCCGCCGAGAGGGCGAGGTGGAGTCCCACACCGCAACGCGCCAGCCGGTGGGCCAGATGCGGCGCGACGAGGCCGACGAAACCGATCGGTCCGACCATCGCCACCGCCGCCGCGGCGAGCGCCACGGACAGGGTGATTAGCGCCATGCGGGTCCGGCCGACCCGCAGCCCGAGCCCCACCGCCATCTCCGGCCCCATGCGCATTGCCGCCATCGGCCGCGAGGCCATAACGAGGGCCGGGGCGAGGCAAAGTAAAGCGCCGCCCAGGACCGCCACCTCGCCCCAGCCCGCCGCATGGACCGAGCCCGCCAGCCAGCCAAGCGCCGAGAGCGCGCGGTCGATCTGCCCATAGGTCAGGAAGGCCGAGGTCAGCGCGGAGACGAAGGCCGCGACGCCGATGCCGGTCAGGATGAAGCGCATCGTCGCCCCGCCCGATCTGCGCATCGCGATGCCCTGGATCAGCGCGGCCACTGCGAGGGCGCCCCCGAAGGCAAGCACGGGTCGCATTGCTTGGGGCAGTTCGGGCCAGGCCACCATCGCCGCGACGACGGCAAGGCCCGCGCCTTGGCTCACCCCGACCAGCGACGGGTCGGCCAGCGGGTTGCGCGTGACGTTCTGGAGCGTCGCGCCCGACAGCGCCAGCAGTGCACCGGCGGCAAGCGCGGCGAGGGCGCGCGGGAAGCGGAACTGCCAGACCACCGTCTGCGCCATATCCGACGGTGCCCGCCCGGCGAGGGTCATGACGACCTCGGTGGCCTCGAGCGGGTAGCTGCCGGCCATCAGGCTGGCAACCACGAGGGTGCAGGTCAGGCCCAACAGAACAGCCAGCACGGTCAGGGCATGCACCGGCAGGGCGTATGTGACCGGCCCGTCGAGCCGGATGAGCAGTCCTGCGCTCACAACCGTGCCCTCACCAGCCAGACGAAGATCGGCGCGCCAAGAAGGGCGGTGACGAGGCCGGTCGAGATCTCGACGGGGGCCAGCACCATGCGCGCGGCCACGTCGACGACGAGGAGATAGCCCGCGCCCGCGAGTGCCGACCATGGCATGATCTGCCGGTAATCCTGCCCGGCGAAGAGGCGCACGACATGCGGCACCACGAGGCCGACGAAGCCCATCGGTCCGGCCATGGCCACGGTGGCCGCGGTCAGCGCCACGACGGCGAAGAGCGCGAGCGCCTTCACCCGCCCGACATTCAGTCCCAGCCCCGTGGCTGTCTCCTCGCCCATGGCAAGCGCCGTGACCTGCCGCGCGATGGCGAAGGCGACGACGAGACCAGCGCCGAACCAGGGCAGGGCCCAGAGCATGACGCCGCCCTGCGCACCGGCGAGCGATCCGGTCATCCAGACCCGCAGCTGCTCGAAGCTCTGCTCGTCGAGCAGGTTCGCGATGGTCACGAGCGCGGCGAGAAAGGCCGTGACCGCCGCGCCGGACAAAACGAGCGTGAGCGGCATCGCCCCGCCAGGCGCGGCCGCGGCGATCCCCCAGACGGCCATGGCCGCGATGACCGCGCCGAGGGCCGCGACCAGCGGGATCAGCGCTGGGGCGGCAAGGTCGAACACGCCCACAACAAGCACCACCGCGAAGGAGGCGCCGATCAGCAGCCCGAGGATGCCCGGATCGGCCAGCGGGTTGCGCGTCACGCCCTGCATGAGCGCACCGGATACGGCGAGCGCGGCACCGACCATCGCCGCAAGAAGCGCGCGTGGCAGGCGCAGGTCGACAATCACCACGTGCTCGAAGACCGACGCGTCGTAGGAGAGCAGCGCCTCGGCCACGACCGGGAGCGGAATGGTCCTGGCCCCGACCGAGACATGCCACGCAAAAGCAAGGGCGAGCGCGGCCAGCGCCAGCAGAGGCGCAAAGCCGGGGCGGCGCACCGGGCGGAACGAAGGCGCCGTCATTGCGCGGCGATCCGGGACATGACGTCCGCGTCCGGGGTGACGACCGGCACGCAGACCGGCCGGCCGCTCGCGGGGTCGCGCAGCACGTTCGCCTCGAGGCCGAAGACCTCTCGCAGGTTCGCGGCGGTGAAGACGCGCTCCACGTGGCCCTCGGCGAGAATGCGGCCGTCCTGCATCATGATCAGATGATCGGCGAAGGCGGCAGCGACGTTGAGCTCGTGCAGGACGACGACCAGCGTGCGCCCGTCTTCCTTCGCGATCCGCCGCAACAGACGCATCAGGTCGACCTGAACCTTTAGATCGAGAAAGGTGGTCGGCTCATCGAGGAGCAGGATGTCTGTCTCCTGCGCGAGCACCATGGCGATCCAGCAGCGTTGCCGCTGCCCGCCGGAGAGCTCCGACACCGGTCGGTCGGCGAACCCGATCACATCCGCCGCCTGCATTGCGGCCTCGACGGCCTCGGCGTCCCGCCGCGACCATTGCCGCAACAGCGACTGGTGCGGATAGCGCCCTTGCGCCACCAGCTCGCGCACGCGCAGCCCTTCGGGGGCGATCGGCCCCTGTGGCAGCAGGGCAAGTCGCTTGGCGACCTCGCGCGTCGGCATAGCCCCGATGGGACGGCCATCAAGACGGATTTCCCCGCTGCGGACGGGCAGGACGCGGGCCATTGCCTTCATGAGGGTGGATTTTCCGGAGCCGTTGGGACCGACGAGAACCGTCAATGCGCCATCCGGCACATCGAGGGAAACATCACGGACGATCGGCGCGTCGCCATAGCCAACCGCGACACCCGCCACGCGAAGGCAAGATGCAGCGCTCTCTTCCGGAGCATCTGAATTGTTGTATCCGGTCATGCTCTGCCCCTGTTGCGACTCATGCCTAAGCAAATCTGTCGGATTAAACAAGTTGACTGACAGTATTTGTCGGGTATGAGGAAGCCGGATGAAGGAGCGGCGGAGGCCGATGTCTATCCGTCCCCTTTTTCGACGTGATGCCCGATGGACATCGTCGGGAAACAAGATGCTCGACCGACTCTGAACCTGGATAAAACTATGTTCCTCGCCGCCTCCGACCTCCGCGTCGTCTCTGCCAGCGACCAGCGAGCTTCATTGGAGCCCAAGGACCGGCGGCTGCTGGCCCAGATGCGCCTGTCCGCCCTACGTTGCCGGTCCCGGAGCCGGATCGAGTTGGCGCAGGCCTGCGCCATGGTTGGCACTCGGCGAGACATTCCGCCGGAAACCGTGCTCGATGCTTTGATCCGGACGCTGGGTGAAGCGCTTGGCCGCTCTCCCCGCTTCTATCGACCGACCGCCCGGGCACTGTCCTTCGACGAAAGCTGGCTGCTGCGCCTGATCGCCGCTCTGCGCGACGACGACCTGATCAGTGCCACGTTCCTGTTGCACAGCCGCGTGCCAGCGCAGGTCCGGCGGTCTCTGGTTCATCTGGTCGCTCGCGTTGCGTCCGATAGTGACACGTTGACACGCTTGGCGGAGGGGACAGATGATCCGGCATCCCCGAAGCTGGAAAGGATTGCGTCATGACACAGCCTGCCATCGAGTTAAGCCCCGATGCTCGGAAGGAGATCGCCGAGGCGCTGAACCAGAGCGTGGCGGAGACCGCGGTCACCACCATGCTCGCCCAGAACTTCCACTGGAACGTCACCGGTATGGCTTTCGGCGAATTGCATCGCCTGTTCCAGGAAATCTACGAGGATCATTTTCAGGCGCAGGACGATCTTGCCGAGCGTATCCGTGCCCTGAATGAGCATGCCGAGGGCAAACTTGCCGGCATGCTCGAGCGATCAAAGGTCGAGGAGCATGACGGTCATCAGAGTGATCGCGAGATGGTCGAAATCCTGATGAAGGCGCAGGAGACCATTGCCGCGACGCTGGGGGGCCTTGGCGAACTCGCAGCCAATCACGGTGATACCCTGACCGAGGATCTTGCCATCGAGCGCGGGCGAACCCACGAGAAATTCGCCTGGATGCTGCGTGCCCATATCGCCTGAAAACGGCGGGTGAAAGATTCAGGCGGCGCCCGAGGGGCGCCGCTTTCTGTTTCACAATGACCCAGACCGCAGCAGGCTTACCCGGCATTCGGAGGCACGCGGCGCACGCCGCCGCCCCCGCTTCAGGACAGCGCGATCAGGTCGCAAGGGGCGGCGTCACGCCCTTCTTTGCGCATTTCTTCAGATAGGCCGGGGCCCAGTGCCGGAACCGGCCCAAGTCGTTCTGCTGATGCACCAGCATGGTCACAAAAGCCTCACGGTGCTCGGGCTTCTTCAGCGTCTTGAACATCTTCTTCTGGGCCTTGGTCATTGAGCAACCGATGCAATGACCTTCGCGGCGGAACTTGCAGACGTCGATGCAGGGGGATGGCAGTTTCTTCGCCATGGTCTCTCCGATGCGGCCGGGGCTTCTGCCTTGCCGCTCCAGATAGTCGCCTCGTCCGAACGGGAAAAGACATGGCATCGGGTTTCTTGTCCGCCGCACACAATCCCCGGCAGACAAGCAAGAACCGCCGGACCAGGAGGGAACCGGCCCGGCGGCTGCCGGGGCGTTTCGGTAACGCCCCGAACCCGCTGATCAGAACTTGACGCTGGCGGTTAGCGAGATGTCGCGGCCCTCGCCGAAGTAGCACGTGGCAAGATCGCAATTGGTGAAATGCTCGTCATCGGTCAAGTTGCGGAGGTTGAGCGAGACTTCGTAATCGTCGGTGCCGTAGGCCACCCGCGCGTCGTAGAGCGTGTTGTCCGGCACGAAACCGTTGCCGTCGCCATCCTCGCGATCACCCGCAAAGCGCGCACCGACGCCGAGCTCCCAGCCCGCGAGCCGGCCGACTTCGGGGGCATAAGTCACCCAACCCGAACCGAAAGTCTCGGCCACGGTAGCAATGGAGTTGCCGTCGACATTCTCGGTGTCGAGCATGGTGAAGTTCGCATCGAAGCGCAGGTCGCGCCAACGAGTCTGCGCCTCGAGCTCGATGCCCTGCACGGTCGCCTCACCGGTTTGGATCTGGAAGCCCGGGTTCTCGGTATCGGCGATGGTCAGGTTCGACTTGGTGAGGTCGAACAGCGCCACCGAGTAGAGGCTGTTCGTGCCGAGCGGCTGATACTTCATGCCGACCTCGTATTGCTCGCCTCGGGTCGGCTCGAACGGATCGCCCACCGCATCCAAGCCCACGACCTCCTGCCGGAAGCTTTCGGCGTAGCTGCCATAGACCGAGACGCCGTTATCGAAGGCATATAGAAGCGCGACATTGCCGGACACGGCGTTGTCCTCGGCGTTGACGACCGCCGAGGTGAAGGTGCCGGTGGTCTCGCCGGTCTCGATCTCGCCGTAGCGCAGGCCGGTGTCGAGATGCAGCCGCCCGTCGAAGGTTGCGCGGTTCTGTACGTAGAGCCCGCGCTCCTCGACCGTGCTGGCCGGGCTGTCTATCACGGCGATCTCAGGCGCGCCGGGATAGACCGGGTCGAAGGGATCGATCGGGGCGATCTGCTCGCCGTAGCCGGTATCGCTATCGTATTCGCCTCGATTGTAGCTCAGACCGAACAGGGTCTGCATATTGATCGAGCCGAGCGCGTATTCGGCCGTGGCGGTCACGTCGGCACCGAAAGTCTCGAGTTCGTTCTCGGCGCGGTAGAAGGTGCGGTTGATCGTGCCATCGCTGTTGTAGCGGTTCGTCTCGAAGTTGTCGAAGGCCCACCAGGCATGACGGTAGTCCGCCTCGCCCCGGGTCGCGCGGGCGCGCGCATCGATCGACCAGACCGGCGACACGCGGTGCTCGGCCAGCAGCGTGACGCCACGGCTTTCGCTGTCATAGCGATCGAAACCCGGCTCGCCCACGAAGAGGCTGTCATCGAGAAAGCGTCCATCGGGCGAAGGCTCCAGCGTACCGAAACGCGAGGCGAACTGGATCATCGGGCTGGCTTGGTTTTCCTGGTAGTTGCCCAGCAGGGTCAGCTTGGTGCCGGCCTGCGGCTCCCAGGTGATCGAGGGCGCGATGGCGAAGGCATCGTCGCGGCTGTGTTCCACCTGAGTCTCACTGTCGCGCGCCAGCGCTACGATGCGGCTGCGCAGGCTGCCATCGCCATTAAGATCGTGCGAGACGTCGAGCCCGACTTGCCGGCGCTCATGCGAACCGATCTGAAACCGGGCGATGTTCTCCGAGTTTTCGGCCGAAGTCTTGGAGGAGGTGTTGACCACGCCGCCAACCTCACCATTGCCATAAAGCCCCGAGGCCGGGCCGCGCAGCACGCCGATCTGCGAAAGCAGGAAGGGCTCGGGCTTGGTATCGTTGTAGTAGCCGTAGCGCGCCGCCAGCCCGTCATGGAAGGTGGCCGGGCGAAAGCCGCGCACGAGATACCAGTCCGAGCGGTTATCGAGACCAAACTCGCCGGCGAACACACCGGCGCTGTACTGAAGCGCCTGTTCCACATCCTGCGCACCGCGCTCGGCCATCTCGGCCTCGGTCACCACCGAGATCGCGCGCGGTGTCAGCGCGATCGGCGCGCCGGTTTTGGTGACGTTGCTGTCGAGCGCAATGGCATCGCCAAAGAAGGTGTCCTCGAATTCACCCTCGACAGTGATGGGGTCGAGTTCGATGTCCTGTGCCGCGGCAGGGAACGCCGCCATCAGGGCACAGATAGAAATTGCGGTGCGCCGAAGCAGCATGCCCGTCTCCATGAGTTTGTGCTGGAAATGCCTTGCCATGCCGGCTGGGTGCAGACCCGCTACATTTCCTGACTGAAACTATCAAGAACAAACTTCGGTTATCCGTTGAACAGCATTGGCAAGGTGAAGCTGTAACTTGGATTGTTCAGACCCTGCGGCGCGGCGGGCAGCCGCGCGGCCTGCACCGCATTCAGCGCAGCCTGATCGAGCACGGCGTTGCCGGAGGAGCCGACCAGAGCGAGGCCAGTCAACCGACCGCGGCGATCCACCGTGATCCGCACCGTCACCTGGCCCGAGGCACCACGCGCGGCATTGGGGTAGCGCTTGCGCCGCTCGATCTGCGAACGCAGTTGCGCCCCCCATTGTGCGGTCAGCGACTGCACCTGCCCGGGCGACAGCCCCGGCGCGGCCTGCTGTTGCGCCGCGCCCGCCTGCGCGCCGCCGCCTGATCCGGCGGCGCGCTGTGCCTGCCGCGGTTCGGAGGCTTGCCGCTGCGGCTCCCGCTGGGGCGTCAGTTCCGGCTTTGGCTCGGGCTTCGGCGCCAGTTCGGGCGGCCGCTCCGGGCGCGGCTGCGGCCGGTCCTTCGGTGGCTCGGTCATTGGCTGCTGCGGCTCGGACGGCAGCGGCTCAGCCGAGATTGTGTCGATCTCGGGGGCGGCGGGCAGCTCTGGCGCCTGCGGCACCGCAAGGCCCGGCCCGGTTGGCATGGCAGGTGCGACCGGAGCGGCGGGGGCCGGCATCTTTGGCATTTGCGGCACGGGAGGCGCGATCGGCATGGGCTGCGCGATCTCCCCTGTCTCGGATGGGCGTTCCCACGCATCGACAAGCGCTGCGATCTGCGCGTCCGCAGCCGCCAGCGTCACCGTCTCGGCCCCGCTCGCCCCGGCGGCGGTCGGCGTCCCCTCATCAGGGCGCAGAGCGAGCAGCGCCAAATGCGCGCCGACCGCCAGCGCAAGGAAGCTTGCGCCTTCGAGCAAGCGCCTCATGGTGCGGCTGTCACGAGCTCGATCGCCGAAAAGCCCGCGGCCGACAGCTCGGGGAGCAGCGCCGCGAGCCGCGTCGCCGGCACGCCTGCATCGGCGCGCAGCGTCAGCACCTCGCAATCCTCGCAGATTTCCGCCTCAGTGGCCGCCGCGGCGATCGCGCCGTCACCCAGCGTATCGTGAAACGCCACCGTGCCTTCGGCCGAGAGGTGCAGCACCAGCTCGCCGCCGGCGAGCGTCTCGGCCTCGGCCTTGGGCGGCGTCACCTCGAACGGCTCCGGCGGCGCGATCTGCGCTGTCATCAGGAAGAAGATCAACAGCAAGAACACGACGTTGATCATCGGCACGATGCTCTCGGTCTGCGGCTTGCGCGGCGGCTCGGACAATCTCATCAATTCACTCCACCAGCACAAGTTGGCCGTAGCCCTCGGCCGAGAGCCGCTGCATCACCGTCACCAGCCGCTGAAGCCCGGTGTCCTCCTCGGCGCGCAGCACGATGGTGTCGGACGGGTCCTCGACCAGATCTGCCAGCGCCTCGGTCAGCGCCGTCTCCTCGATTGCCACGCCGTTCAGCGTCAGCGTCTCCTCTCCGACCGCGACCAGCCGCGGCGGCCCCTGCCAGCCCGCGCCTGCCGCCTGTCCTGCCGCGTTCAGCGGCAGCTGCTGGTCGAGGCCGAACCGAGCGGAGAGCATGAAAAACACCAGAAGCAGGAACACCACGTCGATCATCGGCGTCAGGCTGACGCGGCGACGCGGCCGGTCGAGATCGGCGAAATTCATCTCAGGCCGCTCGCGCGACCGGCTCGGCCGACGCCACCGGTCGCAGGAATATCCGGGTCGCGGCGTCCTCCATCTCGTGGCGCAGCCGGTCGGTCACGCTTTCGAACCAGGTCAGCGCCATCGAGGCCGGAATCGCCACTGCCATGCCGGCGGCGGTGGTCAGCAGCGCCTCCCAGATACCGCCCGCCAGTGCCGCCGGATCGGCCCGACTGCCGGCCTCCTGCAACGCCTGGAACGCGGCGATCATGCCGAGAACGGTGCCCAGCAGCCCCAGCAGCGGCGCAATGGCCGCAATTAGCTCCAGCGGCCGCAGCCCGGCCTTGGCGCGGGCCAGAAGCTCCCGGGCGACGCGCTCAGTTTCAGACTGCGCGGCCGCATCGTTGAGGCCGGGATCGCGCCGGGACCGCATCGCCGCCTGCACCAGCTGTGCCCGGCAGCTTCGCCGCCCGTCTATCAACGCCAGCGCCTCGGCCTCGCGCCCCGCGCTCCAATGCGCGACCGCGCGTTGTGTGCGCCGGCCTCCGCTCCACGCTCCGAGCAGCACCAGCCGCCACGCCTTCCACAGGATCAGTGCCAGCGTGATCACCGAGAGAGCGACAATCGCCCAGATCGCCGGGCCGCCAAGCGCGATCACCTCCCAGCCGCCTTCGAGCCCCGTCCGCGCGCGTGTCCAGATCTCGTTCATGGTGGATTCCCTTGACTGCGAGTGGCGCACCGATCGGGCGCAACACAAAGTCTGAGTGTATTAGTCGGGATTGTGCCGTAGGTCCATACGTGTGGTGAGACGAACGCATGGGGTCGGGCGCTCTCCGACTTCTGAAAAGAAGCTGGTGGCTGTGAATAGCCCTATGTTTAGGGAACGCCCCTTTACCGAATTCGGAATTAAAGGCTGCCACGGCGATCGACCTCGAGATGTCAGGTCTGGCACAAGGCGGCATCCTCGGCGTGCCGGTCTCTGATCAGATCTTCGCGGCGCTGGCGCTGCTGCTCGAGCCCGCCTTCGCCTGGGTTGCCTCCGTACTGGTGGTGGTGCTGCTGCTGGCTTATCAGATCACAATGGCCGACTCGGCCGTGCCCACCATCAACACGATCAACGCTGCCGGTGATGACAGCCCGAAGGCGCGACCGCACATCTTGTTCTGGGGCGCGGCATTAGCAATGGTGGTGGGTGCGCTGCTGATCATCGGGGGATTGGGCGCGATCCAGACGGCGATGGTGATCGCGGCGCTGCCCTTCTCCGTGATGATACTGTTGATGGGACCTTCGCTCTACAAGGCGATTGGTCGCGATCTGCGCCGCGAGCGTATGGGACTTCCAACCATCGCGGAGCCGATCGCCTCGGCGTTCTTTCCGACGACTTAAACTGTCGGCCCCGTTGCCTGTGTAGCCAGAATGCGCAGACAAACGGGGCCGCTGAAACTACGGGTAGTCATTGGTGTGTTATCCTGCGCGTACCATTCGAGGGAACGAAACCTTGAGAACCACTCCCGAAGCTACTGCTGCTCCTGATCAGGTCTGATCGGGGGCTCCCTTGAACAAGTGCGTCTGCTCGGGGCGGAAGGTCAGGCTTACCTCCCGGCCGCGCTCGAACACCGCGTCCTCGGAGAGTGCGGCGATCAGCGGGCTGCCATCGGTCAGCTCGAGATCGACCACGGTTTCCGAGCCGAGCCGTTCGGTCAGCTTCACCTTGCCGTGCAGCTTGCCCTCCGATGGGTCGAGCGAAGGGTGCAGGTATTGCGGCCGGAGCCCGAGCGTCAGTTTTTCGCCCGCCCGCAGCCCGTCGATCTGGCAGGGCAGTTCGATCGGGTCGAGCGCGGGGTTCTTCACCACCGCCGCCCCGGCGCGCGCCTCGGCCACCTCGACCTCGATCAGGTTCATGGATGGTGCGCCGAGGAACTTGGCGACGAATAGGTTGGCGGGGTTGTGGTAGAGATCCATCGGCGCGCCGACTTGCTGCACCTCGCCATCCTTGAGTACCACGATCTTGTCCGCGAGCGTCATCGCCTCGACCTGGTCATGCGTGACGTAGATCATCGTGGTCTTCAGCTCCTTGTGGAGCCGGCCGATCTCCATCCGCATGTCCATCCGCAGCGCCGCGTCGAGGTTCGAGAGCGGCTCGTCGAACAGGAACACCTCCGGTTTCCGGGTGATGGCGCGGCCGATGGCAACGCGCTGGCGCTGGCCGCCCGACAGCTGCGAGGGACGCCGGTCGAGCAGGTGCTCCATCTGGAGGATGCGTGCCGCCTCCTGGATGGCCGCCTCCTTCTCGGCCTTCGGGGCCTTGGCGACGGTGAGGCCGAAGCCGATGTTTTCGCGCACCGTCATGTGCGGGAAGATCGCGTAGCTCTGAAACACCATGGCGATGCCGCGTTCCTTGGGCTGCACCTCGTTGACCACGCGACCGCCGATCTCAAGCGTGCCGTCCGAGATCGTCTCCAGCCCCGCGATCATCCGCAGCAAGGTCGACTTGCCGCAGCCCGACGGGCCCACGAAAACCACGAACTCGCCATCCTCGATCTCGAGGTCGATGCCCTTGATCACCTCCGTCGCGCCGTAGCGCTTGCGGATGTCCTTCAACCTCACCGTCGCCATGTCATTTCCCCCTATCGAACGCTTCGATGTAGAGCAGCCCTTCGGCATCGACCTTCACGGGCACCGGGTCCATCACGTAGCCGCCGAAGTTCTCCTTGCCGCCATCGCGGAAGCCCATCAGCACTGGCCCCATTTCGGTCATCAGCACGCGCGCCGCGTAGCGGTAGCAGGGAAGATCGCCGTCGAGGAAACCAGGCGCTACGCACCAGGGGCCACGCGGGCTGTCGCCCACGAGGTAGTGGTTACCGGTGACCGGTGCGGTGCCGGCGTTGACGCGTCGTTCCTCGGACCAGTGTTCGGCGGCGGTGCAGAAAAGACAGTACCAGCGGCCGTCGATCTCGAAGACCTGCGGTACTTCGAGCTGGCCGTAACCGCCGACGAAGACCGGCGGTTGCAGTGTCCACTCGTAGAGGTCAGGCGAGGTCGCAAAGCCGATCGCGCCGCCTTCGTTGGCCTCCTCGATGCCCGGTGCGCGGGCGGTGAAATACATCAGCCACCCTTCGCCGTCCGGGTCCTTCATGACGAAGGGGTCGCGCATCGCCCGATCATGCCAGTGGCCGACCGCATGCTCGGCCTCGTAGTGGCTCGCGTTCGGCCCCTTCATGTCGAGGCAAAGGCCGGAGCCCACACGCTCCCAACTGTGCATGTCGGCCGAGGTGGCGTGGCCGATGCGCTGGTAGAGCCCGTTCTCGGCCGAACCGCCGCCCGTATAGAACAGGTGCCAGAGCCCGTCGGGCCCCTGGATCACCGACCCGGTCCAGGTGGTGGTGTCGTCCCACGCCGGCTTTGGTGCGGGCTTCAGGCACGTGCCGAGATGCTCCCAGTTCACCAGGTCGTCCGAGACGGCATGGCCCTGGCTGACGTTAAAGTGGCGCAGGTCTGGGTCCCCGAGCGACTTGTCCGCCTTGAGGAAATAGCCGTGCCAGCGCTGCCCGTCATGGGCGTACCAGCTGTCCCAGATCCACTGGTTTTCGAGTGCGAGGGTCATGTCGTGTCCTTGCGAATAAGTGGTGTCAGCCCTTCACGCCGGTCGAGGCGATCGAGGAGATGAAGGCGCGTTGCAGCACGAAGTAGAAGGCGAGCACGGGCAGGGTGATCAGAGACAGGTAGGCCATGATCTCCCCCCATGCGCGGTTGAGCTGGAAGAAGTACTGGAGACCCACCATGACCGGGCGGTAGCCCTCCTCCTGCACCACCATCAAAGGCCAGAGGTACTGGTTGTACATCACCAGGAACTTCAGGATCGCCGCGGTTGCCAAGACCGGGCCGGAGAGCGGCATGACGATGCGGCGGTAGATCATCCACCAGCTCGCGCCCTCGACCCGGGAGGCCTCGATCAGCTCGCGCGGCAGATCGCGAAAATACTGTACGAAGAGGAAGATCGTCAGCCCGTCGGAAACGAAGGGCAGGATCTGCACCCGGTAGGAGTTGAGCCAGCCGGTGGTGAACCCGTCGAGCCCGATCCAGGGCAGCTGGTTGACGATCAGCAACAACGGGATGGCGATGGTCTCGAAGGGCACGATCAGCGTGGCGAGAATGATCGACAGCAGGAGCCCCGACCCGCGCCATTCGAGGAACACGAAGGCGAAGGCGGCGAGCGAGCAGACCAGCAGCGAAAGGACCACTGTGACCGCCGTCACCAGCACGGAGTTAAAGATGAACAGCCCAACCGGCGCGCGCTGGAAGGCCGCGGCGTAGTTGTCGAGGGAGATGTCGCCCACCGGCAGGAAGGCTCTCAGGCTGCCAGTATCCGACAAGAGCTGCTGGTCGGGCTTGAGGGAACTCACGACCATGAAGACCAGCGGGAAGATGAAGATCACGGCGATCAGCACCAGCACCGCGTAGCGCACGGCCAGTCTGAGACCGCGATTGGACGGATCGATCTGGGCCATCAGTTCCGCTCCCGTGTCAGGTATCGCTGGATCAGCGAGATGGTGAGAACCAGCAGGAACAGCAGCACCGAGATGGTCGAGCCGCCGGAGATGTCCTGCTTGCCATAGCCGCGTTCCACGGCTTGGAAGACGATGGTCTGGGTGCTGTCGAGCGGCCCGCCGCCGGTCATCACGTCGATCTGTGCGAACAGCGCGAAGGCCTGCATGGTGATCACGATTAGGATCAGCACGGCGGTGTTTCGCAGCCCCGGCCAGGTCACGTAGCGAAAGGTCTGCCAGCGCGAAGTGCCTTCGATCTCGGCAGCCTCGTAGAGTGTTGGGCTGATCGTCTGAAGCCCGGCGAGCCAGATCACCATGTGGAAGCCCACCGCCTGCCAGATCGACATCGCCATGATCGCCGGCAGCGCCGTGTCAGGATTGCCGAGCCAGTCGACCGGCTCGAAGGCGCCGAAGGTGATGGCCGAGAGCAGGTTGTTCAGAAGCCCGTCATTGCCGTCGTAAATGAAGCGCCAAAGCAGGGAGACGACGACGATCGAGACCACGACCGGCATGAAGTAGATCGTGCGGAAGACGTTGATGCCTCTAAGCCGTTGATTGATCAGCAGCGCCAGCACCAGCGCCAGACCCGCCTGCACCGGCGCCACCACCGCGACGAAGGTGAGTGTGTTGACCACCGCCTTCATGAAGACCACGTCGCGCGCCAGCAGCACCACCCGGTCCTCGCCCCATTGCCAGCTCGTCCATTCGCGCATGCCGTCGAGATGGGCGTAGTCGGGGTTGCCGCGAGTGAAGCCGCGCAGGCGCGGATACTCGATCGCGCCATCCTCGTCGCGGATCACGGCGCCCGCATCGTCGCGCTCGGGCTCCAGCGTCAACACGCCCACACCCATGAGCTGGCGGTAGTTGTCGAAGCCGACCCACTCGGTCGGGTTGGGCGAGATCAGCCGCTGGTTGGTGAAGCTTAGCCCGAAAGCGAAGAGAAACGGCAGGATGATGAAGACCGCGATCAGGCCGAAGCCCGGCAGCGCCATCGTCCACCCGGTCCGGTTCGATTGCGTCAGTCTGGAGCGGGACATGGGTCACCTCGTCTCTGGGTCCGGCCCCCTCGGGAGGAAGGGGGCCGGAGGGGAGGATCAGTGGCCGTAGCCCTGGTTGCGCTCGATGTCGGCGTCGATCTCGTCGACCGCCGCGTCGAGCGTGTCCTGCACGTCGGCGCCGTTGGCGATGTCGGCGAGCGCCTTCTCGAACACCTTGGCGGCGACAACGTAGCCCGGCGTCACCGGGCGCAGCTTCGCTTGGCTTTCGGAGAGCTCGTAGAACGCCGCCATCGGGCCACCCTCTTTGTAGTTCTCGGTCATTTCGGCCGCGCTCTCGGTCGGCGGGATCAGCCCGATGCCATTCGAAAAGGCGGCGAGGTATTCGTCTTGCAGTGCGAACTCGATAAAGGCTGCTGCCCCCTCGGGATGCTCCGAAGTTGCCGAGACCCCGAACTGCCAGCTTGCCGCGCCGATTACCGGGCCGTTGCCGAAATCGGGCGCGGGCAGAAACAGCGTGTCATCGCCATATTCGTTGAGGATGTTCAGCGCGGCCCAGTTGCCGTTCCAGCTGATTGCGTATTTGCCCTCGACGAAGCCGTTGTCGCGATCGGCGGGGTCCTGGCTGGTGCCAGGCACCAGGTCGCGCTCGAACAGCGATTGCCACCATTCGCCGAACTCGACCGCTGCGTCGCCGTTCAACGCGCCTTCAGCGGTGGAGTAGGTCTCGCGATCGACGATGTCGCCGCCGAAGCTCTGAAGGAAGGGTGAGAAGGCATAGGGATACCACTCGCCGGTCCAGGCCATGCCGAGATCGAGAGGATAGGCAAACTCGCCGCTCTCCTTGATCTTCACCAGCGCCGCGTCGAACTCCTCCAGCGTCCAGGGCTCTTCGAGCGTCGGCACACGGATATCGAACTGGTCGAGATAGCTCTGCCGCGTCACCATCGCCACGGCGGCGTCCCACAGGCCGATCGAGTAGAGCTCTCCATTCCACTCGCCCTTCGTTCCGGGCAGGAAGTTCTCGATCAGGCTCTCGTCGATCGGCAGCGGTTGCAGGTAGCCCGACCAAGCCCAGTTCGGCATGACGGGGCCGTCGACATCGAGGATATCCGGCAGGTTGCCCGCGAGCGCCGCAGCGATGACGCTGTCGTTGTAGCTGCCCTGCGGGAAGCTTTGCAGGCTGACCTCCCACTCGTCCTGACTTTCGTTGAAGTCGCCGACGATGCGATTGATGATCTCGCTTTCGACCTCGTTTCCGGCGCCGTGATACCACATGCTCAGTTCGGTCTGCGCGGCCGCACCGGTGGCGAGGGCGCTGGCGAGGATCGTGCCTGCCATCAGGTTCGTTCTGGTCATCTTCGGGTCTCCTCCCTGTTGGATGTCAGTGTTCGGTGACGGATTGGCGCCAGCACACCGGGCCGCCGATCAGTTCGACTTCGGCCGGTACGGACGCCCCCGCGATCAGCGAAAGAAGGCGGCGCGCTGCTGCCTCACCGATACCGCGGTAGTTCAGATCCGCCGTGGTAAGCGGTGGGTACAGCGTCTCGGAAATGACGCGGTAGTCGTCGTAGCCCGCGACGGAGATCTCCTGCGGTACGCGGATGCCGCGGTCTCGCAGTTCCCCATAGAGCCGGAGCGCCAGTTCGTCGTTGCCGCAGCAGATGACTGTCGGCCGATCCTCAAGTGCCAGCAGCCGGTCGAGCGCCGGCGCGATGAACGGCTTTGGTCCTTCTCCATGATCGGCAAAACCTTCAGTAACCAGCGCCGGGTCGAAGGAAATGCCCGCGGCCTCCAGCGCCTCGCGGTAACCTCGGCTGCGAAGCTCCGTCGCGATCATGCCCTCGGGTAGCGTGAGGTAGGCGATCCTGCGATGGCCGGCCGAGATTACGCGCTCGACAAGCGCGCGCTGGCCCGCTCGGTCGTCGGGTAGGATCGCGGGCGTGCCGATTGCATCGAAACAGTTGGCGAGCACCAGCGGCGTGCCGCGCGGATCGAGTTCCTCGATCCGCTGATGGTGATCGGCTACATAGATCAGCCCCTCAACGCGGTGCTGCGCGAAGGTCGCCATCAACTCCGCAGCCCGGTCCGCCTCGCCGCCGGTATCGGCGATCATCAGGGTCATCCCGGCCTCGGCGACCTCGCGCTGGATCGCTTGGACGATGAACAGGTCCGGAAGGCCGGACGGCCCGGCGCTCCCGTCGCCGCGCGAGATTGCGCCGGTAATCAAGCCGACCAGGCCTGACCGGCTGGAGCGCATCGTCCGCGCCGCACGTGAAGGGCGGTAATCGAGTTCGCGGATAGCTGCCTCGACCGCCGCACGTGTTTTGAGCCCGACCGGCGCATCGCGGTTGATCACCCGCGAGACCGTCTTGGGCGACACGCCAGCCTGCTTTGCAACGTCGTAGATCGTAGCCACTGCGTTCCTCGCACGTACCGCACCGTTCAGAGCCATATGACATCGGTGTCATGACATCGGTGTCATAGCAGGGCGGATTCCGTTTGGTCAAGCCTGTTTGGATTGCGTTCACTGGCGCGCGGCATGTCGGTTGTTTGGTCTTTCCCACCCACATGCGACTGCCCTGCCATTTTCACGACCAGGTGCCGGTTGCGAATCAGAGAGACGCGCATTGCGATTTCGGCAGTTGTGAACCGTCCTCGGGGAGGCCCCCTGCCACCGTGGCGCGGGACATGATCCTTAATTCATCACTTCACGAGAAATATTATGCCCGCAACCGACGACTCGGGCCCTTCGGCACTGGCATGTCCCGGCGGACGCTTCCAAAAGGCGCCGCGCAACCGCGGCCCCACGTATCGCCGCGGTGCCCGGAGGCTCGAGAGGGAGAACACATGAACCAGCCGACACGATTTCTGCATGCCGGCATGAAGCTGCCCTTCATGCTCATCGTCACCTGTTTTGCCGCCTGGGGCATCGCGGCCAACATGACCGACCCACTTGTGCAGGTCTTTTCCAAGATCTTCTCGATGAGCGCGTTGCAGTCCTCGCTGGTGCAGTTCGCCTATTACGGAGCCTATTTCTGCCTCGCCTTGCCAGCGGCCTTCATAAATCGACGTTACTCCTACAAGACCGGCATCCTGGTCGGGCTGGGCTGCGCCATCGCAGGCGCCTTCCTGTTCTATCCGGCCAGCATCGCCATGACCTATGGCTTCTTTTTGGTGGCGCTGTTCCTGCTGGCGGGCGGGCTGTCGATCTTGGAGACGTCGGCCAACCCCTTCGTCATCGCCATGGGACCGGAGGGCAACGCCACGCGCCGGCTCAACCTCGCCCAAGCTTTCAACCCGGTCGGCACCAATATTGGCGTGTTTCTCTCGGCGGCGCTGATCCTGCCCAACCTGAACACTGCCGATGCAGACGCGCGCGCCGCGATGGGAGCGGACGCGCTGCGGGCGCTGCGCGCCGAGGAGTTGCAGGCGGTGATGGTCCCCTATGTCGGATTTGCCGTGGTGCTGGTCGCGATCTGGATTGCGATCGCGCTCAGCCGCATGCCCACGCCGAGCGAGCGCGAACTCGAGGCCGGACATGAGCTGCATTTCCGAGCAACGCTGAAGCGGCTTCTGAAAAACCGCCATTACAGCTTCGGCGTGGTGGCGCAGTTCTTCAACGTCGCCGCCCAGACCTGCGTCTGGACCTTCACCCTGCAATACGCGATGGCGGCGATCGGCACCGACGAGGCCGGGGCCGGCTGGTATCTGCAAGCCAGCCTGCTGGTGTTCCTTGTCTCGCGCTTCGCGATGGTCTGGGTGATGGGTTTCGTCCGGCCTGCGCTGCTGCTGGCCGGCTTGGCGCTGACGGGGGCAGGGCTTGCGCTCTATGCCGCGGTGGTGCCGGGCCTGTCGGGCCTGTGGGCCGTGGTGATGATCTCGGCCTGCCTGTCGCTGATGTTCCCGACCATCTACGGCATCGCCCTCGAGGGGCTGGGCGAGGATACCAAGTTCGGTTCGGCCGGGCTGGTGATGGCGATCCTGGGCGGCGCGTTGCTGCCGCTGGTGCAAGGCGCGGTGATCGATGTCGCCGGCGCGACCTTCTCCTATGTGGTGCCGGCCGCAGCCTTCCTGGTCGTGATAGGATACGGGCTGTTCGACTTCGCCGCCGTGCGGCACGGGGCGGCCCGGACGGCCTAAAGGCGGCCGAATTTCGCAATTGCCCCGCCCGCCGTGTTGTCTAACCCTGTGCGGCGGACGGGGAGGAGTACGACATGCGGGACATGACCCTGCGTCAGGTCGAGGTGGTGCGTGCCGTGATGATGACCGGCACCATCAACGGCGCGGCCACGCTGCTGGGTGTCTCGGCGCCCGGCATCAGCCGGCTGGTCAAGCACACCGAGGAGTCGCTCGGGCTGCGCCTGTTCGAGCGCAAGGGCGGGCTGTTCGTGCCATCGGTCGAGGCCGGGCCGATCTTCGAGCAGATTGGTCGGGTCTACCACAATGTCGAGAACCTGACCTATGCGATCGCCTCGCTCCAGCGCGGCGAGGACGCGCGGCTGGCCTTCGCCTCGGCCCCCTCGATCGCCCAGTTCATAGCCGCGCGGGCGATCCGGCGGCTCAGGCGGCGCTGGCCCGATCTCTACATCGATCTCAACATCCTCAAAATCGAGGAGACGCTCGACTACCTGCTTCTCGAGCGGGGCGAGTTCGTGATGATGAGCTATCCTGTCGAGAACCCCGCCATCGAGAGCGAACCGGTGGCGACGGGGCGGCTGGTGGCGGTGGTGCCTGACGAGCACCCGCTGGCCGCGCGCAAGTCAGTCTCGGTCCACGACCTCGCGCGCGAGCCGCTGATCGGGGTCGATCCGGCCGATCCCTACGGCGCGATCCTGCTCGCCCCTTTCAAGGCGGCGGGGCTGGATCCCCCTCAGTCGATGCGCGGCCGTTTCGCGCAAACAGTGGTCAGCCTCGTGCGCCACGGGCTCGGCGTGGCGTTGATCGACGAATTCTCGGTGGCCGAGGTCTACATGCCCGGGCTGGTGCGGATCGCGCTCCAGGAGGACAGTTCGATCACCGCCTATGCCTGCCGAAAGAAGGGTCGGGTGCTGTCGAGTTTCGCCGAGCAGGCGATCGCCGACCTGCGCACCGAACTGACCCGCGCTGTGTCGCGGCAGGATTGGGCCAGCCCAAGGAATTAACATAAAGTTAACGAGTGGCTCATCTCGGCATTTGACGTTATGGCAGCGTCGAAGCCATGATGCTCCTTGTCGTGCGGGCATGGGAGCGCCCGGCACATAACCGATCCTTGGGAGGATGATATGAAGACGCTGTTCACGGGCGCGCTGGCCGCGCTTGCCATCACCACCGCTCCGGCGCTGGCCGAATACCCGGAGAAGGAGATCCAGGGCATTATCCAATGGGGCGCCGGCGGCTCGACCGACACGGTGATGCGTGCGGTCACTCCCCATGCCGAGGAGGTGCTTGGCGGCAAGGTGGTGATGCAGAACATGACCGGCGGCGTTGGCGCCATCGCGGTCAAGTTCGCCTCTGCCCAGGACGCCGACGGCTACACGCTGCTGATGGGTGCCGAGAACCCGCTGCTCTACAAGGTGATGGGCCTGGGCGACATCGACTATTCGAGCTTTGTGCCGGTCAACGTGCTGGCCCGCGGCGTGCCGATCCTCGTGGCCAACAACGATGCGCCCTTCGACACGCTCGAGGAGATGGTCGCCTATGTGCAGGAGAACCCGAACGAGGTGAAGTTCGGCTCCACCGGGCCGGGCGGCCTGCCCTCGGTGATCACCGCGATGCTGCAGAGCCAGATCGAGCTGCCGGTGACGGCGGTGCCCTATGACGGCGACGGCCCGGCGCTGACCGCGCTGCAGGGCGGCGCGATCGACGTGATGCCCGCCGTGCTCGGCGCCTCGATCGAGGCGATCAAGGCCGGCCGGATCAAGCCGCTGGCGATCATTGATGTCGAGGCCAACGAGGCGCTGCCCGACGTCGCCCCGATCACCGAGGCCTATCCGGGCTTCGAGACCTACCTGCCTTGGGGCCCGTTCTTCGGCGTCTTTGTCAAAGAAGGCACCCCCGACGAGGTGGTCGCAAAGCTCACCGAGGCCTATGCCGCCGGTGTCGAGAACGCCGATTTCCAGCAGCTGATGAATGATCGCGGCTTCGAGGTAATGAACATCTCCGGCGACGAGGCGCAGGAATTTCTCGACAAGTGGCAGTCCGTGACCAGCTGGCTGGTCTACGACGCCGGCATCGCCAAGGCCTCGCCCGAGGAATTCGACATCCCGCGTCCCGAGTGACGCGGACCGGCGGGCCGCCGCGCGCGGCCCGCCCCCTTTCAGGGCTGTCCCGGCCCGTACATTCCCTTTCCCGCGTCCATGCCCCGCCAGGGAGGCGATTCATGCACGATCCATCCAAGAAGATGCCCGGCGAGACCGCCTTCGCGGTGGTGCTCGTCGGGTTGAGCGGTTTCCTGCTGTGGCAGGCGATCCTGATCTCGGGCTTCGAGGCGTTGTCCTCGCCCGGGGCGTTCCCGATGGCCGCGGCCTTCGCGATGCTGGTGACCTCGGTGGCGATCCTGATCAAGACGCTGCGGCTGCGCGAGCGCATGGCGCTGCGGTTCTTCACGGACGTGGCCCCGCCGGTGATCCTGGCGATGTTCGCGATGATGCTGGGCTATGCGCTGCTGCTGAAGCCGCTGGGGTTCCTGCCGACATCGCTCCTGTTCCTGACCGTGTCGATCTTTGCGCTGCGCCGCCGGGGCCTGCTGTGGTCCTTCGGCGTCTCGCTGGCCTCGCTGGCCTTGGTCTATGTGATCTTCCGGCTGGTGTTCACCGTGTTGATGCCGTCGGGGATCGTGCCCGAGGGCGAGATCCTGGCCTGGCTCGGCGACCTGTTCTCCGGGGGTGATGCGCAATGACCGAAGCGCTGCAATTCTTCCTGATCTCCTGGCTTGACCTCAAGCTTCTCGGGCTGGTCGCACTTGGCACCTTCGCAGGCATCTATGTGGGCGCCATCCCCGGCCTGTCAGTGACCATGGCGGTGTCGATCCTGATATCCTTCACCTTCGCCTGGGACGTCTACCCGGCGCTGTGCCTGATGGTCGGCATCTACATGGGCGGGGTTTATGGCGGCTCGCGCACCGCGATCCTGCTGAACATCCCCGGCGCGCCCTCGGCGATCGCCACCGCGCTCGACGGCTACCCGCTGGCGCAGAAGGGGCAGGCCGGTGAGGCGATCGGGCTGTCGACCGTCATGTCCTTCGTCGGCGGCTTCATCGGCATCGGCGTGCTGGCGGTGGCCGCGCCCTTCGTCTCCGAATTCGCGCTGACCTTCCAGCCGCGCGATTACATGCTCTTGGCGATCCTCGGCATCCTATTGGTCGGCTCGCTCTCGGGTGAGAGCCTGCTCAAAGGGGTGTTTGCGGGCGCGCTCGGGCTCCTGATCGGTGCGGTCGGCCTCGACCCGCTCACCGCCGAAGAGCGCTTCACCTTCGGCATGGTTGAGCTTTGGGGCGGGATTTCCTTCATCGCGGTGATGATCGGGCTGTTCGGCGTCTCGGAGGCGCTCACGCAGCTGCATTACATCGACAAGGCCGCGGTGAAGCAGACCATCGGCCGGATCGTGCCGTCCTGGCGGGCGGTGGGTAAATACCTGCCGCTGTCGATGCAGACCTCGTCGATCGGGGTGATCATCGGCGCGCTGCCGGGCACCGGCGGCGACATCGCGGCGCTGATGGCCTACGACCACGCCAAGCGGATCACCAGGCACCCCGAGGTGCCTTTCGGCGAGGGCGCGCAGGAAGGTTTGGTCGCGCCGGAGACCGCCAACAACGCCGCTGTCGGCGGTGCATTCATCCCGATGCTGACGCTGGGCATCCCGGGCGACGCGGTGACCGCGATCATCATCGGCGCGATGTTCATCCACGGCCTAAACCCCGGCCCCATGCTGATGATCGAGCAGCCGCAGATGTTCTGGTTCATCACCGGGGCGCTGGTGCTGGCCAACATCTTCATGCTGATCTTCGGACTGACCGGCATCCGGTTGTTCACCAAGATCGTCGAGATGCCGCGCGCGGTGCTGATCCCGCTGATCCTGCTGCTGTCGATCGTCGGCGCCTATGCCGTGAACAACTCGATCACCGACGTCTACTGGATGCTGCTGTTCGGCGCCTTCGGCTACCTGCTCAAGACCTACGGCTACCAGGTCGGCCCCGTCATTCTCGGCGTGATCCTGAGCCGGCTGATCGACGAGAACTGGCGCCGGGCGATCATCTCCGAGCAGGAGGATCTGGGAAGGCTGTTCTTGAGCATCCTCACCAGCCCGCTGTCGCTGGTGCTGTTCGGCGCCGTCGTCTTCATCTTCATCAGCCAGACCCCGCTCTGGACCGGCTTGCGCGCTCGTTTCGGCACCGCGCGCGCCCGGGGGGACGGGGTCTGACATGCCAAGGGACCATACCATGCCAGGCGACACGCTCCGTCTTGGGTTGATCGGTGACAACATCCGCGCCTCGCGCTCACCGCTGCTGCACCGCATCGCCGGCGAGATGCTCTACATCCCGACCGTCTATGACCGCCTGATCCCCGCCGATCTTGGGCAGAGCTTCGATGCGGTATTCGCGGACTGCGCCGCCACCCGGCGCGGCATCAACGTCACTTATCCCTACAAGGAGGTGGCGGCGCGCAAGGTGACGGTCGACGATCCGCTGGTGCGCGCCATCGGCGCTGTCAACACTGTGCTGTTCGAACCCGAGGGTCCCAAGGGACAAAACACCGATTTCACCGGCTTCAAGGCCGCCTACGAGCGGGTGCGCGGCGAGGCCGCGCCGGGCACGGTGCTGATGATCGGTACCGGCGGCGTCGGCAGGGCCGTAGCCTTTGGCCTCGCCGGACTGGGCGCGACTACGCTGCGGCTGGTGGATCGCGACCGGGCCAAGGCCGAGGCGCTGGCCGTCGAGTTGCGTGAAGCTGCGCCGGCGATGACAGTCGAGGTGGCGGATGACGCTGAAGCCGCGGGAAGGGGCGCGGACGGTCTCATCAACTGCACGCCGTTGGGCATGGAGGGCTATCCCGGCTCGCCGCTGCCGCGCGCCGCGATGGCGGGCGGCGCCTGGGCCTTCGACGCGGTCTACACCCCCGAGGACACGCAGTTCCTCACCGATGCGGCGGCGCAGGGCCTGCAGGTGATCTCGGGCTGGGAGCTGTATTTCTACCAGGGCGTCCACGCCTCGCAGCTGTTCACCGGGCAAGGCCTCGACGAGGCCGTGCTGCGCGCCCGTCTCAGGGAGGACTGACCATGCGCCGTTCCATCGCCACCGTTTCCGTCCCCGGCACCCTGCGCGAAAAGCTGGAGGCGATCGCGAGCGCCGGCTTCGACGGGATCGAAATCTTTGAGCAGGACTTCATTGCCGAGGCGGGATCGCCAGCCGAGATCGGCGCGATGATCCGCGACCACGGTTTGGAGATCGAGATCTTCCAGCCGTTCCGCGATTTCGAGGGCTTGACCGGCGCCCGCCGGACCAAGGCATTCGACCGGGCCGAGCGCAAGTTCGACCTGATGCAGGAGCTGGGCACCGACCTGGTGCTGGTCTGCTCTTCGGTCGCCCAGGATGCCATAGGCGGCATAGACCGCGCTGCGGACGATTTCTGCGAACTGGGCGAGCGGGCGGCCAGGCGCGGGCTGCGCGTGGGCTACGAGGCGCTGGCCTGGGGGCGGCACGTCAACGATCATCGCGATGCTTGGGAGGTGGTGCGTCGCGCCGACCATCCCAATGTCGGGTTGATCCTCGACAGCTTCCACACGCTGAGCCGCAAGCTCGACCCCGAGACGATCCGCCGTGTTCCGGGCGACCGGATCTTCTTCGTGCAACTCGCCGATGCGCCGCTGATCGAGATGGACCTGCTCTACTGGTCGCGCCACTTCCGCAACATGCCCGGCGAGGGCGATTTCGACGTGACGGCCTTCATGCGCGCGGTTATGGCCACCGGTTATCGCGGCTCGGTCAGCCTCGAGGTGTTCAATGACCAGTTCCGCGGCGGCCAACCCGAGACCGTGGCCCGGGATGGCTACCGCTCTTTGGTGCATCTGATGGACCGGGTGCGCCGCGAGGAGCCGGGGGTCGATGCAGGCCTGCCCGAGATGCCCGACCGGATCGCCGCCACCGGGGTCGAGTTCGTCGAGTTCGCCACCGGCGCGCAGGAGCGCGAGGCGCTTGCCGCGCAGCTCGCCACGCTGGGCTTCGCGCGCACCGGGCGGCACCGCAGCAAGTCGGTCGAGCTATGGCAGCAGGGCGCGATCCGGGTGGTGGTCAACACTGAGACCCACGGCTTTGCCCACAGCGCATACGTCACCCATGGTACCGGCATCTGCGACATCGGCATTGGCGTCGAGGACGCGGCCGCGACGATGGCGCGGGCGCAGGCGCTCGGCGCCAACCCGTTCCACCAGCCGGTGGGGCCGGGCGAGACCGACATCCCGGCCATTCGTGGCGTCGGCGGATCGGTGATGCATTTCATCGACCACAGCGCCGATCTGGCCGGGGTCTGGGAGCGCGAGTTCGAGGCCGAGGAGGAGAGCGGCGCGGCGCAGGGCGCGGGGCTGACCCGGATCGACCATCTGGGCGAGACCATGGCCTATGACGAGATGCTGAGCTGGGCGCTGTTTTATACCTCAATCTTCGATCTGGGCAAATCGCCGATGGTCGACGTCGCCGACCCCGATGGGCTGGTCCGCAGCCAGGCGATCGAGGCCCCGGACGGCGCGCTGCGGTTGACGCTGAACGGCGCCGAGACCCACCGCACCTTCGCCGGGCGTTTCCTCGCCGACAGCTTCAACTCGGCGATCCAGCACCTAGCCTTCGCCTGCGACGACATTCTGGCCACTGCGCGCGCGCTGGCGGCGCGCGGCTTCGAGCCGCTGCCGATCCCGTCGAACTACTACGACGACCTCGCCGCGCGCTTCGACCTCGAGCCGGGCCTGCTCGACGCGTTGCGCGCCTCGCAGGTGATGTATGACCGCGACGCAAACGGCGAGTTCTTCCAGCTCTATTCTCGACCCAGCCCCGGCGGGCTGTTCTTCGAGATCGTCGAACGGCGCGCCGGCTATGCGGGCTATGGCGCTCCGAATGCCCCATTCCGCATCGCCGCCCAGAAGCGATTGGTGCGGCCCAAGGGGATGCCGCGCGGCTAAGAGAGAGGCGTGTCTCATTCCGCTTCGGGAAAGTAACGGGCACGAAAAGTCATTTTATTGATCGGTTTGGTCATGCCATCCTCGACGCGGGAGAGGCGTGCGCGCCGCAGCGCGCGTCGTCACGTGGAGGAGAAGACATGAAGACGAAGCTTTGTACCGCCCTGGTGGCGATCGCGATTTCCGGTCCGGCCACGGCGCAAGAAGTGACACTCAGGCTGCACCATTTCCTGTCGGCCGAGGCGCCGATTCATGCCGGGGTTTTCGAGGTCTGGAAAGAGCGGGTCGAGGAGCAGTCCGAGGGCCGGATCGAGGTGCAACTCTACCCTTCGATGCAACTGGGCGGCAAGCCGCCGCAGCTCTTCGACCAGGCCCGCGACGGCATCGTCGACATTTCCTGGACGCTGCTGGGCTACACGCCGGGCCGGTTCCCGGTCTCGGAGGTGTTCGAGCTCCCCTTCGTCGCAGGCTCGGCCACCGAGACTACGATGGCGCTGCAGGACTTCCAAGAGGCGTATCTCTCCGACGAGCTGGACGACGTGCATCCGCTGCTGCTGCACGCCCCCGCGGCCTACAAATTCCACATGCGCGGCGAGCCGGTCGAGAGCCTCGAGGCGCTGGCAGGCAAGAAGGTCCGCGCGCCGTCACGGACCATGACCGAGGGGCTCGAGGCGCTCGGCGCCACCGCCGTCGGCATGCCGGTGCCCGAGGTGGCGCAAGCGCTGACCACCGGCGTCATCGACGGCGCGGTGATCCCGTGGGAGGTGTTCGGCTCGCTCCGGATCGAGGACATGGCCAAGTACCATACCGAGATCGGCGAGGAGAATGGCGGTCTATCGACCTCGGTGATGGCGCTGGTGATGAACAAGCGCGTCTATGAGGGGCTGCCTGACGACCTCAAGGCCGTCATCGACGCCAATTCCGGCGCTAATCTTGCGCCGCTGGCGGGTGAGGTGCTGGACGCCGCCGAGGCTGAGGAGCGCGAGAAGGCGCTGGCGGCGGGCGGCGAGGCCGTGGTGATCCCCGAGGCCGATCTCGAGGCCTGGAAGTCAGCGACCCAGCCGGTGATTGACGCTTGGGTCGACGCGACGCCGAACGGCGCCGAGATCCTCGAGGCGGCGCGCGCGGCGATCGACGCGCAGCGCGGCGAATAAGGGGCGCGTCATGGCCCTGAGCGACACCACCATGGAAGGGGAGCGCGCCGCGCTCCCCGGATGGCTGATGCGGCTGGTGCGGGTCTTTGCCGGGATCGGCGGCGCGGCTCTGGTGGCGATCATGCTGGTCACCGTGGCCAGCGTGACGCTGCGAGGCCTACTGGGCCGTCCGATCCCCGGCGATTACGAGCTCGTCGAACTCGGCTCAGCGATCGCGATCTTCTGCTTCCTGCCCTGGTGCCAGGCGACGGGAGGCAACGTCGTGGTCGACTTCTTCACCCAAGGTGTCGGGCCGCGCGCCACCCGCGCGCTCGACGCGTTGGGCGACCTGATCTGGCTGTTGATCGCCGCGCTGCTCTTGTGGCGGCTGACCCTCGGGGGGATCGAGATGCACGAATATGACGAGCAGACCATGGTGCTGCGGCTGCCAGTCTGGTGGAGCTTCTTCATAGTGCTGCCTGCGATGACCCTCTTGGTGGCGACCTGCGCTGCGACGCTGATCGCCCATCTGCGGGGGATGCGCACGTGACCGGGATCGCCGCCGGGATGGCGGGTTTCGCCGCGTTGCTCACGCTGATGGCGATCCGGGTGCCAATCGGGGTGGCGATGCTGGCGGTGGGCATCGCGGGCTACGGGTTGCATACCGGCACGCTGCCACTCTTGGCGTTTCTCAAGACATCGACCTTCCACCAGTTCTCGACCTATTCGCTGTCGGTGATCCCGCTCTTCGTGCTGATGGGCGAGTTCGCGACCCGCGCCGGGATGAGCCGAGCGCTGTTCCGCACCGCCGCCGCCTTTCTTGGCCACCGCAAGGGCGGGCTGGCGATGGCCTCGATCGGCGGCTGCGCCGCCTTCGGCGCAATCTGCGGCAGCTCGCTGGCGACGGCGGCCACCATGGCGCAGGTGGCGCTGCCGGAAATGAAGCGGCACAACTATTCTGGCGCGCTCTCGACCGGATCGCTGGCTGCCGGCGGCACGCTGGGCATCCTGATCCCGCCCTCGGTGATCCTGGTGCTCTACGCGCTCATGGCCGAGCAGAGCATCGCCAAGATGTTCGTCGCGGCGATGGTGCCGGGGCTGCTAGCAGCATTGGGCTACATGGCCGCGGTAGCGGTGTTCGTCCGCCGCAACCCAGATGACGGCCCGGCGGGCCCGCGCGCCTCGTGGTCGGAGAAGCTCGCCGCGCTGCGCGAAACCTGGACCATCATCGCCATCTTCGCACTGGTGGTGGTCGGCATGTATCGCGGCTGGTTCACACCCACCGAGGCCGCTGCCATCGGCGCCTTCGGCACCGGGCTGCTAGCGATCTTCCACGGCGGCATGCGGCTCGACGGGCTGATGGCCTGCCTGCGCGGCACCGCCGGAACCACGGCGATGATCTTCCTGATTCTCTTGGGCGCCGAGACCTTCAACGCTTTCCTGATGCAGACCCGCACGCCCTTGATGATTGCCAATGCGATCGGCGAGGCCGGCCTGTCGCCGATGCTGGTGCTGCTGGCGATCCTCGCGCTCTATCTCGTGCTGGGCTGCGTGATGGATTCGATGTCGATGCTGCTGCTGACCATCCCGATCTTCTACCCGATCGTCGCCGGGCTCGATTTTGGCATGTCGCGCGAGGAGACGCTGATCTGGTTCGGCATCGTTGCGGTCGTGGTGGTCGAGGTCGGGCTGATCACGCCGCCGGTTGGAATGAACGTCTTCGTCATCAATGGCATGGCGCGCGAGGTGCCGATGATCGAGAGCTTCCGAGGCGTGTTGCCCTTCCTGATCTCGGACGTGATCCGGATCGCGGCGCTGATCGGCTTTCCGGTGATCACACTGGGGCTGGTGCGGTGGCTGGGCTAGTTCAGCCTGAGCGCCGCCACCGCGTCGACGAGCGACTGGCGCAGCAGCCGCTGCGCTGGCATCGGCTCCTCCTCGGCGCGCATCATGATGCCCACCGGTCCGGCGGTGGCCGCGAGGTCGAGCGGCAGGGCCACCAGCCGCCCGGCTTCAAGATCTCGGCCTGCCACCCCGTGGCTGATGAACCACACCGCCCGCGCCTCGCCCATCGCCATGTTGCGGCCGAAGGCGCCCGAGACGCTCTCGATCCGCTGTGGTGGCACGCCCGCGCCCATCGCGATCATCGCCCGATCCACCAGCGGCCGGATTGCTGATTTTTCGGACGGGTAAACTACCGGAAACTCACCGATCCGGCCCATATCTCCAGTGCCCGTCAGCGGGTGATCGGGGGCAACCACCGCCAGAACGTGCTCGGAATAGAGCTGGGTGAAGCTGAGGCCAGTCATCGTCTCGGCCGCGCCCAGCCGCCCGACCACCATGTCGAGCGCGCCGTCGCGCAGGCGGCTCGTGAGATAGCCATGTGGCCCGTCCTCCAAATGCAGGAGCGCACCGGGCGCGCGCTCGGCATGGATGCGCACCGCCTCCGGCAACAGCTTCGCGGCCACCGAGGGCAACGCGCCCACGGCCAGCCGCGCCGCCGCGCCGCTGCGCGCCGCCTCCAGACTGTCGAGCCCTTGGCTCAGTGCCGCGATGCTCATCTGCGCAAATTGCAGGAACACCGCCCCCTCGCGGGTCAGCGCCACCCCGCCCCGGTCGCGCACCAGAAGCGGCGCGCCCAGATGCGTCTCCAGCTCGCGCAGTGTCTTGGAGATCGCGGGCTGGGTCAGGTTCAGATGCTCGGCCGCCGATTTCAGGCTGCCACGCCGTATGATCTCCACGAAAACTTCGACCTGCCGGAACTTGAGCCTGCGATCCATTGCTTGCCGATCCTTGCAATCAAAAGGGCGAAAACGTCATTTTACTTGTGATAACCGTGGGTCTAGCCTTTCGGCAAGAGAGGGAGGAGGATCGGATGCGCACCCAAGTGGCTATCATCGGCGGCGGGCCGTCGGCGCTCTTGCTGTCGCAGCTTTTACGTCTGCGCGGCATCGACAACGTCGTGCTCGAGCGCAAGACCCGCGACTACGTCCTGTCCCGGATTCGTGCCGGCGTGTTGGAGCGCGGCCTGCTCGACCTGATGCGCGAGGCCGGGATCGCCGGGCGGATGGAGCGCGAGGGCTTTGCCCATGACGGCACGCTGATCGCCCATGAAGGCGGCATGTTCCACGTCGATTTTAGGAAACTCACCGGCCACTCGGTGATGGTCTATGGCCAGACCGAGGTGACACGCGATCTCTACGACGCCCTCGAGAAGGCCGGGGGGAAGATCGAGTTCGAGGTCGAGGGGGTCGAGATCCACGACGCTGACACCGACGCACCGCATGTCACCTTTCATCGCGGTGGCACCGAGCACCGGATCGACTGCGACTATGTCGCGGGCTGCGACGGGTTCCACGGCGTCAGTCGCCAGACCATCCCGCTCTCGGTACGGCGCGAATACGAGAAGACCTATCCCTTCGGCTGGCTCGGCATCCTGAGCGAAACGCCGCCCGTCGACGACGAGTTGATCTACGCCAACTCGGCGCGCGGCTTCGCGCTGTGCTCGATGAGGAACGCCAATCTGAGCCGCTACTACATCCAGTGCGCGCTGTCGGATTCGCCCTCCGACTGGACCGATGCCGCCTTCTGGCAGGAGCTGAAGCGGCGGCTGCCGGGCGAGGTGGCCGGGCGCCTGGTGACCGGCCCGTCGATCGAGAAGTCGATCGCGCCTTTGCGCAGCTTCGTCACCGAGCCGATGCGCTGGGGCCGGCTGTTCCTGTGCGGAGACGCGGCGCATATCGTGCCGCCGACCGGGGCCAAGGGGCTCAACACCGCCGCCTCGGACGTGCACTACCTCTATAACGGGTTGCGGCAGGTCTACGAGGAGGGCGATCCGGAGGGGATCGACCGCTATTCCGAACGCGCGCTGGCGCGGGTCTGGAAGGCCGAGCGGTTTTCTTGGTGGTTCTCGTCGCTCCTGCACCGCTACCCGGACCAGAGCGCCTTCGATCTGCGGATGCAGGCGGCCGAGATCGACTTCCTACGGACCAACGAGGCCGCACAGAAGGCGATGGCCGAGAATTATGTCGGGCTGCCATACTGAACACGGGGGACGGATGATGAGCGATATAAGAGAAACCGGAATGGCAACGCGCCGTCGGGTGCTGGGCGACGCACATGTCGACCGCGCTGAGGCGGCCAAGACCGATTTCGACGCGCCGTTCCAGGCGATGATCACCGACGCGGCCTGGGGCCATGTCTGGAGCCGCGATACGATCAGCGACCGCGAACGCTCGATGCTGACCATCGCGCTGCTGGCGGGCTTGGGCAATGACCACGAGTTGGCGCTGCATGTCCGCGCCACCGCCAATACCGGCGCGAGCCGCGAGGACGTGCTCGAGGCGCTCTTGCATGTCGCCATCTATGCGGGCGTGCCGCGCGCCAACCACGCGATCGCCATCGCAAAGAAGACCTTCGATGAGATGGAGGCGGCATGAGCGCGTTTCAGCAGAAACAGGCCGTGACCCAGACGCCGGGCGGCCATGTCGCCCCCGGCGGCGGTCTCTATGCCCGCGACCGCGCCTGGCACCCGGCGGCGCTGACCCCGGCCTACAAGACCTCGGTGGCGCGCTCGCCTTCGCGCGCGCCGATCTCATTCCCGACGACGGTGAGCGAGGAGACCGGTCCGGTATTCACCCGCGACCTGCTCGGGTCGCTCGATGCCGACCTGATCCACAACTATGCCAAGTCGCCCGAGGGCGCGATCGGGCCGCGGATCGTGGTGCAGGGGCGCGTTCTCGACGAGGACGGACGCGGCGTGCCACATTCGCTGGTCGAGGTCTGGCAGGCCAATGCCGGCGGGCGCTACCGCCACAAGAAGGAGGGCTATCTTGCCCCGCTGGATCCGGATTTCGGCGGCTGCGGGCGCTGCATCACCGACGAATTCGGCAATTACGAGTTCCGCACCATCCAGCCCGGGCCCTACCCGTGGCCCAACGGGCCGAACGACTGGCGGCCCGCACATATCCATTTCTCGGTGTTCGGGCAGAGTTGGGGCCAGCGGCTGATTACCCAGATGTATTTCGACGGCGACCCGATGATCTGGCACTGCCCGATCGTCGGCACCATTCCCTCGCGCGAGGGGATCGAGAGCCTCGTTGCCCGCCTTGACATGGCGGCGACGATCCCGATGGACGCGCGGGTCTATCGCTTCGACATCGTGCTCAGGGGGCGGCGCCAGACCCTGTTCGAGAACCGCATGGAGGGGCTGTGATGCAGCGGATCGAGCGGCTGAAGGAAAGCCCTAGCCAGACGGCGGGGCCCTATGTGCATATCGGCGCGCTGCCGAATTTCGCAGGCATCGAGGGGGTTTACGCGCAAGACCTCGGTCACCGGATGATCCTGGGCGACGCCCGGGGCGAACGGATCACCTTGCGCGGCACGGTCTATGACGGCACCGGCGCGGCGTTGAGGGACGCGATGGTCGAGATCTGGCAGGCCGACGCCGCCGGCAAATATGCCGGGCAGGACGGCGCCGATCCCGCCTTTACCGGCTGGGGCCGGCAGGCGGGTGACATGGAGACCGGCGAGTTCGCCTTCGAGACCCTGAAGCCCGGCCCGGTGCCGTTCCGCGACGGGCGGCTCATGGCGCCGCACATCTCGGTCTGGATCGTGGCGCGCGGCATCAATCTCGGCCTGCAGACCCGGATCTATTTCGCCGACGAGCAGGAGGCCAACGCCGCCGACCCGATCCTGTCGCGGGTTGAGCACCGCGACCGGATCGGCACGCTGATGGCCCAGCCCGAAGGCGACGGCACCTATCGCTTCGACATCCGTCTTCAGGGCGAGGACGAGACGATCTTCTTCGACATCTGAGGAGCCTTGCATGTCCGATCCCTGCATCATCTGCGTCGCGATCACCGGTTCCCTGCCGACCAAGGAGAACAATCCGGCGGTGCCGATCAGCATCGACGAGCAAGTCGAGAGCACGCAGGAGGCTTTCGAGGCGGGTGCGACCATCGCGCATTGCCATGTGCGCGACAGCGAGGGCAGGCCGACCTCGGACCCCGAGCGCTTTGCCCGGCTGAAGGAGGGGATCGAGAGGCATTGCCCCGGCATGATCGTGCAGCTCTCGACCGGCGGCCGCTCGGGCGCCGGGCAGGCGCGCGGCGGCATGCTGTCGCTGGCGCCCGACATGGCCTCGCTCTCAGTGGGCTCGAACAACTTCCCGACGCGGGTCTACGAGAACCCGCCGGATCTGGTCGACTGGCTGGCGTCGGAGATGGTGAAGTATCGCATCAAGCCCGAGATCGAAGCCTTTGACCTCAGCCACATCGTGCAGGCCACCCGCATGGCGCAAGATGGGCGGATCGCGGGTCCGCTCTACGTGCAGTTCGTAATGGGGGTGAAGAACGCCATGCCGGTCGACGAGCCGATCTTCGACTTCTACATCGAGACATTGAAGCGGCTCGCGCCCGACGCGCAGTGGTGCGCCGCCGGGATCGGCGCGGCGCAGCTCACGATCAACGAATGGGCTATCTCCAAGGGCGGGCATACCCGCACCGGCCTCGAGGACAACGTCCGGCTCGACCGCAACCGGCTCGCGCCCTCGAACGCGGCGCTGGTGAAGCGCGCCGTCGATCTCTGCGAAAAATACGAGCGGCCCGTCGCGACATGGCGGCAGGCGCGTGAAATTCTCGGACTGCGGATGCCGGAGGACGTGGCATGAGCGGGCTGCGTTTCGCCGCGCCCCGGGGCGCCGTGCTGCATCACGTGATCCGCGAGGGGCGCGGGCGACCGGTGGTGTTCGTTAATTCGCTCGGCACCGACCTGCGGATTTGGCAGGCGGTGGTGGCCGGGCTCGATCCCGAGATGCCGGTCCTTCTGTGGGACAAGCGCGGCCACGGGCTGTCCGAGGAGGGCGAGACCGACATGGCAGGTCATGCTGCCGATCTCGCCGGGCTGATGGATTTGCACGGGCTCTCGGGTGCGCTGGTTTGTGGCGTCTCGGTCGGCGGCATGATCGCGCAGGCCCTAGCGGCGGACCGCCCCGATCTGGTGGCCGGGCTGATGTTGTCGAACACCGGCCACCGGATCGGCGACGCGGCGACCTGGAACGCCCGGATCGAGGCGGTGGAGCAGGGTGGCATCGCCGCGATCTCGGAGCCGATCCTCGAGCGCTGGCTGTCGCCCGGCTACCGCGCCGAAAACCCCGAGATGCTGGCGGGCTGGCGGATGATGCTCACCCGGACCCCGGCCGCGGGCTACGCCGCCATCTGCCGCGCGATCCGCGACGCCGACCTGACCGAGGCCGCGCGCGGCATCGACGTGCCGACGCTCTGCCTCGCCGGGAGCGTTGATGGCGCGACGCCGCCTGCGCTGGTCGAGGAGCTGGCGGCGCTGGTGTCGGGGGCGGAATATCGCTGCCTTGAGGGCATCGGTCACCTGCCCTGCATCGAGCGGCCCGACGAGGTCGCGGCGCTGATCCGCGACATGCTGGGCCGGATCGGATGAGCGTCTTCGACCACCCCTGGCTCTCGGGGTTGTTCGGCGATGCCGAGATGGCCGCAATCTGGAGCGCGGAGGCAGATCTGGCGCGGATGATCGCCTTCGAGGCGGCCTATTCCCGCGCCTTAAGTGCTACCGGGTTGGCCGATGCGGCGATGGCCGAGCGCGCAGCGCGGGCGATCGAGGCGGCGCGGATCGACATGAATGCCTTGCACGGCGGCACCACGCGCGACGGGCTGCCGGTCCCGGCGCTGGTCGCGCAACTAAAGCGCGCGGCGGGCGAGGATGCAGGCGCGGTGCATCGCGGCGCCACCTCGCAGGACGTGATCGACAGCGCGCTGGCCTGCGCGCTGCGCGACACCGGCGAGCTGCTGCGCGACCGGATCGGCATCTTGCGCACCGCGCTCGAGGCATTGCGCGTCCGCTTCGGCGACCGCGCATTGATGGGGCGGACGCGGATGCAGTCGGCGCTGCCGATCTCGGTGGCCGACCGGATCGAGACCTGGGCACGGCCGCTCGATGACCATCTCGACCGGCTGGAGCGGATTGCGCCGCAAGTGACGCGACTGCAACTCGGTGGGCCGGTCGGCACGCGTGCCGATCTGAGCGGGCAGGGCGCGGCCGTGGCGGAGCGCGTGGCGGCGGCGCTTGGGCTGGCGCCTGCGCCGCAGTGGCACGCCCGACGCGACGGCGTGGCCGAATTCGCGGGGCTGATGTCGCTGATCTCGGGGGGCTTGGGCAAGATGGGGCAGGATCTGTGCCTGATGGCCCAGCAGACCCCTCGCGAGGTGACACTGTCAGTCGCGGGGGGCTCCTCGGCGATGGCGCACAAGCAGAACCCGGTCGCGGCCGAGCTGCTGGTCACGCTGGCGCGCTACAACGCCACCCAGCTGTCGGCGATGCATCAGGCACTGGTCCACGAGCAGGAACGCTCGGGCGCTGCTTGGCAGCTCGAATGGATGGTGCTGCCGCAGATGGCGCAGGCGACAGGTCGCGCGCTCGCCGCCGCCGCCGCGCTGTGCGACGCGGTCGAGCAAATCGGCCCTTCAAGCGAGAACGCGCTTTAGACCCGCCTGCACCCGACGCATCTCGGGCAGGTAGGTCCCGGCCAGCGTCTCGGCGCGCTCTTGGGTCGCGGCCATGCCGAGATTGAGCGCGGCGAGGGTATGCCCGCGCGCATTGATCAGCGGCACCGCAATCGAGCGCAGGCCCAGCTCGACCTCCTGGTCGATGATCGCGTAGCCGTCGGCGCGTGCCGCCGCCACCCGCGCCATGATTGCCTCCGGATCGGTCAGGCTGAGCGGTGTTCGCGGTGCGAGGTCGCTGCGCTCGATCAGGGCGCGGGCCTCGGCCTCAGGGAGGGCCGCCAGCAGCACCCGACCGAGCGAAGTGCAATGCGCCGGCAGCCTTGAGCCGGGCATCAGCCCGATCGACATCACCCGCCGCTGCGCCGCGCGGGCGAGATAGACGATCTCAGTGTCGTCCCGGATCGCCACCGAGGCCGATTGTCCGACCCGCTCCGACAGCTGGTCGAGCCAAGGCTGCACCAATTGCGCCAAGGGCAGCGTCGCCAGCGCCGACATGCCGAGCCGCAGCACCCGTGGCATCAGGGTGAAATACTTGCCGTCATGGGTGGCGTAGCCCCCGGCGACAAGCGTCAGCAGGCAACGCCGTGCAGTGGCACGGTCGAGGCCGGTGCGCGCCGCCGCCTCGGCCACCGAGAGCCGCGGATGCGCCGCGTCGAATGCCTCAATCACCCTGAGGCCCTTGGCGAATGAGGCGATGATATCGGGGGTCTTGTTCGGCATGCGCACAGGATTGGCCTTAGTCCGAACAAATGTCGAGATGCGAACGACTTCTCTTGTCCCTCGGATCAGCAGCCTCGTAGGAGGAAGACCACAAGGCCGCGCGGATGCGGCGTCTCAAGGGAGTCGAGGAATGGATAAGACATGGGACTGCCCCGCCGCCGCGGTGGCCGACATCCCCGACGGGGCGAGCGTGATGATCGGTGGCTTTGGCGGCTCGGGCGCGCCGATCGAGCTGATCCACGCACTGATCGATCGCGGCCCGCGCGATCTGACGGTGATCAATAACAACGCCGGCAATGGCCGGATCGGCATCGCCGCGATGATCGACGCCGGCATGGTGCGCAAGATCATCTGCTCCTTTCCGAAGTCCAAGGATCCCCGCGCCTTCACCGCGGCCTATCTCGCCGGCCGGATCGAGCTTGAACTGGTGCCGCAGGGCACCCTGGCCGAACGGATCCGCGCGGGCGGTGCGGGCATTCCCGCCTTCTACACGCCGACCTCCTTCGGCACGGAGCTGGCGGCAGGCAAACCCACCGCGGAGTTCGACGGGCGCGGCTACGTGCAGGAGCGCTGGCTCAAGGCCGACTATGCGCTGGTCAAGGCCGAGACCGCCGATCGGCACGGCAACCTCGTCTATCGCAAGGCCGGCCGCAACTTCGGCCCGCTGATGTGCATGGCTGCCGCCGCCACGGTCGTGCAGGCGACCCGCATCGTGGAGCCCGGCGCGATCGATCCCGAACATGTCGTGACCCCGGGGCTCTTTGTCGACCGTGTGGTCGCGGTGCCGGATGCGCGCCAGGAAGAGGACCTCAACATCGAGGGGGCGGTCTACGCATGAGCGACATCGCGAACATCAAGCTGTCCAACGCGCAGATCGCCTGGCGCGCGGCGCAGGACATCGAGGACGGCTCTTACGTTAATCTCGGCATCGGTTTCCCCGAGATGGTGGCGCGCTACCAGGTCGCGGGGCGCAAGGCGATCTACCACACCGAGAACGGCATCCTCGATTTCGGCCCCGCGCCCGCGCCGGGGCAGGAAGACTGGGACCTGATCAACGCCGGCAAGAAGGCGGTCACGCTCAATCCCGGCGCGGCCTTCTTTCACCATGCCGACAGCTTCGCCATGGTGCGCGGCGGCCACCTCGACGTGGCCATCCTCGGTGCCTTCGAGGTGGCCGAGAACGGCGATCTCGCGAATTGGAGCGTCGGCAAGGACGGCGTGCCCGCAGTCGGCGGCGCGATGGATCTGGTGCATGGCGCCAAGCGCGTCGCGGTGATCACCGACCATGTCACCAAGACCGGCGCGCCCAAGCTGGTGGAGCGCTGCTCGCTGCCGCTCACCGGGGTGGGCTGCGTGACACGGGTCTACACCTCGCTGGCGGTGGTGGATATCGAGGGGGGCCGCTTTGTGCTGCGCGAAAAGCTCGCCGCGATCTCGCTGGGCGATCTACAGGCCGTGACCGGCGCGACGCTCAATCTCGACGGCCCCGTGGCCGACCTTATCGTTCCGGAGCTCTGACATGACCGACGCTTATATCTGTGACTACATTCGCACCCCCATCGGCCGCTATGGCGGCGCTCTGGCCGGGGTGCGCGCCGACGATCTGGGGGCGATCCCGCTGCGCGCGCTGATGGCGCGCAACGCGGGTGTCGACTGGGAGGCCGTCGACGAGGTGATCTATGGCTGCGCCAACCAGGCGGGCGAGGACAACCGCAACGTTGCCCGGATGTCGGCGCTGCTCGCCGGTCTGCCGGTAAAGGTGCCGGGCACCACGATGAACCGGCTCTGCGGCTCGGGCATGGACGCGGTGATCACCGCCGCGCGCGCCGTCCGTGCCGGCGAGGCGGAGCTGATCGTCGCCGGCGGGGTCGAGAGCATGTCCCGCGCGCCCTTCGTGATGGGCAAGGCCGAGACCGCCTTCTCGCGTTCGGCCGAGATTTTCGACACCACCATCGGCTGGCGCTTCGTCAACAAGCTGATGAAGGCGCAATTCGGCGTCGACTCGATGCCCGAGACGGCCGAGAACGTGGCCGAGTATTTCGCCATCTCGCGCGAGGATCAGGACGCCTTCGCGCTGCGCAGCCAGGTCAAGGCCGCTGAGGCCATCGCCTCGGGGCGGCTGGCGCGAGAGATCACCCCGGTGGAGATCCCGCAGCGCAAGGGCGAGGCGAAGATCGTCGACACCGACGAGCATCCCCGCGCCACCTCGCTCGAAGCACTGGCCAAGCTGCGCGCGCCGTTCCGCGAGGGCGGCTCGGTGACGGCGGGCAACGCCTCGGGCGTCAATGACGGTGCGGCGGCGCTCATTATCGCTTCCGCCGAGGCAGCGAAGAAGCATGGGCTGACCCCGATCGCACGTATCCTCGGCGGTGCCACGGCGGGCGTCGCGCCGCGCATCATGGGCTTCGGCCCGGCGCCTGCCTCGAAGAAGCTGATGGCGCGGCTCGGGCTGACGCCGGACGACTTCGCGGTGATCGAACTGAACGAGGCCTTCGCGAGCCAAGGGCTCGCTACGCTGCGTGATCTCGGCATCGCCGATGACGACGCGCGGGTGAACCGCAATGGCGGCGCCATCGCGCTTGGCCACCCGCTGGGCATGTCGGGTGTCCGGATCACCGGCACCGGCGCGCTCGATCTGAAATCGGGCGAGAAGGCGCTCTCGACCATGTGCATCGGCGTGGGTCAGGGCATCGCCGTAGCGCTGGAAGGGGTCTGAGAGATGGGGCGGGGCAGGGCAGCCGCCCCGCCCGACGCTCAACCAGACAACAGCGGCAACAGGTCGGGGCCTCTGGGTATGATGCCGTTCGGGTTCAACGCGCTGATCGAGTAGTAGCCCGCCTTGATATGGTCGATATCGACCGTTTCGCGTACGCCCTCGATGGTCAGCACGTCCCGCAGGAAGCGGCTCAGTGCCGGGTAGTCGGCGACGCGCCGCAGGTTGCACTTGAACAGGCCGTGATAGGCCGCGTCGAAGCGGATCAGCGTCACGAAGAGCCGGATGTCGGCCTCGGTAAAGGCCTCGCCCAGAAGGAAGGGTCCGTTTGTCGCGAGCCGCGCCTCCAGCTTGTCGAGCATGGCGAAGACGGCCTCGAACGCTTCCTCGTAAGCCTCTTGGGAGGTGGCGAAGCCGGTGCGGTAGACGCCGTTGTTGAGGCTCGGGTAGATCTCGGTGTTGAGCGCGTCGATATCGAGGCGAAGCGGCGCGGGGTAGAGGTCGATTTCGCCGCGGGCCAGATCGCCGAAGCCCGAGTTCAGCATGCGCAGGATGTCGGTGCTCTCGTTGTTGACCATGGTGCCGGTGGCCTTGTCCCACAGCACCGTCACAGTGGCGCGACCGGTGTAGTGTGGATCGGCGCGAATGTAGATCTCCTGCAGGTGACGCGCGCCGTTCAGCCGGTCGTCGTCGGCGCCGGGATAGCCGCCGAAGGCCCAACCCTCGGCCCCGAGCCACAAATCAACGACGGTGACCTCGATCGTCTCAGTCAGCCCCTTGAGCCCCCGAGTCTGGTATCGTCGTTGGCGGTAGTCACGCTCACCGGGCAGTTCCTCGGCGGCCCGGTAGTGCTGCGCGCGAACTGTTCTGCCGCGCCGGCCCAGCCGATCCTCGTCGAGGAGGTGGCCTGTGGGGCGTTCTTCTGCCTGGCCGGCATGTTCGGCGGCAGCGTCTTCACAGTGCTGCCGCTGCTGTCGGGCGAAGTGATCGCGCTGCTGGCGGGTCTGGCGCTGATCGGTCCCATGGGACGTGGGCCGTCGGAGATGTTGGCCGATCTGGAGGAACCGCAGGCCGGGCTGCAGTCTTTTGTTGTAACCGCAGCGGGGCACGGGTCTTTGGGGCCTCGGCAGCAGTTTCTGGGGCATCGTAGTCGGGCTGTGCGCGGCAGCGGCGGCGCTGATATTCCGCATCGCCTGATCCGGTCACATCCTCCGGAGAACGCTTCCAAAGAAGGTCTCAAGTTGCGCCACCGCATCCAGCGGCAGCACTTGTGCCACGTATTGATCGGGACGCACCACGATCAGGGCGCCGCATGCTGCGTCGATCCCGCGGCGGTCGTAGACGTCGTCCGCCGGGTCAGCGCAGAACGCCTTCTCGTAGTCTATGAGACCATATCGCCCTTTGCGGGGCAGCAATCCGGGAGGCAGCGCGCCCAGATCCATCTCGCGATGTGGCACCCGGAACACCGCTCGCAGGTCGATCACGGCATCGAGGTCGGCGCCCTCGGGAGCGAAGCGGCTCAGCAGGCCGTCCCCAGCGCCGAGCCGGTCGCACAGGGCGGCGATGGCGCCGCCCGGCGCGCCGGTGTCGCCCTCGGGCGCGAAGACGACCAACCGCCAGCGCCCGTCAGCCTTGAGCATGTGACCCAACTGCATGGGCCGCGCATCGGCGAGCCGGATGACCGGGGCGGAATGAAAACGCATCCCCACCGGCAATCCACGCGCTAGCTCCTGATGTACCGCATCGCCGGTGATCATGGACGGGTCGTAGCGCGTTTCCACTCCGGCGGTGTAGCGGCCATGCTTGCGGAAATACTCCTGGAAGCGCGCCGCCTCGGCGGTGCCCTTAGGCTTTTCGCTGAACAGCCGGGCCATGTCGCGATCGAACTCGATCAACTCGCGCGCCTTGGCACGGCGTTCCTCGGAATAGGTGTCGAGCAGGGCGGGGCCGGACTGGCCCCGCAGTACGGCGGCAAGCTTCCAACCAAGGTTGAAGGCGTCAGCCATCGACACGTTCATCCCCTGGCCGGCCTTGGGGCTGTGGGTGTGGCAGGCGTCGCCGGCAATGAAGATGCGCGGCTCCTTGGTCCCGCGCCGCTCCTCACCCACGTCATCGAAGGCGTCGCAGACCCGCTGGCCGATCTCGTAGGCCGACCACCAGGCGACCTCCTTCACGTCGAGAGTGAAGGGTGCAAGGATCAGCTTGGCCTTGTCGATCAGCTGCTCGCCGGTGACACCGCGATCGGCGGCGCGTTCGCTCTCGGACAGCGCATCCAGCTCGACGTAGAACCGCACCAGGTGCCCGCCCTCGCGTGGGATGATCAGCAGGCTGCCATGATCCGCCGACTGGATCGGTGCCTTGAGCCGGATGTCCGGAAAATTGGTGACGGCGAGGATGTCCATCACCCCCCAGAGCTGGCGCGCCGCCTCGCCCTTGAGCGCATGACCCATCTCGCGACGCACGGTGGAGCGGGCACCGTCGCAACCGACCACGTAGCGGGCGCGGATCTCCTCGGTGCCATCATCGGCGCGGGAAAAGCGGGCCAGAACCGGATAGTCGGGATCGTCGTCACGCGCCACCGAGACCAGTTCGAGGCCATAATCCGGCTTCAGCCGGTGTGGCCCTCGGCGCATCTCGTCGAGGTAGAAGTCGTGCACACGCGCTTGGTTGAGGATCACATGCGGCATTTCCGACAGGTCGTCGGCGACGTCCATGATGCGGTCCGCGCGCCGCAGCCCGGCACCGTCCGGGCCGGGGCGCCAGAATGCGACCTCGTTGACCCAATAGCTTTCCTTCAGCACCTTCTCGGCGAAGCCCATTGCCTCGAACATCTCGAGCGAGCGGCAGGCGAGGCCGTCGGCCTGCCCGGCCTCGAGGGGGCCGGACTTACGTTCGACGATCCGAGTGGTGATGTCCGGGAAACGCGACAGCTGTGCGGCCAGCGTCAGCCCAGCTGGGCCGCAGCCGACGATCAGCACGTCGACCCGGTCGCGCGACGAGGCATGGTCGAATGCGGGGGCGACGGCGGGATCGCCGGGGCGAAAGCCCTCCTGATGATACTGCATGTCGTCCTCCCATGTAGTATGCATACATACTATATACTAGACAAAGATGTACAGCGTCAATACAGTATCTGTACATACTATTTAGAGTCCTATGACCGAACCCTCTGCTCTTCCTAATATGCCCGGCCATCTGATCCGGCTGATGCAGCAGCATGCCACGGCGGTTTTTCACGAGGCGATGCGTCGCGAGGGCCAGGAGATAACCCCGGTCCAGTTCGCGGCGATGGTAGTACTGGCCGAGCGGCCGGGGCTCGACCAAGCTGGGCTGGCACGCGCCATTGCCCATGACCGCGCCACAATCGGCGGCGTAGTCCGGAGGTTGGTCGAAAAGGGCGCGATCTCGCGTGTGCCGGATCTCGACGACCGACGCGCTTTTCGGCTCGAACTAACCTTGGAAGGGAGCGATTGGCTGGCGCAGTTGCAGCCACTGGTAGCTCGCGTACAGGACAGCATACTCGATGGATTGGAGCCGGGCGAGCGCGCGACGCTGATGGCGCTGATGCGCAAGCTGGTTGTTCGGAAAGGCTAACTGGCTTCAAAGGCGCTATTAGAGCGAGACCGAAATTCGCTTCGGTCGGTCCGCTCCGATGGTTCACCGTCGGGATATCGCGTGGAGCGCTGACATATGCCAGATACTGCTATATGGTAAGGATTTCCAGATCTCGCAGGCACTGCGACAAAATCGACGGAGAGCTGCGGCAATCCACCAAATTTGCGACGGCTTCGCGGTGATGCTGGCAGGCGAGATTGTCGATGTGCTGCCACAAAAGCGGTTCCGGGCGATCAGGACACTGCGCGTTCTTGCGCCCTTATAGGGCGTCCCGTAGCGATATTCGCGTGGCGATCGGGAGCGTGCACCAGAGGCGCGATTCCCGCTGGCACGTCCGGATGGTCCCGCCGCGCTGCGTCAGGCCGCTTTCAGCTTGTAGAACTCGATCGCATTGGTCTCGAAAATTCGCGCCATGTCCTCTGGCCCATAGAGCTCGCCCAGCAGGTCGCGGGCGAGCCGCGTCACCTCGGCATGGCTCGCGGCAAGGGTGCAGACCGGCCAGTCGGTGCCGAAGACCAGTCGGCGGGGTCCGAACAACCCTGCCACGTGGCGCAGCCAGGGGCGAATGCGCTCCGCGCTCCAGCCGGGGCCGGCTTCGGTCACTAGGCCAGAGACCTTGCAGTACAGGCCAGGATGCGCAGCGAGTCGGGTCATGTCGGCGCCCCACTGGCCGAGACCGTCACGCGTCATGTCGGGCTTGGACAGGTGGTCGATGATGCCCCGCAGCGGAGGCGTCGCGGCCAGCGTTTCGAGCAGCATCGGCAGGTGCCGCGGAAAGGTGAGGATGTCGAAGGGAATGTCGCGCCGCGCCACCTCGGCCAGCGCTTCGCGAAAGGCGAGCGTGGTGATCAGTGTCGGGTCGTGATCCTGCAGCATTGGCCGCAGCCCGACCCATTTCGGCTGCGCGACGTAGTGCGTCAGTCGCTCAGGAAAACTCGGCGCCGTCATGTCGAGCCATCCGACCACGCCGGCTACGAAATCGCAGCGCGCCGCGATCCCGAGCAGGAAATCGGTTTCTGCTTCGGTCTCGGCTGCCTGCACGAGGATGGTGCGGTCGATCCCGGCGGCGCGGTTCAGAGGTGCGAGATCCGCGGGCGTGAAATCGCGCAGCAACGGCGCCTGGTCCGGGGTCATCCAGCCGTAGTCGCCGCGCGCCACCTGCCAGAAATGCTGGTGGGCGTCGATCGTCATGATCGCACCACCCCCTTCTTCAGCACAAGGTTGGCGTAGAGCCGGGTCTCTCCGGTGGCGATCACCGCGAAGGCGGCGCGGGTTCGGTCGTAAAAGGCGAAGCGGTCGATCGCCTCCATCGCGACCGGCCGGCCCTCAGCTGTGGCTAGGATGCGCTCGAAGGCGTCGTGGATCGTCGGCCGCCCGTTGGGGTCGGCCATCGCCGCGGCCGGGGCCGCCACGAAATCGTCGAGCGGCAGCACCTCCAGCACCGCCACGGCGGCGCGCTCGATATCTGTGCCGGGCAGGCGCACCAGCCGTCGCGCCACACTCGCGGCCGGAAAATTGGCGTCGACCAGCGCAATCTCGTCGCCATGACCCATGTCGCGCAGGATCGCGAGCAGTTCACCAGTAAGTAGCGGGTCAATGCGCTTGAGCATGTCTGTCTCCTTTCTCAGGGGCGACTGGCGGCGGCCAGGGCGGCGTCGAGATCGGCCCAGAGGGCCTCGGGCAGTTCAGCGTCGAACCAATCGACATTCTGCTGCAGTTGTATCGGCGTCTTGGCGCCGATGACCACCGAGGTGACGGCCGGGTGGCGGATCGGAAAGCGGATCGCCGCAGCGGCGAGCGGCACGCCGTGATCGTCGCAGACCGATCGCAGCGCCTCGACCTTCGCGACGATCTCGGCCGGGGCGTCGGCGTAGTTGAACTTGCGTCGACCGTCTCTGGGCGCGGCGAGGATGCCGGAATTGTAGACCCCGCCCAGCACCAGCGCCACGCCGCGGGCCCGCGCCAGCGGCAGGAACCCGGCCTCGGCGTCGCGGTCGAGCAGCGAGTAGCGCCCAGCCAACATGCAGCAGTCGAGATCGGTCTCCTCAAGCGCGTCGCGGATCACCTGCCACTCGTTGACGCCGAGGCCGAAGCCTTTGATGTCGCCCGCGGCCTTCAGCTCCCTAAGGGCCTGGAATCCGCCGCCCGCAGTCAGCGCTTGCCAGTGGCGGGCATGGGCCTCGCCATGGGTAACGGTGCCGATATCATGCACAAATAGTAGGTCGATCCGGCGTAGGCCGAGCCGCTGCTGACTGTCGTCATAGCTGCGCATGATCGCGTCGTAGGAATAGTCGAAGATCTCGCGGAACGGCAGCGCGTTGACGAAGCCGGGATCGAGTGGGTTCCTGGGCGGCTCGGGCGGCAGCGACCGGCCGGCGCGAGCGTTGGCCATCAGTCGGCCGACCTTGGTAGAGAGTACGTATTCCTCGTCCTTCTCGCGCAGCACGTGCCCGACCAAGTGCTCGGATCGGGTCAGGCCGTACATCGGCGCGGTGTCGAAATAGCGGATGCCAAGCTCCCAGGCGCGTTCCAACACCGCCAGCGCCTGCGCGCGCGGCACGTCGTCATAGAGCCCGCCCAGCGGCGCCGAGCCGAGGCCGAGCGCGGTGAGCATGAGACCGGTGTCGGCGACCGGGCGGGGGGTGGTGGCGGTGATCGTCATCATGCGCTCCTGGCGGCTTGAAGGCTGGGCTGCGGTCGCGAGCGGGCGGCTCAGGGATTGCCGCCCAAGGCGAGGCTCAGCGACTGGTCGATATGGCGGTCGAGCGCGGCGGCCGCGGCGGCGGCCTCGCGGCGCGACAGTGGCTCGAGGATCGCGAGATGCTCGTCAATGACCCGGCGCGCGTTGTCGCCGGTCACGCGCAGCCGCGACTGCACTGCCATGCGGATCTTAATCAGTGTCACGCGGTAGATGTCGTCGATCAGCGCGTTGCCCATGGTGGCGACGAAGCGGGCGTGCATTTCCCAGTCCTGGCGCTGCAGCCGGTCGATCTGCTCTGGCCGCGCGACGCCGCCGCCGGCCGTGATCTCGTTCGCCAGCGCGTGGTGCCAGTCGCGCCATTGCGTCAGTTCCACGTCGTCGAGCCGGACCAGCATGTCGGGCAGCGCCGCGCGCTCGATCATCCGGCGCAGCTGGTAGGCGTCGCGCACGAACCGCACGTCGAGCCCGGGCACCATCAACCCCTTCTTGGGGACGGTGATCAGCAGCCCCTCGGCCTCCAGCCGCGGCACCGCCTCGCGGATCGCGCCGAGGCTGGCGCCGGTGATCTCGACCAGCCGGCGCTGCGACACGATCTCGCCCGGGCGCAGTCGGCCCTCGTTGAGCAGGGCCGTCACTTCGTCATACGCGCGGCGGCGCAGGCTGGGCGGTGCGGCTCCGCCCGGAGCGGCGTGCGATTGGCTCGTCATTCGAAATCCCTCGAGGATCCACGCTTGACAGATTACTGACATGTTAGTGATATGTCCAGAAGCGGGGCGGTGCCACCGGGCCGGCCTGCCACAGGGAGACAATGTTCGGGAGGAGACCGAAGCCATGACCGTCGCACGCCGTAGTTTCACCGTCAGCGCTATCGCCCTCGTCGGGGCGCTGGCCTTCGCTCCGCAAGGGGCCATCGCGCAGGACAAGGTGACGCTCCGCCTGTCCACCCCCGCCTCGGAGACGGATCAGCGCAGCATCGCCATGGCCGAGGTGTTCGGCCCGGCGGTGGCCGATTTCGCCAACTACGAACCGCATTACAACTCATCGCTGATCGCGCAGGGCTCTGAGCTCGAGGCAATCGCCACCGGCGATCTCGACATGTCGATCACCTCGGCACAGGAACTCGCCACCTTCTTCCCCATGTTCTCGATCTTCACCGCAGGCTACGTTCATCAGGACGCCGATCACCAAGTTGCGGTGTTCAACGATCCGCTGATGGAGCCGTTCAAGCAGAAGGTTGAGGACGAACTCGGCGTGAAGCTGCTCGCGGTGATGTATCTCGGCGAGCGGCACGTGAACCTGCGCATGCCGCGCTCCGAGCGCGATGTGCAGACGCCCGAAGACCTCTCCGGGGTCAACCTACGCATGCCTGGCACCGACGCTTGGCAGTTCCTGGGACGGGCGCTCGGCGCCAACCCGACGCCGATGGCCTTCACCGAGGTCTACACCGCGCTGCAGACCGGCTCGGTCGACGGCCAGGACAATCCGTTGCCCACCGTGGTCGATGCCAAGTTCTACGAGGTGACCGAGCAGATCGCGCTGACCCGGCACTTGGTCGACCTGAACTACATCGCGATTTCCAAGGAGATCTGGGACGGGCTGGACGAGACGCAACAGGCGCAGTTGCAGCAAGCCGCGACCGATGCCGCCAGCGCCGGGCGTGAGGCGCAACTCGCCAAGGAGGCCGAGCTGGTAAGCTTCCTCGAGGAGCAGGGGCTCGAGCTCTACGAGCCCGATCTCGAGGCGTTCCGCGAGCACGTGCAGGCGCAGTATCTCGAGAGCGACTTCGCCGCCGACTGGCCCGAGGGCGTGCTCGAACAGATCAACGCGCTGGCCGAGTGAACCCAGTCTGGGCGACGCTGCTGCCCCAGATCCGCCCCGCACCCTTTCCCGGAGCCCCGCGCATGTCCCGACCCGCCATCTTGCTCCTGCGCGCCGCCGAGGCGGTGGCGGCGCTGATGATGGGGCTGATCTTCGCCACCTTCATCCTGCAGGTTGCGGTGCGCTACGGCGCCCGCCTCGACGGGCTGGTCGCGGCGATGCCTTGGCTCGACGCGCGCCATTACGGCTGGACGCTCGAGTTCTGTCTGGCGCTCTGGGTCTGGCTGATCTTCTGGGGCAACGCCTTCGTAGTGCGCGAGCGTGACCATGTCAGCTTCGACATCCTGGCGCTGAGCGTCGGGCCCGGGCTGCGGCGCGGCTTCGCGATCATCGCTGGGCTGTCGGTCGTCGTGGGGCTGCTGGCCTCAGTCGGGCCGACCTGGGACCGCTTCGCGATCCTGCGGCTCAAGCAGACCGCGACGCTGGCCGACCTGTTCGGCGACTGGATCCGGATGCGCGACATCTATGTGATCTACATGCTGTTCCTGATCGCGGTGGCGGCGCGCTACGCTTGGGGCGTCTGGCACGCTTTCCGGCACGGCGTGCCCGAACCTGACCTGATCGGCGATGCTGACGACCGGGAGGACCGGCCGTGAGCCTCGCCTTTTTTGCCTGCCTCGCGGTGCTATTCGGCCTCGCGGCGATCGGCCTGCCGATCGCCTACGCAATTCTGGTCGGCGCCTTCGCCTACATGCTCGCCGCCGGCCAGAGCATCGGCCTGCCGGGTAAGGTGCTGATGGATGGGCTCTACCAGAGCTTCATCCTGCTCGCGGTGCCCTTGTTCATCGTCGCCGCCAATATCATGAACGCCGGCACCATCTCGGACCGGCTGCTGCGCTTCTGCGTGGCGCTGGTCGGGCGGTTCCGCGGCGGGCTCGGGCATGTCAACGTCGTCGCCTCGCTGGTGTTCTCGGGCATGTCCGGTTCGGCGGTGGCCGACGCCGCCGGGATCGGCCGGGTAATCATCGACATGATGACCCGCTCCGGTCACTACTCGCGCGGCTACGCCGCCGCCATCACCGCCGCCTCGGCCACGATCGGTCCGATCATCCCACCCTCGATTCCGATGGTGCTCTACGCGCTGGTCTCGGGCAGCTCGATCGGCTTCCTGTTCCTTGCGGGTATCCTGCCGGGTCTGCTGATGGGGCTGGTGCTGATGGCGATGAACCTGTGGATCTCGCAACGCCGCGACTTCGCGCTTGAAGAGCCCACGCCTTTGCGCGACTTGCCGATGACCACCTTCCGCGCCTTTCCCGCGCTGATGATGCCGGTGATCCTCCTATATGGCATTTATGGCGGCGTCACCACGCCGACCGAGGCCGCGGCGGTTGCCGCCTTCTACGCGCTGGTCCTTGCGGCGCTGTTCTACCGCTCGCTCAGCCTGCGCGCCTTCTACGAGATCCTGGTCTCCTCGGCCCGCTCCTCGGCGGCGATCGGGCTGGTGATCGGCGGTGCCTTGATCCTGAACTACATCGTCGCCTCAGAGAACATTCCCGGGCGCGTCGCGCAGGCGCTGGTCGGGCTCGACGTCGCGCCACTGACCTTCCTGATCGGGGTCAACATCCTGATCCTGCTCCTGGGCTGCGTGCTCGACGCCTCGACCATCATTCTGGTTATCATCCCGCTGTTTCTGCCCTCGGCGCGCGAGCTCGGCATCGACCTCGTGCATTTCGGTGTGGTGGCGATCGTCAATTGCATGATTGGCTTGATCACGCCCCCCTACGGCATCCTCCTCTTCGTCATAAACGCCGTTACCCGCATTCCGTTGGCCGAGATCATTCGCGAGATTTGGTCCTTCCTCGCGGTACTCGTGGTGGCGCTGCTGCTGCTCATCCTGTTCCCCGGCATCACCCTCTGGCTGCCCCGCCTGATGGGCTATGACGGCTGACCCCAAGCGAAAGTCCTCCCCCATGTCCGTTTCCGGCATCTTCCCCGTCATGATCACTCCCTTCACCGATGACGACCGCATCGACTGGGACGGCTACGCGCGGCTGATCGAGTGGTATCTCGATCACGGCGCGCAGGGCCTGTTCGCGGTCTGCCAGTCCTCCGAGATGCAGCACCTCACGCTCGAAGAGCGGCGCGAACTTGCGCGCTTCACAGTCGCTCAGGTTGCGGGCCGGGTCCCGGTGGTGGCCTCGGGCCACGTCTCCGACGGTCACGATGCGCAGCTCGAGGAGCTTGCAGCGGTCGCCGGCACCGGCGTCGACGCGGTGGTGCTGGTCACCAACCGGCTGGCCGCGCAGGGCGACGAACCAGGCATCTGGCGGGTCCGACTCGAGGCGCTGCTGTCGGCACTGCCCTCTGACACCCGCTATGGCCTCTACGAGTGTCCGGCCCCTTACCGGCGACTGCTGAGCGACGACGAGCTCGAGTTCTGCGCCCAGGACGGTCGGTTCGACTTTCTCAAGGACGTGGCCTGCGACCTTGGAGTGGTGAGGCGCCGGCTGGCGCTGACGCGCGGCACGCCGCTGGCGATCAACAACGCCAACGCGGCGATCGCTTGGCCGGTGATGCAGGCTGGCGGACAGGGCTTCTCGGGGGTGATGAACAACTTCCACCCTGATCTCTATCGCTGGCTCTACGAGCACGGTGCCGCGCATCCCGCTCTCGCGGCCGAGCTCGACAACTTCTTGGTGCTGGCAGCGATGTGCGAGCCCTTCGGCTATCCGAAGCTGGCCAAGGTGTACCATGTCCGCATTGGGACCTTCGCAGGCCTGCACAGCCGGACGGTGAATTACGATCTCGCCGAGCGGCACTGGGCGATCGAGGCGGTGCTCGACCAGATCGTGACGGGGGCGGAGCGGTTCCGCAGCCGCATCGCGGAGTTGCCCCGGCCCGCGGCCTGAATGGCCCGACTGGGCGACGCCCTAAACGCTTGGGCGTCGGCAGGGAAGCAAGCCGCGTCGGAGTTTCGTCGCCGGGCGCGCGGTCGCGCGCGGCTTAGGGCAGGGCCAGCCACATCGCGGCGCTGATGGTCGCGAAGGAGACGAGCGTCATCGCCAGCATAGCGACGGCGGCGCTCTGCGCCTGGCCGAAGCGCTGCGCGAGGATGGGGTAGATCCCCATCGCCGGCATCGCCGCCATCACGATCCCCGCCGCGGCAAGCGCGGGGTCGGCCACACCGAGCCCTGCGGCCGCCATTGCAGCCAATCCAATCCCGACCGCAAGTGGATGCACCACCAGCTTGCCAAGCACCACCGGGATGACCGCGCGGTTCATTGCTGCCAGCGGCAGCGCCGCGAGCGTGCCGCCGATTGCCGCCAACGACAGCGCGGCGCTGGCATTGGCGAGGATCTCGACCGGCCGTTCGACTAGAATCGGTAGCGGCAGGCCGAGTGCGGAGACGCCGAGGCCGAGCGCCAGCGCGAGGATGATCGGGTTGCGGCCCAGCCGCACGGCGATCATCCATGCCAGCCGCCGCCCCCTTGGCCCGGTTGCACTGGCCCGTTCGGCCATGATCAGCACCAGCGGAATCATCACCAGATTCTCGACCACCATGTTCATCGCCAACGCCGAGGTGGCCACCGAGGGCAGCGCCATCAGCAGAACCGGGTAGCCGATGAAGCCGCTGTTGGCGCAGGACATGCCCATGGCATGGAAGGTAGCGGCCGATGGCGGGTGGCCGCGATGGCGCATCAATCCGTAACCGGCCGCGAAGACCGCGAGCGATCCGCCAAGCATCGCGGTGAGATAGCCGGGATCGGCGATCTCGCCCATCGGGCGCTGGGTCACTGCCTGGAAGATCAGTGCCGGCAGCGCGAAGCCGACTACGAACTTTCCCAGTGCCGCCATGTCGCCCGCTGCGAGCGTCCCGGTACGCACCGCCAGGTATCCCACCCCAATTAGGACGAAGATCACGCCCGTGATCGGAAGAATGTCAATCATGAACCTTCGCTTCGCGGTCAGGGAGGCGCGCGATGCCCCCGGTGGTCATTAGCGTCATGCACTATCGGCCGTGCCTCTTGAACGGCAGCACTTAGGAGCAAGAAATGCTCTGCGGTTCCGGCCTCGTCGCCTTGCTATGGCATTGCTTTGAATAGCTCCATGGTTCGTGGATGCCTTCTTCGCTAATTTGGAGGCAAGGAGGCCATGGTGAGCAGCAGCAAGCTCAGCGACGCGACCAAGCATGCGTAGAGGTTAGCTAAAACGACAGTCGATCCTGTTTACGGCCTCCCCTGCCGAGCCTCTTCGCCGAGAAGCCCGGCTTCCGCGGCACGCGACAGGAAATGGGCCACGGAGGACGTCGCCCATTTCGAGCGGCCCCGGGGCGTCGGCTCCCGCATTGCCTCGAGCCGGGCGGCGATCTCCTTTAGCGTGATCTCCGGCGCCGAGCACTTGATGCCGGCGATGATCGCTAGAATCCGGTCGTCCTTCTGCGCAGGCGGGGCGCGGTCGAGCACGGCGCGGTCCAGCAGCCCATCCTTCACGAAGCGCCCGGCGGCGCGCCGCAGCCGCTCGACGGTCCAAGGCTTCGCGCCTGGATGCCGGCTGTTGATGATCCGCACGACGTCCTCCCAAGGCAGCCGCGGCCGGAACTGCCGGACGGCGGGCAGCCACTGCTGGGCTTCCTCGTTGAGCTTGTCGAAGTAGCTGCGGTCGCGCGCCCGGCTGACCTTGGCGATCGCCTCCGGGTCGCGGTCCCGCAGGCCCGGATTGCCGCCGACGCGACCCTTCTCGCGCGCCGAAGCGAGCCCCGCTATTGTCCTCTCGCGGATCAGCGCGCGTTCGAACTCGGCGGTGGCGCCAAGGATCTGCAGCGTGAACTTGCCCTGCGGCGAGGTGGTGTCGATCGGATCGCCCAGAGATCGGAAATGCGCCCCGCGGGCTTCCAGCGTCTCGATGACCTCGAGCAGGTGCGACAGCGAGCGTGCCAGGCGGTCGATGCGCACCACGATCAGCACGTCGCCTCGGCCGAGGCTCGCCACGAGCTTCGCAAGGACCGGCCGGGCGCGCGCGGCGCCCGAGGCGAACTCCTCGTGGATCTCGGTGCAGCCTGCCGATTTCAGTTCGCGGCGCTGTGCGGCGGTGTCTTGAAGGTCGGTCGAGACGCGGGCGTAGCCTATGAGTGCCATCAGCGCGCCGCTTCATCGCAAGACACGGCCTCGACCGTCTCCTGGAATGGCGTGCCGTCCGGCACCTCGCTCAGATGTTCGGCAATCCGGGCGAACCACTCGGGCGGCATCGGCTCGAGGGCAGGGGAAGGGAGGTCCATGGTGATCCCTTTCGCGCTAGATCTGCACCGCAGCGGCTGCGGTCATTACGCCAGCTCCCGGAATGCCTGCTTGTCCTCGTCCCAGACCCCGCCGTCGCTGACGAGCTCGGTTTCAGTACTCGCCCTGGAGTTTCGGGAGAGCTTCCACACGGCATCGAGAAGCTCGGCAAGCTCTTGTCCGGTGACCCGTGCTATCACGCTCTCGGGGAGCACCCGAAGCAAGGCCTCTGCGGTAGCCCTGTTCTCGCCGACCTTGGCCAAACGCATGGCGCGATTGATCTTGGTCCGATGGCTTGGGAGCGTGGTCATGCTGAATCCTTTGGTTCGGCCTGTGAATGCAGGCGAGATGGACGTTACCATCGATCAAGCCCTCCTGCGGCTGCCAGAACATGGCGCCTCCATTTTAGCTATATATGAGAATACGGTCGTTTGAAAACACTGGCAAGGGGCGCGCGGCTTCGGTCCAACTGGTCTTGCCCCCGTTTCACCGGACACTCAGGCGGTTGCGGTTTGAGCTGCAATGAATTCGCGGGGCGAGCGCATTTTCAGCCCTGAGTGCGGGTGATGGGTGTTGTAGTCCTCGAACCAGTCGGCGAGCAACTCGAGGATGGTGACAGCATCCGGCAGCGGCGTGACGTGGACGTAGTCGCGCTTCAGCGTCTTCACGAAGGCCTCCGCGATGCCATTGCTCTGCGGGCTCTTCACCGGTGTGTAGCAGGGCTTCAAGCCCAGCTGCCGGGCGAAGATGCGGGTGTCCTTGGCGACGTAGGGTGAGCCATTGTCGCTGAGCATCTCGACAGGATGCGGCGCCCGATAGCCTCCGAAGCGGGCCTCGACGGCCTCCAGCATCATGTCGCGGATGTCCGAGCCGCTGATGCCGGCGTTCACCACGGCCCGCCAGGCGATGATTTCCCGGTCATGCGCATCGATGATGAAGGCCCCTCGGACGACATCGCCATTCCAGCAGGTGAACTCGAAGCCATCCGAGCACCAGCGAATGTTCGAGCGCATGGTGATGACCTTGCCCTCATGGGTCTGCTCCGGCCGCTCGGTGTATCTGCGCGCCAGCAGGAGGTCGTGCGCCTGCATGATGCGGTAGACCCGCTTGTGGTTCACCGGCGCCGCGCCATCGGCCCGGAGCCGCCGGTTCAGAACCGCCGCGATGCGCCTGTAGCCATAGGTCGGCCGCGCCGCCACGATCGCCGAGATCAGTGGAAGCACCACCGCGTCCTCCGCTTTGTGATAGCGCCGACGCGGCTTCGCGCTCCCGTTCAGCCGGGCATTCAGGTTCGAGCGGGAGACGCCCAGCGTTTCGGCCACGGCCTTCACCGGGAACCGCCCTTGGGCTGCGACTGCGCGAGCCAGATCGGTTTTTTTGAGCGCGACTTATCCAAGGCTTCCTTGAGGATCTCGACCTCGAGCGTCTTGCGCCCGAGCTGCCGCTCCAACTCGCGGATGCGCTCCTCCATCTGTCGGACAGCACGGTTGCTGGTGACGTCGTCATCTCCGGACACGGCCACGGCTCCCCCATCCAGCATCAGGCGCCGCCAACGATACAACAGGTTTGCCGCCACGCCATTGCGGCGCGCGACTACCGAGATGCTGGCGCCATCCTCCAGCGTTTCCTCGACAATCCGAAGCTTCTCGGCCGAAGACCAGCGGCGCCTGCGGCCGCCGTCGGTGATGATCTCGTAGTCAGACATAAGCACGTGCTTAGGCATATGCCTAAGCCTCCATGGTTATGCCTGAGTGTCCGGTCGAAACGGGGGCCAGTTCACCAACCGGTAGGGGAGGGGGACGCGACACGCTCCAACCCCTTTTCCTCAAGAGGGCCGGAACGAGGTTGAGGCTTCCGTTCCACTTCTAGTGTGTCATCGGATTGGACGGTTCCTGCGCTCATGCCCCCTCTACGAAGGGCCTGATGAAACATATCTGCGATCCATCAAGGCAACTGAAAATGAGACGATCTATCCTCAACTCTGTATAAAATGCACTGATATATCAGCGCCTTGATTAATCGACTTGGATCATGCCGAGAGCGCCGGAAACGCTGCTCTGATCTTTGTGCGGGCCGAAATACGTACCACACGGCCCCGGCAGACCGTGGCGTTCAAAAACCACTCTGACAAAGGCCGTCGCCACCGCTGGGTCCGAGGATTGCCGGATACACCTCCCGCCTGCCCTTCATGACGAAGGCAGTCTTCCTAGCGTATTAGCCAGATTGACATGATTGGAGGTCGAGCCGCTTCCACCGGTGGGCCCGATTGCTCGGAATGAAGAAGCGGGTTCTGGAAAAAATAGACCCGATGCCAGCAGGCCGCTCGTGCGAGCGCTCAGCTTCTGCTGACATCGGGCCTTCAGTGGATGCAGGCGGCCACTATGGCCTAGATGAGGCCGATACAAAGCGGCAATGGTGATGAAATATGGCCATTACATGGCCGCCAGGTCTTGCCCTCTAGGCGCGTCCCCTTCGTGCTCGAGGAGCCACATTTCTAAGGGTAGCTTTGCAGGAGTCGATCGCGTGTTCCGCCCTTAATCCGGAGCGAGGCCAGGCAAAAGGTGTTACCGTCTCGAAGGTCGTATTTGGCACCACGCCTACGGCGTCCCCGAAATAGCAGGACGCGGCAGAGGATCTTTTTGCGGGCTAGCGTGATCCTCTGCCGCCTGCAGCTCCAGAACTGCACGGCTGACTCGGGAAGCGAAATTTCTGGTCAGCCACGGGCACTATGGAGCGGAAGATGTTGAACGCAAGAGAGGTTTCCTTCCCCCCTTGCCGGAGCCAAAGTGCGCCACTTACTACTTTGAGACCGGCGGTTAAGTTGCCGCTGCCGTCGCCGGTCGCAGCAGGCTCACCCCGCCGCTGGAAGGCCAACGTTGATGATGTGACCGCCCCCCGACGGCATCGGTGTGCCAAGGTGGGTTTGCAACATTCCACATTGGAGGGCGGTCATGTCGGACGTTACCACAATCGGTCTGGATCTGGCGAAGAACGTGTTTCAGGTGCATGGAGCTGATAGCTCCGGCCGTGCGGTCATTCGCAAGAAGCTGCGCCGGGATCAGGTCCTGTTCTTTTTCAGCCAAGTGCCACCGTGTGTCGTGGCCATGGAAGCCTGCGGCGGCGCTCACTTCTGGGGCCGTGAGATCGGCAAACTGGGCCACGAGGTGCGACTGATCCCGCCGGCTTATGTGAAACCCTTCGTCAAACGGCAGAAAAACGATGCGGCTGACGCCGAGGCGATCTGCGAGGCCGCGCAGCGGCCGTCGATGCGCTTCGTGCCGGTGAAGAGTGAAGAGACCCAAGGCGCGGCCATGGTCTTCCGCGTCCGAGAGCTTCTGATCCGGCAGCGCACCCAAGCGATCAACGCCTTGCGGGGCCACTTAGCCGAGTTCGGGGCTGTGGTGCCACAAGGGGCCGCCAACGCCGCGCGCCTGGTGGCACTTGTGGAGGACCGGGACAGTGGCTTGCCGGACGATGCACGAGGCACCTTGGAGGTTCTGGTCGGAACGCTGGCCCAGCTCGATGCCCAGATCGGAAAGCTCGACGCAGAGATTGCCCGCCGCGCCAAGGAGAGCGATGTCGCGCGCCGGCTGATGACGGTCCCGGGCATTGGCCCGCTGATCGCCACGGCGATCGCAGTTCTGGCGCCCCCGCCGGAGACGTTCCGAAGAGGTCGGGATTTCGCGGCGTGGCTCGGCCTGGTGCCGCGGCAACATTCGACGGGCGGCAAGCAGCGACTTGGCGCCACCACGAAGATGGGGGAGCGGTCCTTGCGGCGCCTTCTGATCATCGGCGCCAATAGCGTCGTCATCAAACGGCACGTCCACAAGGAGGCGCAGCCGGGCACTTGGCTGGGCGGCTTGCTGTCGCGCAAGCCGCCGATGTTGGTGCGGGTGGCGCTGGCCAACAAGATGGCGCGGATCGTCTGGGCCCTGATGGCTCGAGGCGGCGTCTACAGGTCTCCGGTCGCGATGGCGTAAGCCAGCGTCGGCCGCGAGGGCGTCGGAGCGAAAGAGGGCAAGGAGTTGTATGGCGCAACGGTCGTGAGACGGGATCGGGAAAACCAGTGCGCAACAGAGTGCCATCGAGCACGCAGCTTTGATTTGGACCCGACCTGCGCACACCATACGGGCCGGCGGCATGTATGGCCGCATCAGAGGCCGGACACATGTCAGCACCCGACGACGCGCCAAGATCAGCTCTGAAAACACCTCTTGCGCTTGGGGCGGTTACACATGTTGCGCAATGCTCCTGGGCTGGGACGCCCCTGTTACCGACGTCCTAACTCTCATCAGCGTCCCCAACATTCTATCCCAGACCGCCCTTCAAAGGTCCGACAGGCCTGGTCTCTTTCCGACTGAAACATGATCGATCTCCTCAGTGCGGAATCCGCGTATCAATGAGGGGATCATAGCGAAGACGAGACAGAAGATCGGAAGCCCCACCACCGTGATGACCTGCTGCAACGCCGTCAGCCCCAGATCGCCAGCGAGCACCAGCAACATTGCGGCTACCAGCCCTTCGGACACGCCCCAGAATACGCGCTGGCGAACCGGTCCGGGCTTGGCGGAGCCGGTGCAGAGCATATCGACCACCAGCGAGGCCGAGTCCGACGAGGTCGCGAAGAAGATCGCCACCACCAGCACCGCGATGCCCTGCACCAGATCGGCCAGCGGGAAACTTTCGAAGAAGGCGAACATCGCGAGCGGCACCGACTCCGCGACCGCGGCGCTGAGGTTTCCTGCCTGCTCGCCGAGCGCCGCCCGAGCCGCTGCGCCGATACCGTCGATCTCCATCGCCTGCCAGCCGAAGATCGAGAACCAGATCAGGGTGAAGAGCGACGGTGCCAGAAGCACACCGAAGACGAATTCGCGGATCGTTCGCCCGCGGGAGATCCTCGCCACGAACAGGCCGATGAATGGCGACCAGGTTACCGTCCAGGCCCAGTAGAACACCGTCCAGCCGCCCTGCCAGCCCCAGTCGCCGTTCTCGGGGTTGGTGTCGGCCAGCATGTCGTTCCAGAAGGCAAGCCGGGGCAGATTGCCGAGATAGAGGCCGAAAGTTTCGACCATGCCGCGCAGCAGGAAAAGCGTCGAGCCTGTGACCAGAACGAAGATCATCAAACCGACCGCCATGCCGATATTGATGTTCGACAGCAGCTTCACGCCCTTGTCGAGCCCGGCCACGATCGAGACCACGGCGACCCCGGTGAGCACCGCAAGGATGCCGACCTTGAGCGGCACCCCCGCCTCCCAGCCGGACAGGGCCGAGAGGCCGGAGGCAATCTGCGAGGAGCCCAAGCCCAGCGACACCGCCACGCCGAACAGCGTGCCGAGGATCGAGACGATATCGATCGCCTTGCCCCATGGCCCGTGGATGCGCTCCTTCAGAAGCGGGTAGAACACCGAGCTGACCCGCACCGGCAGGTCGTAGCGATTGATGAAATAGGCGAAGGCGAGGCCGGGCAACGCGAAGATCGTCCAGGTGTGCAGCGCGAGGTGGTAGGTGGCGATCGAGATCGCGTCGCGCGCTGCCTGCTCCGAGAAGGGCTCAACGCCCGGCAGCGGCGGGTTCGAGAAATGGCTGATCGGCTCGGCTACGCCCCAGAACATCAGCACAGTGCCGATGCCGCCGGCGAAGAGCATCGTGAACCAGGACAGGTTCGTGTAGTCCGGCCGGCTGTCGCGGGGCCCGAGCCGGATATGGCCATGCCGGCTCATCGCGGCCCAGACCAGAAAGCCGAGCCATACATTGACGCCAAGGATGAAAAACCAGCCCAAATTCGTCACGATCCAGGCGCGTCCCGTGGCAAAAGCATTGCCGATCCCCTCCGGCGCGATCACCAGCGCCAGCACGAACAGCGCAGTGCAAATGGCGGAGACAAAGAAGATGACCGGATCAGTCCTGAGCCCCATTCGTTCTGCCAGTTCCTGCATCCAATCGCCCTCCCCTCGGACATCCTTCAGGTTGCGCCCTTAGGGGTGCAGCGATCCAATGGCCCGATGGCCGGGATTGTTCCGAAAGGCGACTTCGAGCCGCATGCGCATTCAGGGCAGAGCATTGCGACACCAATGTTGAGCTTCCACGGCCCACGCGGGTGCCGATTACATCCGCTGTCTCCACTGCAGATGACTGAAGAACCGTTTTCCCGACGGAAGCAATTCCGGCCCTGAGCGGAGTTTCATGCGCCGCGCAGCGGATGCCCTTGGTTGGTCTGGTGCACCGTCGCTGAGCGAATACAGCGCCCTGAAGGCGTGGTATCCAAACTTGCGAAGGCCCAGGCACGCAGCCCATGTCCGGCTCATGGCTGGTATCCTCGCACTCTTTCTGCTGCTGAGCGGCCTCGTGGTCGAGATCGCGCCAGCCATGGCCAGGGCCATGCCTGTCATCATTGAAGCCGCCGCGATGGAAATGAGGACGGATTACGAGTCTGGCTGAGGCGTGGTCCTCCAACAAGTGCCGGTCCGTGCCGTCGGTGTCGCCCGTCTTCGGAAAGATCCAGATCTTCGCGCCGGCAGGGAATTTCTCGTGCGGCTCGACACCGTGGTCGTTCACCGACCCTGCATTGCTGTTCGAGGCTTTCGCCCGCTCATCGGATATCGAGTGCTGCCACGAAGGCACTGGCAGGTTTCCTCCAGGGACGGATCGAGAGAACCTCTGCCTCGGCCGCTCGCAACCCCTGGCCGATCTTCACCGCAAAAGCGCCGAACGGCCGCTGTGAACGTGCGCCTCGTCGGCATTTCGGAACCTCAGTTCGGCAACACCCCTTGTCTCATGAGATTCCGAGAGCCCGACGGGAAAGGTGCTCCTCATGTCCTACTGGCGCTTCGCCGCGATGATCGCGACCTCGACGGTGGTGATGTTCGGGCTGATGTATATCAACACCTACGCCTTCGAGCATGTCTTCTTCAGCGAGACCCGGACCTACATGGCGCTGCTGATGGGTGCGGCGATGGCGGTGATCATGCTCAGCTTCATGCTGTCGATGTATGCCAGAAAGGCTATCAACATCGCGATCTATGCCGGTGCCGTCGTGGTCTTCGGCGTCACGCTCTGGCTGATCCGCAGCCAGGAAACGGTGGATGACACTAGCTACATGGCGGCGATGATTCCGCACCATTCCATCGCGATCATGACTTCCGAGCGCCCCCAGATCGCGGACCCGCGGGTGCGCAAGCTCGCCGACGAGATCATTGCCGCGCAGCGCAAGGAGATCGGCGAGATGCGCCACCTGATTGCTGACATCGAGGCGAATGGCATCGCCACCGACCCGGCGCTTGGCGAGTCCGAGGCCCCCGCCGAGGAAGGTACCGTCGAAGAAGCCCTGAGCTTGGTGCAGCTGACCGGGCTGGACCCGGCAGGATTGACCCCCGATGAGATCGAAACCGCGCTCGAACGCGACGCGACCTGCGAGTTCCGCCGCACAAACGAAGGCGAGCCGGTCCTCGCCATGGCAGGAGAGAACGGCACGATCAAGCTGTCTGGTGTGTTGATCCCGCTCGTCGCCGGCGCGCCTGTCGCGGCGGAGACGCTGGATGACGGCACGCGGTTCGCGGCCGAAGGCGTCGATGTCTCTGTCATGCCTGACCCGGGCGCCGACTGGACCGACACCGGCAGCAGTCTGCGCCGCGCCGAGGCCGAGATGACCTTCCATCTCGAAGAGGGCCTGCGAGTGGGCGATCGCGGCTTCCTCGATTGCGCCGCCTGACCCCGGCCGAACGCCGCTTCCCATTTGCACCAGCGCGCCGGGCCTGACAGGGCCCAGCGATTTACCGATATCTGAACGAGAGGACCGCCCTCGCCCTCACTCCCCTTGCCGGTGGCGCCCTTGCTGAGCCAGGCCGGTCGATCCATGCGATACTGCAAGTCCACGGTGGAAATCTTCCCGCCCTCCCTGCCTCCAGACTGGGTAAAGGAGGACGCCTTTTACGCCGCCCGCAGCAGGGTCACCCCGCCGCAGCCGTGGCCGACTTTCTCAACGCCGTTCTCAAACTCGCCTGCCGAGCTAATGGCCGACAGAACGAGGGGTCAAAACACCAGCGCTTCGACCCCTCTTCATATCAAGCAGCGACCGATACGCGTTGCTTGGCTTCTGCAGCATCCAGCCTTGGGGCAGGGGCCGCGTAGGAGATGCTCGCGCGTTCCGTCGTGGCGTTTTCGATAGGCTTGAGCGTAATACCCACTTTGTCGGTGCTACCGATCAGGGAGATAAGGGCCTCTTTCATCATCGCGGCCTGTACCCGCTCGGCAGCTGCCTTGGAGACGGCGATCTCGACCTCTTCCTCGGGCTCTGGGACTATATCAGGACGAGCTGCAGCGGTTACTTCGGCGTCTGCTTTCAGTTTGTTCCAGCCCTTCTCCTTCGGTCCGGCTCGCTCGGATGCCTTCGAGTTCTCGGAGGCCTTGCTGGCTACTGCGGCCTTTTCATCTGAGCCAACGGCTTTACCGCTGTCTTTCCCTGATACTGCGGCTGCTCCGGCAGGGCCGGCAATGACACTACCTTGGCTACTAGAGGGCTCTCCAGCTGCTTTCTCGGCGGCTTCAAGCGCCTCCTTGTCAGCCTCGGCCTGGGCCTTCGCGATATCCTCGGCCTCTTCCGCAGCCTGCTTGGCAGCTTTCTTGGCAGCTTCAAGGGCTTCCTTTTCGGCCTTTTCAGCGGCCTCGATGGCCTCCTTTTCTGCTTTGGCCTCAGCCTTGGCGAGATCTTCAGCTTCCTCGGCGGCTTGCTTGGCCGCCTTCTCGGCGGCTTCGAGAGCTTCCTTGTCGGCCTTGGCTTGAGCTTCCGCGGCCTTCTTGGCGGCCTCGGCGGCCTCCTTGGCCGCCTTTTCAGCGGCTTCGAGGGCCTCCTTGTCGGCCTTGGCCTGGGCTTCAGCCGCTTGCTTGGCAGCTTTTTCCTGCGCCTCGAGTGCCTTCTTCGCGGCCTCCTGCTCCGCCTTCGTCATCGTCGTCGGGCTGGTGGAGCCGCTGCTCGAAGACCCAGAGATATCGACAATGATTGCGGGCGAGCTTTGGGACCCACTCGATGCGGTCGGCTCATTCGCTGCGGTCGTGACTGTCGTTGCGGCATTCTGCGCGGCTTGCCAGAGCTGGTCGAGCGGCTGGCTGATGGTCGAGATGATCGTCATTGAGAATCCTCCTCCATGACATGCTCGCAACCAGTGCTCCGCGATCAGGGCGGACGTCGCATATGACGAAGACTTCTTTAAGTCTTTGTCCATCCGGTAAAAACATTCTGCCGGGCCCGACCTTTCAGGCGCGAAAACCGAAACGGTCATCGCGACCGGGCCCACCCGGCTGCTTCTAGCATCCACCGGTCTTCACTTCCTGACTCACTTGACCCCAGGCGGTCAGGGTGAAGACGAAGGTGCCACCCACGATGTTGCCCGCCAATACGGGCAGCAGGTAACTTTTTATGAGAGACCAAAACTCCCTGTCACCTGACAGCACCGCATACGCCATCTCCACCGTGCCGGCGATCACGTGTTGGAAGTCGCCCGCCGCGATCAGCCATGTGAAGACGAAGATGATCAGGAAGTTCTCATGGTCGCCCGAGGAGGTCATCCAGACCAGCGCTGCAATCAGTACCCCCGCCGGGATCGCACGCATGAAGTTATCTCCCGCCCCGGCGGAAACCGCATGACGGCTGATATCAGCCATGGCAGCCGCAACCTCGGCCGGCAGAGCAGCCGTGAAGACGAAAAAGGCCGCGGCCAGTACGCAACCTATGAGATTGGTTGCGAGCACCAGTGCCCAAAGCCGTGCCACGGCGGAAGCCGTGGCACGGTCACGCCGAGTAAGCAGGGGAAGCACGGTCGTGATCGTGTTTTCGGTGAAAAGCTGCATCCGGCTCAGGATCACCAGCAGGAAGCCGAATGTGTAGCCGATGTCGGCGACAAGAGAATTCCAGGACGTCTTGGGCAAGCGCGCGGCAAAGATCGCCTCGGCCATAATCGAGGATGAGATCAATACTCCTGCGGCAACACCTGACCACGCCAGGGATGTATAGGGCCGTTCCAACTCCTCTTCGCCCTCGCGCAGCACCACATGATAGACGAGCCGTGCGGAGAGCTTGCTGGCCTCGTTCACCGCATCGGATTCGGCGGCGTTGTGGACGCGATCCGAGTGATCCGGATCGCGATGCGGTTCATTGTCCATGCGGCCTCTTCCCGGAACCCGTTTGAAAGCGGTCATTTTAACGCTGGTCAGCTTCACGCCGTCAAAAGGTCGCCCCGAGATTTATTGGAATCAGGAGAGTTCGGGATGACGAAGCAAGAAGCGATTATCGCCGAGAGCGGCGGGGTAGGCCCTGCCGCTCTCGTGTCCTCATGACCCTTTACTCCTGCGCGTTTGCTGGATCGACGGCCACGAATAGCGACCGGTCGTTGCGCAGCACGCGGACCAGCAGCGGCTTTTCGGCGTCGACGGCCGACTTCCAGGCGTCAATGAGATCCTGCGGGTTCGAAATGTCTTGGCCCCCGGCTTTCGTCAGGATGTCGCCTTGGACCAGCCCGGCGTCGGCCGCCGCACTTCCGGGTGCGACATTCTGCACCATGATGCCAATGCCTTCTGCAAGACCAAGCTCGCGGCGCACGACCTCGGGGATTGCTGTAAGGCCGAGCCCCATGCGCACGCCGCTTTCCACGGCCGGCCCTTCATTTGTGTCACTGGCCTGGGTCTCCCGTTCGGCCAGGGTCAGTTCGATTGTCTGCTCTTGTCCGTCGCGCTGCAGATCGAGCGAAATGGTGGTGTCGGGTGCCAGCTCGCCCACTCTGCGCGTCAAACTGCGGGGGTCTTCGATCTCTTGGCCGTCGAGCGACAGCAACACGTCGCCTTCCTGCAGGCCTGCGGAGGCGGCAGGGCTGCCAAGCTCGACGCCGATCACGATCGCACCGTTGGCGTTGTCGAGCCCCAGGGCTTCGGCGAGGTTGTCGTCGATCCCCTGCAGGCTGACGCCGATGAAGCCGCGCTCCACGCTGCCGGTTTCGATGAGCTGCTCGACAACGTCCTGTGCGGTGCTGGCAGGTACGGCGAAGCCGATCCCCACATTGCCTCCGCTCGGTGAGAAGATCGCGGTGTTCACCCCGATCACTTCGCCAGCGTCGTTAAAGAGCGGACCGCCGGAGTTGCCGGAGTTGATCGAGGCGTCGGTCTGCAGGAAGTCATCATAAGGCCCCGAGCGGATATCGCGCGAGGTCGCGGACAGCACGCCGACGGTCACCGTGCCGCCAAGCCCGAAGGGGCTGCCGATCGCGATGGTCCAGGCCCCAGGCTGCATGGCATCACTGTCGCCCCATGAGACCGTGGTCAGATCCGAGGTATCCTCGAGCTTGAGCACAGCGATATCGGTGGCTGGGTCGGTACCGACGAGGGAGGCCGCGCGCGTTTCGCCATCCTGCATCAGGATCTCGATCTCGTTGGCCCCTTCGACGACGTGATTGTTGGTGACGATGTGTCCGCTGCGATCGATGATGAAACCCGAACCCATGGCCGTGCCTTCGCGGGGCTGCTGTGGTTCCGGCGTGCCGAAGGGCAGGGGTGGCATGTCGCGCAGACGCGGCGGCGGCCCTACGACACCCTTTGCGGCGATGCCCACTACGGCCGGGCTTTGGGCTTCGACGATACCGGTGAAGTCAGCTGGGGCCGAAAAGTTGCCTGAGCTTTCGGCGCTTTCCTGCGCCAGGACGGGCATGGCGGGCGACAGCATACCGATGATGGCGACCGCCGAGGCGGCACTGCGCAGAATGGGAAAAGTCATGTGAAAATCTTTCGCATGTCAGAATGGAGGAAGGTCGGTAAAGGCGCCGATCCGAGAGAAGCCTGTCGAAGGGCTGTTGGCCCTTCTGCCCGCAGCGGCTGTGCGGGCGTATGCGGTCACGGCGACCGGATCACATCACGACGGAGCCGAGCGATGGCCGGAATATTGGACCCCGTCTTCGCGACCGCTCCGTGAGCGACAGGTTGCCGGCCGCCGCCTGCAGGATCTTTCGGTAGGAACGAGGGGGTGGCGGACGGCCATTCCTCGCCGCGTCATCTGACGCGGCACGCGGCACCTTGGCAGGGCTGGCAGGTCAGTAGACCTCGCCGACTTCCTGGATTTCCGCCTCGATGTCGTCGCCGTCGAACCAGCCTTCGAACCAGCCTTCCTCTTCGATGGTGACGACCTGGTCGTCATCCAGATCGGCACTGTCGTAGACGCCGGTAGTGTATTCATCCTCGCTCAGGAGCGCGTCGTCGTCCGTGTCGAGATCGGCATAGTAGTTCGTGTAATTCTCACCGTAGAACGCGCCGAACTCCTCCTGATCGAGGAAGCCGTCGTCATTCGCGTCATAGGTGGCGAAGTCGGATTCGTAATCGGCGCCCAGATAGCGCTCGGTGCCGAGACCGAATTCCTCGTCCGAGATCAGGCGGTCATTGTCGCGGTCGTAATCGGCGTAGAGGCCGGTGGAATACTCGTTCTCGCTCAGGAAGGTGTCGTCATCCGTGTCGAGGGCATCGTAATAGCCGGTTTCCCCAAAGCCGGTGGTGAAGGTGTCGTAGTCGTAATCCGTGCCGTACTCGTCGCCGAACATCTGGGCGGTCGCGGGACCTGCGAGGAGGGCGGCGGTCGCAGCGGCGGCAAAGAGCTTGTGCTTGATCGTCATGTGTCTCTCCTTTCGGGTGGTCATGTGACGAGGCTTCTCCAGCGGAGGGAACCTCATCGGTCAGATTGTCCGGGTGCTACGTCTCGGGACCGATCCAGCTCCGGATCGTTCCGGCCCGTCCCGCATCTGCACGGCTTGGATGAGCCGCATCGGATCTCTGCAGAAGACGTGTTTTGGGCATGATGTTTTCTCCCATCAGCATCGTCGCACCTACGCGGGCCAAGGTTTTGCGAGGAGCCCGATCCGCTCTCGAACCGATGCAACTCGTTGGACCGCCAGGCCGCCCTGAAAGGGCGAATGGGCAAGCGCTCGCGAGCTTCGCTTGGCACCTGCCGGACCCTGCGGACATGCGAAGCAACCTCGCCCCGGACGTGTCGTGCCCAACGGAAACCATGTGGATTTGTTCCTGCCAGTTTGGGCGACCCGCTACATGAGCCTCATGTCCGGATGCCGTGCGGACAGCCCCTAGACATGGCTTCGTCAACCCCAAGCGGCAACAGACATCGAGACAGGAAGATCCTCGCGCCCAAGGGCTGTTTCATGCGCCAGCCGAGCTTCGTCGGAACGAGCCATAAGGTCCCACGTTGATGTGCCAACCCGGGAAGGAGGTCGAAATGCCTGTTGCATCAAAAACCGTTCTCACTGCTGGTTTGGCGCTTGTAGCGTCGACGTCTTCGCTTTGGGCTCAGCAGGACGCCGCGCAGGGTGAGCCGACGGCGGGGTGGGACACGGTCCTCGTCCTCGAGTTCGTGGCCCCAGAGGTGAGGGTGGCGGGAGACGTCGTGCCGGACCTTCTCGAGATGGGCCGGGAGAAGCAGCTTTCCCGACTGGAAGTGCCTGATCTCGGCGCGGAGATCAGTCGCGTCGAGGGTGCCCTCATGTTCCAGGAGTTCGAGGCCTTCTCGCTCTGGCGTAAGGACAAGATGGAAAGCTTCTTCCAGCCAGTGGGCGGAGTGAATGATCTGGACATGTCGCTGCGCATCTTCCGGCCGGAGCTGCTGGCACAGAGCAACGTGCCCGGGATGGACCCGATCGGCGACGTTGCAGTCTCTTATCGCAATACCGGCAACGACTCTGCAGGGGACGCGGACATAGACGCGGTTACCGTCATCTGTCCCGGTGACCAGGCGGACTGCAAGCCGAGCAACTGAACGGACCCCTCGATGTTCAATCTGCCGAAGATAGCTACAGCCGTCGCATTTGTCCTGGTGACAGGCTGTGCGGAGACAATAACCACCACCTTGCCAGCCTATCAGCTGGCCAATGGTCGTGTTCTCCAGGATGTCGTCACCGTCGCGGCGGACCGATCAGGGGGCGCGCCGGTGCTCACGGCGATGACGACCTATGACGTCAGTGACCTTGGTCGGACGGTGGTCATCGCGCGGGAAACGGCCTCTTCTCCAGGAATTGGAACCGCCATGGCTTCCGGTCTAGGCGGTGCGGCCCTGACCTCGGCCGCAATTCTCGGATCGGCGGCCATCCTCGAGGACGGAGACGGTGGCGACACGGTGGTCAACGCCAGTTACGCCACGGCTGGGAATACAGCGCGTGGTGGAGGTGATGCCGGGGACATAGACGCGCTCACCGCAGCGATCGGCGATTGCGGCTCTGACTGCAGTGCGAGCAACTGATCGATGCCGAGAGGTCAGCCTGCAGCCGATGGCGCTTTTCGAGGTGCCGGAGATCCCGGCATTTCGCCCGAGGCCGCTTGAACAGTTCCATCAGGAAGTCTCGCAGGTCCAGGGGCGGAGATCACACAAAAATTTGAACCGAAGGGGAAAAGGCGGGTTGGGTCAGGGATCCAGAGAGAAAGGATACGTCATGCTATTCAAATATCTTTTGCCTGCCTCCCTGCTGCTGGCGGCTTGCGCCGACATGCAAGGCTCGGAGCCCCTGACCCCACGTGGCGCTGGCGGGGCCGTCTTCAATGACGAAGATCGTCCCGATTACCGGCCGGGCGGTGACCCGGTTCTGCGCACGGGGGGCGGACTCAATGACGAAGATCAGTAATCTGCTGAGGCCTGCTTTCCACGATCGAGGCAATGCAGCGGTGTTCGGATTTACCGCATTCGAAACATGCCCCGTCAGATAAGCATCTGACGGGGCATTTCGAGGCAAAGTCTCTCTCCTGAAGATATTGGCGTCGAGCTTCCGTAGTTATTCCCAGAAGCCTTCATCGATGCCTTCGAGGTCTTCTTCATTCAGGCGTGTGACATAGGCGTAGTTCTGATCATCGACAGCGACCAGACTGACGTCACCGACCGAGATCATGACATGTTTGTCGCCAATATCGAGGAAGCCTCCGACTTCCGCGACCAAGCCGATCATCTGTCCCTCGCGGGACAGCACGATGTCCTCGATTTCGCCGATCTGGTTCCACTCGGGACCAATCGCATCATAGACTGCGGCTGAATCCCAGCCTCCGTCATTTGCCTCGTTGGTGGTGTAGATGTTGCCGCCCACAATATCGCGCGAGCGGATCAGTTCGCCTTGCAGGGCCGAAAGATCGGCACTGCTCATGGAAGCCATCGCATGGGTCTCGGCCAAACCGACAGAGCCGAGTGTAGCAAAGATGATCGCGCTGGCAGTTAACTGTTTCACAGATCTCATCCTTGCATGTCAAAATGACGGGAATGAGATTGAATTAGACTGTCAACAAGGGGTCTCCAGAATTTATTGCATGTTCCAAGTAATCAGGGCTGCACAGGAACTGAGAACCCCCGTGCAGCCCCGGAATGAGACATCGAGCATGCAAACTGAGAAAGGAACCATCACTCCTGCAAATTGTTCCGCTGCGCTTGATGTTTCTTGCAGGCGGTTCAGTTGGCGAGTGGCACGCCTTCCCCTTTATTCAGCCGGTGTGTTTTCCGCCGGACCTTCTTCCAGAACAGCCGCGAGATGTGCGATTTCCGGTCCCCTCAGCACGCCGTCGCCATCGAGATCGAAAGCGGAGAAGTCGCCCGTCAGCTCTTCCGGCGCGTCCAGACCGCCGCCGAGATCGCTGTCGTAGCTGGTGGTGTAATCCGTCGCAGCCACCCAGGCGACCTCGAACTCTGCCTTGGTGATCACCCCGTCCGTGTCACGGTCCCACTGGCCGATATCGAACTCCCGGACATGGAGTTGCTGCACAAGCTGTTCGATCCGGGCACGGTCGTCGCCGGCCTGCTCGAGAGCTGCCAGAAGTTCCTCCTTGCGGGTCTCCCCGAGGGTCGAATTGCCGATTTCCTCGAGAAGGGCCTCGTAGTCGAAAACCTCCGAGGACAGGGCTGTCTCGAGGATCGCGAGGCCCGTGTTGGAGCCTGCTGCTTCGGTCCCGAGGGCGGCTTCCGCCTCGCTTTCGACTTGCCGCGCGAGGATGTCGTCCCCCCGCAGCACGACCGGTTCATTCCCCGGTACCGGGGGCAGTGTTTCGTCTTCCACCTCGTTCGTCAGCATTTCCGTCGTCGGCTGGTCGATGGCGGGAACGGCCTCTTCACCGATATCCTCCAGCGGCTCGGCATCGGCCCCCTCGCTGGCGCTGATGTCCGCCGTCGGCGGCTCCGCAAGCTGGCCGAGGTCGTCGTCGACATTCGCGACATCAGCCGCGTCGTCGCTAATGAAGCTGGCCGCGATCAGCGCTGCTGCGCCGGCTGCGGCCACGATACCGACAGTTCTGATCATCATGCTCACTCCTGTGGGTATGGATCATGGGTTCGGTTGAATAGGTCCAACGGATAGGCGCCTGCCCAGTTTCCCGAATCCACTTCACAGCCCCGTCAGATATCGGAACCTCGTCCCGCCCGGTCCGTTGGGCGGCCATCCAAGAGGTCGTCGCACGTGGCGATGCGATCATGGCGTCGCCGGCGGCCGTTCACCGACCAGGAGGAGAGACGATATGCGACTGAAGACCGCGACCGCCATGGGGCTGGCCCTTACCGTGACCGGGGCCATGCCGGCCCTGGCCCAAACCACCTGGACCTACAGCGACATCGATACCGACGGAAACCTCGAGCTCAGCTCGGTCGAATTCGAGAACTACAGCGGTGAGCTGTTCGGGCAGTGGGACGCCGATGGCAATGGCACTATCGTGGAGCAGGAGTTCACCAGCGGTCTCTACGATGCCTGGGACACCGATGCCGATGGCGTGCTGGCCGAGGCCGAATACACCGACAATTGGGATATCTGGTTCGATGACTACGAGACCATCGGCTATGACGCGGTGGACCTCGATGGCGACGGTCTTCTGACCGAAGACGAGTTCAGCGACGGCGTCGTGAATGCCGGGCTCTTCGACAGCTGGGGCGGCGGCCCGCTCGACGAGGAGCAGTTCGCCACCGTGCTCTACGACGTCTACGATTCCGACGACAACCTCACCATCTCGCAGGTCGAGTACGACGCCGTCCCGGCGATCAACAGCCTCGGCTATGACCCGGTGGACACGCTGCGGGTGAATGACGTCATTTCGCTCTCCGAGTGGAGCTACGACGATGTCTATGCCGGCGGCATCAGCGCCGAGGAGTTCATCGACGAGATGGAGGTCTACGGCGTCACCGGTGAGGAGATCGGCGATGTCGAGGATCTTCTCATCGGCCCGGACGGCCGCGTGCTGTCGGTGATCGCCGAAGTCGGTGGCTTCTGGGACATCGGCGACACCCATGTGAGCATCCCCTTCGAGGAGGTGGCGCTGGCCGATGATGGCGACGGGATCGTGGTGCCGGTCACCGAGGAGAATGTCAGCGACTACGATCTGTGGACCTACGATGCGGTGAGCGCCGAAGAGGCGGCTGAAGAGGTCGTTTCTGGCCTGGATGATGCGACCATCCTGCGCGCCTGGCGGGCGACTGAGCTGATCGGCGACTCCGCACGCCTGCAGGACGGCGATCTCTATTCCGAGTACGGCTACATCAGCGACCTGATCCTGCGCGACGGCGAGGTGGCCGCGGTGGTGGCCAATGCGAGCTCGGGCTACGGCGCCGGCTACCAGGCCTATCCCTTCTATGGCTATGACTATGACATGGGCTGGGATGCGGGCAGCCCGTACTACGATTTGCCCTACAGCGAAGATGAGGTCAGTGAGCTGGAGCGGTTCGACTACGAGCGCCTGGGCAGCTGATCCGCGTCTCGCCGATCTTTGCTTTGCTTAACCTGCACCCCGCCGATCCCGAGGTCGGCGGGGTGGCCTCATGACCGGCGCTGGGTCGGCATGCCAAGAATCATACAGGGCTCTCCCCGCGCAGGATGGGCTCGTGCTGAGACGGAGAAACCACGATGGCACGTCCGCGCAATCGGGCCCTCAGCGAGGTCCTCGACCAGCTGGAAAGCTCCATCGAAAGCGAGAGCGTCAAGGTGGAGACGGTGATCGCCAAGCTGGGGCATCGCTCGTTCGCCTCATTGATGCTGGTCTTCTCGCTGATCTCGACATCGCCCGCCAGCGCCATTCCCGGCATCACCGCCACCGTGGCCGCCATCGTCTTCGTCCTGGTGGTGCAGATGATCGCGGGACGGGACTGCGTCTGGCTGCCGGACTTCGTGACGCAACGCGAGATGTCGCGGGCGAAGCTGTGCAAGGGGATCGGATGGCTTCGCGGGCCGGTCCGGTTCGTGGAGCGCTTCCTGAAGAGCCGGCTCACCTTCCTCTTTCACCGGCCCTGGCTCTGGCTTCCGCTCCTGCTGATCCTCGGGCTGACCCTGTTCATGCCGTTCATGGAGATCATTCCGACCTCGGGATCCATTGCCTCGGCCGTCATCGCCCTTTTCGCGGCCGGGTTTCTAACTCGCGACGGGATCGTGGTGATTGCCTCCATGCTCCTGCTGCTCGCCGTGCCTGTGGCCGCGTGGCACTTCGGCTTTTCTGGTTGACAGCCCAGCGGCCCTACCGGCTACGCGGCCGGTGCGTCTCGCCGGTGCGTCTCTATGGGCGTAAGTATGACCCTCACCTGATCCCCAGCCGCTTTTCCAGGTCGCGACGCAGCTTGCGGCTGGCGGCCCGGCCCGTGATCTGCTCGGCCATCAGCGTCCGGCCATGCAAGATCTGGTCCTGGCCCGACCCCTCGATGACGAAGGCGCGGCGGGCGCCCGTGACGGCCCCCTTGGCTGCGGTGGCCGTGACAACGGTGACGGTGACCTCGGAGACCTCGTCGAGGGTCCCATTGCACTCACTGCTCGAAAGCCCGCGTCGGATCAGGTCCCCGAACTCGCCGATGCTGCTGTGATGCCCGCTCTGCAAGGGGCCCTGATTGGTGGTCTCCCGTGGATCCTGCAGCTCCTGATCGCTCATCAGCGTCCGGTCGGTCACCACGGCCTGGCACTGCTCGCCTGCTACCACGAGATCGATGACGACTTCGACGATGTAGATCGGCTCGAGGCCGAGGTTGGAAACGAAGCACCTGCCTTTCAGAGCGGCGCCCGCGCCTTGGGTGATCGTCACGAGCTGTCGGCGCTGGCGCAGGAAGCTGAACAGGAAGATGTTCAGGTAGGAGATCCACACCACAAGCATGGCCGCATTGAGCGCTACAGAAAGGGCGGCGCTATGGTCGGCGAGCCATTGCATGACGGGTGCTCCCTCGTTCGGTCAGGCGCAACACGTGGGGCCCGGGGCGGGTCCATGCCTGAATGCTTCGTGACCCGGCCGTGAGGACGGGAGGCGCGCCCTTGCTTGCCAGCCATGGGCCGCGGGTGGAGTGCATCCCATCAACCTGCGGGTCATTGCAGGCCCGGTGGGCAGGGCCCGCATTGCCCGATTGCTCTTGGCCTTCGAGCGGACCTGGCATCGGCCCCATACGGGGAGCTACATGGTCTGCAATCGTTCGAGCAGCACTTCGTTGCTCTCCAGCGTCGTCAGCCGGTCGCGCAGGATGTGGTAACCCCGCGGATCCGTTCGCCGGGCGATCAGGGCCCGGCGGCTCCAGCGCCCCTGCATCCGCATCGAGCCCTTCTCGTCACGAATGCCGTAATCGCGCCCGACGCGAAGGTGCAGCTTCCGCAGGTTCGCGGGCACCCAGCGCCGCGTTTCATCCGTGCCATCCCACTGGTGGTAGATGTCCTCGTAGGTGATGACCTCCGTGGGCGAGCCGCCGCGGCGCAGGTCACTGGCGATGTCATGGACCCGCGGGATGCTCACGTTGCGATCCTTTCCCCCGATCAGGATGGTGACCGGGGCGCCGGGCGTCCTCGGATCCTCGAGGCGCGGGATCCAGCAGCCGTAATAGCTGACATGCGCCGCGAAGCGGGGCCCATCGGGAAGGTAGGCCCGGGCCAGCTGCTCATAGGCAGCGAGTTGGGTGATCATGCCGCCGTAGGAGAAGCCAATGATGCCGATGCGGCCCGCGTCCACATCCGGGCGGCCCGCCAGGTAACGCAGCCCCGTGAAGGCATCGCCGAGCATCATCGCTTCGGTCACCGACATGGCGCGGATGAAGTCACCATTGCTGCCGACACCTCGCGTGCCGAAGCTGTCGATCACCAGGACCACGTAGCCTTCGTCCAAGAGCATGCGGCCATAATCCCGCTCGCGCTTGTCCTGCAGCCCGCCCAGACCTTCGGACACCACCACGGCCGGGCAAGGGGAGCTCGTGTCATCCGGCAGGTACAGCTCGGCCTCGATCTCGATATGGGGCACGTCCTCACCCCCAATCATGTCGTGGATGAGGTCGGGGTTGGGGCCGGTGATTGTGATTGTCTGCATGGGCCTATCAACGCTGCCGTTGTGGTTGGGAGGTCAACAGGTGCCGTTCGAGGGGGTTCCGCCTGGCTCACTACGACTGCTCGAGATGCCTTGTTGCGAGCCAGGGCGGGCGCCAATTGGGGGGACCATCCCGAAATTCTCCCGTTCGCCCTTAGGACAGGTAACACAAGGGTGATCGCGATGAAGCCAACCATAGCTGCCGCCACGGCTACGGAGGCCACGCTCGACCGGGGCGGCCGCGCCTCTTGGGGCGCCATCTTTGCCGGGACCGTCATCGGCCTCGCCGCCTTTATCCTGCTCAGCCTTTTGGGCCTCTGGTGGGGCTTTGCCGCGCTCGAGCCGACCGAGGCCAATCCGATCGGGGCGGTGCCCTCGGTGGCGCCGTGGTGGATCGTGGTGTCGCAGATCCTGGCGCTGCTGGCCGGTGGATACGCGGCAGGCCGTTTCGCAGGCGTGCTGCACAAGACCGGCAGCATGCTGCACGGCGCGGCCGTCTGGGGGCTTACCACGCTCGGCGCCGTCTGGCTCGGCGTGTCGGCCTCGATGAGCCTGGTGAACATGACCGGCTCGCTTCTGACCAGCACGGCGAAGAACGTGGCCGACGCGGCGCAGGCCGTGATCCCGGAGGACATGCAGCTGCCCGACTTCGCGCTGCCCGATGTCGGCATGGAAGCACTGCCCCAGGACCTCCGCCAGACCCTGAATGCCCCGGGCCTCACCCCGCAGAACTTCCAGGCCGAGGCCCGGGAGATCTTCCGGCAGGTGATCGATCAGGCTGAGCAGCGCCGCGCGCTCGACGCGGTGCAGGGCACCGCCCAGGAGATCATCCAGCAGCCGAGCACGGCCCCCGGTGAGATCGACGATCTCGTCGGCACGCTGTTCGGCCAGGGCGGGGTGCTGAACGAAGAGGATCGGGCCGAGGCGCTCTCGGTGCTGCAGAACCGCTTCAGCATCTCGCAGGCGGAAGCGGAACAGTTCATCGACCAGGTTCAGGCGCAGCTGCAGGACACCGTGGATGCGGCGCAGTCGGCGCTGGAGGAGGCGCGCCAGACGGCGGCCCAGGCCATGGATGCCGCGGTCGATGCGGCGGGCAACGCCGCGATGGCCGCCTTCATCGCCTCGCTGCTGGGCCTTGTCGCCGCCGTGGCAGGTGCTGCGTTCGGGCGTCCGGTGCGCGACTGACGCCGGATCGAGAGGGCGCGGCCGGTGGCGCACCGGACGCGCCTTCTCGACGTGTCCGGGATGACCCGGATCAGGGAAGGATACGCAAGACAGGAGGGCAGGATGGCCAACCCCATCAAGACCCTGGTGCAGGACTACGAATGGATCCACCTCTCGCTGGGCCTAGCAGGCAACGTCATGTTCCTGGCCGGCAGCGTCTTGTTTCTGCCGGCGTTCGAACAGCAGAACCCCGATTCAGGGCTGATAGACATGAAGTGGCAGACGGTCGGCGTCTGGCTGTTCATCTTCGGTGCCTTCTTCATGTTCATCGGCGCCTTCGGCAACCTGCTCGTGAAGCTCTACCAGAAGGCGGACTCCGACTGAGGGCGTCCCGGCAGCTGAACTAGACCGGGCTACCCCGTCCAGCTGCTCGATACGCTTTCGGGATCGAACAGCTCGTTTTCACCGAAGGCATCGATCTCGACATCCGCGTACTCGGAGGGCTCAAAGGGCACGAGGCTGCGGCCCTCGCCGCGAAGGCTGTCGATCGCTCGCACGAGCGATCCGTCCATCTCTTGCAGCCTGCGCTCTACGGTCGCGTTGGGGACGTCCAGATGCTCGGCCAAGAGATCGTTTCGGAGCCCGACGATGCTTGCGCGCAGCTGCGGGTCGGACGCGTCATCCACCTCGATCGACAGGTCGCATTCGGTGTCGAAGCCCATGGACCGGTTGTTGAGGTTCGACGAGCCGACCCGCAGCAGCCGGTCATCCATGACCACGACCTTGGCGTGGACGTAGATATGCGTCCCCTCCGTTGCCACCGGCGTGTAGAGGCGAAACCGGTCGTGATGGTCCGCTTCTCGCACCAGTTTCAGCAGACGGGCACGGGCCGCGCCCAACACCTCGGCCGTGAGCCAGCCCTCGGCGCTGTGCGGGTTGATCACCACGATCTCGGGCCCGTCCGGTTCGCGCAGCCGGGCCGCCATCGCTTCTGCGATGCGGCGCGAGGCGAAGTACTGGCTTTCGATGTAGAGGCTATGGCGCGCCTGGCGGATGATCTCCAGGTAGAGCGCCTCGATCTCCCGCACCTCCGCGCGGCCCTGATATTCCGGCAGCGTCCGGGAAATGGCGACCGGCTGTTCGATCGCCACCGGCGAGAGCCTGTCGGGCCAGATCGGCTCGCCCGGCATCGGGGCGGCAAGTCGTTCGCCCGTCGCTGCCTCCCACCGGTCCCGGGCCAGCTCGCCCAGGGCCCGGGCAGCTTCGCCGCCGACGGCGGTGGTGATGTCGTGCCAGGGGCCGTAGTGCCGCTTCGAGGTGGGACGCCGGCGATGGGGGTGCTCGTCGCGATGCGCGCGCGTGTCCCAGCGCGCCGCCGTGATGTCGATGCCGCCGCAGAACGCTAGCGCATCGTCGATCACCACGATCTTCTAGTGATGGGCGGCGCCGGAGGGGTGGGCGTGATCGAGACGCATGTGGATGTTCTGATGCGAGAACCAGTCCGCCACCATCAACGGCGTCGAACCCCGCGCCAGGGTCTGCAGCGCGCCCAGGTCCCATTTCAGCATGTGGATCTGTAGCCCGGGGGTCCGCTCCGCCACCCAGTCGAGGAAGGCTCCGAGCGTGTTGGGCGCCTCGCCCTTCGGGGCACCGGGCTCGAGTTCGATCCGGGTGTCGAAGTCCCAGCCGATGAACAGGACGCTCTGGCGCGCCTGCGGCACCACCTCGCGGATGACGGAGAAGTAATCGGCCGCATCCACGATGACCGCCAGACGATCGGCCTGCGCCATCTTCCAACAGGTCTCGCCCGGTCGCAGGATCCGGCAGGGGTGGGGCAAGTCGGACATGGTGCTTTCCCTTGGTTGCGTGCCTGCAGGAAGCGAACGAGACACCCCGCGCTCCGGTTTCAGGCAGGGCGGATGGCCTGCCCGGAACGACGCAGGGAGGGGCGTGGCATTGCAATCGTGAAGAGCGGCCTCGGAACAGCATTCGCCGATCGCGGTTGGGAGGGTCGATGACACCAGACACAATCTGGAGGACATTATGACCCGTATTCGCCAACTCCTTCACGGCACCGCGCTGACGGCCGCGTTTGGCCTCGGGCTTGTCGCGGTTCCCGCGCTGGCCCAGGAGAACCAGTCGCAGGACCAACAGTCGCAGCAGGGCCAGGACGCTTCGGCGCAGGCGCAGGACAATCGGAAAGTCGCCACGGTCAACGGCACCGACATCGTCACGAGCGACCTGATGCGCTTCGTGGACATGCTGCCCGATCAACTTCGGCGCTCGCAGCCGCCCGAAATGGTCATTTCCGCAGCCATCCAGCAGCTGGTCATGCGTGAGCTGATCCTCGAGGAGGCTCGGAGTGCCAACCTGGCCGAGAACGACCGGGTGAAGCAGCTGGTCGCGCAGTCGACCATCGACGCCGAGGATGACGCGATGATCCAGGTCTGGCTCGAGCAGGAGTTCGAGGACGACATCACCGACGAGGCTGTCCAGGGCGCCTATGATGCGCTGCAGGCCACCAACACCCAAGAGCTACCGCCGCTCGAGAAGGTGCGCCCGCAGATCGAACAGCAGCTGCGCCAGCAGGCCTATGCCGACCTCCAGACCCAACTGCAGCAGAGCGCCGACATCGTCTTCTACGATGCCAGCGGCAATGCCGTGACCCCGCAATCCGGCTCGGGGCAGAACAATGGGTCTGACGCCGCTGCCAATTCCGGCGAGAGCAGCGACAGCGGTCAGTCCAGCAATGGCGCGAACTCGAACAGCACCAATGAGAGCCAGTCCAGCGATGGCGCCAGCACGAGCGGCTCCGACAGCTCCAACAGCAATGGCTCGTCGAACGAGCAGAATGGCAGCAGCGGCAACTGAGCCGCTGCAGAGCCCGGATGGATCGAAGGTTGATCCGGGCTGATACTTTCTGATGTCTTGCGAAGACCGCGCCTCCCTTGCGGGACACGGCGTGGTCTTTTGCATGTTTCGAGGTGAAGGAAGAAGGGAATCCCCGAAAGTTTGGAACCCTCCTCCATGCCCTTGGTTGCCCCTACAGACCTTTCGTCCGGTCGATCAAGGCTGTGTTCCCCTGTTGCGCATCAGGGGAGCGCAGTCTTTTTGCTGTTTGAGCCGCTTTCACAAGCGATGACCGTTGACAGGACTGGAAAGGCGGCCCCGGAGGGCTGGTGATCGGGCCTAGGCCGGGTTCCCGCCGGCAATGCCCCCCTGCTTACCCACCTCTGGACTTGCCCTTTTCATTCGCCACGCGCGCATAGAGAAACACCCCGGGGCTGGCCGTCACGCCGTGCAACAAGACCGAGGCGGTGACGGCGGCGCTGGTGATGGTCCATGTCCGCGGGTCATGCAGCATCTCCTGTGCGTGCAGCGCGTAGTAGATGGCCGCCACGCCCACGGGGCCGAACCAGCCGAAGAAGACGGCATCGCGTCGCTTCACCCTCATGAAGGGCGCCAGCACCAGAAGGGTCAGGGGGCGGCGAAGCGCGAGAACAGCCAGCGCGAACAGTCCGAGCGTCCAGCCCTGCGCCCCCCAGGCGCTCCACGGCAGGAGCGCGCCGGTCAGTACGAACACCGGCAGGGTGAACAGCTTGGACACCGCCTCCTGGACGTTCTCGTCCTCCATTTCGGCCTTGCGGTCCACCAGCGCGTTGAAGGCGATGCCGGCGGCGAAGGAGGCGAGGATCCCGTCCGAACCCACCGCATGCGCGGCGCTTACCGCCAGCAGCGACAGCGCCACCGTCATCCCGAGGATCGAACTTTCCGCCACCCAGCCCCGGCGGTCACCGACCCGCAGGATGATGGCGGTCACGCCGCCGAGCGCAGCACCGATGGCCACGGCCAGAAGAACCCCCACCGGAATGGTGTGGGACAGGAAGCGGCCCAGCCCCGCCTCGGTACCTTCCGTCAGAAGCAGCAGCGGCAGGAGCACGAGCAGGTAGGCGAGCCCGTCATTGGCTCCAGATTCCGTCGACAGGATGGTTCTCGTATCGCGCGGCAACGAGCTCTTGGCGACCTTGCCCGTCACGATCGAGGCCGCGACCACGGGATCGGTCGGGGTGATTGCCGCGCCCACCGCGAGGGCCATCAGCGGCGCCAGCCCGAAGGCGAGCCAGGCCAGCCCGCTGGAGACGGCCCACATCAGGAGTAGGCCCGGTCCGAGGAGCAGCAGCAGCGGTCGCCGCAGGCGTGACAGGTCCTGCGCCGGAATGCGCAGCGCCACACCCATGACCGAGATGGCCAGCGTCACCCGGGCCGCTTCCTTGAGGATCAGGTGCGGATCGCCCCAGTCCTCGGGTCGCATCCACCCGAGCCCCACAGGGCCCGCAGCCACCCCGATCGCGAGCGCCAGCAGGGGCCGGGACAGCGGCAGCTTCTGCAAGAGACCGGAGGTCAGGCCCAGCCCCACCACCGTAAAGGCCGCGAGGGCCATCGTCAGGTAGAGCTGCTGCATTCACCGGTCTCCTGACTGTGCGCTTCGAGAAGCCAAGAGATCCGCAGCTTGGGGGTTCCCCCCGAGGGGCGCAGCCAAGCCCAAGCTGAGGCTGATGAGCGCTACGGGCGAGGGGGCTGGCCGGCCCCTCCACCGACGGGATCGGAACCACCCCTTCGCGCTCGTGGTTTTCAAGGCTGGAGAGGTAGGTCCGCCATGGGGGCGGCCGCCTATCGGGAGAAAGGGAGATCCAAGATGAAGCATCTGCTGAGTAGTGCGGCTTTCGTGGTTCTCGGCTCGGGCATGGCCTTGGCCCAGAGCGACGTCACGACCAACGTCTACACAGACAACTCCTTCTGCACCTCGGACTACAGCCCCGCCACTGATGGCGACCAGGAGGAGCAGAGCCGGACCGAGTTCGCCGAGATGGACCTCGACGATGACGGCATGGTCAGCCAGGACGAGTACATCGAGTGCCGCAAAGCGGCGACCGGGGACTCCGAGGCCTCGGGGAGCAGCGACGATAGTTCGGCCGACAATTCGAGCGACAGCGGATCGAGCGACAGCAACGCGTCGGAGAGCGACAGCTCGTCCAGCGGGAACTGAGAGGGCTGTGACGCGACGCCGTGGTCTTTGCCGCGGCGTCCGCTAGAGACGGGGTTGAGGAACTCTACCAATGGCCATAGCGGCAGATGACGCTCCCCACCTGCCGGCGGAGGTGGGCAAGGCTGCCCTCGTTGCGCAACCGATCCAGGCCACAAAGAGGAGATCACCCATGTTCAACGAGGCTCTGAAGAAGGCCACGCCACGCGCTGAGAACGGTGCTGTCAACGTCTTCGTCGAGACGCCGAAGGATAGCCGCCACAAATACGATCTCGACCAAAGCGGTCTGTTCAGCATCTCGATCGAAATGCCTGAGGGCCAAGCCTTCCCCTTCAGCTTCGGTTTCATCCCGGGGACCGAGGTAGCCGATGGCGATTGCCTGGATGTGATCTTGATCACCACCGGCTCGACGCCCGCCGGCGCGCTCATCCAGACGCGGCTGATCGGCGTGCTGAAGATGGAGAACGACGAAGATGGCGAGATGGTCCGGAACGACCGGATCGTCGCGGTCGCGAACATGTCGCGCGCCTACCGCCATATCGGGACGCTGGGCGATCTGCACAACGGTTGGGTCTGGGATGCCGAGGTCTTCTTCCAGACCTACAACCGCATGATCGAGCGCCCCTTCAAGATAGTAGGGACCGGCGAGAAGGACGAGGCCTACCAGATGCTGGAAGAGGCCGAGAGGACGCGGTGAGCCGAGACCCCACGATCACTCGGTGCAGTTCTCCTCGAGCCAGTCGAGCGCGCCGGTCGTGATGCGGTGGATGCGGGTCGAGAAGATCGCGGGCTCTTCGTAGCTGTGCAGCTCGGTGATGGCCGCGACCACCTCGTTCCAGCGTGCCTCGACCGTCTTGATGTCCAGCCGCCATTCGAGATGGTTATGGATCTCGCCCTCCCAGCGGTAGAGCGTGTCGATCCTACGGATATGGACGGCGGCGGCGAGCCGGCGTTCGAGGAGCGCCCGCGCGATCTTGCGCGCCTCCTTCTCGCTGTCGCAGCCGGTGTGGATCAACGTGGGCATGCTCGAAGCGTCTCAGAAATCGTCGGGCAGGTCGAGTTTGAAACCCACCCCCAAGTCGGCGGCCTGGTGCAGCTTCACCCGCCCGGTCCGGTCGAGATCGAGCGCTCCGACAAGCCCGTCGACGGTTGCGACCAAGGCGGATTTCCGGTCCGCCCGCACCGCCCGGACATAGGCGCGAGAGTAGCCGAGCGGCTATCGTTACCTAGCACGTCGCCGCGTGACCGGTTTTTATCCCGCCGTCGACAGCTCAGTGCGCGGCCTGCCGGGCATTACGCGCGTAGACTTGCGCGGCGGTCGCACGCGATGCTGCCTCGACCCGGCCCAGGCTGGAGAGAATTTGGGGGCCGCCCCATGCCCACTCGGTGCCATGCACCGCGTCAGGTGCCACCACTTTCCGCTTCGTTCCCTGCGACCCTGCCTCCTCTGCCTTGAGCCGCCGTGTCGCGTCGGCGCGCAGCTGCTCAAGCCGTTCTTCGCGCAGTCGTTCGACCCGCTCCTGGTTCAACAGTTGGCGAAGCTCGATCAACTGCATGTAGAAGCTCTGGCGACCGGAAACGGGTGCGATCATTGGACGGAAACCTCGGTGCGAACACCCTCGTTCCAAGCGCCGGAATAGGGCCAGAATGGGGCGCCGCCGCAGTATCGCCTTATATGTGGCGATCTCGCCACGCACGGAACTGGCCCTGTGAGGCCCGGTTATCCCGCCATAAGAGGAGGGAGGCCGCGCATGTCATCGAAGCACTGGATCGGATACGGAAGTCTGCTCGGGCTGGCTTTGGGAGGCTTCTTCGATGGCATCCTGTTGCACCAGATCCTGCAATGGCATCACCTGCTAAGCCTCGTGCCGGGCATCGACGACATGCGCCTGCAGATCCTCTGGGATGGCTATTTCCACGTCCTGATGTATGTGCTCGCCGCCGTGGCTCTCTGGGGCCTCTGGCGTGCCCACCGGTGTGGAAGCGGCGTTCCCGGCGCCCAGCTGATCGGCGCGATGCTCATCGGCTTCGGTGGCTGGCATGTGCTCGACAGCGTGCTGTCGCACTGGGTGCTGGGAATCCATCGCATCAAGCTCGACAGCCCGAACCCCATGCTCTGGGACCTGATATGGTTCTTCGTCTTCGGTCTGGTGCCCATGGCGGCGGGCTGGGCCGTGATGAAGCGGGGCGGCCCGGGCAGTGGACGCTCGGTGGCGGCCATGCTCGCCCTGACCGTGATGACGGCCGGCGCCGGCGTCTGGTCGATGCGGCCGCCGCCGGACCAGCCGCTGACGGCCGTCGTGTTTCGACCCGGCGTAGAGGCGCTTTCCGTGCGCAAGGCGATCGACGAGTTGGGGGCACAACTGGTCTGGGCCGATTCGGCGATGGGCGTGGTGATCCTCGACGTCGCGCCGGAGAACCGCTGGGGGTTCTACCGGCGCGGTGCGATGCTGGTCAGCGGCTCTGGCGTGCCCGCGGGATGCTTCAGCTGGAGCACGGCTTGAGGGGCTATTCCTTGCCTGCCTTCGATGCCTGAGTTGGGCGCCTGGCCGGAGCGGTCATGCTCCCTCCCGCGTCGGTTTTGCGAGGGCGCCCGCGTTTCTTCGGTGCCACGCCAGCCGACGCGTCGTCGGCATGCGCGGATCCTCGGTCGGACTTGTCGCTCTCGACGGCCTGCGCCTTGGCCGCTTTGCGCTTGCGGGCAGGGGCGCTCTTTGGGGTCTTCTCCGCACGCTCCTCAGCGTCGATCTGTTCGACAGCTTCGTGCCAGTAATCCTGATCGCGGCCATGTTGGGCGCCGTCGCGCTCCCAGAGCTCGTAGGCGCGCTGGCGGATCTTCTCGTCGCGGTTGCTCGGCATAATTCGTTCCCGACTTCCTTGGTGGCTGGTTTCTCAAGATGGTGCGCCATGTCAGCTTTGAAAGGAGAACGGGATGTCGGGGAGGAGGCTTCACGCGGCGCCAAGACCTCGCCCGGCTCTGCAAGTTCGCGCCGAAGCGCAATTTCCACGGCACATCCTATGCGCCTGACTGCATCGCCTCCATCAGGTTCCCTGGAAGACTTTGGCCGATGTTCGGCAGCCCCGGCATTTCCGGGGCGTGGCGTTGAGGCGCTCGCAGATCGGAGTCAGATATCGATCTGGGGGTGCCTGGGGAGCGGCTTTGCTGGCGCTCTGCACTGCGCTTGTGGCTGTCGACAGGCCCGGTATTTGAAGGGGGGAGGGCATAGCGAACCGGGTCGGCCCCGGTGGTCGAGAACCGGAACGACATCGCCGATGCTCACAGGAAGGCTTCGCATCGACGAGGCCGCCCCGGCGGATGTGTATCGCAAAACCAAGATCTTCGAGGCGCGGAGGGCGGCGGAGGTCGAAGCGAAAGCGCGGGACGGCAAAGCCGGGCGCGTGGCGCGGCTCAAACGCATTCTGCATCGCCGAGGCTGATGCGCGACCACCTGAATTTCAGCAGGCAGGCGGGATCGAAACGCGCTCTCGGCGGTTGGTTTTTCGATGCCGGGCATCGGAATGACCCAGCGCTCGGCAACCGCCCGAGAGGCGGCTGGAGACCGAGATGATCCATTGGAGTCCGGCGGCGGCACCGGAGAACCGCCACGACATCGACGACCTGAAAGCCAAGCTCGCGATTGCGGAAGCCGCGGTGGCCGATCTTCGACGAGAGGTCGAGATCTACGAGGCGAGGGAACGTATGCTGGCCGAAGAGCGCGAGAGCGACGCAGGCATGGTCGGGCGCCTGAGACGGGTTCTCTACCGCCCGAAGGATGGCCTTCGCGGAGGGAGTTGACCCGCCAGCCTTCGTTATCGAAGGGTGACGCTTTGCCCGATGGTCCATCGGGAAGTCTGGTGCGCTGGTAGCGGCTTGTGCGCCAGGGCCTGGCGTTCAAGCCGTTAAACCTAACCCCTGGACCGACAGTGCATCAGTTCACAGCATGCCCAAGGGACGTCCGCTAGGGACGCGGCTCTGTCCCGCGGTCGCGACCTAATCATCGTGTCCACGAGATCGGCGGCAGCGCGACGAAGTTCATCAGAGTCCGGTGGAGCCGATGTGGAATGACCCGGCGCTGGGGCTTCCCTCGCCGGGCCTCGTTGAAATCGATCCAGTTCCTGAGCTCCGCCCGTGCCTCCGAGCCGGTCTCCCAGGCGTGCAGGTAGTCGCACTCGTATTTTAGGGCGCGCCAAACCCGCTCGATTGTCTCAAGCTACGGTCTGGGCTCAATCAGCGTCCGATCGAGCCAGGGCGACCGCGATGTCCGCATTGTCGAGAATGTACTGGCCATACTCCCGACGCCAGACGAAGCCCTTCTCCCGCAGCGCCAACAGGGCCGTCTGGACCGTCGTCACGGCAGGCATTCGACCGCGATGGACATCCTTCAGGGCTTCGCGCGTTTCCTCCGAGAACGGCTGGAATGCCAGTCCCTTCTTCGCCATGATCCGCAGGATCCCCTGCTGAAGAGGGGTCATGGAGGCGATCTCGGAAAGCGTGTCGATCTCGGCCTGCACCTTGCGTTCGGATGCGATGCGTCTCAGTGCTTCCGGGCCGGCGCCCTCCGGCGCGAAGATCAAGTCGCGCAGGCAGTCGGTCAGCAGTTCCGGTCGCCGCCCGACGACCTCGAAAGCCGCTTCGAGATCTTCTGGAGCGAGCTTCGCGCTGTCGGCAAGGGACTCGTTCACGCGCGCGACCATGCTGGCAATGTAGGAGGATCCAAGCGGCGGAAAGGGTCTCACGATGCCGCCGAAGAACGGGGCCTGCCGGTTCTGTACGAGGGTCGACAGCTTGTCGCGGTGCGAACCGGTCATCAGGAGGTAAAGGTGCCGATCGCCCGGTGCTTGGTTGATTGCGTCCCGTGCGGCCTTCAATGCGAACATGGCGTTGAGCCCGGCATCGGTTTCGACCGCCTGCTGCGCCTCGTCGATGATGACGACCAGGTCCTTGTCCGTCGCTTTGATCAGATCTTCGAGGGCCTCGGCGATCGTGCCCGACCAAGGGCCACTCTCCTTCAGCCCGACAGAGAAGCCCAGCACGCCGACCCGGTTGACGGGGCTCTTCCTTCTCATGCGCGAGATCAGGCGGTCATGCTGCTCCAGCGCGACCCTGATCCGAGAGATGATGAGGTCGGCCGGATCGGCGGACCGATCGGACCACAGGTCGACATAGATGACGGCATAGCCCTTGCTGTCGAGATGCGGGATTAGATCCGATCTCAAGAAGGTAGTCTTCCCCGTTCGCCGCGGCGCTGCGAGAAACAAACCGGCCAGCGAGCCGGTAAGCGGATCAGGGGTCAGCAGTGAGGCAATGCGGGCGGCATCCTCGACGCGGGGCACATGTAGGGGAGATGTCATTACGCATGCCTATGTAAAGGGTGCGTAACTTACGTAATGCAAGAGTAAGGTGGCGTAAAGTGTCTTAGGTGTGGGACTTGAGCAAACGATGTGACACCGAGCATGCCGCGCATCCGCCCACTCCCTCGCCACCTATCTGTAGTGAAGGAGGGAGCCTTGTATCTCTTTTTGGATCTCGGCTTGGGCAGGCGGCAGGAGCTGGGGCAGCATGGACCTGCCATTCGCTGCATTCACCCGACAGCAAGGTGTCGCATCCGGAGCATTGTCTCCATCCCGCTCGTGCTATGATTTCCTTCTGATCGAAACCCGATGCAGGGTGGTCGTCCGTCATCCAGAAGGGTCATTCAAGGAGCGACATGCATGGCCATGATGGTGGATCAGGACCAAGCCCTCGGCGCCTACTTCCTCAAGCCTGGTCGAGCCGAACTGCGGCACTCCGGCAGAACACGCACCCATTTCCTCGCCACCGGCGGCACGACGGGCGGCGCCTTTGCCTTGATCGACGAAACCGCGCGCTGCGGCGAGACTGTGCCGCTGCACCGGCATCCCGCCGACGTCGAGTCCCTCTATGTGATCGAGGGAGTGCTGGCTGTCTTCCTCGAACGTTCGCCTTGCCGGATGGCCGCTGCAGGGGCCTTCGCCCATTTCGCTCCCGGCGCGGTCCACGGCTTCCGGGTCGAAAGCGACACAGCGCACTACCTCCTCTTCACAACACCTCGGCATGGGGAGTTCTACCGGGCCATCTCCAAGGCACCCGGCGAGACCGACGACCCCGACGCCCCCATCGATGACGAGACGATCATGACCGCCTGCCGGGACTACGACGTCGAGTTCATCGGTCCGTTCCCTTCTGGACCTTTGTCCTGAGAGGCCCCCTCCAGCTTGCCCTACGACGCGGCGTGCCTGATCGATTTCATTGATCAAGATCAAGGGAGACGGCGAAGACCGTGCTACGGTTAGGAGGTACGAGCGGGCAAGGTTGCGAGTGGGGAGATCGCACAACCGAGACCCGGCTTACTCAGGCCTCTCGGTCATGACGATGGCCATCTCGTGGAGAGTTGCGCTGACATCGGTGCCCAGCGTCTCGCGACGATGTGTGACATCGTGCAGGCGCTGCAGGATCGCGCAGGCTTCGCGGATTTCATGCTTCGTGAACTCCCGGTCCGACCGGGCCATACCCCCCATGCTGAGGGAGGGGTGGTCGTGGATGGAATGGCTGATGCCATAGACCAGCCCATGCGCGCGGGCCCGCCCTAGGACGTCCGCTTCGTCGAAGGCCGCGAGTTCGGACCATCGCGTCGTGCCGGGATGCCGCATGGCCGACCGAACGGTCGGATCCTGCAGCAGGAAGCCTTCGCGTGCATAGGTCTCGAGCCAGGAGGGGGGATAGCTCTCGAACATGTAGCTGGGGGCCTGGAACCGGACGTGCAACGCGATCGCGAAACCCGCAGGCGCCAGATCGCCAAGACGCGCCAGCCCTTCGATGACGATCTGCTCTATCTTCATTCCGCTCCTCGTATGAACCTCCGTTAGCTTGAAAATTTCTACTCAACCGCGTTGGTTCAATCTGTTAAGGCAATCTTCCTAAACGGGAGTTCATCCCGATGTCAGGTAACCGAAAGGTAGTCGTGAGCGTGTCCGATCTCTCTGCCAACGCGCTGCAGGTCTTGGCCCCGGCGGGGTATTATCTCGGCCTGCGCATTCTCTTCGCCTTCCCTGCTGCCGAGGAAAACGAGTTGCCTGCTTCGTGGGTGGAGCTCTATGCGCGCGAGCGGTTCTTTCTTGCCGATCCCGCGTTGCGCTGGTCGCTCGACCACAGCGGCGCGATCCGCTGGAGCGACTTGTCCCGGAACGATCCAGCCGGGATGACCCGGCTGAGCGCGGACTACGGCATGCGTCATGGCGCGGTTGCCGCATGCCGAGAGTCCAGCGGGCTGCGCTCCTATGGCCTCTTCTACCGCGATGACCGCGACTATAGCGCGGCCGAGCTCGAGCAACTCGCCCGCTTCATTGCCCATCGGCATCGCGGCGTGATATCGAACCTGCAGCTGACCCGGGCCGAGATCGCGGTATTGAAGGCGATCAAGGAGGGCACGCGGCTCAAGCAAATCGCCCACGACTTCGGGGTGAGCGAAGGCGCGATCAAGCAGCGGCTGCGCAACGCCCGCCTGAAACTCGACGCCGCGACCGGCGCGCAGGCCGCGATCAAGGCCAGCGAGGCCGGGCTGATCTGACTCCAAGCTTCGCGCAGCCCGTCCAAGGAAATGCAGACCTCCTACTCGGCTGAATGGTGTTTCTTCCTGTGCCGACGGCGGCCGTAAAACCAATGCGGCTCTCAGAAATGGCCATCTGAATTGAAACAGCCTCAGGGCGCGACGTGCGTTCTGCCGCTTGCTGCCCCCCTCAACCACTCGTCGAGCTTCGACCATCGCCTGCGGCCGGACGTGTTCTTGACCGCCATCGCCACAGCCTTCGGCTGTCCCACGAGAACCACCAGCTTCTTGCCCCGGGTCACCCCGGTGTAGAGCAAGTTTCGCTGCAGCATGGCATAGTGTTGGGTCAGGACCGGGATGACCACTGCCGGGTATTCTGATCCCTGGCTCTTGTGGATCGTGGCAGCGTAGGCCGGCACGAGCGTGTCGAGTTCGCCGAAGCCGTAGGTGACCGGGCGGCCATCGAAATCTGCCACGAGCTCGCCCTCATCGACGTCGACGCTGCCGACATAGCCGATGTCGCCATTGTAGACGTCCTTGTCGTAGTCGTTCTCGATCTGCATGACCTTGTCTCCCGGGGCGAAGGTCCAGCCGAAGCGCTCGATCTTGCTGCCTGCGGTGGGATTGAGGGCGGCCTGCAATTCGATGTTCAGCGAGCGTGCACCCACGCCCCCACGGTTCATCGGGCAGAGAACTTGGACATCGCGAATGGGATTGAGGCCGAAGCGCCGCGGGATCCGCGCGCGGACAAGCTCCACGACCCGGGCCACGGCTTGCTCTGGATCCGACGCCGGGACGAAGTAGAAGTCGGTTTCTGCTTCGGGCTTCGTGAGGTCGGGAATACGCCCGCGGTTGATCAGGTGGGCGCTGGTGATGATCCGGCTTTCGGCCGCCTGACGGAACACTTCCGTCAGCCGAACCACGGGGATGGCTTCTGACTCGATGATGTCGGCCAGAACCTGTCCGGGGCCGACGGATGGCAGCTGGTCGATGTCGCCGACGATCAGCAATGCGGCCCCATCGGGGACGGCGTTGAGCAAGGACTGCATCAACAGGACGTCGACCATCGAGCTCTCGTCCACGACCAAGAGATCGCAGTCGAGCGGGTTCTCCCGATCACGTTTGAAGCCGAAGGCTTGGGGGTCGAACTCGAGAAGACGGTGGATCGTCTTGGCTTCCCTTCCGGTCGCCTCGGTCATGCGCTTGGCAGCGCGGCCAGTCGGGGCACAAAGCAGGAGCTCGACGGACTTTGCTTCCAGAATGCGCAGGATCGAGTTCACGATCGTTGTCTTCCCGACACCCGGACCGCCCGTGATGATCAGCACTTTGGAGCGCAGAGCCAACCGGATGGCGTCCGTCTGGCTCTCTGCCAGAGAAATCCCTGTCTGGCTCTCGATCCAGGGCAGGGCCCTGTCGGCGTCGATCTCGGGCCACGGGACATCGCCCGCCGCGATCCGTTGGATCCGATCTGCAACCACCTGCTCCGCGTGATAAAGGCCGCTGAGAAAGGTGCAGGGTTCGCCCGCGACGCTGTCGTTTATGACCGTGCCGTCCGCCAGTTCGAGCTTCATCGCCGCCTCCACGAGGTCTGCCGAGACGTCGAGCAGTTTCACGGCCAAGGCGGTCAGATCCGCCACAGGCAGCCCGCAATGCCCGTTGCCCATCGCTTCGCTGAGTGCGTAGGAGATCCCGGCGCGCACGCGGATCATGGCGGTCTTCTCGATGCCAAGTTTCTCGGCGATCAGGTCCGCCGTGCGAAAGCCGATGCCGCGGATGTCCCGTGCAAGGCGGTAGGGGTTCTCGCTCATCACCTGCACGGCGTCGGTGCCGTAGGTCTTGAAGATGCGAACCGCACGTGCCGTTCCGACCCCGTGCTGATGTAGGAAAACCATGATCTCGCGGATCACCTTTTGATCGGCCCAGGCAGAGGTGATCTTCTCGGCGCGTTTCGGACCGATCCCCGCGACCTCACGCAGTCGCTCCGGCGCGGCTTCGATGATATCGAACACGTCCTTGCCGAAGTGCTTGACCATGCGCTTGGCGTAAACCGGCCCGATACCGCGGACCATGCCGGAGCCGAGGTATTTCTCGATACCCTCCAAAGACGAAGGCGCCGACGTTTTCAGGAAGCGCGCCCGAAACTGCAGACCGTGCGTCCGATCGTTGATCCATTCCCCGGAAGCCGTCACCCATTCGCCGGCAGAGATAGTGGCAGCGTGACCGATGGCGGTGACCAGATCGCGATGCCCGCGCGCCTTCAGCCGCAATACGCAAAACCCGCTCTCAACGCTGTGAAATGTCACCCGCTCCACCAAGCCGGCGAGCACTTCGCTGGTGGTTGGATCTCCCTCTTCGAGGTCTCGGTTGCGCGTCATGCTACAGCCCAAGTGCGACCGAGCCGACAGGCGTCAACATGATCGAAGATGGCGTCACCCTTCCACATCCCGCGCCCCCCATCGCGCAAAGCTCAGCTCCAGAGCAGGGCCATTGCTCCCTTTTGCGCTCGTCTGTTCCGACACAAGGGTAGCGGCAGGTGCTGGGAAGGTCACAGAACTTCCGCTGTCCAAGCTTATCCTCCGTTTCTCGAGGCCCTCGTACGGCTCCGTCGTGCGTCGGTCGTTCAGGCACGCGACCCGGCGCCATTGCGAAAACAAGGGATGTGCCGAAAGCCTGCGCAATCAATTTAGGACGTCGGCAGCAAGGCAGACGGATGATCCGCATGGTGCTGTCGGACGGCTCCCCAGATCACGGCATCTTCGGCAGAAGATGGACGCCGGGCTTGCCTCAAAGGGCCGCGCCTGTGTCTCGGCGATTGATCCGGCGGACGGGCAACCGACTACGTCAACGGCGCTCCCCTCGTCGCTGGGTCGACTGTCATGTTATGGGAGGAGCCCAGGCCGTGGTTGCACTGGGTGATTGGCCGATCATGCGCTGTGCCCAAGCGTCCTTCCCGGCCGCTTCAATGACGATTGTCACACAATCCGCTTGTTGCAGAAAGCGGCCATCCGGCGATTGCTGGGCTGAATGACATCCGCCTTGCAGTTCTCTTGGCCGGCAACCTGACACAGTGTTGGCAGATGCCGATGGGCCCTTTCTTCGAAGCGGCCCGCGAAATGGCCCTTGCGTGCAGATCGTGTCTTGCCCTTCCCGGACGCGGCATGGCATCCCGGCCCACGATGGTTCCCGTTGGCCCCTGAGGGCGACGCGGGATGAAAAGGGAATACGGTGAGGTGTAGCCAGCAGGCGCCGACTCCGTAACTGCCCCCGCAACTGTGAGCGGCGAGCGATTCCGAGGATACCACTGGGTGCCATGGCCCCGGGAAGGTTCGGATAAGCGCTGACCCGCAAGTCAGGAGACCTGCCATCACTGATGTTACTCAACCCGGGCGGGGTGTCCCGGACAGGAGGCCATGATGGCTCGTCGGCGTTGGCCGCATGAAAATCGTCGGTCTACCTTTGCGTTTGCCCCGCGAATGCGTGGAGAGCTGCATGGACCGGACAACGACACACTCTACCCGCCCGCCGGACGACGACCGCGCCACGACCTGTAGGTGCGACCACGAGCCTGCGTGCCAGTCGGACCGTGGGGTTGACCTAGCGACAGCTGTTCGGCATCGGCAATGAGCGGAGCTTCCCTCTGTGCCAGTGATCTCGGCTGGGGGCCGCGCCGCGGCCCCGCGATCCTGAGAGACGTGAGCTTTGTCCTGCCGGCCGGCAAAACCTTGGGTGTTGTCGGCGCCAATGGCGCGGGCAAGTCGACGCTGCTGCGGCTGCTCTACCGATTTTACCGGCCGACGGCCGGCACGGTGCAGATCGACGGCAGGGATCTGTGGCGCATGCCTCCTCGCGAGGCCGCCCGCCGTGTCGCCGCCGTACTGCAGGAGCAACCGACCGACTTTGCGCTGACTGTAAGTGAGATCGCAGGCCTCGGTCGACTGCCGCATCGCCAAGGCCTTTCCAGCGCTGGCTTCCGAGACACGCAGATCGTCGAAGCGGCGCTACACCGGCTTGACCTCGCTGCGCTGGCCAGGCGTCGCTTCGGCACACTCTCGGGTGGCGAACGGCAGCGGGTGATGGTGGCCCGCGCGCTGGTGCAAGAGCCTCGAGTGCTGATCCTCGACGAGCCGACCAATCACCTCGATATCCGCCACCAGCTCGAGGTGCTGGAGATGCTGCGCGGGCTCGACGTCACCACGGTGGTCAGTCTGCACGACCTCAACCTTGCCTTCGATCTCTGTGATGCGGTGCTTGTACTGGTGCGTGGCGAGATGATCGCGCTTGGCCCGCCCGAGACCGCGCTCGATGCCGTGACCGTCGCCCGCGCCTTTTCCGTCTCCGCTTGGCGAGAGCGCCTGCTGCCCTCCGGGCGCAGCCGCTTCACCTACACACTCCCCGCTTCCGACAGGACCTGAACCCATGACCCGTCACCTCATCTTCTTCGCGCTTTTCCTCACCGCCCCCATTGCAGTGCAGGCTTTCCCCGTGACCGTGCAGAGCTGCAACCGCGCCGTTACCTTCGTGGCCCCGCCCGAACGGGCGGTGTCGAACGACGTCAACCTGACCGAGATGATGCTGGAACTCGGGCTGCGCGACCGCATGGTTGGCCATACCGGTATCTCCGACGCGCGCGGCATCGACGCGCCGCTGCGCGCGGCGCTGGACGGACTCCCCGACCTCTCGCCGCAATATCCCGGCCGCGAGGTGCTGCTGGGGGCGGGGGCAGACTTCTACTTCGCCGGCTGGAACTACGGGTTGCAGGTCGGCGGCGAGATCACGCCCGACACGCTGGCACCGTTCGGCATCGCGGTCTACGAGCTGATCGAGAGTTGCGCTCATGTAATGGAGAAGCCGAAGGCCAGTCTCGGAGATCTCTACACTGACATCCGCAATCTCGGCGCGATCTTCGGCGTATCTGAGCGGGCCGAGGCGTTGATTGCTGGCTGGCAGTCGGAACTGGCGGATCTTGCCCCGGAGTCGCACATTCTGGCCGAGCCCCCGCGCGTCTTCGTCTATGACAGTGGTGAGGACATGCCATTCACCGCCGGGCGCTACGCCATGCCGACCGCGCTGATCGAGGCGGCGGGCGGCGTCAACGTCATGGAAGATATCGGAAGAAGCTGGGGCACGGTCGGCTGGGAAGAGGTGATCGCCCGCGATCCGGAGGTGATCCTGATCGTCGACTACGGCGAAGTCACCGCGGCGCAGAAGCGCGATTTTCTGCTGTCCAACCCGGCTTTCGCCGACCTGACGGCGGTGCGCGAGGAGAATTTCGTCACGCTCGACTACGTCGCCGCGACGCCGGGGCCACGCAACATCGGGGCGGTGGGCGTTCTGGCGCGGGCCTTCGCCGAGGCGGCGCGATGACCGCCCCAGCCTTGGCACTGGCCCGGCCGACGGGGCGCGGCCGGGCGCTGCTGTTTCCCGCTGCGCTCGGGCTGGGCGCGCTGATCCTCGGGCTGTCTTTCGCCGCTTCGGTCGGCGTCGGCGCGGTGACCATCGAAACTGGCACGGTCTGGGGGGTGATCGCCAACCGGTTGGTGCCGGGGCGCGTCGAGGTGGCTTGGCCCGGCGGCCACGAGGCCATTGTCTGGGACCTACGAGTGCCGCGCGCAATCCTTGCCGGGCTGGTCGGCGCGGGACTGGCGCTGGTCGGAGCGAGCCTGCAGGCGGTCACACGAAACGCGTTGGCCGACCCGCATCTGCTCGGCATCTCCTCCGGCGGCGCCTTCGGTGCGATCACGGCGCTCCTTCACACGGGGATGATCCTCGGCCTCGCCACGGTGCCGGTCTTCGCCTTTGCCGGTGCGCTCGGTGCAATGGCGCTGGTGCTTGGCGTGGCGCGACTGGCGGACACGGCCTCTGCCGAGCGATTGGTGCTCGCCGGCGTCGCGGTGTCTTTTATCGTGATGGCCGCAGCCAATGCAATGATTTTCCTTGGCGATCCGCGCGCTTCGCATACCGCACTGTTCTGGATGCTGGGTGGTCTCGGCTTGGCGCAATGGTCGCACCTGGTGTTCCCCGCCCTCGTGCTCGCCCTTTGTGGGCCGTGGCTATGGCTCAGGGCACAGGATCTCGACGCAATGACGATCGGTGACGAAGCCGCCGCAACGCTCGGTATTCCGGTTGCAAGGTTCAGGCTCGAGGTTTTCAGCGTGGGTGCGTTACTGACCGGCGTGATGGTCGCTTTTTCCGGGGTGATCGGCTTTGTCGGGCTGATGGTACCCCATCTCGCGCGCATGATGGTCGGCGGCGGCAACGCCCGGGTGCTGCCGCTGTCGGCGCTGCTCGGCGCGATGGTACTGATCTGGGGCGATCTTGTAGCCCGCATCCTGATGGCGCCGCAGGAACTGCCGGTTGGCGTGGTCACCGGCTTCGTGGGCGGGCTGTTTTTCGTGTGGCTGCTGGGGCGGCGATAGGCAAGCGGTCGTTGTTCACTGATTGTGACCGATGCTGAACGGTGATGACGGCCCTGTCCCCAGTGCACGCGGTTGCAGAGCTGGGAAAGCCCTACGGCCTGCGCTAGTGAAGCGCGAGGACCCACGCTGCGGTTGAGGAGCACGCGGAGATGACCCCCAGCATCGCCCGGCCATCGGGCACCGCGCCGTTCTATGCCGCTCTGTGGATGATGGGCGCCGTGACGGCCTTCACCTCGATGGCGATTGCGGGCCGGGCCGTGTCGATCGAGCTCGACACCTTCGAGATCATGGCGTGGCGGTCGCTGATCGGCATGGCGATCGTCGCCCTCGTCCTGAGCCTTGGGCGCCGCTGGCACGAGGTGACGCCGCGCCGCCCCGGCCTGCATCTGGCGCGTAACATCGCCCATTTCAGCGCCCAGAACCTGTGGTTCTATGCGCTCGCCTCGCTGCCCTTGGCGCAGGTCTTCGCCTTCGAATTCACCGCCCCGCTCTGGGTGCTGGTGCTGTCGCCGCTGCTTCTGGGCGAAAGGCTGACGCGGCCGCGCGCCATCGCGGCGATCCTCGGCTTTGTCGGGATCGTGATGGTCGCGCGTCCCGGCGCCGCCCCGCTCGGCCCCGCGCTTCTGGCCGCGGCAGGCTGCGCAGTGGGCTTTGCCTTGACCTACATGCTGACCCGGCGTCTCACGGCGGAGGCCCCGGTGGCCTGCATCCTGTGGTGGATGACCGCGAGCCAGACGGTGCTCGGCTTGGCCTGTGCCGGGATCGACGGCGCCATCGCCGCCCCGTCGCAGTCGACTTTGCCCTGGATCGGCGTGATCGCCGCGGCCGGTCTCGGCGCGCATTTCTGCATCGCCAACGCACTGCGCCTCGCGCCCGCAACGCTGGTGATGCCGTTCGACTTCCTTCGCCTGCCGGTCATCGCGGTGGTCGGGCTGGTGCTCTACGACGAACCCATCGGGCCCCTGATGCTGATCGGCGCCACGCTGATCCTCGGCGGCAACTACCTGAACATCCGGGCTGAGGCGCGGCGGCCCGAGGCGGCCTGAGCTTGTGGCCCCATCACCTCTCCGTGGAAGACGGCCGTCAAACGACACACACGCCCCTCTTGGGAGGCGAGCCCAACCTGGCCTGTTGCAACTCCTGCCCCTTGCGGCCGCCGGTCCCGCGCATATGGTCACCCGGCTCAAAGGGTTCGGATGGAGGCGACGTCATGACAGCTGCGGCTCGTTCTGGAACCTACCTGGCGGTTCTGTCAGTTCTCGGGGTCACGCATCTCCTCAACGACTTGATGCAGTCGCTGATCCCGGCCGTCTACCCGATCCTGAAAGCCTCCTACGCGCTGGACTTCGCCCAGATCGGGATGATCACCCTGACCTTTCAGGTCGCCGGCGCCCTGCTTCAGCCGGTCGTGGGAATGGTCACGGACCGGCGCCCGGCGCCCTATTCGCCCGTCGCTGGCATGATGTTCACCCTCACGGGACTGATCAGCCTTGCCTTCGCGGCGAGCTACGCGATGATCCTGATGTCGGTGGCCCTCATCGGCATCGGGTCCTCCATCTTTCACCCCGAGGCGACCCGGACCGCGCGCTATGCGGCCGGCGGCCGGCAGGGGTTGGCGCAAGGCATCTTCCAGGTCGGCGGGCAGACCGGTGGCGCTCTTGGCCCCGTGCTGGCCGCCTTCATTGTCGTGCCTTGGGGCCAGCCAAGCCTTGCCTGGTTCGCCTTGGCAGCTCTGACCGCGATGATCCTGCTGACGTGGATCGGCCGTCAACAGGCCCGGATCAGCGCCGCGTTCGCCCAGCTTCGTGCCCAGATCAAGAAAGGCTCCGAAGCGCCCCAGCATTCGCGTTCGACCGTCGCGGTCGGCCTCGTCGTCCTGACGCTGCTGATGTTCATCAAGAACGCCTACGGGGAGAGCTTCCGGTCCTTCTACACGTTCTATCTCATCGAGCAGTTCAAGGTGTCGATCCGCACCTCCCAGATGATGCTGTTCGTCTTCTTACTGGCCGCTGCCATTGGCGTTCTGGTCGGTGGCATCGTCGGAGACCGCATCGGACGGTATCGCATCATCTGGATTTCGATCCTGGGTCCGCTGCCACTGACCCTGCTCTTGCCCCATGTCGACCTGTTCTGGACCGGTGTGCTGACGGTGATGATCAATCTCATCATGGCCAGCGCCTTTGCCTCGATCCTGATCTACGCGATGGAGCTTCTGCCGAACCGCATCGGGCTCATCGGCGGGCTGTTTTACGGCCTGAACTTCGGCCTGGCCGGTATTGCCGCCGCGATGCTCGGGGTCCTGGCCGACAGCTATGGCGTCGAGACGCTGTACCAGATCTGCGCCTTTCTGCCGCTGGCCGGCCTTCTGGCATGGTTCCTGCCGAGGATCGAGCATTGACGTCGTCGACGAAGGCAACGCGATAGACCGCACATGAACCAAAGCCCGAACGCGTCAGACCTTTCCTCAACATCAGACCATCTTGTTGGGATCATCTGACGTTGAGCAGGGATGCTCGGCATCGAGATAGCGCAAGCTCAATGATCGATGGTCGCAGATCCCGACAGGGTGATCTGCTCGAAGTCGCTGACGCGTATCCGCAAGCTCACCTCCCATTCGCCGGCCAGCGGCAGAAACAGCACCGGGGCGGACCATTTGCCGTCACCGAGACGCTCCGCGGACACTCTGATTGGTTCGAGCCCATCGTGATCGCGAGAAAGCAGGATCTCCATTTCATGCGCTGCCAGCGGTGCGCCGTCCATGGTGCCCAAGGCGACCGTAATCTCGTTGGCACCGACCCGGCCCGGTGCGAGGCGCAGCTCGGCAAGTGCCGCTGGATGATGCATGTGCAGCTCCAGACCCGACCCGCCGAGCTCGACGGCTCGGGGCGGAGGCGTCAGCCGGAATCCTGCGGCGGCGGCAAGGATGAGGACCGCAAGACAGATCTCCGCCCGGATCGACCATCGCAGCACGTCCGCCGCCCGCTCCATGCTGGCCGCCACAGCAGGGGTCAGCCTCAGTCGGTTCCATGCGGCAAGCGTCAGCAGCATCGCGACCAGGCCGAGCTTCACGCCGAGCAAACGTCCGTAATCGGACGCGACCAGTGCCGCGAAGCTCTTGGATTGCAACCAAGCGAGACTTGCCCCGGTGACGGCCAGCACGCTCACTGCGGCGATCGCCAGGGTCGAGAACCTTGTAAGGACAAACCTCGCCCGCGGTGTCGTCACGAGCCCGAGAAGGGGTGGCAGTGCACCGATCCAGAACAGCAGGGCCAGCGCGTGCAGGAACACCAGCGCTTGTGCCAGCCACGCCGGACTGGCAGTCAAGGCGTGTCCGGCGATGGCGATGGAGCCGGCCCCCAAGCCGAACGCCGCGAGCTGTGCCATGGTTTGTCTGTGGCGTATTCGGCCAGTCAGAAGCACCGCCGCGCCCGACAGCAATACGAAGAGACACGACCAGGCGAGCGGGCTTTGCAACCCGGCCTGCCAGGGCGCACGGGTCAGCAACGCCGGCGGTGGGAGATCGAACAGGTCGAGACCTTGGACCCCAATCGACAGCACAGCCAGCAGACCAGATCCGATGGCGCCCGCCTGTTGCACGAGGCGCGCCGGCCCGGATAGCGGTCCGCCGAGAACGAGCGCGGCAAAGCCTGCCCCCCCGGCGCCAAGTGCGAGCCCGACGAAGATTGCGGCACGCAATGCCACCGCCATGCCGTCCGCGCGTCCGCCTTCGGCCAACGCCGGCAGGTCCGATCGGCCACCGACGGAGAAGGCGAGGCTGCCGCCGACCGGGTGGCCGTCGGCGGAAACGACACGCCACGACAGCAGCCGCGTGCCTTTACTCAGCCCCACCGGCATCGCCACGACGATCTGCCGGTCGCGGGCTTCGGCGCGACCGGCAACCACCTCGCCGTCAGGACCGAACCAGCGGAACGTCGTCGGGGCGACTGGCTCGCTGAACGTGAGAACCACCTCGGAAGGCTCGCTGTCGAGCAGGGCATGAGCCACGGGATCGGACTCGCGCAGCTGGGCATGTGCCGACAGGACCTGCGGCATCAGGGCGGCGACAAGCAGGATGACAAGGTGCAGCATCGGGATGGCGGCCCCGGAGCGCGGCGCTCCGGGGCTCTCTCGATCAGTTGGCTGCGGCAGGCTGGACCATCACCCCCGGCGCAGGCATCTCGAGATCGTCGCTCGACTGGCCAACGCCAGGCGTCTCGATCCAGCGTTCGGCGGCATCAGCGCATTCCTGCACGACCGGGACGTAAAGCACTTGATCGGCCTCCGCGATCTCGGTGACGTGGGTGCGGAATACGAACTCGTCGTAATGTGCATCATCGAGTTCCCCCGACCAGACGATCTCCTGCACCCCTTCGGTCAGGGTGTTTCCATAGTAGTCGTAGGACGTCGCATAGGGTTCGACCACCGTCTCCAGCGTCCAGCCCGCCTTGGGCATCGGCTTGACCGCAATCATGCCCTCGGGGATCCGCACACGGACGCGCAGCGTAGGCGCGCCGTCGCAGCCGTGACCGATGCGCACCGTCAGCTTTTCGGTCGCGTTCTGGGTGACGCTCTCTTGCTCCAGCGTGGCATGGGCAAGGGCGGATTGCGCTGTGGCCACGATCAGCGCGGTGGCGAGGGAAAAGGTCTTTATCGACATCGGTCGATCTCCACGTTTCGGCACATGTCGCGCGCGTCCCGCAAAAAGCGCGGACGCCTCAGCGCCGGTTGGGCTGTGCCGTGAAAGGGTTGTCCCACAGGACGGTTGGGGTATCAGGCGATGATCCGTCGCGGGGGCGCGCGCGGCTGCCATGGCGCCCGCTGAACTTCGAGGCTGCAAGGTGCCGCGTATCGGCTGGTGGACAGCTCCAGAACCTGGCGGCGGACCACGATTGTTCCGGGTCTCGACGGCAGGTCCGCCGCTTTGGCCAGGTGGCAGTAGAGACAGGCGTCGGAGTTCTCGTGATGCTCGTGGTCCGATCGGGGGCCGTCATGACTCTCGGCATGTGAAACGGCATGGCGCTCCACGGCTGCCGGCGCGAAGACCGGCTTCAATTCCATGCCGACCGCGGTGATCCCCATCACGACGGCGGTCAGAAGGAAAAGGATCGAGCGGAGTTGCTGCATCACCTTGCGCTTCGTAGGAGCGGGAACCGCCGCCGCTCACCTTGAGCCTAGTCAAACAGATGCCCCAGGGGCATGCGAGAGCTTTCTCTGCGGTGAACCGGTGCAAGAAACGAGACGTGCAACCGGTATGATGATCCCAAGGTCCGGCGGTCTCGACCGGATGGGGTTCATGTTCCGCGTATCTGTGCCTGAGGCGCCATCGACCTGGCCACTTCAACCGGCGACAGGTTCGATGCCGTTTCTGAGCCGAGCGGCGGGGCGGATGGCGGAACGCATGCACCTCAATGTGACGCGTTCCGCATGGCATGCGGTCTCCATCTGGGCCCGGAAGATGCGCATCACGCACCTTTCGCCCTGATCGTCAGATGCCCAGCACCAGCCCGCCCAGCAGGTAGAAGAGGGCGGTGATCAGCAGCACGCCCACCACGTTGAGCACCACGCCGCCTCGGACCATCTGGCCGATGGTCACGTTGCCGGTGCCGAAGACGATCGCGTTGGGCGGTGTGCCGACGGGCAGCATGAAGGCACAGGTTGCTGCGAAGGCGGCCGGGATCAGCAGGCTCAGCGGCGCCACCCCGATCCCGAGCGCCACCCCACCAAGGACGGGAATGAAGGTCGCCGCCGTCGCGGTGTTCGAGGTGATCTCGGTGAGGAACAGAACGATCAGGACGACCGACCCCATCAGCAGGATCGCAGGCAGGCTGCCCAGCCCGCTGACCTGCGCGCCGAACCAGTCATCGAGCCCCGACGCGGCCACGGAGCTGGCGAGGCTCAGTCCGCCGCCGAACAGCAGCAACACGCCCCAGGGCAGGCCTTCCTCGGCATCGTTCCATTCGAGCAGCATCTCGTTCCGGCCGCGTCCCGGCAGCAGGAACAGCGCGATCCCTGCCGCGATGGCGATGGCGGTGTCGTTGAGCCCATCGAGGAACGCCAGCCCCGGCAGGCCCGACACGAGACCGGGGACGATCCACAGGAAGGCAGCCCCGCCGAAGACGCCCGCGACCATCTTTTCGCCCTGGCTCATCGGCCCAAGCGCCGCGAGCTGGCTTCGGATCATGTCCTGGCCGCCCGGGATCGCATCCAGCTTGAACCGGTAGAGCACGTTCACCATCAGCCACCAGCCGATCAGGATGAAGATCGCCGCGAGCGGCACACCCAGCAGCATCCATTCCAGAAAGCCGATGTCGCGTCCCAGCTCGTCTGCCGCGTAGCCTGCCACGATGGCGTTGGGCGGCGACCCCAGCAGCGTGCCGAGGCCGCCCATCGAGGCCGACCAGGCGATGGCAAGCAGCAGGCAGACGCCGAACATCTTCACATCGGGGTTGTCGACCACGTCGGAGATGGTGCCCTTCTTCAGGCCCTCATGCATCTCGACCGCGGACTGGCTGCCGGCACTGCGCTCGACCACCAGCGCCAGAACGGACAGCCCGATCGGCAGCATCATCAGCGTGGTCGCGGTGTTGGACACCCACATCGACAAAAAGCCCGTGGCAATCATCATGCCCAGCACGATCCGCTTGGGCGACACGCCCACCCGGTCGAGGACCATCAGGGCAATCCGGCGGTGCAACTCCCATTTCTCCATCGCGATCGCGATCAGAAAGCCGCCGACAAAGAGGAACACCAGCGAACTGGCGTAAGGAGCCGTCGCTTCGCTGACCGTAGTGGCGGTCAGCGCGGGCAAAAGCACGATGGGCAGGAGGGAGGTGATGGGCAGTGGCACCGCTTCGGTCATCCACCAGACCGCCATCAATGTCGCGACCGCGGCCACCGCGCGCGCGTCGTTACCCAGATCCTCGGCGCCGCCGAGCAGAAGCCAGACCAGGGCGGCCATGATCAGTCCCAGGGCCCGCAGGCCCCACACGATCTTGCTGGAGGTCCGCTGACCTTCGTCGGATCCGCCCAGCCCTTGCTTGTCGATGATATCGCTCATGCGCTCTCCTCATCACCGCGAAAACTCGATCGGCCCTTCGCGCCAGCGATCGGAGTTCCCTGGCACCTTGCCTTCGTGGCAGTCGTTCACCGGCTCACGGCAAATGTCTGAAAGGCTCGAATCGAGCGTGAGCGTGATCGCTCAACCTGCGCGGGCTACAGCACGAGACGCGAAGGGCTGGCAAGAGAAGCCATCCTTGAAGGAGGTCACTTCAACGATCCCAGATGATACCTGCCACCCGATCGGTAGCACGCTGGACGCTCTGCAAGAGACGAAAAAAGGCCCGCCATGTGTGATGGCGGGCCGCACTCGAAACCTACCAGAACCATACGAGGGCAATGCGCGAGGGATACTGCGCCGGATCACGCTCCGCGATAGTTGCCCCTAGGTCAATGAACGTCGCTGCGCTCTTTCCATCTCTTTGGTATAGGCTCGGCGGTTGCCCGAGTAGGCGACTGCCAGCGCTGTGAAATTCCTGTAGGCAGTCGCCATCGCGTGACGGCGGGAGGATGAAAGTGGTTCGATCTGAACTGGTTCAAAGGATTGCCGACGACAATCCGCATCTGCTGAGGCGTGACGTCGAGCGGATTTTGAATGTAATCCTGGCAGAGATCATTGAAACGCTGGCGCGTGGCGGGCGCGTGGAACTGCGCGGCTTCGGTGCTTTCTCCGTCGTTCGACGCGACCCGCGCCCGGGTCGCCATCCGAGGACCGGCGCGCCTCTTCAGGTCGATGAAACCCATGCACCGAAGTTCAGGGCGAGCAAGAAGTTGCTTGCCCGACTGAATGGAGCCGCCCTCGATCGCAGCGCGCACCACACTCCGACTTGATAGCAGATCACCAGGGGCCGCGCCTGTCCGCGTCGGCCCTGCAGCAGCCATCGGCACCGCGCATTACGGAACACCCCAAGATCAACCGAGGCAGGCGTTCGTCGCTATCGTCCGGAGCAATTTGCTCGCCAAGCCACAAGACCATGCGCGCGTGATGTCCGCCGGCGGCGGGCTTGAGACGGTTGACATGTCGGAGCAAGGGATCGGCCTGGCGCCATGCCCGCGGGATTTGGAGCGCTCCACTTGTGTGCCTCAGAAGAGAACTACGGCGGCGTCAGGGAGGAGGAAGACGCCGCCGCTAGTTCCTCGGGCCTGGGAGGAGAGACCCTCGGCGCTTCGGTTCGGACCGCCCTGGGAGGGGAGATGAGCTCGAACCGAAACAGGTGCCCGTCGCGAGTGGGAGGACTGCGGGGACAGGATCGACATAACCACCCATGACCCGGCCGCAATCCGCATTCAGGACAACCCTGGTATGCATCAGGCGCATGACTGTCACGGATCTACTCTGAGCGGAGACGTGCGGCGATACCGTCAGCGAGGTCCCAGGCCGGGAGGGGAGTATCGCGTCCCTCCTTCTTGTGTGTCTGGAGGGCAGGAGCGGAGGGTGACTTCGATTTCAAACCGCGCATTGCCGGACAGATCCAAGGCTCGCTGCCCGCAGGGCAAGGTCGACCGGGACACACTACCGGAAAGGAGAATGGTCGCTCCCGCTACATCGGGTCCTTCATGACGGGATGGCCGGATGCGGAGGGACCTTGGCAATTTCGTCCGTCGCAAAAAAAATGCTGCCACTGGATGTGCCAGGGCAGCAGGTGTTCGGAAAAGCAACGGGGAGCGTTCCTGATCCGCCAAGAGGATACTCTGCCCCAACAAGCCGGCATCCCACATGACAGACCTATACCTTCGGATATGTGCAGGTCAACCTATAGTCGAAGAGGCTTGCCGGCCGATCTCGCCAATAGCATCGCAAGGGAGCGCTGGCCCCGCTCTTTCGTTTCCCCCGTGAGGGTCCTTGCATGCGTCGAACACGGGCTTGAACGGCCCGACGGGCCAAATCAGCCGTTCCACGCATTTGGACGATAGCGCATGCCCGTTCCTGTGAGGCCGAGGGTTGTAGGCACAGTGTTCTTATCTCCTTTCAGCCACCGTATGCCGGTTTCAACTCTGCTTGGGAATCAGGCAGACCCCGACCGGATCGCGCAAGTTTTCAGCTTCGCGCGCTGCTCCCGGAGACACCCGAATGCGAGCCTGGCATCATCTCTACCCCGCCCTCCCGGCGCCTCAGGGCGCCGAACAGCTGCGGGCCGGCTTCGGGGCTTTGATCGGCATCAGCCTCTGCGCTGCGCTGGTCAGCCTTGGAAGCGGCTGGACTGGTTCACACCTCATTCTCGTGGCACCGCTCGGCGCGACGGCCGTGCTGGTCTTCTGCGTGCCGAACTCGCCGCTCGCCCAGCCCTGGTCCGCGGTCGTTGGCAACGTGACCTCGGCCCTTGTCGCGCTGCTCGTGCTCCGGTTCGTCCCCGCGCCCTGGGCGACCGGCGGGGCGGTGGGCGCCGCGATCGTTGCGATGACGCTCATGCGCGCCCTGCATCCCCCCGGCGGCGCCGTCGCCCTGCTGATGGCGCTTGATCCAGCGCCGGCGCTGGAAGCGGGGCCGCTCTTCGCGCTGATACCGGTCGGGGTGACGACGGCCGCGCTGGTCCTCGCGGCCATCATCTACAATCGGATGACGGGCCGGGCTTACCCATTCCGCCAGCCGGATACCGATGGCGTCCAGGATCCAGCCCTGCGACTGGGGCTCTCGACCGAACAGCTCGGCGCACTGCTGGAGCGCTTCAATCAATCGGCGAATGTCGGCATCACGGACCTCGGACGGCTGCTTGCGGCCGCGGAGGCAGAGGCGGCGCAGCATCGCTTTGCAGGCACGACCTGCGTGGACATCATGACCCGGAACCTCATCACCGTGCGGCCTGACACGACGTGGACCGAGGCGGCGCGGCTTTTTTGCCATCATGCCATCAAGAGCCTTCCCGTCGTGGACGGCGACATGAAACTGTGCGGCCTGGTGCTCCAGTCCGATCTGCTTGCCCCGATGGTCGACGGGAGCGGCCTTGGAGTGCCACAGCAGAGCCCTGCGCCCTCCATCGTTGCCGATGTCATGCGCGCAGCCGATTGCGCCGTGCCTCACGATCTGGCGGTCGGGGTCTTGTTGAACCGACTGGCCGCCCGGGGAAGCGAAGTCATACCAGTCGAGAGGAACGGCCAGCTCGTCGGCATCCTGACCCGCTCGGATATGATCCGGCTGCTGCTGAGCGGTGCCGAGGAGCGCTCCGCAGCCTAGTCGGTCCGCCTTGACCAATGGCGGGTCAACGAGACCACCGCGCCTGACCGTCTGTGTTCGCCATCGCTCGGTGTTTCACCCCTCTCTGAAACGTGTGGCCTGACTCGTTCTGAGAGTGGTGCCGCAGACATTGTGCAGGTGCAGCATCGCGCTTAGCTTGCCTTGCATGAGCTACACGATCGCTGTTTCCGACCGCATGATCCTCGCCTGCGCCCCCGATGACGCGCCAGCGGAGCTTGCCCGTCGTCTGGAAACGGTCCTGCCCGGCGACATGGGCGTGCGGGCTCACATAGAAAGCCAACTGGTCACGGTGACGGGCGTCACCTTGTTTCCCGATGACGTTGCCGCATTCCGGGCTGGTGCTATCGATCTCTGGCACGCCCGCCCCGGTGCCTTGAACGGCTTTGCCGATGCGGAGGGGAGGCGGGTGACCGTCGCGGCGCGGTTGGGCGGTCGGAAGCCTTGGGGCCACCGCCTGTAAAAAATGCCCGCCATCGGCGATGGCGAGCAAGAAGGGGAAGGTTGCCAAGACAGGCATCCATGATGCGCGAGTGACCACTCGCTGCCTCACGTTTTACGATAGAAGATCGGGCGTCAATGCTTCTGGATTGCGCATCTGTCGGTATCACCCGGCCATTGCAAGATTGCGCCAACTCCTAGACGGAAAGCTGAAGGCTTGGCCGCTTGTCACAAAAGCGAAGGGAAGCGGGGCCGAATGGCATGCGGAAACCTACGTGAGTGCGACGATAGCTCATGGGCCCGCATGGAATATCTGAGGCTACGCTGTCGGACCAGGCCGAAGGCCAGGTTTGTTTTCTTACGAACTGGCAGCGTTTTCAGCGACAGCATTCTGGAAATGCCGAGCCTGGCCCCGCGACGCGGCACAGCCTGTCCAGCCCTCTACGGCAGGTGCCAGATGCGGGATCGTGCGCAAACGAACCATGCCATACAGGAACTCCTGCGGCCATGCGCCGTTGGGATTGGCTCCCTGATCAACGCACAGCGGGAGCAGAGAACGGATCAAACTGTCGCTCTCTCGGCGGGTTCTTTGCTTTCCTCACCTGTGCCTTGAGCAACCGAGCATGGCGATGGTGGCCTAAACCTCACTCTCAGGGCCGTCATCGCCGCCTGCCGGTCACCGTGAAAAAGGGGAGAGCGGCCTTTTCGCCGCTCCTGCGACTGCCGATGCAGGATGGAGGGAAGAGAGGGAGCATGTCCTCGGACATCACTGACCTGAGAAACGGGCCGGCTTGATGCGGCAGGATATCAAGGAGGCCCTGGTCTTCCACCCCAGCGGCGGCCAGCCCATGCTCGAATGGGTAGCGGAGCATAGGCGATGGCCTCTCCGGAGTTTCCGCCAGTCCTTCGTCGCATTCGACACCGAGCGCGGTCGCTGCCCGAACACCGCTCATCGTGGACACTGCACTCGACTACGGCGCACCCCTTGTCCGCGGCAGGGAGGATCCTCTCTGCGATACCGCGAGCAGTGTGGGTCAGTTGGACCCGGAGCGGGGCCAGACAAGCCGCACGAGAAGCAGCATGGCGGCAATCAGGATCAGCGGTGCCTGGGCAAACACCAGCATGACGAGCCCGCCGATGGCCAGGGCCCAGGGAAGAACGACAAGCAGTCGCGGCGACGCTTTTGGATCCGGGGTGTCGTGGTTCATGATGACGAGCCTCCGCTCGACCGAAGCTCGGTCAGGCGCAATGACTTTCCGTGCAGATAAAACGGTCGCACCGGAAAAGCGTTCCTCAGCGTCGGCCTCGACGTCGTTCGGACGATCTGCCCACAGTGGTCGAACGCGGGCGCTCAGCGTCCTGCGCAAGTGGGCGGTTCCTGTGGTCTCGATCACGAGATTGGATCCGCCGTTTCACCCGACATGATGGCTCCCTCGCATATCCGGCCCAGCGGGACCCGGAGCTCGAAGCGGAAGCCGGCAGCATCGATCTCACGTTCGAATGCCCCGCCCAGCCGGCCTTCGACCATGCTTCGCAACAGCTGCGATCCAAACCCGACGCGTTCGGATGGGGTGGGCGCGGATTGGTGCGGGACATGAAGCCGCTCCTGCCAGGTCAGGCAAAGATCGCCCGGGTCGACGCAGACCCGGCCCGAGATCGCCAGATCGGCCTCCGTGCCGAGCCCGCCGTATTTCAGCCCGTTCGTCGCCAACTCGTTCAGGATGAGCGACAGCGGCATCACGCAGTCGCTGTCGATGATCAGGTCGGGAACGGTGATCGGGAGGACATTCGCATTAGGCAGGAGGCCGACGGCCTCCCGGATCAGTCTGTCGAGCGGCACGCCCTGCCGCGCGTCTTCGAGCGACAACCGGTTCGCCTGGCCGATGGCCTGCACCCGGTTCAGGTAGGCCTCGCTCAACTCCTCCATGCTTCCCGCGGTGCGGGCGCAGCTGCGGAAGATCGACGAGGCGACGGCCAGGCTGTTGTTCACGCGATGCACCACCTCGCGGCGCAGCATCTCGCGCTGCTCCGCACCCTGCTTTCGGCGGATGGCGATCCCGACCTGCGTGCCCACGGTCCGCACCAGCTGCAGCAGTGCCGCATCGAAGCGCGAAGCCTCGGTGCCGTAGAGTTCGAGCACCGCATGGACCTCGCCGCTCTGGCGGATCGGCAGCGCCATGCCGCGTGTCAGCCCGACCTCGCAGAAGCTCCGGCGACGCGCGAAATGCGCATCTGCTGCCAGATCTCGCTGGACGACGAGATCCCCGGCCTGCCAGGCCCGGCCGGGCAAACCCTCGCCTATCGCAAAACGGCACGCCCGGCTGGCCTCGACCACCGGCCCGAAACGCGCGTCGCTGATGTGCCAGATTCCTGAGGGCAGCAGGACCGACTGGCCACCGGCACCGCGAACGAAGAAAAGGTGGCCCGCGTCCAGTCCGGCGACCGAGCAGACCTCGTCGAGGCAAAACCGGGTGAATGCCTCGACCGAGATGTCCTCGAGCAGCTTCTGCGCGACCCGCAGCAGGATATCGGCCTCCCGCGCCCGCAACTCCTGTTCGCGCCGGTGCGCTTCCTCGGCAGCCAGGCTGCGGATGAAGGCGTAGAAGCAATGCGTCCCGTCGTCGGCCTGCATCGGGAAGATCGAGAGCTCGACGGGAAACTCGCGGCCCGATCGGTGCAGCGCGGTGATGCGGACCTTTGTCTCCAAAACGGGGCCGACGCCCGTGCGATTGTAACGCGCGAGCCCCTTCGCATGAGCGTCTCGATGCTGGGGCGGCACGATGACGTCGCCCATCAGCCGTCCCAGGGCCTCCGCGCGGCGCCAGCCGAAGATCGCCTCGGCCGCGCCGTTCCAGGCTGTGATCCGCCCCTGGTCGTCCATTCCCACCACCGCATCGAGCGCGCGGTCGAACAGGGACTCAAGGTGCTGCATCGTCACTTCTCACATAACAGGTTTACAGAACGTATCAGGACGGGCGCTTCCGTCGAAATACATGACGGACGCATGCAGAAGAGGCAATTGCGGATCCGGCTCCGAGGCCTACTGTTTTACGCGTTTTCCGCAGGCGCCCCGGCGGAAGGCGGCATCTGGCGTCCGGGAAAGGTAACGCTTTCGCCAGCAGCCGCCGTGAGACAGGGGGCTGACCCGATCTCAGCTATCCTCCGCTCTGACAGCGCCGCTCGCCTGCCTTTCGCAGGTATCCAGTTTGATGCGGCGGGTTGGACCCATCAGGCTGCCCTACCGCGATGGATCTCGGTGACAGAAGAAGAGGTTGCGACAGCGCTGAAGGTGTGAGCTGCAGGTTTCCGAACGACCATGCGAGCCCGTTGCGGAGAAGGCGCAACCATTGAGACCGGACGTTCCGCGCGGGCCACGATCGACAGGCCCTCGCGCATTACCAAGGGCTCATGGCAATCATGACGAGGGCTACCAGGGCCCCGCCGGCCAGGCGCACGGCCATCTCGCATGGCCTGCCATTCTGGTCCCCGAAGTGGATCAGAAGCAGGCACGGCAGCGGGATCATCAGCCAGACCCAGCCCTCTGTGCCCAGCAGGTCGGACAGAACGGCGCTCATGCGAAAAGACCTAGCGCGTAGGACGCACGGATGGACGACGCAAAAGGATAGGCCCATGCTATCGTTCTCACGGGGGGCTAGAAACGCCACAGGTGCGTGGGCGTAGGGACTGGTGCATCATCAGCGCCCTGCCTTACCAATCCATCTCATCGGCCTCCTCGAAAGGGGCGAAGCGATTGGCCAGGGCTTATCTCAGTTCCGCTCCCTCTTGTCGTGCTATAGCGTCGTGCCATGTGACTATTCCTATCGGATGTGTAGCGCGGCCAGGGACGTCTAATGGAGCACGACAGAGACGCCAATCTCGCGAACGAGATCCTCCAGACCCTGCCATTACCGGTTCTGGCCCTCGATGCGGATCTTCGTGTGGAAGCGGCCAACGATGCCTTCCTTGGGCAGTTCCGCGTCGATCGCGAGGAAACTCTCGGCCGCCTAGTCTACGACTTGGGCAACGGCCAGTGGAACATCCCGGAACTACGCCGCCTCCTGGGCGAGATACTGCCGCAACAGACCTTCATTTCTGGCTACCGGGTCGACCACGACTTCGAGCGGATCGGTCGGCGCATCATGTCGGTCAGCGCCCGACGGATCATCCGATCCGGCAACCCTGACCTGATCCTCCTGGCCCTGTCCGACGAAACGGAGCGCGAAGGGCTGCGCGCCGAACTGGCGGGACGGCTCGAATTCGCCGACAACCTCATCGACAGCGTGCGCGAGGGGCTGCTGGTCCTCGATCCCGACTTACGCGTCCACTCGGCCAGCGAGACGTTCTACGAGGCGTTCAAGGTCGATCCGTCGCAGACGGTCGGCCGTCTCGTCTACGACCTCGGCAACGGCCAATGGGACATTCCCGAGCTGCGCCGATTGCTGGAAGATATCCTGCCGCGGCAGAACAGCTTCGACGATTACGAAGTCACCCATACCTTCGAAGACATCGGCGAGCGGGTGATGATGCTGAACGGTCGGCGTCTGGATCACATGCAACTAATTCTGCTCGCTATCCGCGACATCACCGATGTCCGCGAGAGCACGGCCCGGCTGAAGGAGGTCTCGACGGCCGCGCATATCGGCGTCTTCGACGAGGACCGGCAGGCCGGCACCCTGTTCTGGTCGCCGGAGTTGCGCGACATACTCGGCTATCCGCATGATCGCCCGCCGCCGCAGGCGGGCATTGTTCCGGACTTCGTCCATCCCGAGGACAGGGCAGCAGTGGCCGAAATGTTGTCCGAGACGCTCGATCCCCAAGGCGACGGCGCCATCTTTCACGAACACCGTATCATCCGGCCGGATGGCGCGGTGCGCTGGGTGCAGATGCACGGCCGCACCGAGTTCGCGACATTCGGCGGCGAGCGACGCCCGGCACGCATCCGTGGCGTGCTCCTCGACGTCACGGAGCGCAGGGCTGCCGAAGAGCGGCTGCGCGAAGCCGAGATGCGGCAGGCGTTCCTGCTCGAACTCAGCGATGCCCTTCGGACGCGCATGGAGCCCGCCGACATCACGGCGGTCGCCACCCGGCTGCTCGGAGAGAAACTGGGCGCGACCCGCGCCTATTTCGTCGAATGGCCGCCGGGGGAGGATTACGGTCTGGTGGCCCCGGATTATGCCGTGCCCGGCGCCCCGAGCCTCGAAGGGCGTTACCCCACTGCTCAGTTCCGCTCGGCCTACGAGCAGCTTTGCGCAGGCGGCACATGGGTCGTTCAGGACGCCGCGGCAGCAAGCGAGGTAGAAGAGACCGAACGGCAGTATTACTGCGACGTGGGCGTGAGGGCCTGGGTGGACGTTCCCCTGGTGAGGAACGGCGAACTCAGGGCCGCCCTTTGCGTCGTGCAGGACAGCCCCCGGCAGTGGAGCGATCGCGACATCGCCCTTGCCCGGGAAGCCGCGGAGCGCTGCTGGGCCGCAGTCGAGCGGGGTCGCGCCGAGGCGGCGCTTCGGGCGAGCGAAAAGCGCTACCGCGATCTGTTCGAAGCCATCGACGAAGGCTTCTGCGTGAACGAGTTTCGCTTCGATGGGCCGGATGGACGTGTCGACTATCGTGTTGTCGAGGCCAATCCGGCCTTCTACAAACATACCGGATTTTCGAAGGCCATCCTCGGCCAGTGGCTGCGCGAGGCGGCACCGGATCTCGATGAGCATTGGTTCGAGAGCTACGGCCGGGTCGTCGAGACCCGCGAACCGATGCGGTTCGAACAGAAGTCGGACCTGCTCGGGCGCTGGTTCGATGTCTACGCCTTCCCGGTGGGCGCCCCGCGGGACCGGCGCATGGCCGTGCTCTTCAAGGACGTCTCGCAACGGAAGCAGGACGAAGACCACCAGAAGATGCTGATGGCGGAACTCGACCACCGCGTGAAGAACGTGTTGGCGGTCGTGCAGTCGATCGCCCGGCAAAGCCTCGGGCGGGGACAGTCGTTCGGACCCGAGGCGGCGGATCGGCTCGTCGGCCGCATCAATGCCCTGGCCCAGTCGCATGCCCTCCTGGCCCGAAGCCAATGGGAGGGCGCACGCTTCGACGATCTGGTGGAGAGCGCCGTCGCCCCCTATCGCGGCGATCGCGCCGAGCGCATCGCCGCCAGCGGGCCGGACCTGAAGGTGACGCCCAAGGCGGCCCAGACGCTGAACCTGGCGTTTCACGAGCTGGTCACGAACGCCGCCAAGTATGGCGCGCTCTCTCGTGACGAGGGGCAGGTGACGGTGAAGTGGCATCTGGCCAACAGCCGGGAGGCGCCGCGTCTTGTCATCACGTGGCAGGAGCAAGGCGGTCCGCCCATCGAGACGAGGCCCAGCCGGAAAGGCTTTGGCTCTCTTCTGATCGAGCGGGCACTGGCCGCCGAACTCGAAGGGGCGGTCTCAGTGGACTATGCGCGCGAAGGGCTGCGCGCCACCTTCGATCTGCCGGTGGACAAGCTTCGGGTCCGGGGGGGCGGTCGTTCCCCTGGCCCCCGTGAGAAACGGGCAGGTCCTGCCGGAGATCCGGCGGCCCTGCGGGGCCGGAAGGTCCTCGTGGTCGAGGACGAGCATCTCGTCGCCCAAGAGGTCGCGGGCATCCTCAGGTCCGCCGGCTGTGCCATTGAAGGTCCCGTCGGAACTCTGCCCGGGGCGTTGCAGCTGGCCGTTTCCGAAGACCTCGATGCGGCCGTTCTGGACATCAACCTCGATGGCGACCTCGTTTGGCCCGTGGCGCGCGCTTTGCAAGCGCGGCGCATTCCGTTCATCTTCGCCTCCGGTTACGGCAGCACGGTCTCGCCTCCGCCCGAGCTCGCATCTGCGGAGCGGATCGAGAAACCCGTCACGCCCGAAAGCCTGCTCTCGACACTCGCTGCGACGTTCGAAGGGCATGAGACAGCAGGTGTGCAAGGGGGATAGGCAGGACAGGCAGGAGATTTTGAATAGTGCCGCGCCGCGTGGTGGTGGAGCCCGTGGGCGGCGCAGGAAATGCTTGCTGCCTATGATCAGCTGAACCGCTCACAACGAAATTTGTCGGAATACGCATCCAAAACGGAACGTTTGCCCATTCGAAGCGTCAATATGAGGCGTGGCTCGAAATGAACGCAAGCCAAGGCAGTGCAAATTCCCACATCAGGCAATGGAGTATGGACATGGCTACCACAGTCGGCACTTCGAACGATTTCGGCAAGCTCATCGAGAACTTCATCCTTCTCGAGCACGACGCCATTGCCGCCTATGACGAGACGGCGAAACGCCTGGAAGACGTGGCTCGGCGGGCCAAGGTCGAGGATTTCCGACAGGATCATCTGCGGCACCTCCAGGACCTGAAGGAGCTGGCGACGCGCCATGGCGCAACCGTTCCGGGCGAGGGCGACATGAAAGAGATCCTCACCACCGGGAAGGTCAAGCTCGCCGATATGGTCGGCGGCGATGGCGCGATCCTCAAGGCGATGGCCACCAACGAGAACGACACCATCAGCGCCTACCAGCATGCGGTGGACAATGCCGCTGTGCCCGAATCCGAGAAAGAGCTGTTCCGCCGGGGGCTTTCGGACGAACAGCGGCACAAGAGCTGGATGGACAGCGAAGCCGCCGCGGCCTGAGGCCGAGGCGCGGGAGGCACAGCGATGACTGGTCCGGAGAGGCTGTATGGACACGAGACGCTCCGCATGATGGCGCGCGACGTCCCGATCCGGACGGTCGTCTTGCTCAACCCCAACGCCGGGCAGGGCGATTGGCCGGCCGACCGTCTGGGCGCGGCCTTGCAGGACGCTGGCCTTTCTCCCAGGATCATCGATATCAAGCGTTCCGACCCGCAGCGCGCCTTGGTGGCTCCGGCCGATCTTTACGTCATTGCGGGTGGTGACGGAACGGTCGCCAAGATTGCGCCGCTGCTGCCGCGCGGGGCGCGCTTTGCCGTACTGCCCCTCGGTACTGCCAATAACGTGGCCCGGGCGCATGGCATTCGCTCTGAGCCAGGCATGGTGATCTCGCATCTGCCTGAGGCGGACGAATGTGCTTTTCCCTTGTTGCGGGTTGAGGCGAAGGGCCAGGACCAGGTGCTGACGGAAGCATTGGGGCTGGGGGCGCTCAGCGCGTCGATGGAGATGGCGGAGGCCGGCAAGACCGGGTCCGACAAAATCGCCGAGGGGCGCCGCAGCTTCGCGCAAGCCCTGCGCCAGGCCATGCCGAAGGCGCATCTCATCGAAGTCGACGGCAATGCCCGTGAGAGCGAATTGCTGATGCTCGAGGCGCTCGCCCATGGCCGAGCGGGGCCAGGGCTCCAGCTGTTGCCGGAGCCGGTACGCCCCGGCCAGGTCGGCCTGTTCACCGTCACCCCGGAGCTTCGGGAACCGCTGTTAAGGTGGCTGGAGGAGGGCGCCGACGGCCCCGCGCCGGGCCATGTCGAACAGGCGAGCGAAGTGCGGATCGCGTGCGGGGGCACCGTACCGCTGCGGCTCGACGACGAGATGCAGCACATGGACCAGGCACCGAGGCGGCTGGTCCTGCGTGGCATGGACCCAAACCTGCACCTGCTCGTTCCGGGCCAAGGAAGTCGGACATGACACAGGACAACGCAGACCTTCGGGGGATCGAGGCCACGGCGGTCGAACTCGCCACTCTCGCGGGGAGCGAGATCGCGCTGGCGCTCGGCGGGCTGCTCGAGGTTCGCTACAAGGCGAAGGCGGGCATCGAGAGCCTGCGCGATCCCGTTTCCGAGGTCGACGAGAAGGTCGAGCGGATGATCCGCACGGTGCTGTCGGACCGCTTCCCGGATCATGGCATCATCGGCGAGGAAATGGACGACCGGCCCGCTGCGAAGGGCAGCGCCTATGTCTGGGCGGTCGACCCGGTGGACGGAACGACCAACTTCATTAACGGCTTCCCAATGGTCGCCGGGTCGATCGGCGTGCTGCGGGACGGGGTGCCAGTCGTGGGCGCGATCTGGTGCTCGACCGGCCACGCGCTACGCCCCGGCGTTTATCATGGTCGCAGCGGGGGAGATCTCATGTTCGAGGGCGAAACGCTGAAGCGGTCCGGCAACAGCGCGGTTCGCCGCAGGCTGGTCGGTCTGCCGGCGCCCGCGGCCGCGACAGGCCCCTGGGATGCCCGCAAAACCGGTTCTGCCGCGATCGAATGCGCCTTCGTCGCTGCCGGGCTGCTTGAAGCCGCCCGGTTCGAGGCACCGAATATCTGGGACGTGGCCGCGGGGCTGGCGCTGCTGCCCCTGGTCGGGGGCACCGTGCTGGAGCAGCAGGATGAGCGGTGGACCTCGTTCGAAGGCTTCGGTCCGCCCGATACCCAGCGCGGCTGGTCGAAGCCCCTCATCCTGGGCACGGCCTCTGAAAGCACGCTGCGAGAGCATCTGGGCGGCTGACCGGCCCGTTGCCTGGGCTGCTGGCAAGGACCGGAGTTTGCAGAATTGCAACCCGTCCCGAGTTCGTCGGGTTTCTTCAGGGAAAGCCGCCATGGCACCGCGCCCGTTTGGAAAGGCCGGCGGTGTCTGTCGCCGGGGCAGTCCCGGCGGACCTGCTTGCGGCCTTGAGTGGGGATCTCGTTTTGGCAAATTGCATACGAACCGTCGGGCATGCCGATAAGCTATCGGAGGTGATGCCCAGCTCATGATCCTTAAGCTCGGCGGCTATGCGACGGCTATTTTCACTTCCCGTTATGCCCTGGCCGCAGTCGAACCCGAAACCATGCGCGAGCGGCCAGCGCGCAAGGGCCCGGGCTGGAAGGCATCGATAGGGTGGGCGGCAATGCGAAGACGCGGGAGCGTCAGAACGCAAGGCCAGCCTCCTGACAGTGCAGCAACGAAACCCTCGAAAGGTCCGGGCGCGGCTGGCTATCGCTGTCATCGCGGGAGGCGCTTATCCCGACCCCTTCGCCGGCAGGGGGAGTTGCTTCATCCCCCGAGGCCAGCGTGTCGACATCGATGACGAGAACGGCCCGGGCAGCGGAGGTCCTGACACCCGGGTCGGGTGGGGAGACCGTGTTACCGGACGGATCCTCGGCCGCGCCCTCCGCCGGCGGCCGCTCGCGCGCGGTGCTCTCCTCCAGCAGGGCGGCGCAGCGTTGCACGAGTTCGGCCATCAGCGCGCGATCCGAGGTGTCGAACTCCTGGGGTCCGACATAGAGCGGCGCGCCCGAGGCGGTCTGCGCCAAGCCGAGGACCAGGACCAGCGTGGACGGGAGGAGAGGTCGCATGACGGTACCTTCTAGTGTTCCTGGGCAAGATACTCGCGCATCTCGGCGACCTGGGCCGCCGAGACCGGCGCCGCCCTCCTGTCGCCGGAGCCGCGGAGATAGGTCAGCAGGTCGGCGATCTGCGCGTCGCTCAGCTTCCAGGCAAAGGGGGGCATGGCGAGCATGCTGGGCGCCGCCTCGGTCGGCTGGGTTCGGGCGCCGCCGAGGATGATCCGGATGGCCGATGCGGGATTCTCGGCGAGCACCTTGTTGGAACGGTCCAGCGGCGCGAAGAAGTAGGGCACGCCGCTGCGGTCCGCGGCGTGACAGGCAGCGCAATTGTCGAAGTAGAGCCCCGCTCCTGTTTCCAGCCGCGCGGCCTCGGGCGCGTCGTGCTCCTCCCGGACCGCGTCGTCGAGGCTCTTGAGATATACCGCCACCGCCCGCAGGTCCTCCTCGCGCAGGTTCTGGGTCGAGATCGCCACCACCTCGCCCATGCGCTGCATCGGCACCGTGTGCCGACCGCGCCCGGTGCCGAGGAACTCGACGATGTCCTCGACCTCCCAATGGGCGATGCCGCCATTCTCGCCGCCGCGGATGTTCGGCGCGAACCAGTTCTCGAGCAGGCCGCCGCGCAGATACTCGTCGTCGATATCGGCGCCGAGCCAGTTCTTGCCGGTATGGCAGCCGCCGCAATGCAGTGGCCCGTCGACGAGGAAGCGGCCGCGATTCCACTCCTCCGACTGGTCCGGCACGCTGTCGAATGTCTCGTTCTCGAAATAGAGCAGCTTCCACCCCGCCACGGCGCGGCGGATGTTGAGGGGAAAGGGAAGATCGTTCTCCGGCGTCTCCGCCGCGACCGGCTCTAGCGACCGCAGATAGGCGAAGATGGCGTCGGTGTCCTGCCGCGTCATCAGGGTGTAGTACGGGTAGGGCATCGCCGGGTAGAGATGGCGTCCCTCGTCGTCACGACCCTCGTCGAGCGCCCGGTGGAACTCCTCGCGTGTCCAGCGGCCGAGGCCGGTCTCGTCATCGGGGGTGAGGTTGGGCGAATAGATGGTGCCGAAGGGCGTGCTCAGCGCCCGGCCGCCGGCAAAGGGCGCGCCGCCATTCTCGAAGTCGGTATGGCAGGCCTCGCAATCGCCGGCGATGGCGAGATAGCGGCCCCGCTCCACCTGCGAATGGGCCAGCTCCTGCGCGGTGGCGGGGCCCGTTGCCGCCGCCAGCGCGCCGAGACCGGCGGCGATCGCCAGCGCGAGGCGCGATGCGGGGCGGCCGCTCATGCCTGCACCAAGGGACCGGGCTGGCGCATGTACTGCTCCGTGATGGCCTCGGCCGCCCAGTAGGCCAGCGCGCCGACCGTGCCGGTCGGGTTGTAGCCGGCGTTCTGTGGAAACAGCCCGGCGCCCGCGACGAACAGGTTCGGCAGGTCCCAGCTCTGGCAGTAGCGGTTGACCACGCTGTCCGCGGGGCTGCTCCCCATGATCGTGCCGCCCGTGTTGTGCGTCGTCTGGTAGGGCGTGGAATCGTACGAGCCGTTCAGGGCGTTGACCTTGACCTCCCGGCCGCCCATCCCGCGCGCGATCTCCTCAGCGATCGGCGTGATGTGATCGGTCAGCCGCCGGTCGTTCAGGGTGAAGTCGTAGGTCATCCGCAGCAGCGGCCGGCCATGCGCATCGGTGTAGGTCGGGTCGAGGTCGAGATAGTTGCTGCGATGCGCCATGGAGGCGCCGTGGACGCCGACCGTGGTCGTCTTGAGGAAGTTCTCGCGCATGGCGCGTTTCCATTCGCTGCCCCAGCCCGGCACGCCCTCCGGGACGGGATGGCTCTCGATCGGACGCGCGTTGGTGGTATGGCAGGCGATATAGCCGCCGCCGATGAAGCCCAGCTTGGAATGGTCGAAATTGTCGCCGTTGTAGTCGTCGACGGTCATGCCCAGGGCACCGGCGCCGACGAAGCCGTTGGTGAACTCCTCCTCGAAGAACACCGTCGCCGAGGACATCACCTGGTAGCAGTAGTTCTTTCCGACCACGCCCTCGCCGCTGCGCGGGTCATAGGGCGTGCCGATCCCCGACAGCAGCATCAGCCGCGTGTTCTCGAGGGGATAGGCGCACATCACCACGATCTCGGCAGGCTGGAAGACCGTCTCGCCGCTGGTGTCGACATAGGTTACGCCCGAAGCGCGGGAGCCGTCGGCCGCGGTCTCGATCGACAGCACCTCCGTCTCGGTTCGCAGGGTGAAGTTCTCCCGCTGCATGAGGACCGGGATGATGGTGGTCTGGGGTGAGGATTTCGAATAGTTGCCGCAGCCGTACTTCTCGCAAAAGCCGCAATAGGTGCAGGGTGCCAGCTGCAGGCCCAGCGGATTGACATAGGCGCGCGACATGTTGGCCGAGGGGACCGGAAAGGGGCTGAGCCCCAACTCGCGCGCGGCCGCGGCAAAGCGATCCTGCGAGAAGGTCATCTCCATCGGCGGGTTGGGATATTCGTCGCTGCGCGGGCCCTCGAAGGGGTTGCCCCCCTCCACCGTGCTGCCCCCCAGGTTGCCGGCCTTGCCACAGATGCCGCAGATCTTCTCGAAATAGTCGAAATGCGGCTCCAGCTCCTCGTAGGTCACCCCGTAATCCTGCACCGTCATCCCCTCGGGGAGCCGGCCATAACGCTCCTCGTTGTGGCTGCGGGCCACGAAATCGGAGGGCAGGAAGCGGTAGGTCTGGCCGTTCCAGTGGACGCCGGCCCCGCCCACGCCGTTGCCGGGCAGGAAGGAACCCCAGTGCCGCATCGGCAGGGCGGTCTGCGCGCTGTTGTTGCGAAAGGTGAGGGTCGACTGCGAGGTTTCCTGGAACATGCCGTGGCGCCAGTAATAGCGAAGCTCGTCCTGGGCAAAGGTGGTGGCGAAATCCTTCGCCGTGTCGCGCCACGGGCCGCGCTCCAGTGCCAGCACATCCAGCCCGGCGGCGGTCAGCTTCTCGGCGAAGATCGCACCGGTCCAGCCAAAGCCGACCAGCACCACGTCCACGCCCGGCAATTCTCTGGTCATCGTGCTCCTCGCCTTCAGGGTGCGCTCCAGCCCGGCCGCCCGGTCAGGCTTACCGTCGCCAGCTGTATCGGGGCGCCGTCATGCCCCACGAAATCGCGGTAATCGTAACGGGTCCCCGGAAAGCCGATGTAGCGCCAGGCAACCATGTCGCGGTTGCCGCCGTAGATCGGATCCGCGAAAAACCCTTCGATGGTGTTCTTGAGGATCAGGTCGAAGAAGGTCTTGGCCGAGACGCTCTCGAAGGTGAGCGTCTCCTCGTCCAGCCCGGTCAGCACCTCGTCCTGCAGCTCTTCGGTAAGACCGGCGAAGACCGCGTCGTGCCGGGTACGACAGTAAGCGTCGAGCTCTGCCAGAGCGTTGCGGTAGAGCATGGCGGGTGGGAAGCGGCTTTGGTAGCCCTGCGTCGCGGTACCTTCGGCGAAGGGTCCCCGCATGTACCAGTGCTGGCCGCGTCCGTAGAACCCCGCCATCTGCCGGTCGAGGAAAGTGACCACGTCGGCTTCGGTCGCGCCCGGCCCGTCATCGTCACTAGGTATCAGGCGGGCGCAGATCGCAGCCACGGCCTCGCGTTCCGCGGGCGTGAAGAAGCTGTCGGCATGGGTGCCGTGATAGGGGGGTTCGCCCTTGAAGGGCGACCACGGCATGCCTTCGCCGCGGCCGTATTCGGCGGCGATGAGACCGGACGGCAGCACCAGCGCCGTGCCCCCGAACAGCATGGATTGCACGATGCGGCGCCTGGTGAAACCTGTCATGTCCTCGCCTCCCCGGTCCCGATGGCGATACCTGCGAAATGCCCTTGCGCGGGCTGAGACCGAAACGGAGGGCGAGCCTTCGCCGAACCTCCCACCACGGCTCCGTAATTCAGCAACTATACCGAAGGTTGCTTTAGGCAAGAAATCGGTCTTAGCCGCGGAGCTGATGGAGCGCCGACCGTCGCGACATGTGAGCCGGCTGTTCGGAGAACGACATCTCCATCATCCGCCCACAAGCTCGAAAATGCACTCGACCCGCGGACAGCGAACAGGGCGCGCGAGATGACGCGCGTGCAGATCAGGCGCGGCTACGTTCAAACGGCGACTACTCTGACCAAGCGCGGTGAATTGCCCATTGCTGGAACGGTCTCTCATGCGCATGGTCCCCTGATCATCGCCTGTTGGGCTTCTCGAGCGTCCCATCGGTGAACCGGGTGAGACTGGTCACGTTGAGCGCAGCCCGGCCCCGGCCAGCGTCATCCGCGAAACCACACCGGAAATCGGCTCCAGCCCGAGACTGGAAGCGCTGCAGCGCGCTGATGGACTCGTCTCTGCGCTATGGGGACCAGAATGATAGGTCGGCGCTGACGAAACCAGCTGACAAGGAAAATGTCGAGATAGAGACGATCCATGACCAGCAACGCGACGTTCCAGATCAAGCTCAGAGCGTCGCGGTGGGCCGACATCCGCTCCACGCATTGCCTCTCTCACTGGCATCAGGAAGGTTCAGCGGGAATGGACCCACCGCTCCGACCACGATCACGGAACAGCTGCCGCCGGTTGTCGTTGGTGCAACGTCATGGACAGGAAATGACGACCATGGAACGCCGCGCCACGCTTGCCCACTCTGCGGCGCCCGCGCGAGATGATGCGCAGCTACGTCGCCTCTCGGGGCTGCGGGTTCAAATCTCGCCGGGAAAGAGGCCGATGGCAGCGGCATGGTTTCGCGTCAGGCGCCCCGCCAGTGCTGCGGCGGGACGTCGCCTTCTTCTCTGGTACAGACGGTATGCTCGCGCGTTCCGAACCGCAGGGTGGCCTGGATGACGGCAAGCATTCTTGTTCTGAACGTCGGGTCGTCGAGCCTGAAATTTGCCGCTTTCGCCCGGCGGTCGGGCGGTCCGAAGCCTATCCTGACGGGAAGCTTCGACGAGAACTCGGATGAAGGCGTCGTGCTGCGTGACAGCCATGGCCGCGACCTACCCTCACTGGCTCTGTCAAGGCGGCCGGAACGCCGTGCCCTCGTTCTGGTCCTTGCCGAACGGGTCCGGAACGAGCTGCCCGGTCCTCTCGTGGTGGGGCATAGGGTGGTGCATAGTGGCGGGCGCTTCGTGGCGCCGGTGGCGCTCGACAAGCAGGCGGAGGTGGAACTGCGCGGCTTCGCGCCGCTAGCGCCGCTGCACCAGACGGCAAATCTCGACCCGGTCGTCTGGCTGCGGGAGCGGTTCCCCGACCTTCCGCAGCTCGCCGTGTTCGACGATGCCTTCCACGCCGGGATGCCGGAGGTCGCGCGCCGCCTGCCACTGCCCGACGACCTTGCGAAAGGGCTGCGGCGGCACGGCTTTCACGGGTTGTCCTATGCCTCGATCGCACGGCAGATGGCGCGGCTCTCGAAGGCGAGATGCGTGGTCGCGGTGCATCTGGCAGGCGGCGCAAGCCTTTGCGCCATGCGGGACGGGGAGAGCGTCGATACCACGATGGGGCTGACGCCGCTTGACGGGATGATGATGGGCACGCGTTCGGGCGCGCTCGATCCGGGCGCGCTGCTCTACCTGATGAAACGGGACGCTCTGGCACCCGAGGAGATGGAAGAGATGCTCTGCCGCCAATCCGGCCTGATGGGCGTCTCGGGGATCAGCGCCGATCTGCGCGACCTCTTCGCCTCGGGGGAGGTGAAGGCCGCACAGGCGATCGACCTCTACTGCCACTTGCTCACCCGCCATGTCGGCGCGATGGCCTCCAGCCTCGGCGGGCTGGAGGCGCTGGTCTTCACCGGGGGTGCGGGGCAGGGGCAGCCGGAGATTCGGTCGCGTGTCTGCGGCCGGTTGGGCTGGCTTGGCCTCGAGCTCGACCCGGCCGCCAATGCCCGCAGCAGCGCGCTGGTGTCAACGCCGAACAGCCGTGTCGAGGTCTGGGTGCTGCCGGCCGAGGAGGAGGCCGAGATTGCCCGCGCCGTCGATGGATATCTGGAAGGGAGCGAAAGATGAGCGACGAGCTGGACCGTGTCGATGCCTGGTGGCGGGCGGCCAACTACCTGTCGGCGGCGCAGATCTACCTGCTCGACAACCCGTTGCTGGTCGAGCCGCTGCGCCCGGAGCACATCAAGCCTCGGCTTCTGGGGCACTGGGGCACGTCGCCGGGGCTGAACTTCGTCTACGCCCATCTCAACCGGGTGATCCGATCACGCGATCTCGACATGATTTTCATCGCCGGACCCGGTCATGGCGGCCCGGCGGTTCTGGCCAATACCTGGCTTGAAGGCAGTTACGGAGAAATCTACCCCGACGCTGGCTTTGGGGAGAAGGGCCTACGCCGCTTCGTGCGGCAGTTCTCCTTTCCGGGCGGGGTGCCAAGCCATGCCGCGCCCGAGACACCGGGCTCGATCCACGAGGGGGGTGAGCTGGGCTACAGCCTGATGCACGCCCATGGTGCGGCCTTCGACAACCCGGACCTGCACGTGGCCTGCGTGATCGGGGACGGCGAAGCCGAGACCGGGCCATTGGCGGCAAGCTGGACCTCGATCCGCTTTGTCGATGCGGCGCGCGACGGCGCGGTGCTGCCGATCCTGCATCTCAACGGCTATCGGATCGCCGGACCGACGGTGATGGGACGCATGCCGGACGACGCCCTCGAAGCTCTGTTTCGTGGTCATGGCTACGCGCCGATCCTCGTTTCGGGCGACGACCCGGCGCGGATGCATCGCGAGATGGCCGCCGCGCTGGATGCGGCGTTCGACGAGATCGCGGCCATTCAGCGCGCGGCACGAACGGGAGAGGCCGACCCGGCGGCGACGCCGCGCTGGCCGCTGATCCTGCTGCGCAGCCCCAAGGGCTGGACCGGGCCGAAAGAGGTAGATGGCGCGCCGGTCGAAGGCACACACCGGGCGCACCAGGTTCCGCTGCCCGGCGTGCGCGAGAACGAGGACCATCTGCGTCAACTCGAAGCCTGGCTCCGCAGCTACCGCCCCGAGGAGCTGTTCGCTGACGGCGTGCCGAACGCAGAGGTCAGGGCACTTTCGCCCGAGGGCACGCGGCGCATGGGGGCAAACCCGGCGGCCAATGGCGGCAAGCTGCTGCGCCCGCTCGATCTGCCCGAGCTGTCGATGGCCGAGATCGAGGTTCCGACGCCCGGCGCCGTGCAGGCCAGCGCCAACCGCGCGCTCGGGCTCTGGTTGCGCGAGCTGATGCGCGACAACCCCGACAATTTCCGCCTGTTCGGACCCGATGAGACGGAGAGCAACAAGCTCGACGCCGTGTTCGAGGTGAGCGCGCGCAAGGCCACTGGCATGATACGGGAGGGCGACGTCGATCTCGCCGCCGACGGCCGAGTGATGGAAGTGCTGTCGGAGCATCTGTGCCAAGGCTGGCTCGAAGGCTACCTGCTCACCGGCCGGCACGGGCTGTTCAACAGCTACGAGGCCTTCATTCATATCGCCGGCTCGATGTTCAACCAGCATGCCAAGTGGTTGCGGGTGAGCCGCGACCTGGAATGGCGCGCGCCGGTGGCGGCGCTGAACTACCTGCTGACCTCGCATGTCTGGCGGCAGGATCATAACGGCTTCAGCCACCAGGACCCCGGCTTTCTCGATCATGTCGCCTCGAAGGGCGCCGAGGTCGCGCGGATCTGGCTGCCGCCCGACGCCAACACCTTGCTGCAGGTAGCCCGCGATTGCTTCAAGAGCCGCGACCGGGTGAACGTCATCGTTTCGGGCAAGCACGAGGAGAGCCAGTGGTTGTCGCCCGAGGCCGCAAAGGCGCATTGCGCGGCAGGGGTCGGGGCTTGGGACTGGGCCTCGGACACGGGCGAACCAGATGTGGTCATGGTCTGTGCAGGTGACGTGCCGACGCAGGAGACCCTCGCCGCCGTTGCGCTGCTGCGCGCGCAGCTCCCCGATCTCGGACTTCGGGTGGTGAACGTGGTCAACCTGATGGCGTTGCAGCCACCTCCAGGCAACCCCCAGGGCCTAGAAGACGAGCGTTTCGACGCGCTGTTCACCACCGACCGGCCGGTCGTCTTCGCCTTTCACGGCTACCCGGGCCTCGTGCACGAGCTGACCTACAAGCGGCGCAACCATGCCAACATCCATGTTCACGGCTACCGCGAGAGCGGCACCACCACGACACCTTTCGACATGCTGGTGCGCAACGAACTCGACCGGTTTCACCTTGCGCTGGCCGCTCTTCGCTGGAGCGGCCGGAAGGACGAGGCAGCTCGGCGGCTGGAACGGTATTGCCACGATCGGCTGGCCGCGCATGAGGCGCATGTCCGCAAGACCGGCATCGATCTGACCGAGATCACAAGCTGGCGCTGGCCTGATAGGCCGAACTGACCCCCTCAAAGCAACACCGGCTGGTAAGGACACCCTATAGACAGGAGGCACCCTATGACATGAAAGGGTCATGCCAGGCGGAAACTCCAAGATACCGGAGCTGCTGGCGCAGGTCGCCTCAGAAGCAGTGATTGGCACGGTCGACGTTGACGGCGCTAAGGATACGCACCGCTGCCATGGTGAGATCATCGATCGAGGGGACGACGATGTCGTACCGAAATGGTCGTGATTGAATGGAAATCTATCTTGCCGCCGTCGCGCGCAACGAGGTCCTGCGGACCATGCGCCATCTGGGCCAATCGTTCTGGAAAAGTGGGACGACTTCTACGAAGGGCGAGGTATTAGATTTGCGGCAGACTTAATGGTGGGCTAGGAGTAATTATTTATGTTGGGGCGTGGCGCATCCCCAATGGCGCGGATAAATCGAGATGGCTTCATATCAACTGCGATGCACCTTTGCCTTGCAATGCGCTGTCGCTTAACATCATTGCCAGGAAGGAAAGAGCGAATTCTTATCCCATCTCCGAGCTCTCACCGCCGCGGTTGAGGTGAAGTCTCTTGCTGGGCATGCAGCAATGTTAATCGATCATGGAAGCCTTATTCCCACCGCAACTTCCTTGCCTGCGCGGGTTCAGTCCTGCGCGCTTCACGACACCCAGAAATTAAGGCCGATCGCATTTTGGACACCACCAAGCAATCACGACGACTCATTTCTTTTCCGTATTCACGCCACTGATCTTCAATATCACGTGGGTTGCTTTGGGATTTCATGTCTACGTAAGACCAGAAACGCCTGAAGTCCTCTGCGCTCAAGTCAACGAATATTTCCGCCAATCTCTCAGGGAAGGTTTTCATGGCTATTTTCCAAAAAATCTGACGGCCAGTACGCCTTGACTACTGGGGCACGATGTCAAAGCAGGACGATAATTAAATATTTGGCAACCCATAGCCAAATTATCGCGGCAACCGAGGAAACTGATATCATGACCCAGTCAGGTCTGCTTGCATCGTTCATATTGCGGTGATTGACTTCTTGACTGGCGAGAATATCAGCAATCTGGATGGAGAGTTCCAGGTAATGCCGAGGGCCAGATCTTCGTCGTGAAACCTCAAAATTACTTGGAGAATCATTACCCCCTTCACTCCCAGAAAACATGTTCATGCGGCGACAAGACCCGCACTCTGTCATAGCGTTTTGCCATCGCACCGGGGTTAGCGTGCTATCATCTAAATGCCGGTCTGCGGAACCCATGTCTACTCTCATCGTTGGCTGCCAAGAGACGGATCCAGAACGTCAATATAGCTATCTTGGCTACAGTAGGGGGTACCCTTTCGGGGCCAGGAATTGCAAACCAGTATTTCTGAGCGGAACTAGCAAGAACTTTGATGCAACCCACACATCATGACTAAGGGAGCGCGATTGTGGATACTGAACTGGTCCGAACATTCCTCGAGATCGTATCAACCGGCAGCTTCTCCCACGCTGCTTCTCGTCTGAATGTAGCGCAAACTACTGTAAGTGCGCGTATGAAAACTCTCGAGGAGAAGTTGGGGGAGACCCTTTTATACAGGCGGAAAACCCGAATAGAGTTGACACCTGCTGGAGAGAAATTTTTGCAAGGTGCTCCCGCATTCATTCAAAGCGGTGAGCGCCTTAAACGGCTCATGAGCGTCCCCGCGGGCAACTCTGCTCAACTGACGATGGGAGGTGAGGTCAATCTACCGGAATCCTATCTAGGACGGTGGGCTTGGAGATTCCGTAGAGACCACCCTGAAATCGCCGTGCAAATAATAAGGGATCGATCTGAATTGCTCGCTGAACAGGTAAGTTGTGGCGCCTTGGATCTTGCGGTAATGCACCTTCCCCCTATGCTCGCTGGGACGAAGCGCGAGGCAATCTTTGAGGACACTTTGGTGATGGTAGCGGCCGATCCTGCCCTCAAATCGGTCGAAGATCCCCGTTTCGTATATGTTGACTGGGGAGAGCAGTTTAATCAGGATTTCAGATTGCATTTTGGGGATCTCAGAAAGGCAGCAGTGGAGTTCGATGCCGGACCTGTGGCCCTTCAGTATGTCCTATCGAGTAATGGCGCGGCCTACGGCCGGCTGCGAACGGCCCAGAGGTTCCTTGACGCGGGCAAGCTGCATCTCGTGCCTAACATGCCCCGCTTCTCCTATCCGATGTACGCCGTATACTCTCATGACTCGGATCAGGCTTTGATCAAGGACGCTTTGGAGTGTTTGCGTCTGGAGGTTTCGTAACAGAGCTAGCCGCGGGTATTTCAGTTGGCCAACTTATCCAACTCATGCTGATTTTGCCAACTAACAAGCGTCTCGCGGAGAGAACTTTCTGCAACCACGACGTGGACCGTGCCTGCTTACCAGATCTGGTCGGGTAGGCGGGGCACGCCACTCATGTTGAGGCCGGCCCCGGCGCGCAGCCGTGCCTCGTAGCCGGCGGCCAGCGTTTCTGCCTCCGCCAATACACGCAGCAGCCGGGTCTCCACATGTTCGGTCAGCAGGCGCCGCGCCAGTTCGGGCGCCCCGGCGTCGGCGAGTATTGCGGCGCTGCGCTGCACATCCGCCAGTTCCGCGGCCAGGCCGCGCTCCACGGCCCGCCAATGCGTCGAAACCTCCGTCACCCATGCATCGCCCCCTTGGAAGGCCAGATGCATCAGCCGCTTGAAGACCGCGACCGCCGAGCGGGTGGAGGCGGCGCCCTGCGGGATGTCGGAGATGGCGTCAGGCCCCGTCACCTCGTGCACGCGATCGATGAAGCGGGCGCTCTCACCACGACCGAGATAACGATGACGGCCGTATTCGAGAGGCACGCGCTCGATGCCCAGGAACACCGGCACCAGGGGCGCGGTGACGGGGCCGACCGGGGCATGCCACATCATGCGCAGCATCTCGGGCGTCTCGGCGGTGAGGGGCACGATCTGTCCATACCCGGCGCTGTCGCCGGTCAGCCGCGGGGTCGACACGGCCCAGATCATGTCTTCGAGCCCCAGCCCGCCGGGGCGGGCCGCACGCCTTGCCATCTCGTCCTCGATCCACGCCACGCCGGGACGCCGTCCTCGTCCATCGCCGAAGACCCGGTTCACGTCGAAGGCGTCGCCCGCCATGTGCCACCCGAGCCTCTGAGCGGTCTCGAGGAAGTGCTCAGGGAACAGCACGTCATTGCCTGCCTCCTGCGGGATGTGGCCGATCCAGCCCGGTCGCAGGGCGCGAATGCTCCGGGGTCCGAGCCGTTCGGCCACCCAAAGCCCCAGACCCCCGGCGAACTCGATCACCACCCAGCCTTCGCAGGCATCGGCGATCAGGTGCGAGTTGCCGCCATAGCTGCTGTGACCATGCGTGGCGATCAGCGCGCCGATGATCTCGACGCCCTCCCGCGCGGTGCGGGCGCGCTCCAGCACGATCTTCGAGAGATCCGAGTAGTTCGGCCCCTTCTGATCCGGCGGGGTCATCGCCAGGAGCTCAGGCCGGGAGGGAGACCAGACATCGCGCACCGCGACGCCGTGCTGGTTCACGCCGCCATTGATGAGTGGTGGCGGCGCACCGAGATAATGGCTGTAGTTCACGCCCATGTAGCGCGCCGTCCGGGGCACCTGCGGGATCGTGCTCAGCTGACCGGGCAGGGCGGCCTCGGCCGTGACGCCGACCGTGATCGTGCTGTCCGTGGCGTGGCTGCGGCAGGGCACCACCTCCAGCCAATGGCCGGAGGGCTCATCGCCGTAGCCCGCAAGCCAGCCATGGCCCGAGGCGCAGAGGTCAGACCCGATATAGAGGGCGTAGCTCATAGGGCGAGATGGCCGCTAGCTGGAGGAATATGCATCTGGACCTCGCGTTTACCATGCGCGGGTGTCCGCTCCCAAGAGCCGGTCGTACTCGGCTTCCGAGGCGCCGTAATACCCCTCGGTCGAGGCTTCCAAACCTACTCGGTCACGGACCTCAAGAAGGCAGCGGGTCGAACGAATGAAGCCGCGGCTTTCAAGTTCGTGCAGGGCGACCGTTACGCCAGCCCGACGAACTCCAAGCATCAGCGCAATGGCGCCGTGGGTCACATGGAACGCTTGCCCCGAGAGACGATCCCGGCACATCAGAATCCAGCGGGCCAGACGGATCTCGAGCTTGGCATGACTAAAGGCCAGGGTGGTGGAGTAGGTCTGGGCCATCTGCGCTTGCAGGAACCGCAATTGCCGCCGGCGGAAAGCCGGTATCTTCATTGCAGTACGGAACGCGTCGACGTCTATGCGCCACCCATGCCCCGAGATCTGCACGACGACATCATGCAGGCTGAGACCGTCTTCCAGGATCAGCGAGGTGCCGGTCATTCCCTCGCGCCCGGCCATGCCCGCTTCCGCCTTGGGAAGGCCGTCACCGCTCACCACCACGGAGGCGATGCCTGCGGCCGGAAAATAGACATGTGTGGTCCTTTGCCCGCGGCACTCGAGCATCGACTCGGAGGGCAGGTCCACCGCTTCGAGCGAAGGCTTGAGGGCTGCGAGAACGGCAGGGGGAAGCCCGTCGAGCAGCCGATTTCCGGTGAGATCTTCCAATGCTTTCTGCCTCCAACTCCTGCAGGGGAAGCCCCTTGCGTCGTGGCGGCTCAGCAAGCGAACAACTAATAGAGACAGGCTATCAGAAACGTGCAGGCCCATAAAGGTTGCCCATCATCCGGAGGGAAAACGTGAAGACAAGTCGATCGCTTCGCGCCTTTCTTGTCTTTCGGAGGACAGCTGCGCTGGCTCCGTGCCCCGGACACTGCTGGCTGCGTTCTCAGCGCAATCCGAACAGCAAGGCGACCCCACCTAGATAGCAGACGGCGACCGCGATGGAGTCGAGGCCGATGCCCCCCACCGCCGGATCACGGCGCTCGAGAAGGCCGGCCATGTAGATCGCCGTCACTAGGATGCCCAGGGCCCCGGCCACGATCGAAAAGCTGCCGGCCTCGCCCAGCACCGGCGGGCCGAAATAGGTCAGGTCCACCAGCAGGATCAGCGCGATGTCGAAAAGGTTGGTGCCAAAGATGTCCGAGACCGCCATGACGAAGCGCTTGAGCCGCATCGCCGCGAGCACTGTCGAGATTTCCGGAAGCGAGGTCGCGATGGCGACGAAGATCGCCCCGAAGAAGCTCTGTCCCAGCCCGGTCTGCTCGGCCAGCGCCTCGGAAGCGGAAGACAGCGCCCAGCCGGCCACGAAGATCGCCAGGGCAACCACGACGGTCATCAAGGTGAGGCGGCGCGACGACATGTCAGGGTGCTCTACATCCGGCAGCTCTTCCGCCGGAGGCTGGCCCACCACCTCCCAGTCGAGATTGCCCTCGGCCTGCGTCACAAGGCGCAGGGCGTAGAGAAAGCTGCCGAAGATGATCCAGGACCACATCCCAGCGCCGAGCACCGGCACGTCGCCCACGGCAATGCCGATGATCACGAACGCCATCAATACGATGCCCAAGGTGCCTTGCAGGATCACCGTCGGGTCCGGCACGGCGGTGGTCAGCGCGCCGCGGCGATAGACGGCATCGGCGACAGCCAGGATCGCGACCTGCATGGTGAAACCGCCCAGGAGGTTGTTGACCGCGAGCGCACCCGCCCCGGAGATGGCGGCGCTGCCGGCCACCGCGATCTCCGGCAATGAGGTGACGCCCCCGAGAAGGAGCACGCCCAGGGCCGCCTGCCCAATACCGGTTCGGCGCGCGATGGCATCGGCGTAGATGGACAGCCGCGTGCCCGCGATCCAGACGATGATCGCCGCGACGATGAAGACGGCCAGGTTCGCGGCCAGCGGCAGCCCTTCGAGAACACCCATCAGCAGATGACCCTGTTTGGCGGAGGGGCTACCGATCGGACGAGACCGTTTTCACCTCCCGGCAAATGCCTCCCCATTCTCGAGGTGATATCCGCAAGCATGGCGTGATTGCCGATCACCAACGTCTCCGGCAGATTGCTCCCTTCAGGCGCAACCTGACCCTGCGGCTGCAAGTTCCCCGCGGACCCTCCCGAGGGCGCAGCGGGTGGGATATGGCCCACGCCTTCGAGCTCCCCGGGGTGATCCCGGGATATCCTGCGGCGCGCAACGCAAGGCCCGCCCCGGGGCAGCGCTGCGGGCCTCGGTGGAACCGCGTTGAGTCAGCACACGTTGCGCGACGGGAGGCCTTATGACCGAGAAGCCCCGCGTACTCATCACCGGAGCAGCCGGCAGCATCGGATCGGCGCTGCGCGAGCGTCTCGTGGACTACGAGGTGATCGGGCTCGACCGCGAGGATGGCCCGGGCGTCTTCGCCTTCGACATCACCGACAGCGCCTCGATTGAGCGGGCCCTGGACCGGATTGCCGACCGGCACGGGCGGCGCTTCGCGGCCGTGATCCATCTTGCGGCCTATTTCGATTTCTCCGGCGAGGACAACCCGCTCTACGACGAGGTCAATGTCGAGGGCACGGCAAAGCTGCTCGACGCGTTGCAGGACTACGAAGTGGAGCGGTTCATCTACTCCGGGACGATGCTGGTGCACCGTCCCGGCGCCCCGGGCCTGCCGATCAACGAGGCGACTGCCATCGATCCGAAATGGGCCTATCCGATCTCCAAGGCCCGGACCGAGGAGGTGATCCGGGAGCGGCATGGCGAAATGCCCTATCTGCTGCTGCACCTCGCCGGGCTCTACGACGAGAAGACGGCGGTCCCGACACTGGCCGAACAGATCCGCCGGATCTACGAGCGGGATCCGAAATCGCACGCTTATTCGGGCGATCTGCACACCGGGCAGTCGTTCCTGCACCGCGAGGATATGCTCGACGCCTTCGCCCGCGCCGTGAATCGGCGCGGCGAGCTGCCCGACGATGCGGTGATCCTCGTCGGCGAGCCCGAGGCGGTGCCCTATGACGAGTTGCAGCACATCCTCGCCCGGCTGATCCATGGCGAAGAGGACTGGACCACGCTCTCGGTGCCCAAGCCACTCGCCGCGGCGGGCGCCTGGCTCGAGACCAAGGCCGAGCCGGTCATCCCGGACGACATCGACCAGGGCGAGGCGCCCTTCATCAAGCCGTTCATGGTGCGGATGGCCGATGACCATTACGAGCTCGATATCTCGCGCGCCAAGGCGCTCTTGGACTGGAAACCGCGCCATGCCCTGCGCGAAACGCTGCCCAGGATGGTCGAACACCTCAAATCCGACCCGGCCCGCTGGTACGAGGCGAACGGGCTGACCCCGCCGCACTGGCTGCAGGCCGTGGCCGAGGAAGGCCACGACGCCGAAGAGCTCCGGGCGCGTCACGAGGCGCGGTTCCGCGCCGCGCACGCCCGCAACCTTTGGGCCCACTTCCTCAATGCCGGCATGGGAGCGTGGCTCGCGGCCTCGCCGCTGGTGGTCGGCTATGGCGGGCTTGGCATGACGATCAGCGACATCGTCTCGGGGCTTCTCGTGATGGCGGGCAGCCTTCTCGTGCTCTCCTGGCGCCTCGCGCTGATCCGCTGGGCGGTGGCAGCGGTGGGCCTGTGGGTGATGGCGGCGCCGCTGCTGTTCTGGAGCGAAAGCGCGGCTGCCTATCTCAACGGATCGCTCTCGGGCATGATCGTCTTCGCCCTCGCGGTCTGCGTGCGCCCCCCGCCCGGCGTCGGGCGGATCGCCGCGAGCCGCGGGCCGGCGGTGCCCAAGGGCTGGGATTACTCGCCGTCGGACTGGACGCAGAGGATCCCGATCATCGCCCTCGCCATCTTCGGCTACCTGGTGTCGCGCTACCTTGCGGCCTATCAGCTGGGCCATGTCGACAGCGTTTGGGAGCCGTTCTTCGCCGGCGCCTCCGAGGATCCGAAGAACGGCACCGAGGAGATCATCACTTCGGATGTCTCGCGGGCCTGGCCGGTGCCGGATGCGGGCCTCGGCGCGCTGACCTACCAGCTCGAGATCCTGATCGGCCTGATCGGATCGGCCAGCCGCTGGCGTACCATGCCCTGGCTGGTGCTGGTGTTCGGCATCATGATCGTGCCGCTCGGCGTGGTGTCGATCACCTTCATCATCATCCAGCCGATCCTGCTCGGCACCTGGTGCAGCCTGTGCCTGATCACCGCGGCCGCGATGCTGATCCAGATCCCCTATTCGGTCGATGAGCTGATCGCGACCTGCCAGTTCCTGGTCCGGCGCAAGCGCGCCGGCCGGCCAATGCTGCGAGTGTTCCTGACCGGTGACACGGATGAGGGCGCGGATGACGGGCAGCGGGTCGAAAGCTTTGAGCGTCCGCCCGGCGCGGTGATCGGCGAGATGCTGGGCGGCGGGATCGGCGTGACCCCGGGCCTTGCCGTAAGCGCGGCGGTGGGGCTGTGGCTGATGTTCACGCGGCTGACGCTCGCCACCGAAGGGGGCCTCGCCGATACCGATCACCTGATCGGCGCGCTCGCCCTGACCGTGGCGGTGACCGCGATGGCCGAAAGCGCGCGGCCGGTTCGGTTTCTCAACATCTGCCTCGGCGCGGCGCTGGTGATCGCGGCGCTGGTCATGGACGGAAACTGGCTGCAGAAGGGCGCCGACATCCTGGCCGGGCTGGTGCTGATCGCCGCAAGCGTCCCACGCGGTCCGATCCGGCATTCCTACGGCACCTGGTCGCGTCTGCTCGTGTAGGCGAAGGGGCAGTTAGTCGTGACGAAGCCAAAAGGGATGGCGAAGTAAACGGCAATCTGAACCAGAGCGGGACCGTGCCCGATGCATTGCAAATGATCGACAGCACCGTCATCCGCGCCCACTATCAAGCCTCTGGCTCAAAGGGGGGGCGTCACGTAGTCATGACAGTTCTAGAGATGACTTCACGACCAATATCCACTTCCTAGCCCCTGCGCATGGCTTACCCGAGGGCAGAGAACGTGAGGCCAGACATCCAATTACTACGGTTTCGATCTGATTATGGCGAGCAACTGCCCCAGCCAAGCGTATTCCCAACGGATCACGGCTATGACGGGGACAGTATCAGAACGCCTACGGAAGCACAAAACACGCTGTCGGTGATCCCGATGCGCAAGTCTCATAAGAAGCGTATCGGCGAAGATCGCGAACTTTGTCGCTTACGCAAATTGGTTGAGCGCTGCTGCAATAAGCATAAGAACGCCAAGCGTGTCTTAACCCGCTATGACAATAGCGCCGGAAGCTTTTTCGGCTTTATCGGTCTCACGTCGATCCGCCTCTGGCTCCATCAGTTCACCAAAATCTGAGGGTGCAATCGCTTTCGTTGGAAAGATAGAGGCGCCGCTGACTGCTTTGCGGGCAAGGACGATTTCTTGTTTTCTTTGTCTGGGGTCCTCCCGCCGCATAAAGCGGAAACGAAGACGGGCCTCCGCGAAGGCCCATTGTTCGCAGATGCCACGCGGCGATCAGTCGCTCGGTGCGCGCACTTCACGGATCTCGGTGACATCGACCGTCGCCTGTCCCTGCATGCAGATGGACACGTCGGCTTGGTCGCCTTCGATCTCGACATATTCCCCAGGGGTGAACTCGACATCGTCGCTAACTAGCGCATAGCGGTCGCCATCTGGAGTGATCAGCGTATAGCATTCGACCCCCTCATTCACGTGGCCTTCCAAGGCCATGTCGTCGCCATCCTCGCGATCCTCACCGCCGCGAGCCGTGACCTCGAAATCACCGGATTTGTAGGTCATACCGCGATCTGTATCGACGACGAAGGTCAGCACGTCCTCAGGACCGGCCCAGCCGGGCACCTCAACCTCGGCGCGGACCTCGCCATCCCCAGCCACTTGCACCTCGCGGATGCGCTGCCATTCGCTGGACTGCCGTCCGGCCCCAATGGTCACCCAGTCGTCAGGCCGCAAATCGCGCGCCATGACGGTAACCTCGCTGCCCGGTGGTCCGCTTTGCGACGACAGATTCACGGTGGCGCTGCGGTTGCCCCGTGGCAGGTTCAGCACCTCGCCGATGGCCAACGACAACGGGTCGAGGTCGGGGTTCTCGGCCATCAGTTCCTGCAGGCTCAGATCCAGCGTCGCGGCGATGGAGTAGGCGGTGTCGTTCGCTTTGACGCGGTAGCTGCCCTCCGCTTCGCTGCCCGGGGCCTCAGTGCGCATCTCGCCGTCGCTGCCCGGCCCCTTGGCCAGCCGAATGCGCGCGCCCACCGGGATCGCATCGACATCCAAATTCGGATTGAAATGCATGATAGTGGCCAGTGCGACACGACACTGTTGTGCCACGCTGTAGAGCGTATCGTCCGGCTGGATCGTGTAGGACACCCCGCAACGGGTGTCCGCAGCGACACCGCCCACGACCATCGCGCCGGCCAGAGTGGTGGCGACGGCCGTGGTGCGAAAAACTGCGCTCTTGGGGATCATAGGCTCCTCCTAATCGCGGTTCCTATGAGGAAAACACACAGCCCGGGGGGCAATGTTCCATTAAAGGATGTGCGGCCATTGTGCGTAGCGCTCCCGCTTGCGTGGGAGAAAACTGAAGCCCCTGTGTGGCGTGCTGCCCTGCCCTCGAAACCGAGGCCATGCGTGGCAGGCGAACGACTGAACTCGGGTCGCCTTGACTGACCATCTGCAAGCCGAGCGTTTTGGCACAGCCGGCGTGCTGCTATCGAACCTGCCCTATCCCTGGGGGCAACTGTGTAGTTTTTCAAAGGCGAATGGGCTGTTTGTTCCGGATCATGGCATTGAGGATGACGAGGAGCTGACGGGCAACGGCAATGAGGACTGTTTTGGGGGCTTTGCCGGCAGCCTTCATTCGATCTCGCATGGCGATCAAGGGCGGCACGCGGCGAGAGGCGCTCAGGGCCGCGATGTAGAGGGCTTCACGGACCTTGCGCCGTCCTCCCCATATGCGTCGCGTGCCGCGCCATGTGCCGCTCTCGCGGGCATGCGGAGCGAGCCCGGCGAGAGAGGCGATCCGACGCCGGCAGAGCGTGCCGAGTTCGGGCAGTTCGCCGAGAAGCGTCGCCAGCACCGTCGGTCCGATCCCGGGCACGGCGCGAAGCAACTCCGCCTGCTCGATAAGTTCGGGGCTGTCTTCGATCAGAGCGGCGATCTTGCGATCCATGGTGACAATGCGGCGGTCGAGCAGCGCGATCATCGTTTCGATCTCGCGCAGGATCGCTGGCTGGCCGGCGCTGTGGCGACGCACCTTTTCGGCTTTCCGCATTTCGACCAACTGCCTGCGGCGACGAAGGAA
>NZ_JAPWGO010000059.1 GCF_027213785.1 Limimaricola sp. G21655-S1 | reverse complement strand
AGAAAGCATCGTGCCCGTCGACCGGAGGCCGACCATGCACTAACAATTAACCTGGAGCACTCAGACGGGGCAGCTCAGGGAAGTGCCCCCGCCCGGCCATCCGACCCGTGTCAGCCGACCTCGACCCATTCGCCGCCCTGACGCGTGTAGGTGACATCGTCGAACTCGAGCCGCTCCATGCCGATCAGCACGTCACGGTCATCCTCGAAGGTCACGACCACCTTCTTGCCGAAGGTCACGTCGTAGTCGCCTGAAGCGCCGTCGAACTCGACCGTGTCGCGCCCACCGCCGCCGACGAGCTTGTCGTTGCCGAGATCGAAGATGAAGGTGTCGGCACCGCCGCCGCCCACGACCTTGTCGTTGCCAGCGCCGCCGTCGAGCCGGTCCTTGCCGCCTCGACCGTTGAGAGTATCGGCCCCCGCGCCGCCGATCAGCACGTTGCCGGCCTTCGAGCCGAGCAACTTGTCGTTCGCGTCGGAGCCGATCACGCCTTCCATGCTCTTGAACTTGTCGCCGCGCGCATCGCCGCCCTTGGCCACGCCCTTCTGCAGGTTGACGGTGACGCCCTTTGCGGAGTCGCTGTAGTCGAGCGTGTCGAAGCCCTTGCCGCCGACGAACCTGTCGGCGCCCTTGCCGCCGGCCATGATATCATCGCCCTTCCGGCCGATCAGCGTGTCCTTGCCGCCCAGGCCGACGATCAGGTCGTTGGCCTTCGCGCCCTTCAGGCTCTCGCCGGCATTGCTGCCTTCCACCACGTTGGTCACCGCCGAGAGACGGCCTTCGGCCACATCCTGCACGGCGATCTCGAAGTCCTGGGCCAAGCTCAGCCCATCCGCATCCGTCGCTGTGATAATGAGGGGGATGCTGTAGGCTTCCTCAAAATCGAGACCGACGCCCTCTCTCAACTTAAGCGCGCCATTGACCACCTCGAAGCGGGTGTCGGAGACTGTGAAGCTGTGCGTGTCGCCAGCGTCGGGATCGGTAACCGTCAGCTGGCCAATCATGTCCCCGGCGGCATTCTCCTTGACCGTCGCCGACGACAGGCGGACAGCGGTGGCCACCTCGTTGACGTTGGACACCGTTACGTCGAAGCGCTGCGTCAGGCTGAGCCCAGACGCATCCGCCACCGTCACCTCAATTGGCACCGTCGCCCCTGTCTCGTGGTCAAGGCTGATGCCTTCCTTCAACTTCAGCGCCCTATCCGCGACCTCGAAGCGGGGATCGGAGACAGCAAAGGAGTGCGTATCGCCAATGTCGGGGTCGGCAACTACCAAATCACCGACAACGGCGCCGATCTCGCCTTCTTTAATAGGGAGACTGTCCAAAAGGACGCTTGTGGGCGCGTCGTTGACGTTATCGACGACCTCAGTTCTCTGACTTGTAACGCTATCAGTTGCGCCATAGCTGTCAGTGGAACGCACCAAAAGGCTAATTCTGCTGCCTACGTCTTCTTGACGCAAAATATACGAGCTTTCTGTTGCCCCACTAATAGCATCTCCGTCTCTCAGCCACTGATACTCAATGAGAGATATTCCGTCGGCATCATTGAGAGCAGTGATGTCCACCTCTACCGTCTCACCCTGAAGGGCATTACCCAATATAACAGGGACGCCTGCGAGAGGGGAGTTATCGGATATGTCGATCCTTATATTATCAAGAATTGACCCATCAAAACCATACACCCCCAGAAGAAAGTACTCACTTCCCTCTGTGACATTATCAGGGTTAATGGACACAGTGTAGGATTGGGAGATCTCTCGATAACTTCCTATCTGGACATAACTATACGCTCCCTGCGACAAGGTATAATCAGACATATTGGCGCTACCTTCCGAAAGGGCAATAACGCCGCCCTCCCCGCCTGCTGAATAGCCCGCAATAGATGTATAGAAAGTAGTCGTTTGTCCCTCAACTAAAGACAAGGGGCCGTCTATGGAAAATTGAGCGTAAGACATTGCTATATTACCTACAGGAGATGCATTCCATAGGCGACAACACCCACGATGTATCAACTTTGGGTGTCAAAGGATTACTTAATGCAACCAAGTGTTGACTTCTTGCCACATGCCATCAAACGCCTTGATAAATGATCTCATCGCCCTCTATGCCTAAGCGGCTCGAGCTGAAGGACTTCTTGAAGGCTGGTGGGGACGAGTCGATGTTGGGCTTCGACTGCGTCATGCGCGGACGACATGTCCATATCGTCGATTAAGAGAACTGAATAGCCCCGCGTTTCTTAGACGCCTTCGTGCCTCAGTTTCTGCTGCCGCTCGAACTCGAGAGGCGACAGCATTC
>NZ_JAPWGO010000584.1 GCF_027213785.1 Limimaricola sp. G21655-S1 | reverse complement strand
GCCACCGGCAAGCCCGGCAACCACATCCCGAGCTCCAATACCTGCGACGACTGCCACGTCGTCACCGACTGGACCGACGTCCGCTTCGACCACGCCTCGGTCAGCGGCGCCTGCGCCAGCTGCCATAACGGCAGCACCGCCACCGGCAAGCCCGGCAACCACATCCCGAGCTCCAATACCTGCGACGACTGCCACGTCGTCAC
>NZ_JAPWGO010000583.1 GCF_027213785.1 Limimaricola sp. G21655-S1 | reverse complement strand
GTGACGACGTGGCAGTCGTCGCAGGTATTGGAGCTCGGGATGTGGTTGCCGGGCTTGCCGGTGGCGGTGCTGCCGTTGTGGCAGCTGGCGCAGGCGCCGCTGACCGAGGCGTGGTCGAAGCGCACGTCGGTCCAGTCGGTGACGACGTGGCAGTCGTCGCAGGTATTGGAGCTCGGGATGTGGTTGCCGGGCTTGCCGGTGGC
>NZ_JAPWGO010000058.1:1359-2564 GCF_027213785.1 Limimaricola sp. G21655-S1 | reverse complement strand
CACGAAGGTGCAGACCATCCGCTATTACGAGCAGGTCGGCCTGATGCCCGAACCGGGGCGGACCGATGGTGGACAGCGCCGCTATGGACATGCCGAGCTCGACCGCCTGTCTTTCATCCGTCATGCCCGGCAGCTTGGCTTCTCGCTCGATGCGATCCGTGAACTGCTCGACCTCAGTGATCATCCCGCCCGGTCCTGCGAGGAGGCGGACGCCATTGCCCGGCGCCAGCTCAAGCAGGTCGAGCAACGCATGGCCCGGCTTGAGGTGCTGCGGCTGGAGCTGGAACGCATGATCGAGGAATGCAGTGGCGGGCGAGCGGCGGATTGCCGCGTGCTCGAAGTGCTGCGCGATCACTCGGAATGCCTGACGGACCACGAGGGCATCGGCACTTGAACGCCGTCATCGCTTATCCGCTGGCCGCGATCGCCGAGATCGCGGGATGCTTTGCCGTCTGGGCCTGGTGGCGGCTCGGTGCTTCGCCGCTTTGGCTCCTGCCTGGCATGGTTTCATTGGCGCTGTTCGGATGGCTACTCGCACAGGTCGAGACGTCCTCGGCGGGGCGTGCCTTCGCGGCCTATGGCGGTGTCTACATCGCCGCCTCGGTGCTGTGGATGTGGCTGGCCGAAGGACATCGTCCGGATCGGTGGGATCTTATCGGGACGATGGTGAGCCTGACGGGCGCAATGATCATTCTCGCGGCGCCACGCGGCACGTAAGCGGAAACGCTTGAAGCTACAGTCACTGTAGGGACTATCTCTCTTCCCGACGATTCGTGGAGAGAGTTCGTGCAAACTTCCCCCTGCCTGACGGCAACCACCCCGATGTTGGATTTCAAGGTCCCAGCCATCGCCGCTCTGATCGAGGCGCGGGGCTGGTCACGTTTGCCGCAAGCCGATCGGATCGGCGCCATCTACGATTTTGTGCGCGACGACATTCCCTTTGGCTACAACCGGGCGGACGACATCTCGGCCAGCGACGTGCTGCGGGACGGCCATGGTCAGTGCAACACCAAAGCCACCCTGTTGATGGCGCTCCTGCGCGGCGTGGGGGTGCCATGCAGGCTGCACGGGTTCACGATACACAAGGCGCTTCAGCGCGGCGTGGTGCCGGAGGCGGCCTATCCGTGGGCTCCGGCGGAAATCCTGCATTCCTGGGTCGAGGTCGAACTGGATGGTGATTGGCTGAACCTCGAAGGGTTCATTCT
>NZ_JAPWGO010000058.1:0-1144 GCF_027213785.1 Limimaricola sp. G21655-S1 | reverse complement strand
AGGAGCAGCTGTATCGCCATGCGATCCGCCATTGGATGAACGCGCGGGTGCGCAAGATCCGGAATGGTGATGTCCCTCCGGTGCCTGGACTGGGTGCCCGGAGGAAAGGTCTACCGAAGGAGCATGGACATGCCGCATGACCACAGCCACGCGCATCTCGATCCCGAATCCGGGGATCGGCGTGTTTCCATAGCCATATGGGCCAATGCTCTGCTGACCGTGGCGCAGATCGTCGGCGGCATATTCGCGGGCAGCCTCGCGCTGATCGCGGACGCGCTGCACAACTTCTCGGACATGGCCTCGCTTGTCATCGCCTTCGTCGCCCGAAAGATCGCGCGTCGGCCCGCGGATTCGACAATGACCTTCGGCTATGGGCGGATCGAGATCGTGGCCGCCCTCATCAACTACACGACGCTCATTCTCGTCGGCTTCTACCTGATCTACGAAGGCGGCATGCGGATGATCGATCCGCCCGAGGTGCGCGGCTGGACGGTCGTCATCCTTGGAGGGATCGCTCTGGTCATCGATGCGCTGACCGCAGGCCTTACCTATTCGATGCAGAAGGGCAGCGCGAACATCCGGGCACTGTTTCTTCACAATCTTTCGGATGCGCTCGCCTCGGTGGCTGTCATCATCGGTGGCACGCTGATCCTCCTATTCGACCTGCGCTGGGTCGACCCCGCCATCACCATCGGCATCGCGCTCTATATCCTTTACTTGGCACTGACCGAAATTAGCGGGCCGATCCGGACCCTGATGCTCGGCAGTCCGCCTGATATCGACAGTGACGCCGTCGTTCAGGCAATGCGGGACGCCGATGGCGTTCGGGATGTCCACCACGTGCATCTTTGGCAAATGCAGGAGCATGAGGTCGCTCTCGATTGCCACGTGGTGCTGGACGATCAGGGCTGGGCGCGCATCGAGAGCGTGAAAGCCGACATCAAGTCCAGATTGAAGGACGGCTTCGGTATCGCCCATTCGAGTCTGGAGTTCGAGCACGAAGGAAATGCCCACCAGAACGCCGAGCTGTATGGGCACGGGTAGGCGAAATCGGCCTGCCCTCGAAACGGGTCGCCCAGCTGCTGGTCGACCCGATGCTTCGGCTTCCAGAGACGCGCCTTTCAAGCGGCCTTGCCGCCGACCT
>NZ_JAPWGO010000582.1 GCF_027213785.1 Limimaricola sp. G21655-S1 | reverse complement strand
CTGCGATGCTCGGCCACGAACGCGTATCTCACTTTGCATCCCTGGCGAAATACGCGTCGCCATTGTCGCTCGGACCAATGGCGCCCCAATGGCGACCCTTTTTTAGGATGTCGCGCTCCTCCGAGACCCGCGCCAGCTCCTTCTTCAGGCGCCGGATCTCGGTGTCCTTCTCCGCCTCTCCAGATGACGCCTTCGCGAACTTCTTCT
>NZ_JAPWGO010000581.1 GCF_027213785.1 Limimaricola sp. G21655-S1 | reverse complement strand
GGGGCCTTAGCTCAGCTGGGAGAGCATCTGCTTTGCAAGCAGAGGGTCATCGGTTCGATCCCGATAGGCTCCACCAATATGGAGCCGATCGACGAGCCACTGGCGCTCTTGCAGAGCGACAGGCTCCACCAGATGGGTCGGTAGCTCAGGTGGTTAGAGCGCACGCCTGATAAGCGTGAGGTCGGAGGTTCAAGTCCTCCTCGACCCACC
>NZ_JAPWGO010000580.1 GCF_027213785.1 Limimaricola sp. G21655-S1 | reverse complement strand
ATTGCTCGGTTATCCTTGACGTTCGAACCTCTGCACATCGTCCCATCCGGCTAGGATGGGACAGTCATCCGTCTGACTTGTGCTCCAGGTTTCCAAAGAAACCGAAACTCCGTCAAACGGTGAAGCTGACACCGGTCATCGGGGCGAACCCCTACCGGCGCGACATACGAGAGGTCTGATCCATCGAACTGAACCAAGCCGCCCGCATATCTCTTCAGATATCTG
>NZ_JAPWGO010000579.1 GCF_027213785.1 Limimaricola sp. G21655-S1 | reverse complement strand
GTTGCGCCCCGTCGGCAGCACGTCGGGTCGCCCGCGCGTCGGGGCGCCCGACGGGCCGGGCCCCACGGCGCGGCCATCGAGACCGGTGAGCAGGCCCGCACCCTCGGCCCGGCCGCAGGCGGCGATGGCGGGGCGGAGCTTCGTCTCGATCTCTCCCAGCACGGCGGCGGCGGCGGGGCCGGGGGCAGGGGCCCTGCCGTCGCGCCGGCGCTGGCACAGCTCCTCCAGC
>NZ_JAPWGO010000578.1 GCF_027213785.1 Limimaricola sp. G21655-S1 | reverse complement strand
CCGTTGGCTGACACAAGGTTGGCAAGCTTCCCGCAAGCCTGCCGTGGTTTGCCAAGAAGCGCGCCCGCCGTGGGCCATCGAGGAGTCCCAGTACCTCTCCCTCTGCACCCGCTGTGGCGAGTGTTTCAAGGCCTGCCCACGCGGTCTGCTCAAACCGGCCATACAAGAGGAGTACGAAGGGAGCCCCATCGCCGGTACCCCGGTGCTCGATCTTGCCTGCGGCCAGTGC
>NZ_JAPWGO010000577.1 GCF_027213785.1 Limimaricola sp. G21655-S1 | reverse complement strand
ACCCCTCGGTGACCGACAAGGAGGCACTGGACGCCTTCCAGGAGCTGGCCAAATCCGAAGGCATTATCCCGGCGCTGGAGTCCTCCCACGCGCTGGCCCCCGCCCTCAAGATGGACCGCAGTGAACCGGAGAAAGAGCAGGTGCTCATCGTCAACCTCTCCGGCCGTGGCGACAAAGATATCTTCACCGTTGCCGATATTTTCGAGAAAGAAGGAACCTTGTCATGAAC
>NZ_JAPWGO010000576.1 GCF_027213785.1 Limimaricola sp. G21655-S1 | reverse complement strand
GTGAATAAACGTGTCGGTTCGAGTCCGCCCCCGGGCACCATCAAATTCATGACAAAAGGCCATCAGCAATGATGGCCTTTTGTTTTATGGCGTTCCTGCGCATTGGTGCGTTGCTGCTGAGCAGGCAGTACTTCCCGTTACCTCTTTGTATCCCTTCTCTTTTCCCGCTCTCCGTTATTTCATTTCCTTGATATAGCCGCTGACGGCATCACCGCCAGCGGTCTTTTTC
>NZ_JAPWGO010000575.1 GCF_027213785.1 Limimaricola sp. G21655-S1 | reverse complement strand
CGTCCCGTATGGTTGCGGGCCCGGGGGCGCGGGGGGGGCGGCCGGGGGGGGGGGGGGGGGGGGGGGGGCCGGGGGGGGGGGGGGGTGGGGGGGGGGGGGGGGGGGGGGGGGGGGGGGGGGGTGCGCGGGGGGGGGGGGGGGGGGAGGGGGGCGGCGGGCGGAGGTAGAGAATCTAAGACTTCTTTGATTGAATTAAGATGATCTGAAGAGAACTAAGAAACATGCACGA
>NZ_JAPWGO010000574.1 GCF_027213785.1 Limimaricola sp. G21655-S1 | reverse complement strand
GGTGCTGGCAACCCGCTGTATCGACGCGGACGAGGCATTTTCCTTTGTCGACGGGCGTTTGTTGGCGCTGATCTTCTCCATGTTGGCCATCGGGGCCGCATTGGAAAGCTCCGGTGCGGTCAAACTCATCGTCAGTGGGATCTCGCCTCTGCTCGCGGATTTGCCGCCATTTTTCCTTGTCTGGGCGGTCTATCTGCTGACCTCGGTGCTGACGGAACTCGTCTCAAAC
>NZ_JAPWGO010000573.1 GCF_027213785.1 Limimaricola sp. G21655-S1 | reverse complement strand
GTCATCTCCTCTCGCTGCTCAAACTAAATGTCATGGTCTACTCGATCCCCAGTGCGCGGCGCACCGGTTTGAAGCTCTTGCGATATTCGGGCAACGGGCCGCGCTCGGCCAGAATGGCGAGGTGCTCAGCAGTCGGATAGCCCTTGTGACGGGCAAAGCCATACTCGGGATGGCGGCTGTCCAGCTCGGTCATCTCCGCATCGCGGGTTACCTTGGCGAGGATCGAGGC
>NZ_JAPWGO010000057.1 GCF_027213785.1 Limimaricola sp. G21655-S1 | reverse complement strand
TGATGACCGACAACCAAGTTGTCCGGCATCGACAACCAAGATGGCCGCTGTCTCCAGCCGGAGGGCGGGCGTAGCCCGACCGTAGGCTGGAGACAGCGGCGCGATCCTCTTTCGACCGGGGGATTGGGTGGGGTGCTGGCCGCTGCGGGACCGGTAGGGTCGAGATCTCTGCATCCAAACGGAGTTCTCGCCGTGCCGGGCAAACCCGTCACCGACCAGCAAGTGAGAGTCTACATGACTGACCGCCTTCATTACAGCCAGCGCGCTGCTGCGGCCCGGGCAGGGTTCAGCGAACGCACGGCCCGTCGCCTCGAAAGCGAGCCCTGCCTTCCCTCGCAGCGCAAGCCCGGCAGGGGCCGCACCGTTCCCGATCCGCTCGAGGCGGTCTGGGATACGGTGCTCGTGCCGATCCTCGAGCGAGACCCCGCCGTTCAGGCGGTGACGCTGTTGCGGCATCTCCAGATGACAGTTCCTGACGCCTTCCCGGACGACCGTGTGCGCCGGACACTCGAGCGCCGGGTCCGCGACTGGCGCGCCCTGCATGGGCCCGAGCGCGATGTGATCTTCCGGCAGGCACCCGAGCCGGGCCGTATGGCCCTGTCCGACTTCACCGACGCCACCGAGTTAGGCGTGACCATTGCCGGTCAGCCGCTGGCGCATCGCCTCTTCCACTTCGTCCTGGCTTATAGCGGCTGGGAGCACGCCGCCGTGGTGCTCGGTGGCGAGAGCTTCACTGCGCTGGCCGAGAACCTCCAGAACGCGCTGTGGACCTTGGGAGGCGTGCCGCACGAGCACCGCACCGACAGCCTCTCCGCGGCCTACCGCAACCTCGACGCGGACGCCGCAGCCGACGTCACCGCACGCTACGAGGCGTTCTGCGCCCACTACGGCATGATCGCGAGCCGCAATAATGCCGGAGAGGCTCACGAGAACGGCGCGGTCGAAGCGCACAACAATCACCTCAAGACCGCCCTCGACCAGGGGCTGATCCTGCGCGGCTGCCGCGACTTCGCCGACCTCGCGGAGTGGCGCCGCTTCGTCGACGAGCTTGTCGCGCGCCGGAACCGGCGCCGCGAGGAGGCCCTGCGTATCGAGATGGCGACGCTCAGGCCGCTACCTGCGCGGCGCACCACCGACTTCACCGAGGTGGTCGCGCGCGTCACCCGGACCGGAGGATTTCTGGTTCACACCGTGTTCTACTCCGCGCCGTCCCAACTCGTCGGGAAGCGCCTGCGAGTCCATGTCTACGATGACCGGATCGAAGCCTTCCTCGGGGCCACCCGTGTCGTCACCCACCCCCGGCACCGTGCCCGCCGCGACGGCACCCGCGTCCATTGCGTCAACTACCGCCATGTAATCCACGCACTGCGCCGCAAGCCGCAGGCCCTGGCAGGGTCGGTCTATCGCGATGGCCTCTTTCCCAGATCGGAGTATGCCGCGGCGTGGACCGCGCTCTCCGACGCCTTGCCGCGCAAGGACGCCTGCCGACGGATGGTCGATCTGCTCTGGTTGGCACATGACGAAGGATGCGAGGCCGAACTCGCGGCGCTGATTGCCAACTCGCTTGCCCACGGCGATCTCCCGGAAGCACGGACTCTGAAGCCGTGCCTCAGGCCGCGACAGCGCATGTTGCCGGAGGACACGCCCGTGGTCCTCACCGACCTGACCAGCTTCGACGCTCTGCTGGAGGGCCACGCATGACCACTCCCGCTGCGCCGCGCCCGGTCGATGTCCATGCGCTGCCCACCATGCTCACGGCGTTGCGCCTGCCGAGCTTCCAGCGCCATTGGGCGGTGCTTGCCAACCGTGCCGATACCGAAGGCTGGCCCGCCGCACGCTTCCTGGCGGCTCTCGCCGAGATCGAGCTCGCTGAACGGGATGCCCGCCGTATCCAGCGCTATCTCCAGCAATCACAGTTGCCCGGCGGCAAGACCCTCGCGACGCTCGACTTCAAGGCCTTGCCGGGGGTGCCTCGCGCCCGCATCGAGGCCCTCGCCGCCGGGGACTGGGTCGAGACCGGTGCCAACCTCATCGCCATCGGCAATTCCGGAGCAGGCAAGACCCATGTCCTCTGCGCCGTCGGTCACGCACTCGTCGAAGCCGGCAAGCGCGTCCTCTACAGCTGCACCACCGACATGGTGCAGAGGCTTCAGGCCGCCCGACGCGACCTCGCCCTTGAGGCGGCTCTGGCCAAGCTCGACAAGTTCGACCTGATCATCCTCGACGACATCACCTATGCGCAGAAAGATCAGGCCGAGAGCTCCGTGCTCTTCGAGCTCATCGCGCGGCGCTACGAAACCAGGAGCCTCGCCATCGCCGCCAACCAGCCCTTCAGCGCCTGGGGCCGGGTCTTCCCGGACCACGCCGTCACCGTCGCTGCCATCGACAGACTGGTCCACCACGCGACCATCCTCGAGATGAACGGCGACAGCTACCGGCGACGCGCGGCTGCCGGACGAATGGACACCGAGGCTGTCGCTCCACCGACAGCTTCCAGCGACAACATCGATCACCGCAGCACCGACAACCTCGAGGAGGAAAACGCCAGCTAACAGTTCCGTTCGTAGCGGTCAGAACCGGCCATCTTGGTTGTCGGTGCCGGCCAAAGAGGTTGACGGTCTACA
>NZ_JAPWGO010000572.1 GCF_027213785.1 Limimaricola sp. G21655-S1 | reverse complement strand
GTAGTGGATAGCTTCTGCCTTCAGACAGTTCGCAGAACGAACTGTCAGCTCCAAATCATCGACAGGACGCAGCAGAATCGGATCAAACTCGGGTTTCTCTTCTTTCTTCTCGGGCACGCTGACATCGCGCAGATCCACGAAGGCTTCCAGTTGCTCGGCCAGAATAGTGGCAGAACGACGGATGGCTTCTTCAGGATCCAGGGTACCATTGGTCTCCATGTCGATGACC
>NZ_JAPWGO010000571.1 GCF_027213785.1 Limimaricola sp. G21655-S1 | reverse complement strand
GTGCTAACTCAATAAAATGGACTTCCGTATAACTCCATCTCAATCACACCAGTCACTGAACATTATTTTAAATCATGATATAAACAAACTATTTCTGATGTCTATAAAAATTCATTTAACTCTTTGTTTGGCTCCATCATTACCACGATGAAATAGGAATAGGGAAGAAAGTCACTCAACCCGCAGTCAAAGTAGTCAGCCAGCCCAATGCCTGTGCAGCTAGCACACC
>NZ_JAPWGO010000570.1 GCF_027213785.1 Limimaricola sp. G21655-S1 | reverse complement strand
GAGTCGCGCCGCGAGCTGTTGAACGCAGAACTGAACCAGCAGCTGGCCACTTACCGCGTATTGGGTGAGTCTGGCCGCCTGATGGAAGTCATGCAGCTGAAGCCAAAAGATGATGGCGTGGACAATGACACCGATCTGAGCGCCCCAAGCTGCCCAACCAGCTACGTGGCGCCAACACCACTGGATGCCAGCAAGATCCCCGCCCGCTCTTTCAATAGCGGTGCAGAGT
>NZ_JAPWGO010000569.1 GCF_027213785.1 Limimaricola sp. G21655-S1 | reverse complement strand
ACGTCCAGCTGTTTGACTTTTCGCTGCATCGATTAGATTGGTTTGCTGCTGGAAAGTGTCAATCTTATGTTGTGCCAACAGCTTCTCGGTGCCGGTTTCAACGGCGTCTAACTCTGTGGGCAATGGCGCTGTCGCTGCCGCAGCAAGTGCTTGCCGGTTTGCTTCAGGATAAGCGTTGTTGGCCTGCAGATTTGCTTCGCGCGTTGCCTGAGCAAAAGTCATGCGGGGT
>NZ_JAPWGO010000568.1 GCF_027213785.1 Limimaricola sp. G21655-S1 | reverse complement strand
AGATATAACTACGGCGAGGAACTGGAAAAGGTACTGACGGCCCTATCTGTGATGCCTGGGATCGTTTTTGAGGTTATCGGAAACTGGGTTTGGATTGATGGGGAAACCAAAGCCAATCGAGCCGCAGTACGTGATATAGGTTGTTTTTGGGCCTACAAAAAAAAGAAATGGTACTACCGCCCAGAGGAACACAAGAGCGCATGGAATCGCCGTGAGCACACCCTAGAGG
>NZ_JAPWGO010000567.1 GCF_027213785.1 Limimaricola sp. G21655-S1 | reverse complement strand
GCCAGGGCTATGTGCCGCTGCTCAAAGCCGTCTTGGCCCGTCCGAAAACCACCCTGGCTGTCGCCGCCGTAGTGACGGTGGCGGGCTTCTGGCCGCTCAAGTACCTCGGCTCCGAGTTTATTCCGCCGCTCGATGAGGGGGACATCATGTATATGCCCACCACAGCGGCCAATATCTCGGTGGGCAAGGCGCGGGAGATTTTGCAGCAGACCGACAAGCTCATTCGTAC
>NZ_JAPWGO010000566.1 GCF_027213785.1 Limimaricola sp. G21655-S1 | reverse complement strand
CCTTCTGTGGATCTACAGCTTTGCCGATCTCTCGTCGCTTTCTGCACCAATCACTTCCGGTCAGACCCGCGCCAATGTTTGGTTTGAAGTGTTCTCAGCCGCCATACACCCAATGAATGCGCTGGCCGTCGCGGTGATTGCAGGGTTGTTCGGAACCGCCTTGGCTGTTCGCCATGTTCCGCCACGCATCGTCAAGCGGGCTGGATACGCTGTGGGGCAAGGGGCAGGCA
>NZ_JAPWGO010000565.1 GCF_027213785.1 Limimaricola sp. G21655-S1 | reverse complement strand
GGCCCGCCGCATCAATCACCACATCAAAGCCGACAACGCCAGAAAGATCACCATCGCGATCCAGCGTGATGGCATCACAGCCAAGCTCAGAAGCAAGCGCCTGCCCACGCGCCCTGTTTCGCGCCGCGAGTGTGACCTGATGTTCATCTCGGATCAGCAACCGCGCAAGGCGCGAGCCAAAAACACCCGTCCCACCTATGAGCAGTACGTTCACTGCATCAGCCTTTTGC
>NZ_JAPWGO010000564.1 GCF_027213785.1 Limimaricola sp. G21655-S1 | reverse complement strand
CCCCCCCCCCCCCCGCGCCCCCCCCCCCCCCCCCCCCCCCCCCCCCGCGCGGGGCGCCCCCCCCCCCCCCCCCCCCCCCCCCCCCCCCCCCCCCGCCCCCCGGCGGGGGGCGGGGGGGGCCGCCCCCCCCCCCCCCCCCGCCGCCCCGCCCCCCCCCCCGCCCGCCCCCCCGCCCCCCCCCCCCGCCCCCCGCCGCCGCCGGGGCCCCCCGCCCGGGGGCGGGGTTGGCG
>NZ_JAPWGO010000563.1 GCF_027213785.1 Limimaricola sp. G21655-S1 | reverse complement strand
GCGTATACCCCCACCATGAATGAGGCGTTTGCCACCTGCATGGCCATCAGCGTGGATGCCACAGCCAACGTCAACTCGGTGCAGGAGCTGCACCAGAAGGTGAAAAACCGCTAAGAGTTTGCAGCGGGCATCAGCCCGACTTGCCAGACGACCAACCCCCGCCAGCGATGGCGGGGGTTTCTTTTTATCTGGCGCTCACCATTCGGCTCGGGTGAGTCATGGAGGAAGGT
>NZ_JAPWGO010000056.1 GCF_027213785.1 Limimaricola sp. G21655-S1 | reverse complement strand
GAGGGACGTGAATATCAAAGCGTGTTTGCATGAGGCGCTGGGGCACCCCATGCAACACGTAATTGGGACATAGCCTTATAATAACCCTAGCTCTGATATGACTCTCATTGAACACTTATCCGTTGTCGAAGAAACCCGCTCTACCATTAACCAAAAGCATGACTGAGTGGATGTCATTTTCCTCGTTATTAGCGCCATTATGGCTGGTGCGGAAGGCTGGCAAGATATCCAGACCTATGGCGATGCAAAGCAGGATTGGTTGAAACGATATCGCCCCTTTGAGCATGGCATTCCCCGTCGACATACGATCGCTCGCATCTTGAAGTGTATTGTGGCCGAATCCTTACTTGAAGCCTTGTTGAACTGGGTGAATGAACATCGAGAAGCCCATGGAAAACCTGTGGTAGCCTTTGATGGTAAAGTGCTTCGCAGCGCTTACCGCAACGAGAAAAAATCTGCACTTCAACTCGTTACAGCCTACGACGTAGAGAATGGATTGGTACTCTCTCAAAAGCCCACTGCCAACAAAAATGGGGAAATTAGCGTTGTCCGTCAGATGATGGATGTTCTCAACATCAAAGGGAACATTTTGACTTTTGATGCGCTCCATTGCCAAACGGAAACGTTGAAGAAAGCGTCTGAAAAGAAAGCGCATGTTGTTGTTCAGGTTAAGAAAAACCAGCCCAAGCTGTGGGAGGCAGTACAGGCTCAATTTCAGGCGGTATTTGATGCTGGAAAAGAAAAAGTCATCACCGAGGTGATTCAAGAAGCGCATGGCCGAAAGGAAGAGCGGTATGTCTTCCAACTGAAGCCTCAGTTTTCCAGCGAGCTACAAGAGCGATGGCCAACAATACGCAGCATTATTGCAGTAGAACGGCATCGAACGGAGAATGGAAAAGGCAGCGTCGACACCTCGTACTACGTGAGCTCTCTGTCGCCCAAACATAAGTTGCTTGGCCACTACATCCGACAGCACTGGAGAATAGAAAACAGCCAACACTATGTTCTGGATGTAGTGTTCAAAGAGGATGACTCGCGGATCATGCTAGAAGGAGCAGTGGAGAATATTGCCCTTTTCCGTCGCTTTGTGAACAACATGCTTAAGCAGTGTCACTGCGGAGCACCAAGTCAACGAAATAAACTCAAGAAAGCGGGCTGGAGTGATGAGTATCAGGCTCAAGTTTTCTTTGGATAGAAAGTATGCTCCGACCCTGACTGCTGCCAACCAAAGAGTGATTGCTCATAGAAAGAGTCTGTGAATGAGAGCCTGTAAATCCAATTGTGTAACCGCCCACGAATAAGTAACTTTTTCAAAAGGATACCTTCGTGGATAAGCAAATGGACCAAGACAAACTCAAAGCACTCGCCGCTGAGCTGGCCAAAGACATCAAATCGGAAAAAGATCTCGGCACCCTCACCCAACAGCTGATCAAGCTTACCGTCGAGACCGCGCTTAATGCCGAGATGGACGAGCATCTGGGCTACCAGAAACACGCCCCACAAGGCCGCGGGACCGGCAACAATCGTAATGGCTATTCCACCAAGCGCCTAAAAGGGCAGCACGGGGAGGTCACCATCCAGGCCCCTCGTGACCGTAACTCGTCCTTCGAGCCTCAGTTTGTCCGCAAGGGCCAGTCCCGTCTGACCCAGATGGACGACCAGATCCTCGCCCTCTACGCCAAGGGCTTGAGCACCCGCGATATCGTGGACGCGTTCAAAGAGATGTATGACGCCGACATTTCGGCGGGGCTGGTATCGAAGGTGACCGAACGTGTCATCGAACAGGTCCACGAATGGCAAAACCGGCCGCAGGATCCGCTCTATCCCATCGTTTATCTGGACTGCATTGTGCTGAAGATCCGCGAGAACCAGCGGGTGATTAACAAGTCGCTCTATCTGGCACTGGGCATCAATATGGAGGGTCACAAGGAGCTGTTGGGCCTGTGGCTGGCCGAGACCGAAGGGGCAAAGTTCTGGCTATCGGTCCTGACCGAGCTGAAGAACCGCGGCCTGGAAGACATCCTGATCGCGTGTGTGGATGGTCTCAAGGGCTTCCCTGATGCCATTGCCGTGGAGTATCCGCAGACCAAGGTGCAACTGTGTATCGTCCACATGGTGCGCAACTCGTTGCGCTATGTCTCCTGGAAGGACTACAAGGCGGTGACGGCGGAGCTGAAGCAGACCTACCACTCTGCGACGGAACGTGAGGCTCAGCAGGCGCTGGCGGCCTTCGGCGAGCGCTGGGATAGCCAGTACCCGCAGATAACGCGCTCCTGGCAGAGTAACTGGGCCAATCTGATCACGCTGTTCGATTATCCCCCCGCCATCCGGAAGGTGATTTACACTACCAATGCGATCGAGTCACTCAACAGCGTGCTGCGCAAAGCGACCAAGCAAAGGAAGCTGTTCCCGACCGACGACTCGGCGCTAAAAGTGGCGTTTCTCGCGATACAGCAGGCCTCCAAGAAATGGACCATGCCGATCCAGAATTGGAAGCCGGCCCTGAATCGCTTTATTATCGAGTTCGGTGATCGCCTGAACGGTCACCTGTAATGGCGTGGGTAGTTACACAGAATCATTCACAGACTCGAGAATATTGCCCTTTTCCGTCGCTTTGTGAACAACATGCTTAAGCAGTGTCACTGCGGAGCACCAAGTCAACGAAA
>NZ_JAPWGO010000562.1 GCF_027213785.1 Limimaricola sp. G21655-S1 | reverse complement strand
GCGCAGTATCGCGCGAGCCATGAAACTGAGCGATTTTGATTTCGACCTGCCCGAGGATCTGATTGCGACACGGCCCGCCGTGCCGCGTTCTTCGGCGCGTTTGCTGGTGGCAGAACAGGACCGGATCACCGATGCCCGCGTCACCGATCTGCTGCAATGGCTGAATGCTGGTGACCGGCTGGTGCTGAACGACACGCGCGTGATCCCCGCGCGGCTGAGCGGGCAGCGGC
>NZ_JAPWGO010000561.1 GCF_027213785.1 Limimaricola sp. G21655-S1 | reverse complement strand
GTACTAAACGACTTGTTTAAAAATACCAAAGGTCAGCTTAAATGCATAATTGGCATGCAACAAGAAAATCCTGTTGAACATTTTCCTGAGTTTGATGACTGGCATAGTGTTAAAAGTAAAACAGAAGGCTACTTTAAAGGCGCTCATACCGATAAATTGTGCGCACTATGCCAACAGCACGGTATTAAAATTTATATTTCAGTTAAGCTAGGTTTCTTTACAGTTAAAGG
>NZ_JAPWGO010000560.1 GCF_027213785.1 Limimaricola sp. G21655-S1 | reverse complement strand
GGATGATAAAGAAGAGTATTTTTGTGCAGATATTCGCAACCATGAGAATAAGAAGATAAGGGAAATTTTGGACGAAGGCGTTCATGTAAGGCTGCGCGTATGATTGTATTCTGCATTGGAGACACAAGAAGCGGAACCACGGCAATTGCACGTTGTTTTCGGGATGCAGAGACTTTTGTGAACCTTGGCGAGGTCTTCTACAATAGTTCAGATGGTGCTGGGCACTATAT
>NZ_JAPWGO010000559.1 GCF_027213785.1 Limimaricola sp. G21655-S1 | reverse complement strand
GCGCAGGAGGAGATGACGGAGCTTGAGAACGTCGAATTTCAGGTTGGCCGCACCGGCGCCGTGACCCCGGTGGCCAAGCTTAAACCTGTGTTTGTTGGCGGCGTGACCGTCTCCAACGCCACCCTGCACAATGCCGACGAGATTGAACGCCTCGGCGTGATGATCGGTGATACGGTGATCGTGCGCCGGGCGGGGGATGTGATCCCGCAGATCGTCGCCGTGGTGGAGGC
>NZ_JAPWGO010000558.1 GCF_027213785.1 Limimaricola sp. G21655-S1 | reverse complement strand
GGATATAGGCCCCCAGATAATGGGGGGTGCGATGGATGGAGTTGCGCGACAGATCGATGAGGGCAAGCAGCACATCCTTGGCCTGGGCGTAGTCGTGGCGCTGCAGGCACACCTCCGCCAGCCGACGGGAGAGTTGCACCGACTGGGGGGATATATCCACCGCCCGTCTGAGCTCCTGCTGCGCCTGTTCGTCATGGCCGAGGGCCAGCAGGGATTCCGCCAGCCAGAGG
>NZ_JAPWGO010000557.1 GCF_027213785.1 Limimaricola sp. G21655-S1 | reverse complement strand
CGCCATCCCCATCAGCATCATGCTCACCTTCTGCCTGCTCAAAGTGATGGATCGCACCCTCAATATCATCTCGCTGGCGGGCATCGCCTTTGCTGTCGGCATGGTGCTCGACGCCGCCATCGTGGTGCTGGAGAGCATCTACCGGCGCCATGAGCGAGGGGATTTGAACAAGGCGGAGGCGGCGCTCGAAGGTACCCGTCAAGTGTGGACGGCGCTGGTCGCCTCTACCC
>NZ_JAPWGO010000556.1 GCF_027213785.1 Limimaricola sp. G21655-S1 | reverse complement strand
ATCAAGAGCACCTCGCTGGCATTCACCCTGGGGGTGGCCGAGATCATGGGCAAAGCGCAGATGGAAGCCTCCTCCTCCTTCAAGTTCTTCGAGAGCTTTATGGCGGTGGCGCTGATCTACTGGGTAGTAGTGATCTTCTTTACCCGCTTGCAGCATCTGCTGGAAATTCGTCTCAACCGTGCCTATTAAAGGAGGGCTCTCATGATCAAGCTAACCGGCCTCTCCAAGGC
>NZ_JAPWGO010000555.1 GCF_027213785.1 Limimaricola sp. G21655-S1 | reverse complement strand
ATATTCTCTCCTCGTTTAAGCAATGGCGCAGGATTGGCAAGTTCACGGAAGCCAAGGACGGACCCGTTCAAGTCCTCAGTCCCGCCACATAATTTCTCAGAACTTTCCTGTTCTCTTTTCAAATTACGCAAAATTTGTCAAATATCTTCAAGAGTCAGGACTCTACCGTTTAGCACAGATCCCCGAAAGTTCCAGTAACCCAGTTCCAAGTTTCTTGACCGCTCCTGTTC
>NZ_JAPWGO010000554.1 GCF_027213785.1 Limimaricola sp. G21655-S1 | reverse complement strand
CCGCCAATCCATGTGCTGGGTCGAAAGGTGTCTTGGTCTCGCGATCCTCAACCAGCTCTACCCCACGAAAGACGCCCCGTCCCCGAATGTCACCCACATGCGGATGCTGACCGAAGCTCTCTATCAGAGCAGCGTGCAGCTGCGCGCCCATTTCAGCCGCACGTTCGACCAGATCGCGCGTCAGCATTTGCTGCACCACCGCAAGCCCCGCCGCTGTCGCCACCGGATGCC
>NZ_JAPWGO010000553.1 GCF_027213785.1 Limimaricola sp. G21655-S1 | reverse complement strand
ATCGACACCCAGCCTGATTGAAATCTCAGCGGCGAAAATCGATGGGCTCGGCCTCACCCAGCACGATTTCGGTCTGGGCTGGGCGGGTCTGGGAAATCACCTTGCCGTGGCGAATTGAATAGCGCACCGGCACCTGGCGACGCACCGCATCGAAGCCATTCTCGGCGGGCAGGATCAACAGGTTGGCTGGTTTGCCCACCTCGATGCCATAGCGATCCTGCACGTTCAGGG
>NZ_JAPWGO010000055.1 GCF_027213785.1 Limimaricola sp. G21655-S1 | reverse complement strand
TTTTAACGAGTGTTTCGAAGGGTAATGGTCGTGGCTGTTTCCAACAATTTTTCTGCCAGCTCGCTTGATTTCAACGGTTTCGGGGGTCTTTCCCAGCCCACCGCGCTGGTGTGGGGGGCGGATGGGCGGCTTTACGTCACCGAGGTGGACGGGGATGTGCACGTCCTGACGATCGCCTTCGGGGACCCCGATCCGACCGACGGCGACACCACCGCGCGGTTCCACGTGACCGATCAGGTGACGCTGAACCACGTCAAGTCGATCCCCAACCACAACGACGACGGCAGCGCGAACGCGGCGACGAAGCGGCAGGTGACGGGGATCGACGTGACGCCGCAATTCGACGCGAACGGCGATCCGGTGATGATCGGCGGCAAGCCCGCGGTCACCGTCTACGTCACCTCCTCCGACAGCCGGATCGGCGCCGGCGGCGGTGGCGCCGACGCCAATCTCGACACCAATTCCGGCATCATCACCAAGCTGACCCAGACCGGGCCGAACAGCTGGGACGCGGTCGACCTCGTGCGCGGCCTGGCGCGCTCGGAGGAGAACCACGCGCTCAACGGGCTCGAGGTGATCCAGGTGCTCGACGCCGACGGCAAGCTGGTCTCCGAGCGGCTGATCGTCGCCAATGGCGGCAACGCCAACAACGGCGCGCCCTCGAACCACTTCGCGGGCCAGCAGGAGACCGCCTATTCGGCGGCGATCCTCGAGGTCGACCTGACGATGCTGGCCTCGATGCCGGTGCTCACCGATGGCGGCCGCAAATACGTCTACGACGTGCCGACGCTCGACGACCCGGCGCTGCCGGGCGCCGATGACGGCAACGACCCCTTCGGCGGCAATGACGGCTTCAACGGCGGCAAGATCGACCCCGCCGGGCCGATCGGCATCTACTCGCCGGGCTACCGCAACGCCTATGACGTCGAGGTCACCGAGGACGGGCGCGTCTACACCTACGACAACGGCGCCAACAACCTGTGGGGCGGCCGGCCGATCGGCGAGGCCGGCGACAACGGCGCCAGCAGCGATTTCGCGCAGGCCCTGGGCTACATCGCGCTCAACCTCAACAATGGCGACGGCAGCACCAAGGACCCGATGAGCCTCGTCGCCTGGGACCCGAAGAACTACGACCAGATGCACGAGGTGACCCGCTCCGACGACCTGGCCGGGCGGGTGCTGGCGGCGGGGCAGGGCGGGGCGCAGACCTACACGCTCGACGGGCTGACCTATGTCTATGGCGGCCATCCCAACCCGACCCGGGCCGAGGGCTCGCGCGCGGGGCTGCTGTTCACCCCCGAGGACGGGGTCGGCAACGCCTTCCTGCTGGTGTCGAACGTCGACAGCGCCGGCAATGGCGGCGGCAGCGACTACGACGAGGTCATCGCCTGGCTGCAGGCGGTCGAGGCCGACAACGCGGCCTACCCGACCACGGGCGTCTACGGGGCCGACGACCAGGAGCTGACCCGGAAGGTGCTCGCCGTCACCCCGGGCGTGCTCTACGACATCTACGGCTTCGCCGACGGCTCGGGCCAGGTCGTGGTGGCCGGCGGCGCGGCGCCGCAGGGCGGCACGTTTCTGGGCCAGGCCGGCCTGCCCGCCGATATCGGCGAGATCATCGCCGCCGCCAACCCGGCCGAGGGCAACTATCTCGAGGGCGGCTTCACCGACGGCGCCCTCGATTCCGGCAAGGGCTCGATCAACGGGCTGACCGAATACACCTCGACCGTGCTCGATGGCGGCGGCGTCGACATGTCCGGGGCGCTGATCGCGGCCTCGCTGAACCAGGGCTCGCTGATCGTCATCGGGCGCGACGCGAACGGGGTGGTGCAGACCACCACCGGCGGTTCGGGCGAGACGCTGGCGGCCGACCGCACCGTGCTGCAGGCCGGCGGCGGGCCGCTGGGGCTGGCCTCGATCGGCGACGAGTTCGGCGCGATGGGGCTCGGCAACGCCTTCCGCGGCTCGATCTGGGTCGCCACCTACAAGCAGAACGGCCCGTTCATCGAGATCTTCCAGCCCGCCAACGGCGCCGTGCCGCTCGCCGGCCAGGACGTCACCGACGACACCGATGCCGATCTCGACGGGCTGAACGAGCTGATCGACCCGTTCGAGTTCTCGGCCGAGAACGGCTACGCGCTCGAGGTGGGCCAGAAGATCGTGCTCGACTTCACCCAGCAGAACACGAACTTCCCCGGCACCCTGTCCGATACCGGCTTTCTCGGCGCGGCGCTCGACGGGGTGACGCCGAACCAGGACGCGCGCACCGCGGCCGAGAACTTCCCCGCCGACCAGCAGCAGGACGGGCTGTACGACAATGGCGGCAACATCATCCCGGGCGGCAACGCCCCGACCTTCCAGATCAAGAACGCGCAGCCCGGCACGGCGGTGGGCAGCGCCAACAGCGCCCGCGACGCGGTGCATACCGGGATCCGCCCCGACCCCGATGTCGGGCGCATCCTCGCCACGCTCGACATGGCCAACTGGATCCCCAGCCAGCAGGGCGGCATCGTCGAGGGCCAGGTCTCGGGGCTGATGTTCGGCGACGGCACCCAGTCCAACTTCCTGCGGATCGTCATGGGGGCGGTGGGCGGCACGCCCTATCTCGAGGTCGGGGTCGAGACCGGCGACGTCTACCAGCGGATCACCCGCGTCGACGTGCCCGGCCTCGCCGACCCGGCCGTCACCGGGGTCGAGCTGCGGCTCGAGATCGCCATCGATGCCGGCTTCGCCGTGGGCGCCGCCTACCGGCTCGACGGCGCCGCCGATTTCGTCGCCCTGCCGCTGAACGGCTTCGTCCTGCCGCAGGGCGTGCTGCGCGACGTGCTCACCGGCGCCCACCAGATCGCCGGCCAGACCTCCGGCGCCGCCATCGGCCTCATCGCCGAGGACGTCGCCGCGGACACACTCACAACCGTCGATTTCAACGAACTGAAAATCGAGGCC
>NZ_JAPWGO010000552.1 GCF_027213785.1 Limimaricola sp. G21655-S1 | reverse complement strand
GGACTATCCACCTTCGCCAGGGCGCCCTTGTAGCGAGAGCCGGAAGTGAGGAAGTCCACATAGTCGTTGAAGCTCTCTTCAAACGACTCAAAGGAGCGAAATGCCGCTTTCTGGCGGGAGGCAACGCCTTGCTCATACTCGAGCGTGCTGACCACCGCCTTGGGCCCTTCCCAGCGCGGATCGGCCTTGATGCCAAAGAGGTTATGGGTCACCTGCCCCTCGCCATCCTTG
>NZ_JAPWGO010000551.1 GCF_027213785.1 Limimaricola sp. G21655-S1 | reverse complement strand
GAATCAGGGGCTGGCGCGGGATCTCATCAAGGAACGGGTGAACCAGTGGCTGGGGCTGGTGGATCTCACTGCCCAGTCCCACAAATACCCGAGCCAGATCTCCGGCGGCCAGCAGCAGCGGGTGGCGCTGGCCCGGGCGCTCGCCCTCTCCCCCGGCCTGCCGCTACTGGACGAACCGCTCAGCGCACTGGATGCGCTGGTGCGCACCCACCTTCGCAGCGAGATCCGCGC
>NZ_JAPWGO010000550.1 GCF_027213785.1 Limimaricola sp. G21655-S1 | reverse complement strand
GCTTTTGGGGTTGTGTGATATAACCAACATATCGTCAGTTGATAAAACGCCACTTTCGATAAGACGCTCTATATCAGGAATCTTGTAGTAAATTACGGATTCATTCACTCCGACCCCTTGTGGATTACTGCAACCACCCATCATCTTTCATCCACTCTTCCGAATCATCAATCCACCCAGCTTCACGTTCTGAATTAGACTTCGGTTCACTGGATTTACTCGGCTCACCTG
>NZ_JAPWGO010000549.1 GCF_027213785.1 Limimaricola sp. G21655-S1 | reverse complement strand
GTGGTGCACAGCAAGTGTTAGCTGCTGCTGATGCGATGCTCGGGGTCGTTGATAGCAAGCGTGCTGAACTTGGTGCAGTACAGAACCGGATGGATTCGACTATTCGCAACCAGGCCAACATTTCGGAAAACGTTAGTGCAGCTCGTTCGCGTATCCGTGATGCTGACTTCGCGATCGAAACTGCCAATATGACCAAACAGAATATCCTGCAGCAGGCAGCTTCCAGTATCC
>NZ_JAPWGO010000548.1 GCF_027213785.1 Limimaricola sp. G21655-S1 | reverse complement strand
GCTCATCCCCGCTGCGCAGTTGCGGATCCGGCAGGGCGACCACTTCGGGACGCACCGGATTGCCCACCACGGCGGTACGACAGCTCGGCGCGAAGGCGCCCGGAAATGCCATGAGCACCCGCCTGGCGATACGGGCCAGCAACTTGTTGGTCATGCCAGCCGCAGCATTCTGCTCATGGAGCAGCAGCGGAATGCCGGAGAACCAGGCAGCCACGCCACCCGGACCAGAGG
>NZ_JAPWGO010000547.1 GCF_027213785.1 Limimaricola sp. G21655-S1 | reverse complement strand
CCATGGTGCTGCTCAACGGCGCCTCCGGCATTGCCGTGGGCATGGCCACCGAGATCCCGCCGCACAACCTGTCCGAAGTGGCCGCCGCCTCGCTGGCGCTGCTGGCCAACCCGGACCTGACCACCGCCGAGCTGATGCAGCACGTGCCGGGCCCGGACTTCCCCGGCGGCGGCCAGATCATCACCCCGTACGAAGACATCCTGGCCGCCTACGAAGTTGGCCGCGGCAGCG
>NZ_JAPWGO010000546.1 GCF_027213785.1 Limimaricola sp. G21655-S1 | reverse complement strand
ATGGTGGGTGCGGTGATCATGTTCGTGGTCTTCATGGAGCGTGCGCTGCGCAAGATCCACATTCAGTACCCGCGCCGCCAAGTCGGTATGAAGGGCTATGATGGTGGCTCCTCGCATCTTCCCGTCAAGGTCAACCCGGCAGGCGTGATCCCGGCGATCTTTGCCTCCTCGCTGCTGTTGCTGCCGACCACGATCTCCACCTTTAGCCAGGGGGCCGCAACAAGCCCGGTGA
>NZ_JAPWGO010000545.1 GCF_027213785.1 Limimaricola sp. G21655-S1 | reverse complement strand
TCTCTACCCACCCTAGCAACGAGAACCGGATCGCCGAGTTGCAGGCGCAACAGGCGCAAGTGCTGCCGCTCTATGAGCAGGCCCGCGCCAATGGTCTGGTGCCCCAATGCAAGGCATAAGCCTGCGCATGGCACGCAGCGACGATGCCGCCGCCATGACGGTGATGCAGCGAGCCAGCTGGCTCGCTGCCTATGGCCAGGTGCTCGGTGCCGACCTGCTGGAGCAGTTGGAC
>NZ_JAPWGO010000544.1 GCF_027213785.1 Limimaricola sp. G21655-S1 | reverse complement strand
CCCTCAAGGAGCGCCCGGTCAGCCATGACGGCAAGCTGATGGAGCCGGTGATGGCCTGCGGCCTCAAGAGCAACAGCATCGGCTATCTGGTCTCCGAGCAGGATGCCACCATCTGGCGTGGCCCGATGGCGAGCAAGGCGCTGGCGCAGATCCTCCATGAGACCCGCTGGGGCGAGGTGGATTATCTGGTGGTGGACATGCCGCCGGGCACTGGCGATATCCAGCTCACCAT
>NZ_JAPWGO010000543.1 GCF_027213785.1 Limimaricola sp. G21655-S1 | reverse complement strand
GGCATCATGCGCGCGGGCGAGATTGTCGAAATCAGCACTGCCGCGCAGATCGTGACAAACCCAAGTCACGATTACACCCGCAGCCTGTGGGAGGCGATGCCGATCCTTGCCAAACGCCCGGAAGGAGCGCGTCATGCTGTCTGAAACCCCGATCCTCAGCCTTGATAATCTCAGCAAGACCTTCACCTTGCGCCCTGCCTTCGGCCGCGCAACCAAGGTGCATGCGCTGCGC
>NZ_JAPWGO010000054.1 GCF_027213785.1 Limimaricola sp. G21655-S1 | reverse complement strand
AGGTAACCCTCGTGGCACGCTCCCGCCTGCTGCCCGGCGCAGAGCCCGAGGTGTCCGACGCCCTGACCGAGGCTTTCGAAGCCGAGGGCATCACGCTACTGACCGGTCTGCAATATGACAGCGTTGCTGCGTCGGAAGATGGCGTTACCTTGAGGATCACGCAGGAGGGCACTGCGAAGGACGTCACCGCCGAGCGGATCGTCGTGACAGCCGGTCGGCGTGCCAATTCGGAAGATCTCGGCCTCCAGAAGGCGGATGTGCAGACCGACAGTCGCGGCGGGATCGTCGTGGGACAGGATATGCAGACCTCGCGCCCTGGCATCTATGCCGCCGGTGATGTGACCGACCGCGACCAGTTCGTCTACATGGCAGCCTACGGCGCCAAGATCGCGGCACGCAACGCCGTGGCGGATGCCGAAGAGCGATATGACAACAGCACGATGCCCTGGGTGGTCTTTACCGATCCGCAGGTGGCGGGAGTCGGTCTGAGCGAGCAACAGGCGCGCGATGCCGGACACGATGTGAAGACCTCGGTGCTGTCGCTCGATCAGGTGCCCCGGGCCCAGGCAGCGCGCGACATGCGAGGGCTCATCAAGCTCGTGGCCGACCGGGAGACGGACCGGCTGCTCGGTGGACAGATCGTGGCGCCCGAAGGGTCCGACACCATCCAGACGCTGGTGATGGCGCTGAAGGCGGGCATGACGACCAAGGAACTGGGCGAAACGATCTTTCCCTATCTGACGACCGTCGAGGGCCTGAAGCTCGCGGCGCAGACCTTCGACAAGGATGTGGCCATGCTGAGCTGCTGTGCCGGGTAAGATCGGCCTTTCGTCCGGCCCGCCCTGCGTCAGTGGGCCGGATCACCCCTCAAAATTCCAGTGTCGATTGTCGGTGTCCGCTCCTGTGGAACCTGCATCGGGTGTCTGTAGTTTGATGCAGAGTTGGAGGAGGTCCTGACGTTCCTTGAGCGTTGCCGAGGAGGCTCGAGGGAAGACATCTCGTCTCGCACTGGGCGTCCGTGTGAGGCTGTTCGCCGAACCTCGCGGCCCCGACCGCCTGGCCTGATGGAGGATACCATGCAGCAGTTGCCACTCGAAAACACCCGCGCGATCGTGACTGGCGCAAGCTCCGGGATCGGCGAGGGGATTGCGCGGGCCTTCGCTGCGGCGGGCGCCTCGGTCATCGTCAACTTCCGCTCCGACGAGGAGGCGGCCGATCGCATCGTTGGTGAAATCCGCAAGAACGGCGGTGGCGCCGAGGCGGTGCAGGCCGACATCTCAACGCCGGAGGGCTGCGGGACACTGTTCGAATCGGCCGATGAGCAGTTCGGCGGGGTGGACATCCTCGTGTCGAACGCCGGCATCCAGCGCGACGCCACCTTCACCGGACTGAGCCTCGAAGACTGGCGCCAGGTCCTCGACGTCAACCTGACCGGCCAGTTCCTCTGCGCTCAGGAGGCGGTGCGGCGCTTCCGCCGGCAGGGTCTCGATCCGGAACGGTCTCCGGCGCTTGGAAAGATCATCTTCACCAGCTCCGTGCACCAGGCCATACCTTGGGCGGGCCATGCGAACTACGCCACCGCCAAGGGCGGAGTGAAGCTGCTGATGGAGACGATGGCGCAAGAGCTTGCCTGCGAGAAGATCCGCGTCAACGCCATCGCGCCTGGGGCGATCAAGACGGCCATCAATCGGGACGCGTGGGAGGACGAGGAGGCCCGGAAGGAGCTTCTGAAGCTCATCCCTTATGGCCGGGTTGGCGAAACCGAGGATGTGGCCGAGGCCGCGGTCTGGCTCGCGTCGGACGCGTCGGACTACGTGGTCGGGACGACGCTCTTCGTGGATGGCGGCATGATGCTCTACCCCGCCTTCCGCGAGGGCGGCTGATGGCTACCCGCAATGCCGGATACCTGCCGTTGCGGGACGAAGCTCTCCTCGGCGATTGCCACGGCGCGGTCTTGGACCGCCGGGATGGTGCGATGGACTGGTTCTGCCCGGTCCGCTTTGGTGCGCAGTCGGCCTGCTGGACGCTATGCCTTCCTGGGAAACTTCCCGCAGGCCTTCACACAACTGGCCCTGACCAACAGCGCCATCAACCTCGATCTCTACGAGACTGGCGGCGGCGACGCGCTTCTGGGGACCCACGCCGACAGGACAGCGCGCGCCGCACCGGAGCGGGATCGAAGCGCTCAGCCTGATCCAGGCAACGAGGCCGCAGGGCTGTCTCGCGCCACCCGGTCTCTTGGATCTCGACCTGAAACAGGAGAGCGGAAAGTGTCATCGAATGGACGGCAGGGCGTTCCGCTGGATGCAATGATGTCCGGCGAGATCCGCTCTCATGAGCTTGAAGAATGTGCCCACTGCGGCAGCCGGTTCCCCTCTCCCGGGGTGGTGCACCAAGGCCACCACTACTGCTGCGATAGATGCGCCATGGGGCCGAGCTCCCGAATGAAAGCCCGCATGATGGTCCGTATGGCCCCGATGCTTGTTGGACTTGTCGGCGTCGGGGCTTTCGCGGGCTGGCTGGCCGCGCGTGGCAGTCGGAAAGCCCGATCAAAGGAGATTTGAAATGAGCAAGACATACGACGTCATCGTCATCGGAAGCGGCACCGCCGCGACCACCGTGGCCAAGCGTGTCAGCGCCGCTGGCCGAAGCGTGGCCGTGACTGATTTCCGTCCCTATGGCGGCACTTGTGCCCTACGCGGCTGTGATCCCAAGAAGATGCTGATCGGCGGCACCTCTGCCGCCGATCATGCCCGGCGAATGCAGGGCAAGGGGGTCGAGGGCGACGTGCGGATCGACTGGCGCGAATTGCTGGAATTCAAGCGCGGCTTCACTGACCCGGTGCCGGAGAAGAAGGAGAAGAGCTTCTCCGAAAGCGGCATCGCGACCTTCCACGGGCGGGCCCGCTTTGTCGGTCCGAATGCGGTGGAGGTCGATGGCGAGACCCTGGA
>NZ_JAPWGO010000542.1 GCF_027213785.1 Limimaricola sp. G21655-S1 | reverse complement strand
GGGCAAGAAAGCCCCAAATGGAGTTGTTTTGATGCTTGAACACAAGAGACAGATACCCGCCAAGGTTCCTGAAAGGCTCATAAAAAGATGCCAGGCAGCAGCTGCAAAAGAAGGTATTCCATTTGCTAAATATATGGAAAACCTGATGCATAAAAGCACAAATACAAGCGACTTCGAGTATCTGGTTTCACAGACGTTATTAGAAATTTCAGAGAAAATATCAGAGCAAGGT
>NZ_JAPWGO010000541.1 GCF_027213785.1 Limimaricola sp. G21655-S1 | reverse complement strand
TAACTACATCATCTCCCTCATTGAGCCACCCCTCAATCTCTTCAACGGGTGTGTCTAGGTTGCAAAACCCCCATTCGCTTGCACTATGTGCAGACGAAAACGATACCTGTGTTAAACCTCGCATCGGGATGTCCGCAACTATTTCTCCCTGTAGCCGCCTATACTGGGGCAACGCTACTCCCTCGGGATAACCCTGTAATTCATGGGTTATCCAATCAATCCACTCTGGCAG
>NZ_JAPWGO010000540.1 GCF_027213785.1 Limimaricola sp. G21655-S1 | reverse complement strand
TCATCAACCTGGACACTCAAATAAGATTTCGCACGAACGAAAACAAAATAAGCAATTGATATTAAATGATTAAATTTATATCCGCATCGAGTTTAATCATCACGCCAAAACGATATGAGAGTCACAGCTCATTCTTACCAGCACAAAAATCCAGTAAACGGCACATTTGTCCGATTTCGACACCGCGCCAACGGGAGAACAATATCCAGGTCAATTGTTCCCCCCATCATGC
>NZ_JAPWGO010000539.1 GCF_027213785.1 Limimaricola sp. G21655-S1 | reverse complement strand
GCGCTGGTATGAGCCGGTGCCGCGCGGGCTGGAGGGCAAGATTGCCGACAACCTGGCCTTTTTACGCCAGCTGGATGACGAAGCCAATACCAAGAAACAGGACTGAAACATGCTGGACATTCAACTGCTGCGCAGCAATATCGAAGAAGTGGCGGCCCGCCTGGCCGCCCGTGGCTACACCCTGGAAGCAGACGCTTTCAACAGCCTGGAAGCCGAACGCAAATCCCTGCAA
>NZ_JAPWGO010000538.1 GCF_027213785.1 Limimaricola sp. G21655-S1 | reverse complement strand
GCATGGGGCCGTTTTGGCTTGGTTTGTCACCTTGAACCTTGAGCTCAGGTTGCAGGCCGTCTTCGCAAAGTGCTGTGGAGAACCAGAACATCACCTTTTTGAATCTCTTTTCCATCCCGCATGTGACCTTTGGTAGTAGTCACCACTCCCGATCCATCTTGTTTATTTCCATTCTTTTTAACACTATAACTCATTGTTTTTTAACGATGAAAGTGTCATTCCTGTTCCAAGC
>NZ_JAPWGO010000537.1 GCF_027213785.1 Limimaricola sp. G21655-S1 | reverse complement strand
CAGCAGGGCGGTGAGCAGCAGCATCAGCAGCAGGTTGCCCATGGAGAGGTACTCCACCAGATCCGCCAGCACCAGACCGACCCCGGTCTGGGAGACCGCACCCACGATAATCCCCGCGGTGGCAGTGGCAATGCCGATACCAATCATGTTGCGGGCACCGGCGACCAGCCCTTCCCGCAGATCCACCACGCCGTCAGCGACGGTGCCGTAGTCGTGCTTGCCGTCCTTGCGC
>NZ_JAPWGO010000536.1 GCF_027213785.1 Limimaricola sp. G21655-S1 | reverse complement strand
ATCCTGCACGTTGTCGATGTCGATATCGATCATCTCGGTGTAGAGATCCTTGAGGTCCACATCGACAACGATAACTGACAGCTTGGCGCCGTTGGAGCGGGCTCTGTCCACCGCCTTGTCGATCACCTTGCGGTTATCTTCAGAGAGGTCGATCGCGGCCAGAATATGCTTGTAATAGGTTGTTCCACTCATGGGATATCTCCTTACCGATCCTTCACTCCACTATACCTATC
>NZ_JAPWGO010000535.1 GCF_027213785.1 Limimaricola sp. G21655-S1 | reverse complement strand
CCCGTCACTTCATCTATGAGCCGCTGGTGATCTTCAACGATATGCAAGGGGGCAAACCCGTCTATCGTCTGGCCACCAACTATGCGTTCAGCGATGACCTGAAATCCGTCACCTTCGATCTGCGTGACGGCGTGAAGTGGTCTGACGGCGAAGCCTTTGATGCCGATGACATCATCTTCTCCTTCAATCTGGTCAAGGCCAACAAGGCGCTGGATGAGCGCTCAATCTGGACC
>NZ_JAPWGO010000534.1 GCF_027213785.1 Limimaricola sp. G21655-S1 | reverse complement strand
ACCTATGAGGGCGAATGGGTCGCTGGCGTCATCGAAGGCGAAGGCAAAGCCACCTATGCAAATGGCGCAATCTACGAAGGCAGCTTCAAAAACGCCAAGAACGACGGTCAAGGCGTGATGACCTCACCCGAAGGCTACCGCTATGAGGGCGGCTGGAAAGACAGCCTGCGCCACGGCGAGGCCAAAGTGACCTATGCGGATGGCTCGGTCTATGAGGGCGAGTTTGCAAATGG
>NZ_JAPWGO010000533.1 GCF_027213785.1 Limimaricola sp. G21655-S1 | reverse complement strand
CCTTGAGATAGCCGTTGGAGGCCAGCTCCAGCAGCTCGCCGATATTGACCATCAGCGCTCCCGGCAGGGGCGGTGCGGAGATCCAGCCGTCGGCCATCTCGACCTCAAGCCCCGAATGATTGTCCTGCATCACCAGCGTCAGGTAGCCGGGATCCTTGGGGGCGCCGACCCCCTGACTGCTGCCACCCGCCTCTTGCCCCGGGTAGTGAATCAGCTTCATGTGCTGGTAGGGG
>NZ_JAPWGO010000053.1 GCF_027213785.1 Limimaricola sp. G21655-S1 | reverse complement strand
AGCAGTTCATCGAGCGATTTCTTGGCGTCGCCGTAGAACATGCGTGTGTTGTCCTTGAAGAAGAGCGGGTTCTCGATGCCGGAGTAGCCGGTGCCCTGGCCGCGCTTGGAGACGAAGACCTGCTTGGCCTTCCAGACCTCGAGCACCGGCATGCCGGCGATCGGCGAGTTCGGGTCGTCCTGCGCGGCGGGGTTCACGATGTCGTTCGAGCCGATGACGATGGCGACGTCCGTCTCGGGGAAGTCGTCGTTGATCTCGTCCATCTCCATGACGATGTCATAGGGCACGCGGGCCTCGGCCAGGAGCACGTTCATGTGCCCGGGCAGCCGCCCCGCCACCGGGTGGATCGCGAAGCGCACGGTCTTGCCCTGCGCCCGGAGCCGGCGGGTCAGCTCGGAGACCGACTGCTGCGCCTGCGCCACCGCCATGCCGTAGCCCGGCACGATCACCACGCTGTCGGCCTCCTCCAGCGCCTGCGCCACGCCCTCGGCGTCGATCGCGATCTGCTCGCCCTCGACCTCCATCGCCGGCCCCGCGCTGCCGCCGAAGCCGCCGAGGATGACCGAGACGAACTTGCGGTTCATCGCCTTGCACATGATGTAGCTCAGGATCGCGCCCGAGGAGCCCACCAGCGCGCCGGTGACGATCAGCAGGTCGTTGCCCAGCGTGAAGCCGATCGCCGCCGCGGCCCAGCCCGAATAGGAGTTCAGCATCGACACCACCACCGGCATGTCGGCGCCGCCGATGCCCATGATCAGGTGCCAGCCGATGAAGCCGGCGATGATCGTCACCAGCACCATGGTCCAGATGCCGGCGCCGGTGAGGTAGAGAAGCCCCAGCGCCAGGCACAGCGCCAAGGCGGCGGCGTTGAGCATGTGGCCGCCGGGCAGCTTCTTCGGCTTGCCGTCGACGCGGCCCGCGAGCTTGCCGAAGGCCACCACCGAGCCGGTGAAGGTCACCGCGCCGATGAAGATGCCGAGGAACACCTCGGTCTTCAGGATGCCGATCTCGGTCGCGTCCTTCAGCGCCAGCTTCTTGCCGAAGCCGGTGAGCTCGCCGAAGAAGCCGCCGCCCGCCGCCGCGAGCTCGTCCGGGTCCAAGAGCGCCAGCGCCGCGCGGTCGAGCCCGTGGGTCGCCAGCAGCGCGTTGATGTCCGACAGCATGATGTCGGCGTTGAGCCCGATGAACACCGCCGCGAGGCCGACGAAGCTGTGCAGCGCCGCGACCAGCTGCGGCATCTCGGTCATCTGCACCCGGCCGGCGACGATCCAGCCGGCGAAGCCGCCCGCCGCGATCGCGATCAGGATGAGAACGAGGTTGTGCACGCCGGGGCCGAACACGGTGACGAAGACCGCCACCGCCATGCCGGCGATGCCGTACCAGACCGCGCGCTTGGCGCTCTCCTGGTTCGACAGCCCCCCGAGCGACAGGATGAACAGGATGGCCGCGACGATATAGGCGGCGGAAACGATGCCGATGCTCATGATCCGGCCCCCTTACGACTTGCGGAACATGGCGAGCATCCGGCGCGTGACCAGGAAACCGCCGACGATGTTGATCGAGGCGATCAGCACCGAGATGAAGGACAGGAAGACCACCAGCCAGTTGCCCGAGCCGATCTGCAACAGCGCGCCGAGGATCACGATGCCCGAGATCGCGTTGGTCACCGCCATCAAGGGCGTGTGCAGCGAATGGCTGACCCCCCAGATCACCTGGAAGCCGACGAAGCAGGCCAGCGCGAAGACGATGAAGTGGCTCATGAAGCTCTCGGGCGCGACCGCGCCGATCAAGAGCATCACCAGCGCCCCCGCGGCCAGCAGGCCGATCTGGTCCTTGGTCTGCTTGCGGAAGGCCGCGATCTCCTGGCCGCGCCTTTCCTCGACCGTCAGCTCGCGCGGCTTGTCCTTCTTCGGCGCCGCGGCGATGGCCGCCGTCTTCGGCTTCGGCGGCGGGTAGGTGATCTCGCCGCGATGCGCCGCCGTGGCGCCGCGGATCACGTCGTCCTCCATGTCGTGCTCGACGACGCCGTCCTTGTTCGGCGTCAGGTCGGCCATCATGTGGCGGATGTTGGTGGCGTAGAGCGTCGAGGCCTGCTGCGCCATGCGGCTTGGAAAGTCGGTGTAGCCGATGATCGTCACGCCGTTCTCGGTGACGAACTTCTCCTCCGGCACCGTCAGCTCGCAGTTGCCGCCGCGCTCGGCGGCGAGATCGACGATCACCGAGCCGGGCTTCATCGCCTCGACCATATCCTTGGTCCACAGCACCGGCGCGTCGCGGCCCGGAATGAGGGCGGTGGAGATGACGATGTCGATGTCGGGGGCCAGCTCGCGGAACTTGGCGAGCTGCTTCTCGCGGAACTCCGGGCTGGAAGGCGCGGCGTAGCCCCCCGTGGCCGAACTGTCCTGGCTGTCCTCGAAATCGAGATAGACGAACTCGGCGCCCATGCTCTCGATCTGCTCGGCCACCTCGGGGCGCACGTCGAAGGCGAGCGTCACCGCGCCCAGCGAGGTTGCGGTGCCGATCGCGGCGAGACCGGCGACGCCGGCGCCGATCACCAGCACCCGCGCGGGCGGCACCTTGCCGGCCGCCGTCACCTGGCCGGTGAAGAAGCGGCCGAAGTTGCTGCCCGCCTCGATCACCGCGCGGTAGCCCGCGATGTTGGCCATCGAACTGAGCGCGTCCATCTTCTGGGCGCGGGAGATCCGCGGCACCATGTCCATCGCGATCACCGTGGCGCCGGCGTCCCTGGCGCGGCCCAGCGCTTCGGCGTTCTGGCCCGGGTAGAAGAACGAGATCAGCGTCTGGCCCGCGCGCAGCCGCCCGAGCTCCTCGTCCAGCGGCGGCCGCACCTTGGTGACGATCTCCGCCTCGGCCCAGAGCGTCGCGGCGTCCGGCACCACCCGCACCCCCGCCGCCTCATAGGCCGCGTCGGTGAACCCCGCCGCCAGACCCGCCCCCGCCTCGATCAGGCACGCATGCCCCAGCTTCGCCAAGTCCCGCGCCGACGCAGGCGTCATCGATACCCGCGCCTCGCCG
>NZ_JAPWGO010000532.1 GCF_027213785.1 Limimaricola sp. G21655-S1 | reverse complement strand
GTATCAGCGCCCGTTGCCGTGGCGGCCTGGATGATCAGGATGACGGAGCTGGTGTAGCCGACCATTACGGCGATAAAGCCTGCGACCAGATGGGGGATGGCGAAGGGCATGACTCTTCCTCTTGGCGTTGTGACGCGCTGTGCGTTATTACGTACAATAAAGCTTTGACTATATCGCCGTGCGCTATAGCGCACAAGGCGCATCGTACAAGAGTAATAAAGAGGCAGTTATGC
>NZ_JAPWGO010000531.1 GCF_027213785.1 Limimaricola sp. G21655-S1 | reverse complement strand
GTTGTAGACGATCACCCCCTCCAGCCCGGTCAGTTGATCACCGATACGCAGATATCCCTGATCGGCATCCCAGCTCGGGAACCAGGGCAGTACGCCATCCGGTGCTTTGTAATCAGACTCGACTACCAGACGGTTACTGCCATTTTTGGTGGCCAGTGCGACAGCGTCCGCACTGTTGGCAACATGAAGTTGGGTCGGTTTGATCAGTGGGGTTTTGTGGGCCAACTCTACGT
>NZ_JAPWGO010000530.1 GCF_027213785.1 Limimaricola sp. G21655-S1 | reverse complement strand
GCTTGCAGCTGCAACAGGAGATACTTCCTTACAAATAGCATCTCAACAACAATTAATCGCTTTAATTAAAGATAAACAACAAGCTATCGCAAATAATACGCTTATTTCTGCCAGATTAAACTTTAATTATGAACAGCAGATCCTTGAGATTTCTCGTTTAGAACATGAGTCAAAGCTACAACAAAAGCTATTATCAGTAGCCGAAGATAAGTCTTTTTGGCAAGGCTTAACTA
>NZ_JAPWGO010000529.1 GCF_027213785.1 Limimaricola sp. G21655-S1 | reverse complement strand
ATCGAGCAGATCGCCATCGTCGCCGATGCTCGCCACTTCGTCTCTGCGCTGATCGTCCCCTGCTTCGAGTCGCTGGAGGAGTACGCCCGCTCCATCAACCTGCAGTACCAGTGCAAGACCGAGCTGCTGCGCCACTCCCGGGTGATGGAGTTCTTCGAAGCCCGCATCGCCGACTTGCAAAAAGAGCTGGCCAAGTTCGAGCAGGTGAAGAAGTTCACCCTGCTATCGAGCGC
>NZ_JAPWGO010000528.1 GCF_027213785.1 Limimaricola sp. G21655-S1 | reverse complement strand
CCGGGGTAGTACTCCAGCTTGCTGGCCAACTCAGGCACGTACTCTTCGGTGAAGCGCTTGAGCTGATCGAAGCTCTGGCGCGAGTCGCCGCGGATCTTGTCGAGCTCGGCACCGACAAAGTCGCGCACTACCCGGAATGCCAGACTGGGATCCTCGTAGAGGATCTTGCAGGGGGGATACTTCTGCTTGCGCTCGAGGATCTTGCGCCACATGCGTTTCAGGAAGGCAGCATCC
>NZ_JAPWGO010000527.1 GCF_027213785.1 Limimaricola sp. G21655-S1 | reverse complement strand
ATAGAATATAGGCCTGAAACCGGTCACTGTCGGCGTGGTCGAACTGGCTGATTGCGCGGGCATCGGACCATGCGCGGAAAAACAGCTCCTGAAACCGTGCGGTGAAGATGTCGCAAAACGCGACGAAGCTCTCGTCCCCGGCAGAGAACCACGACTCAACCTCTTCGGTCCAGTTGAGCGGTAGCGCGCCGAATGCGCCGAACAACCCCATGAACTGCGCTCGCAGGCGTGGGG
>NZ_JAPWGO010000526.1 GCF_027213785.1 Limimaricola sp. G21655-S1 | reverse complement strand
GTACGGGCGAGGGCAATGCGCTGGCGCTCTCCCCCCGACAAGCTCTGCTGCCCGGCACCAACCATGGTATCATAGCCCTGCGGCAACTGCGTGATGAACGCATCAGCATGGGCGGCGCGCGCGGCGGCACGAACCTCGTCATCACTTGCACCCGGACGGCCCAGCCGGATATTGGCGGCAATGCTGCCGCTGAACAGGAAGGGATCTTGAAACACAAACCCCACCTGCTCCATC
>NZ_JAPWGO010000525.1 GCF_027213785.1 Limimaricola sp. G21655-S1 | reverse complement strand
ATCCGGATTGGTGCGGCCACGGGTGCGGGCCGGGCCGCCGATCAGGTGATCCATCCATTCGCGCACCACCCACAGCTGGTTCATGTAGAAGTACCGCTGCTCTCCCCCCAGCTGCTGCAACACCTGCCACACCACCTCGGGTGAGGCGAGACCGATGGCATCGCCGCTGGCGGTGCGATCGTAGAAACCATATTCGGGATGGCGCCAGCGCAGGCCGAGGGGAGTCTCCTGCCC
>NZ_JAPWGO010000524.1 GCF_027213785.1 Limimaricola sp. G21655-S1 | reverse complement strand
ACCCCTACGAGTGCGAAGCCCACGACGATTTCGGCAAGCATGCCGCGACCCAGCTCGGGTTGCCGGAGGCGCAGGTGTTCAAGACTCTGGTTGCCCATCACGACAAGCAGGCGGTGGTGGCCATCGTTCCCTCATCCGGCATGTCCAGTCTGAAGCAGCTGGCCAAGGCGACCGGCCTCAAGAAGGTGGAGATGATGAAACCGGCGGAAGCGGAGAAGCTGACCGGTTACAAGG
>NZ_JAPWGO010000523.1 GCF_027213785.1 Limimaricola sp. G21655-S1 | reverse complement strand
CTCATAGACAGAGATCTGACGCAGATCGACCTTCTGCGTGCGCGACAGCGTCAGAAGCAGATCAAGCGGCCCTTCAAAGCCCTGCACATCCACGATCAGCGCCTCGGCTTCGAGCCGCTCCTCGACCGTCAGTGTGTCCTCTGGAAATAGCGAGTCTTCGTCAGCCATATACCTGTCCGCCCATGAGGGCAGATAGTTCCGCTTCCACCGCCTCGGTGTCAAGCGCAGCAGGGG
>NZ_JAPWGO010000052.1 GCF_027213785.1 Limimaricola sp. G21655-S1 | reverse complement strand
AACATCGCGAGGTTCGACCAGTCGGTGCGCAACGACTACACCACCGTGGGCCAGACCGTGAGCTACGAGATCCCGCTGGCGGCGCATGCCGGACGGACCTTCGATTACCTGGCGCTGATCAACGACGACGACGCCGCGCAGAGCTCGATCATGCGCTTCTCGAACGTCGAGCTGGTGCAGGGCAGCGGGGCGAGCGGCAACACCCAGCCACCCCATATCGTCGGCGAGGCGCTGCCCGACGTCATCGCCACGGAGGACGTGCCGGTCGAGGTCGACCTGCCCTTCGAGGATCCGGACACGACCTTTGACCAGCTGTCCTTCTCCTTCCAGGGGCTGCCGGACTTCCTCAGCCTGTCGGGCGGGCTGCTGGTCGGCACGCCCGGGAACGAGCATGTGGGCGTCCACACGATCGAGGTCACCGCGACCGATCCCGAAGGCAACGCCGTGACCGGCCAGTTCGATCTGACGGTCGAGAACGTCAACGACGCGCCGATCGTCACCGGCAGCATCCCCGACGCCACGGCCCAGCTGAACCAGGCGTTCGACATGGCCCTGCCGGCAGGGCTGTTCACCGATATCGACCCGAACGACACGCTCACCTATCGCGCCGAGGGGCTGCCCGTCGGTCTTTCCATCGATCCGGTCACCGGAACGATCAGCGGCACCCCGCAGCAGAACAGCAACCACACGGTCACGGTCTTTGCCACCGACGCGGCGCAGGCCGAAACCTCCGCCAGCTTCTTGCTGCAGGTCAATGAATTCACCTTGCCCGAGCCGATCCTGATCGAGGTCGAAAATTTCACCGGGCTGACCGAGGCCAATTCCGACCTCGTCAATTTCAGGACCGAATTCGCCGCCCCGGCCTCCGGGAGCACGGTGGTCAAGGTCGGCGCGGGGCAGCAGGGCGTGATCTCGACCAGCCTCGCGGGTTTCGGGGTCGTGGCCGGGACCTATGATCTGGAGATCGGCTACTTCGACGAGAATGACGGCGACTCTCAGGTCGATGTGCTGCTGCAACTCGCGGATGGCACTCAGGCCTTGATCGGCAGCTTCACCATGAACCAGGTGCTTGCCGGTCAGGGCAATGCGTTGCAGGCGGCCAACCTGACCTCGGTCACGCTGAGCGGTGTGCAGGTTCCCGACGGGGCCCGGCTGGTACTCAGCGGCACCAGCGACGCGAGGGAGCATCTGCGCTTCGACAAGGTGGTCTTCAGCCCCGTCTCCGACGCGCAGCCGCAATTCGAAAGCGCCGCCGCCCAGGAGGTGCTCGAAAACACGGTGATCGCGGGCGATATCGACGCCGTCGATCCCGAAGGCGCGGTGGTGAGCTACGCCATCGTCGGCGGCGCCGACATGGACAAGCTGACGATCGATCCCGATACCGGCGTGCTCTCCTTCGTGACCGCGGCCGATTTCGAGGCGCCGGGCGATGCCGATCTCGACAATGTCTACGAGGTCACGGTCGAAGCCAGCGACGGTGTCTCCAAAGCGCTGCAGAACGTCACCATCACCGTGCTCGATGCGGCGGAGGGGCTGGCCATCAACAGCCCGGCCAGCGCGACGGTGGCCGAGAACCAGACCGTGGTGACGACGGTGGTCGCCACCGAGGACGGCGGCACCGCGCCGATCACCTACGCGATCGGCACCGCCGGCGCCGATGGCAGCCTCTTCACCATCGATCCGGACACCGGTGCGCTCAGCTTCATCGCGGCGCCCGACTTCGAAGCTCCGGGCGATGCGGGCGCAGACAACGTCTACGATGTCGAGGTGATCGCCTCGAACGGCAGCGACGAGGTGGCCCAACTCATGTCGGTCATCGTGACGGATGTCGACGAGAATGGCGGCACGCCGGAGGCGCTCCTGCGGATCAACGCCTGGGGTGGCGAGGTCGCAGCCACCGATGGCGGGCCGAACTGGCTGGCCGACGGCAACACCAACCCCAACAGCCCCTACGTGATCACGGCCACCGGGACCGGCAACAACCGCGGCGACACACAGGGCTTCGGGGGCGACACGACGAACCTGCCGTCACATGTTCCTCAGGTGGTTCTCGGCACCGCCCGCTCCGCCAACAGCCCGTTCTCCTATGCCATCCCGGTGACGGATCTGATCGGCAATGGCGACTACATCGTGAACCTTTATCTGGCCGAGTTGTCCGCCGCGAACCAGCTTCCTGGCAGACGGATCTTCGACATCAGCGTCGAAGGCCAGACCGAAGGCGTGCTGGACAACTTCGACCCCTCGCTGCCAAGCGGTGGCGGCGATCTGCGGATCCTGAGCTACGAGGTCAGGGTGACGGATGGCGAGCTGAACATCGGCTTCCTCCATGATCTGGTCGATGGCAGGAACAACCCGATCATCAATGCCATCGAGATCCTCTCGAACCCGGTGCCGGCCTTCGACACGGACGCGCCCGTGGCGGCGCTGACGCTCGACAACCCGGCGACCGCGACCGATCCGATCCTCGTGGACGTGGCGCTGAGCGATGCCAGCGGCATCGATGCGACCACCCTTGGCGACGACGACCTGACGCTCTCGGTGGACGGGGTCGAGGCGGGCAATCCCGCGATCACCTTCATCGGCTTTGCTGGTGGCGTGGCGCGCTACGAGATTGCCGCGCCGCAAGGCGGCTGGACCAACGGCACGCAGATCGGCGTGGCGCTCGTGGCGGGCGCGGTGTCTGATCGCGCGCACACGCCCAATGTCAACGAGGCGACCAGCGCGGCGCTCGACCTTGAAATCGGCGGCGGCGGCACGGTCGTCTACCGGATCAACACCGGCGGCGCGCAGGTCGCGGCGACGGATGGCGGTCCGGTCTGGACCGGCGACCAGCCGGGCAATGGCAGCCCGTATCTGCGCCTGACCACCCTGCGCGACGACGCCGATACCGGCGGCAAGGCGGCGCCCGGTATCGACGGGGTGCCGAATGCGATCTTCTCGACGGCACGCTCGAGCGACGGGTCGTTCTTCTACGACATCCCGGTCTCGGCGCTCGGCGGTGGCCAGAATTACGAGGTGCGCCTCTATCTCGCCGAAATCTCCCCCACGGGCCAAGCCGGGAACTTCCGCAACTTCGACGCCTCTCTGGAGGGCTTCGTCCCGACCGCGTTCGACAACCTCGATCCGGGCGCGCTCTACGGCGCGGGCGGCGGTGTCCTGACCGCGCGGGTCAACGTCGATGACGGCGTGCTGAACATCGGCCTGGTGAAGGATCTCAAGCAGAACCCGATCATCAACGGCATCGAGATCGTCGCGCTGTCGGAAGAGGTGGAGAACCCCCCGATTCCGGTCGCCCCGGCCAACGCGCTCGAGGCCTTTGCGGCGCAGGGTGATCTCGATACCTCGCAGAGCTACGCGGCCGGGACCGTCGGTGCGGCCAAGCTCGGCATCATGCTCGG
>NZ_JAPWGO010000522.1 GCF_027213785.1 Limimaricola sp. G21655-S1 | reverse complement strand
TGCCCAACGCGCTCACCGTGATCGCCATGGGGCCGCGTGGTTCCATGCTGCATGCGCCCGACACCTATATGGACAAGCTGGCGGTTGGGCCGGGCTACCCTGAGGGCGTGGTCTCGCTCGATATGTCGCCGCGCGAGCGGGTCGAGGCGCTGGCCAAGGCCAAGGGCTGCGCGCCCTCGGATATCACCGTCTGCATTCTGGAACGCCCCCGCCATGAGGCGATGATCGCCGAGG
>NZ_JAPWGO010000521.1 GCF_027213785.1 Limimaricola sp. G21655-S1 | reverse complement strand
GCGCCATGCTGGTCAAGGTGGCCAAAGAGTTTGAATCCGACATCCGGGTTGCCAATCTGGATGGCAGCGGCGAGGCAGTCTCCGCCAAGAGCCTGATGAAGGTGATCGGCCTTGGGGTCAAGTGCGGTCACCGTCTGGCATTTCGCGCCGAGGGGGTGGATGCCGAAGCGGCTCTCAAGGGGATCGGTGAGGCCATCGCCGCCGGTCTGGGTGAGGGGGCGCATTGATGAAGAT
>NZ_JAPWGO010000520.1 GCF_027213785.1 Limimaricola sp. G21655-S1 | reverse complement strand
GGCCTGAGCGGTCAGATCAGCCATTGAATTCTTCCTGAGTCATTGGGAGTGGCCAGCGGTAGAAAATGCATTGCGGGCCACGAAAGCGGGGTCCGGACCTTGGCCCGAACCCCGCGAAGACGTAAACGCGCGCTTAGTTGGATTTCAGCTTGCGCGCTTCGATGATGACTTCATAAGCCTCATGCGTGATCGGCTGGAAGCCTTTGGAGTCGCCCGCTGCAACAGAGTAGTAGC
>NZ_JAPWGO010000519.1 GCF_027213785.1 Limimaricola sp. G21655-S1 | reverse complement strand
GCGTTGAACAGGCGATGTGCTGGTGATTGAGCGGCCATCTGGCCGGGCTCAATAGTCATCATCCGGTTCGGCCAGATCGATCACATCCAGCTGGATGACCTGTTCATTTTCGCCTTCGGTGTGGCAAGGGGTGTCGTGAGGAACGGAATAAAGCGTAATGGCGGGTGCGAAATCGGTGTTCTGGTTCATGCCTAGTCCTGTGTTGCACGCAAGCCGGACAGTGATCCCTTCACT
>NZ_JAPWGO010000518.1 GCF_027213785.1 Limimaricola sp. G21655-S1 | reverse complement strand
GGTCGATATAGGGCGCGGTATGATCGCGAAACACCCGAAACTCGTTACCCAGCAGCACATCGACACTGACACCACTGATCCGCTCTACCCCGGGCCGTGGCTCAATGACGATCTTGCCTTCATCCAGATGGCGTTCAATATCGGTATCACACAGACGCATTGGGCGACTCTCCTGACAAATTGTGCTTTTAAAAAAGCCGGGCATCACCCGGCTTGTTTCATCTTAACCAATCA
>NZ_JAPWGO010000517.1 GCF_027213785.1 Limimaricola sp. G21655-S1 | reverse complement strand
CCGAAGACCCGCTCGACGCTCTCGGCTTCCATGTAGACGAAGATCTTTTCCTCGAGCTCTGCGAGTTTCCGCTTGGTGCCAGTCATCTCGTCGCGCGCGGCGATGAACTCGTCGATCGTGGCGCGCGCTTCCGTTGAATCCATCTTCCGCTCCGCCGCGAACTTGTGTTTCCACATCGGACAGATCCGCTGGTACCCGCACCAATCGCACAGCGGCGAAACGATCGGCTCGAACT
>NZ_JAPWGO010000516.1 GCF_027213785.1 Limimaricola sp. G21655-S1 | reverse complement strand
CGCCACCCCCAACCCCCCCACCCCCGCCCCCGCCCCCCCAAACCCCGACCCACCCCGCTCCCCCGCGCGCCCCCAGCTGGCCGCCGCTACCGCAGCGCGGGAACAAATCGCTCGGAGCTGCCGCCCAGCGAGACGGCGATCAGCCGCAGGCCTGGCGCTGGGGGGGGTCTGCGGGGGGCGCCGAGGTGGGGAGGGGGGGGGGGGGTGGGCGCGGGGTCCGGTGGGGGGGGGGGGG
>NZ_JAPWGO010000515.1 GCF_027213785.1 Limimaricola sp. G21655-S1 | reverse complement strand
CGGCGGTGGCGAACTCCTCGTATGTTTCCCCGACTCTGTAGTAGCAGTCCGTCGTGTGATCAGACAACATCCCGGCCAGCGCCTTGGCGGCGAAGTAGTCGCGCAGCGTCATGCCGTTGTGTCCATCACTTGCGTGGTCGCGTGGGAACGCAGGCCCGCCGTTGTCTTGCTTGTTCATGCGCCTTCTCCGGTGGCTTTGGCAATGGCGGCGCGGGACAACTGCATGCACTGGTTA
>NZ_JAPWGO010000514.1 GCF_027213785.1 Limimaricola sp. G21655-S1 | reverse complement strand
GTCCTGCACCTTCTCGAACAGCTCTTTGTAGTCAACAATGTGGCCATAGTCCTTGTCGTCGCCGTCGAGCCGGTTTGTGCGGCAGATAGCTTGGAACAAGTTGTGATCGCGCAACTCGTTGTCTAGGTAGATGTAGGTGCAGGAAGGCGCATCGAAACCGGTCAGCAGTTTACTCACCACGATTAGCAGCTTCAGATTGGCAGGCTCGTCGATGAAACGCTGCTTGGTCTTGTCT
>NZ_JAPWGO010000513.1 GCF_027213785.1 Limimaricola sp. G21655-S1 | reverse complement strand
GTTCAGCACTGACAAAGCGCACAGCGGCGGGGGAGCACAAAAGGTGTGGAATATTGGTTTCAGCGGTCTTCTGTGTGCCAGCGCTTGTGCCAAGCCAGACGTTTGGCCAGCCATCGCCCCAGTCGAACGGTAGCATCTTGATGATGTTCTGTGGGCGCTTCGTCAGTAGCAGCCAATCCAAGCGATCACAGGACCGGATTAGTGACCACAGATCAGCGCGCCACTGTGTATCCAC
>NZ_JAPWGO010000051.1:1896-3580 GCF_027213785.1 Limimaricola sp. G21655-S1 | reverse complement strand
TACCGCAGCTACGGTGAGGATCATGTGCGCCGATTGCGCTTCGTCATGCGCGCGCGTGATCTCGGATTTTCTCTCGAGGAGATCAGAGGGTTGCTCAGCCTCGTCGACAGCCACAACCAGACTTGTGCCGAGGTGAAGGAGATCGCCTCGGCCCATCTCAAGGATGTGCAGGATAAGATCGTCGATCTGCAACGGATCGAAAGAGCATTGAGCGACACGGTGGCTCAATGCAGCGGAACCGAGGTCCCGGAGTGCCCCGTGCTGGACGCCCTGCTGGACTGAGTGCCGGCTACTCCTGCGCGACCGCCTCACAAAACTCGGCTGTCCACAGACTCAACGCCGACCCAAGCGCTGAGATATCCGCCTCGTCAACTCGACCGCATCTCGGTCCGGCGCGCAGGGATCGCCGCGAGTTTCAGACCACGTATCGGTCCCAGCTGCCGTAATGCTCCGCGCTACGCCGGCCCCGAGGCAGGCTGAGAACGATCAGTGCCAAGCCGGCCAGGATGCCAACGAGACTTCCCGGGACGGTGCCGCCATCCAGCAGCCAGGGCGCGATCACGAGCCACAGTCCGAAGCCCAGATTGAGGAAGCGCAGCGGTCGCGCGACCTCGGCCCACGCGATCACGGCGGTCGTCAGGACCAGCGCGCCTACCAGATGATCACTGCCCGCCAAGGGCATCTCGTTGCCGAAGATGGCGCGTGACAGCATCAGGAAGGCGCCGAGGGCGGCGCTGAGGCCAAGGGTCCATGGAACGGTGACACCGCGCGCGCTTTGCCGAAACAGCTTCGTTGGCACGGCATCGAAGCTCATCGAACCGCCGCTTGTCGACCCCGGCAACGCATCGCCTTGGAAGAAGGCACGCCCAAAGGGGCGGCCGCGCCGCGTATTCCAGATCATGAACTGGATCATTGCCACGACCTCGTCGAGCGAGAACGGGATCATGATCAGCATCGCCGCCGCCGCCAACAGGCAGATCGTGCAATAGGTGCCAATCGTGATCGGCTGAATGATGATGAAGTAGATGCTCACGATCCCCAACGGACCGACGACGATGCCGAAGAGCGCGACCATCCATGGCATCGTGCGCCACCGCTTTCGACTGCCCATCACCCCCATCAGGATTTCGAACATGTAGCTCATGGCGCCCAGCCCTCCGTCGGCCACCGGCCAAGCCTTGGAGACGTCGGAGGTGACGATATATTCGCTGCCGTTCAGAGCCGAAGGAGAGGAGAAGAATGGCTCCCAGATGCCGTCGACATGACCCAGCTGATAGGCAGACAGGATGCGCGACAGAAGAAAGCCCACCACTCCGAGCGCGATGATCGGCAGTCGTTGCACGTAGGTGGACGGACAGTAGGTCCAGCCCGGCGGTATATCGCCTTCATCCATCATGCCCTCGCGCGACATGCCGGGCATCATCGGGATCAGGATGGTTAGCGCGATGACGAGCGCGCCGATCAACGTGTCGTTCGCATAAACCGCCGGGTCCGGCGTCCAGAAGACCAAAGGCGCCGCCAACAGCCAGACCCCCAGCGCGGCGTTGGCCCATTGCGCCCAACCGTTGCCAGGCCGCATCGAGATCAGCGCCAGGGCAGTGATAACCAGTCCTGTGAAAACGTCATTCCAGGCCGTCAACCAGCTGCGCGTTGCCGCGGCCCAAAGTCCACGATCTTCGGTGAC
>NZ_JAPWGO010000051.1:0-1708 GCF_027213785.1 Limimaricola sp. G21655-S1 | reverse complement strand
GCTGCTCGGCATTCGCCTGCACGACCTTGGTCGCGGAAACCCGCGCGGCATTCAGCCCGTTTTCCGAATACCAGTGATAGGGATCATCCTTCAGATTTCGCAGGATGCGCGGCATGTCTTCCCGCAGGCCGTGCTGCGGCTGCCAGCCCAACTGCTCCCGGGCGGTCGAAAGGTCCAGCTCGTAGTGATCGGAGGATATGTCCACCATCCAAGCTCGGATAAAGGCGTCCTCGCCGAAGATCCGGTTCTCTCCCCAAGCGCCGATCTTGGCGAGTTTCGGCGGGATGTTCCAGGTGATCCAATCCTCTCCATGCAACTCGTGCCCGATCAGGCGCTGCAACTCTCCGAAGGGAATGGGTTCGGCTTCGCCCAACAGGACCGGAAGCACATCCGGGAGGTCCACCCGACGATCCACGATGCGTTCGATCGCATCCAGCAGGTCTTCGAGATGCAGAAAGGCCTGTCCGCGTGACAGATCGCCCGGGTAAACTTTGCCGCTGAAGCGCTTCTCGTAAATGCGCGCGATCTGGTGAGCCAGGAACGTGGAATGCCCTTGGTCGTCGTAGATGCCGGCAGGGCGCATCAGGACGAGCTTTTCTTCGCCCTTCTCCTGTCTCAACATCGCCTCGGTGCGCACCTTCGAGGCACGGTAGGGAAGCTTCGCATCGAACGGCGCGTCTTCATCGATTGGCTGCCCCGGCGAAGTCGGCGCATGCGCGAGCATGGTGGAGGCAAAGACGAACTGCTCGAGCTGGAACTCCTGCAATCCCTTCAGCAGCCGCTTCGTCCCCTCCACCGTCACGGCGTCATATGCGGGGCTGTCCTCACCCGTCAGATCGAAATAGGCCGCGAGATGAATACACGCGGCAATGCGATCGCCATAGGCAAGCCGCACCCTCGCCAGAGCTTTGTCTACGCTTTCCTGATCGGTAATATCGAAACAGACACATTCCGCTTGGTGAGGCGGGTGTGGTGGCGAATGGCGGTCAAGCCCGACAACGCGGTAACTCTGATGCAGGCGTCGCACGACCGCTCCGCCAAGATAGCCGCTGGAGCCGGTGACGAGGACGACGGGCTTGTCCGGTGTCTCCGTCATTCCTCACCTATTTGCGCAGATACTTCACCAGCGCCACGATCGCGAGGATCACCAGCACGAGGATCAGGAGACCCCAGATCCCCATGCCGAACATCATTCCTCCGCCCATCATTCCGCCGTCCATCATCTATGTCTCCTGTGCTGTGGCCGCGCCGATACTCGTAAGGGCCTGCTGTCCCTCAACCTTCGGCATGGACGATGGGTCCAGACATCGCCGCCGAGACAGAAAAAAGGGCGGAGCGCCTCGCAGCGCTCCACCCCTCTCGTCAGCAGCAGCCCGAACGGCCTTCCGGTTGCGAGACCTTCTGGACGAGATCCGCGGTTTCCGCGCCCTGCGCCTCACGCGCCACGTCAGCCTGCGCCACCATCCCGCAGCACTTGCCCTCGCCGTCGGTCACGACGGCGCGGCGCACCTGGCGCTCTTCCATCTTGTTGCAGCAGGAGGAGACGTCCTCCTCGGGCGAGGTGGTCAGCACATCCGTCGACATGACCTCGGAGACGGCCGTATCGCCGGACTTGCCTTCGGCAACGGCGCCGCAGCAGATGTCGCGATCCGTCACGATGCCCATCGGCTCGCCCGCGTCGTTGAGCACCGGAAGCGCCCCGATGGAG
>NZ_JAPWGO010000512.1 GCF_027213785.1 Limimaricola sp. G21655-S1 | reverse complement strand
CTCCAGGGGCACATGGGCGAGCAGACGCTTGCGCTGGGCGGGACTCATCTGCGCCAGGAACAGCTTGCCGCTCGCCGAGGCGTGCACTGGCACCCGCGACCCGGGATGCAGATAGAAGCGCAGTGGCGCCGTGGTCTCGACGCGATCGAGATAGAGCACCTCGTTGCCGGACAGGGCGGTGATGTTGCAGCTCTCGTCGATCTCCCCGACCAACTGGCTGAGAACACCATGGCGG
>NZ_JAPWGO010000511.1 GCF_027213785.1 Limimaricola sp. G21655-S1 | reverse complement strand
CAGCCGGTGCCGTACCATTCAAAGAAACCGCTGTCTTTCCATTCGGTTAGGGCGGTGAAATGCGCCTTGATCGCGTCGTTGTTGACGAGGATCTGAGTGCCTTCTGCGCCATCATAGCCGTTGTCGTTGGTCGCGAACGGCAGGTTATGACGGGACATGAAGTTCTCGGTGAAGATCCAGGGCAGATGCGACTGGCTCATGCCGATATAGCCCGCTTCCTTCAGCGCTGGTGCGG
>NZ_JAPWGO010000510.1 GCF_027213785.1 Limimaricola sp. G21655-S1 | reverse complement strand
GGCAAGCACCTGGGTGCCTATATTGCCGCCGGCAGCGAGCTGGACATGGCGCCGCTGATGGCCGCCGCGCACGGCCGTGGTGCGGCGCTGTACCTGCCGGTGATCCCCCAGCGCGGGCGCCGGCTGTGGTTCGCCCGCCTGGGTGCGGCCAACCTTTGGTATACCCACCTGCGTTACGGCATTGCCGAGTACGCCGGCCCGCAGCTGCGTGCCGAGCGGCTGGACGTGCTGTTTG
>NZ_JAPWGO010000509.1 GCF_027213785.1 Limimaricola sp. G21655-S1 | reverse complement strand
GATGGAAGACTTTGCCAAGGATGAGCTCAATCTCAAACCGAGTCGGGTCGGCACCTTGGATGTGATCGGCAACGCCTACGAGTATCTCATCAAGAACTTCGCCGCCAGCGGCGGCCAGAAGGCGGGGGAGTTCTACACCCCGCCGGAAGTTTCCGATCTTATCGCCGAGCTGCTGGAGCCGATGCCGGGCGACACCATCTGCGATCCGGCCTGTGGCTCGGGATCACTCTTGATG
>NZ_JAPWGO010000508.1 GCF_027213785.1 Limimaricola sp. G21655-S1 | reverse complement strand
CCCCGTTCCAGATCAAGGGTGTCAACTACTCCATCAGCTCCGCCTGCGCCACCTCTGCTCACTGCATCGGTCACGCCATGGAGCTGATCCAGCTTGGCAAACAGGATGTGGTCTTCGCCGGTGGCGGTGAAGAGCTGGACTGGTCCTCTACCATCCAGTTTGACGCCATGGGCGCCCTCTCCACCAAGTACAACGACATGCCGGAAAAAGCGTCCCGTACCTATGATGCGAATCG
>NZ_JAPWGO010000507.1 GCF_027213785.1 Limimaricola sp. G21655-S1 | reverse complement strand
ACTATCAGGAGCTCTCGGGAGGTGAGCAGCAGCGTGTCCAGCTTGCCCGTGTCTTGGCGCAGGTGGGGCGTCCGATGGGTGACGGTCACCCCTGTTGGCTGTTTCTGGATGAACCCGTATCGAGCCTCGACATCGCCCATCAGCTGACTGTTATGGAGATCGCGCGCCAGTTTGCAAGCGGTGGCGGTGGGGTGATCGCGGTCATGCATGACCTGAACCTGACGGCGATGTATGC
>NZ_JAPWGO010000506.1 GCF_027213785.1 Limimaricola sp. G21655-S1 | reverse complement strand
CACCGTGTTTGGCCGCGATGCCCTGATTAATGAGGTGTGGGATGGCGCTGAGGTGACCGATCAGGTAGTGACCCAGTCCATTTTCGAACTGCGCAAGATCCTCAAAGATGGTCGCACCGATGCGACCGACTATATCGTCACCGTACCCAAGCGCGGCTACAAGCTGGTGGCACCGGTGCGGCCGTTGCAGGTGGTTTCCGTGGTGATGGCGGACGAGCAGCCCGCGCCCGCGGTC
>NZ_JAPWGO010000505.1 GCF_027213785.1 Limimaricola sp. G21655-S1 | reverse complement strand
GGGTACCAACGTAACTATCCAGGCTGACGGCCCGGATGCTCAGCAAGCTGTTGAGAAGCTGGTTGCCCTGATGGACGAGCTGGAGTAATCCAGCTTTAGATTCCTCCCCCACAGTCGTTTTAATAGGAAGGATTATGATATCTGGCATTCTTGCGTCCCCCGGTATCGCATTCGGTAAGGCGCTTCTTCTTTAAGAAGATGAGATCGTTATCAATCAGGGCAAAATCTCTGCTGAC
>NZ_JAPWGO010000504.1 GCF_027213785.1 Limimaricola sp. G21655-S1 | reverse complement strand
GGTCGAGAGCTGGGTGGACCGCAACGGTTACGGCGAGCCGATGGGGGTGCGCTATGGCGAATGGCGCGGGGTGGGGCGGGGCGGGGGGCGGGGGGGGGGGGGGGGGGGGGGGGGGGGGGGGGGCGAGGGGGGGGGGGGGGGGGGCGGGCGGGGGGGGGGGGCGGCGCGGGGGGGGGGCGCGGGCCCGCCCCCCCCCCCCCCCCGCCCCCCCACCGCCGGCCGGCCGCGGAGGAGCC
>NZ_JAPWGO010000050.1 GCF_027213785.1 Limimaricola sp. G21655-S1 | reverse complement strand
GCACCGCCGCCGCCTTTCATCTTGTCGTTGCCGGCGCCACCATCGAGCCGGTCCTTGCCGCCGCCGCCGATGAGCCTGTCGTTGCCTTCGCCGCCAGACAGCTTGTCATTGCCACCGCCGCCTAGCAGCTTGTCGCGGCCGACACCGCCATCAAGGACATCGCGGCCACCGCCGCCCACGAGCTTGTCATTCCCTTCGTCGCCCGCGAGCGTGTCGTTGCCCTTGCCACCCAAGAGCTTGTCATTGCCGGCACCACCAGTAAGGTCGTCGTGCCCAGCGCCCCCGACAAGCTTATCCTTGCCCCCATTGCCGACGAGAACGTCGTTGCCCTTCGTGCCTTTAGGTGTGTCCCCAGAGCTGCCTCCGGTCTCCTCCTCGTCGACTGGAGGCAAAACATCCTCGACCACATCCTGCACGGCGAGCGTGAAGCGCTGCGTCAGACTCAGCCCGGCCGCATCCGTCGCCGTCACATCGACCGGAACCGTTGCCTCCGCCTCATGGTCGAGGCTGACACCCGCCTTCAGCTTCAGCGCCCCATCGACCACCTCGAAGCGGGTGTCGGACACCGTGAAGCTGTGGCTGTCACGAGCGTCTGGGTCGGTCACCGTCAGCTGGCCAATCGTGGCCCCGGCGGCATTCTCCCTGACCGTCGCGGACGACAGGCGGACAGCAGTGGCCGCCTCGTTGACGTTGGACACTGTCACATCGAAGCGCTGCGTCAGGCTCAGACCGGCCGCATCCGTCATCGTCACCTCGACCGGCACCGTGGCACCCGCCTCATGGTCGAGGCTGACACCCGCCTTCAGCTTCAGCGCCCCACCGACCACCTCGAAGCGGGTGTCGGACACCGTGAAGCTGTGGCTGTCACGAGCGTCTGGGTCGGTCACCGTCAGCTGGCCAATCGTGGCCCCGGCGGCATTCTCCCTGACCGTCGCGGACGACAGGCGGACAGCAGTGGCCGCCTCGTTGACGTTGGACACTGTCACATCGAAGCGCTGCGTCAGGCTCAGACCGGCCGCATCCGTCGCCGTCACATCGACCGGAACCGTTGCCCCCGCCTCATAATCCAGCAATACGCCGGACTTCAGCTTCAGTGCGCCATCGACCACCTCGAAGCGATCATCCGAAACCGTGAAGCTGTGCGTGTCGCCAGCATCGGGATCGGTGACCGTCAACTGGCCGATCGTGGCGCCGGCAACGTTCTCCCTGACTACTTGATTTGACAATTGAACTGAAGTCGGCACATTATTCAATTTCGCCGGGCCGAAACCAAGTTCGATGCTGGTGTTCACCCCCATCGCTTCCAAATCAGCTGCAGTATAGGTGCGCTCGTTGCCCTGCATGTCCTCGACGACGACACGCGTGACACCGTATGTGCCTGGCTGGTTTGTTGTCGCGACCATGTAGCTATTGGATGCATGCCCGTCAGACCAATCGCTGCTGTCGAACAGACCGAGAAGGCTGTAGGGGCTGTAGACCTCACTACCCAGCCAAGAATACGAAATGCTGTTGTCGAGCCAGACCACCACATCTGCGACGCCTGACTTGTCATCAAAGGCCGTTGCGGAGACATCAAACTGAGCCGGGCCAGCCGAAAGGTCCAAGCGCTCCGGCAAGCTCAAAGATGTCAGTTCAGGTGCAACCGTGTCCTCCGTGGTCCCAATCAACTCGATGCTAGTGTTCACCCCCATCGCTTCCAAATCAGCTGCAGTATAGGTGCGCTCGTTGCCCTGCATGTCCTCGACGACGACACGCGTGACACCGTATGTGCCTGGCTGGTTTGTTGTCGCGACCATGTAGCTATTGGATGCATGCCCGTCAGACCAATCGCTGCTGTCGAACAGACCGAGAAGGCTGTAGGGGCTGTAGACCTCACTACCCAGCCAAGAATACGAAATGCTGTTGTCGAGCCAGACCACCACATCTGCGACGCCTGACTTGTCATCAAAGGCCGTTGCGGAGACATCAAACTGAGCCGGGCCAGCCGAAAGGTCCAAGCGCTCCGGCAAGATCAAAGATGTCAGTTCAGGTGCAACCGTGTCTGCTGAAGAGAAGTATCCGCTCCTCTCTGCAGCCCAGCCGACCGACTGGCTTAGCACTGTCACTTCAGTCGAATAAGGATCGAAATCTATATATTCGTCACTATCGGTTAGAACGTAATAACGCGAATAGTGACGGAAAACCATATCACCAAAATAACCATCTGAATCTACATCAGTTACGCCAGAGAATTCCACCTCGCGGCGATCCCCCACGCTATAAACCCCAGAGAAATCAACAGGCGCAACAAAGACCATTTCCCCAGGAGAGAAAATATTGTCAGAGAAATCACCTTCGAAGATAGCCCATTCCCAAGTCCCGGCCGGCATATACTCATCATTCATGAGCTGAAGCTTGGGATTTGTCGACGAGTATCCAGTTTGCCATGTTTTGACGGAATTTTTGAATGTGTAGTATGTCATCTCTGTCCACCTGAACGAATTCAGGCAACCTAACCGATCAAACGACTAACGCAATGGTTGCGGGAGATTGCGAGCAACGCAGGCAGCAACTTGGCACCTAACCTAGGCAAATGCGCAACTCCAGCTTCGAGCAGCTTGCCGGATCAGGACCCGTCATGTCCACGAAACCGGCAGCAGCTCATTGCAAGCCAGTGTCACGAAATGCGTCCATCGAACTTGCCCAACGAACTCGCGAAGGCCTTCTTTCTCCGCGTGGTACGATCGTCCTTGGTCATCCAACATGCCGCCCCCTTCAACCATTGTCAGTTGGGCAGATGTGGCGGGCGCGTAGCCAGTTCAACGGCGTGGGCCGAAGTCCCACTGCCGCGGCCGGACAGCCCCCAGCGCCTTGAGGCCCACGCCCGGCCTCGAGCATGGCGAGGTGCAGGAACGCGAAGTCCTAGAAGAAGCAAGCTCGTATATAAGGGTGTTGCAGTCAGCCAAGTCCGGTGAGGCAACCAACCTTATATCTCATGCGGGACGAAGACCTTGATGTGCCCTAGCCCGCCGGTCTCTAGAGCGATGGTTGGAGCAGTCATTGGACGGTCCGCCTGATAGAAGCGACTACAGGTAAGCGACGTATAGCTGGGCGGAACACGCTCGTCCCGCCCAGCATGTCCCGTGTCTCAGCCGATCTCCACCCATTCACCGCTCTGACGCGCGTAGGTGGCATCGTGGAACTCGAGTCGCTCAATTCCGATAAGCACGTTACGGTCGTCTTCGAAAGTCACGATCACCTTCTTGCCGAAGGTCACACCGTAGTCGTCGAACGCGCCGTCGAACTCGACTGTGTCGCGGCCACCGCCGCCCACCAGCTTGTCGTTGCCGAGATCGAAGATGAAGGTGTCCGCACCGCCGCCGCCTTTCATCTTGTCGTTGCCGGCGCCACCATCGAGCCGGTCCTTGCCGCCGCCGCCGATGAGCCTGTCGTTGCCTTCGCCGCCAGACAGCTTGTCATTGCCACCGCCGCCTAGCAGCTTGTCGCGGCCGACACCGCCATCAAGGACATCGCGGCCACCGCCGCCCACGAGCTTGTCATTCCCTTCGTCGCCCGCGAGCGTGTCGTTGCCCTTGCCACCCAAGAGCTTGTCAT
>NZ_JAPWGO010000503.1 GCF_027213785.1 Limimaricola sp. G21655-S1 | reverse complement strand
GATTGACGCAGAGCTTGACACCGACAGTGCGACCCTCATCAGTACTGACGCCAATGGTTATGGAATGGGTGAACTGAGCGCCTCACACAAGGGAAGAGGAATAGGAGATTGTTTTTCTTTCGAAAGCTGGGTATGGGATGGCAAAACCTTCGTGCAGAGCGAGAAAAGCACTACCGGAAGCTGCCGCATGATTGCACTGGGGGGCACGTGGCATCTACCGACACTGACCAGTAAGG
>NZ_JAPWGO010000502.1 GCF_027213785.1 Limimaricola sp. G21655-S1 | reverse complement strand
GACCACTGGCGAGCCGGTTGAAATCAGCTCTACCGCGACGTTCAACGATCTTGATCAGAACTATTATCAATACGACGTCGAGGCCGTCACCCTCGCTGCGGATCAATACAGTGCTTTTGGGACATCGGATGACACCTCCCTGAATGTGACCAATCAAAACGGCACAGTGCGGGCCTCCGGTTCAGAACAGAACAACCCGGATGATGAGGATGCGTGGTTTTCCGCAGCCTTTGAAG
>NZ_JAPWGO010000501.1 GCF_027213785.1 Limimaricola sp. G21655-S1 | reverse complement strand
GTATTGATCAGGTTGTTGAGTCCGAACTTCAGATCCAGTGCCCGGGTGGCGTTCCAGACTGCCCCGACATCCAGGGTGTGGAATCCGGCGGTGGTCTCATAGGTGGTGCCGCTCATGCGCGGAAGCGGAAGGATCTGGCTGCCGGTGTAGTTCCAGCCGAGCTGGGTACTCAGGCTCTCGATGACCTGCCACTCCAGCTTGGCGTTAGCCGTATGCTCCGGCGTCCGATAGAGATC
>NZ_JAPWGO010000500.1 GCF_027213785.1 Limimaricola sp. G21655-S1 | reverse complement strand
GAACAGGGCTTGCCGCCACATAGGCACCGTCCCGCGAATGCGAGCGGATCGCACGAGGCCGCGCATGTAGACCCATGCGGCCAAGCTGACGGAAACAAGGGACACTGGCGAAATCGCATACCCAAACGGGTCGAAAAGGAGGAAGTAAGTGATCATCGGCTCCTGTCATTTTGTATTGTCGGCGTATCGACGGATACCGGTGAAAGTCGGGATGTTCCCACAGCGCCACCCCGGGC
>NZ_JAPWGO010000499.1 GCF_027213785.1 Limimaricola sp. G21655-S1 | reverse complement strand
GATCTGGACATTCTTCTTGCGCCCGGTGATATGGAGGTAGCCCTCATCATCGAGATGACCCAGATCGCCGGTGGCGATCTGCATGGCAGAAGGTTCGCCAGTGGCAATCTGTTCGGGAGGTGGTTCGTTGCTGCCGAGATAGCCCAGCATGGCACTGCCGCGCACCATAATTTCGCCGTCGCTGGCGATGGTGACCTGACAGTGGGGCAGGGGGCGGCCGACGCTGCCGGGCTTGTC
>NZ_JAPWGO010000498.1 GCF_027213785.1 Limimaricola sp. G21655-S1 | reverse complement strand
ATATCGTGCAGGATGTATTCCTAAAGGCATATGACATAAACCTCGAGCGAATAGCGGAACCTAAAGCCTATTTATGCAAAATGGCGACCAACCGCAGCTTAGACCATCTGAAATCGGCACTGAAGCAACGAGAGCAGTATATTGGCTCATGGCTTCCTGAGCCGATCTATACGCCAGAAGGGGATGCACTCGATTCCGTTATTCGTCATGATTTATTATCTTACGCCATGCTCGTAC
>NZ_JAPWGO010000497.1 GCF_027213785.1 Limimaricola sp. G21655-S1 | reverse complement strand
AGTTAATACTTGCCTTGATGCTGGAACTGGCGCACGAAGATAAAGTGGTTGAGTCCGACCACCTGCATGATGAACTCTTGCTCATCGCGGGTATCCAGCAGAGTCGCGACCCCGTTTTGCATGATCACCGGCACGTTGCACAAGCCCACTGCCTTGATCTTGCTGTGGCGCAACACGGCTTCGGTCACCATGCCCGACGGATTGGTGAAGTTGAGCAACCAGGCATCGGGGCAGAGG
>NZ_JAPWGO010000496.1 GCF_027213785.1 Limimaricola sp. G21655-S1 | reverse complement strand
TTATAATACTCATATTGGAAGCTCCTTTAAATAGTATATACTTATATATTTTGAGCATGTTTGCTTACGTAGTCAATCTTTATCCTGTTAACGGAAAATGGGCAAATATAAAAAAAGCCATAAGTTTAAAAATGATTTAATACGCATGGCTTTGCTTATATGCAACAAGGCCTACCCGATAGGATAGGCCTCCTTCCATTTTATCATAACAGTGGCAGAGCTTATACGACATAATGC
>NZ_JAPWGO010000495.1 GCF_027213785.1 Limimaricola sp. G21655-S1 | reverse complement strand
GAACAACGATGCCCTGAAAGAAGAGTTCATCTACCACATGGCGGATTCGCTGAGCAACGGTACCCGCGGCTTCTACAAGATCCCCCATGACAAGCTGGTGTTCGGTATTCCGACCAACATTGACGCCGCCGCCACCGGCTATGTGCAGGATCCGCAGAAGCTCTACAACGCCTTCAACCGCCTGAAGAGCGAGGGGCAACCGTCGCGTGGCGTGATGACCTGGTCCATCAACTGGGA